>JAQWTI010000006.1 GCA_029242745.1 Acidimicrobiales bacterium | reverse complement strand
CTCGGGCATTATTGGTCTGATTAGTTGTGACGCTTTTGGTGACTGTGGTTCTCAGAAGATCACGGTGATTGGTCACGGCGACTCGAGTGACATTCCGGCGTCCAACGCCAACGTTGTCTACGAGTACGCACCAGGCGGATCGTTCCAAGTCGGTACCGTGCTTCCGGTTGAGGAGCCGTTGACCGCTTCATGGAGAGGAGTGACCGAGGACTCGATCCATATAGCGGCGACCACCATCGACTTTGACTGGCTGGTCGAGAACGGCTTCTCACCTAATGGCTGGGGTGACCAGACTCTGGTGTGGGAGTCCGTAGTTGCTGATCTGAACGACAGGGGCGGCATCAACGGCCGGCAGGTGGTACTCGATGCGGTACGCCCATACAGCGCTATTCCTGGCTTGGGTATCAGCGCCGACAGCGTCTGCCTGGAGGTGGCCGGTGACATTGAGACCTTCGCTGTCCTCGGCGGCTTCGTTGGTCCGGCTGAGATTTCCAATATCTGCATTCCCGGACAGCAGGAAACCATCTTGATCGGAGGACGCATAACCGCCGAACGTCTCGCCCAAGTGTCAGCCCCATGGTTGGAGTCCGGTACGGCCACAGAACGCCGAATGGAGGTCTACCTGTCTCTACTTGACCAGAATGGCTACCTGGAGGGCAAGAAGGTGGCAATCGTTGGCGCCACGGCCAGTCAGGGCGCCTATGACGCAGGTGTGGCCACACTGAGTGCATTAGGCGTCGACGTGGTCTTGGAAGCCATCAGCGAGGTCACGGTGGGGGATACCGAGGCCGAGGACGCGTGGTGGGAGGTCGTATCCGAGCGGGTTCGGTCTTCGGGCGCCCAGGCTGTCGTATTCTCAGGAGGTGACCGCGCCGGCTTCCGAGGCCTGTTCTGGGCCGGTGTCGATGTGGAGTACTTCCCGTACAACAACGAGTCTCTCACCAACCTCAGCAATGTCACCCCCGACATGGTTGAGGGTGCTGTGACCCTCACGGGCCTGACAGAGCAGGAGCAGCTCGAGGAGGACGAGGTTCAAGAGTTGTGCATCAAGCCGTTCCAAGCGCGTCATCCCGAGATTGAGGTCGGGTCGCCCAACACGCATGAGGATGGGGTGGAGAAGTGGTGGCGGTCGATCATGAGCTACTGCAACAACCTGCGAATGTTCGAACTGATCGCCAGCAAGGCGGGAGCGAAGCTTACCCACGACTCATTCCGTGGGGCTGCAGAATCAATGCCTCAGTTCAAGCTTCCACTGGCGCCCTTCGCATCCTTGGGGCCAGACAAGTTGGATGCCACAGATTCGTTCCGGCTTTCAATGTTTGTCGACAATGGCACGGACGCCGGAGTGATTGAACCCCTGACTGACATTTTGGATGGCACTCCGTAGGAAACTCATTCATCTTGTGAAGCGGAGCCCCAGAGTCCGGCGGTAAGAGCCTAGTTCTGGGGCTCCGGCGCGCACGGGCACCCTCAGAGTGGTGCTGAAGATTCGATGCCGGACCACTTGGGGAGAGGATCCTTGCTCGGGGATCCGACTGACTCTGCATCTCGTCTGTAAAGATAACGAATATTATCTATTAGTTGAGCGGCATGAAAGAGCAAAACCACATGGGATACAGGGAACTACCTACCGCCGAGGTTATGCCACCGATCTTTCACGAGTGGTTAGCCTGGCTTCCTCTCTACGAGGATAAGCCTCCCCATACGGTCCGTGCTTACAGCCAGGGGGTTCGGAGGGTCCTTATCTTTGCCGACATCCAAGCGCCGGCATTTAGGGCTGACAGCCTGGACCAGGCAAGCTTGACCGACACGGTGCGCGCTATGCGAGCTGCACCTGATGTGTCCAAAGCAACACTCAATCAGACTCTGGCGGCCCTCAAGTCATTTTTTGACTTCTGCATTGCCGACAGACACTTATCTGTGGTGCCGGATATCGCTCGAATCCGGAAGGTAGCCAAATTGGATGTGCCGCAAGTCGATCCGGAGTACTACCGTCCGGCCGACCTACAAAGGCTCTACGAGGAGGCATCCAGTCGCCGCCCCAATGCCTCGGTTCAAGATAACGGAGGCCCGAAGGGGTCTCGAATTCGCTGGCCAACGAGAGACCTCGCTATGTGCTCATTTCTCGCTGTCCTGGGTCTGAGGTCTGCCGAGATGATCAATGCAGATCTTGGTTGGCTCGCTAAGGAAGGGCTTGGACTCGGTTCAGCTGGCGAGGGTGATGTGGACTCGGTGAGCAGACCGACATGGATTCTGCACGTCGTGGGCAAAGGTCGACGGATCCGCCGACTCCCTCTATCTCGCGAACTTCTCGAAGCAAACAGTCGATGGCAGCTCGAGAGGGCGCAACGGTTTGGGCGAGCGACGACGAGTGACCCCCTCTTCGTCACCAACACCGGTGAGCGATTCACCTACCAGCGTCTGCGCTATTGGCTACGACTGCTAAACCGTGAAGCCGGACTGCGAGATCGTTCACCTCATTCGCTTCGGCATACGGCTGGAGTGCAGTTGGCGGCAGAGGGTATACCAATGAATGCGATACAGGGCCTTCTCGGCCACGCCACGATCAACACCACTGGCATCTACACAGAGTTAGCAGGTGGCCAACTAGTCGGAGTTCTGGAACGTTCGGGTGCCAATGCGCTTCTTGGTGAGGCTTTGTCTCAGACGAACACGCAACTACGAAAGACACTGGAGTGAACAGGTCAATTCGAGGGCGGCTTTTGGTAGCCACGCCGGAACTCCGCGATCCGAACTTTGCTCGCTCAGTTGTTTTGGTGCTCGAACACACGGAGCAAGGCGCACTGGGAGTTGTTCTGAACCACCCGCGGCTAGTGGCTGGCGGTGAGGCTGTTCCCCGATGGGCCGAGCGCCTGGCTTACCCGGGACGCCTTCACCGTGGTGGACCGGTCTCGGACAATTCGATAATCGGGCTGGGCTGCGGTTCAGGCCAACCAAGTGAGGGACTCAGTGTCCTGCAGGGCTACCTCGGCGTGGTCGACCTCCATATGGACCCAACAGATGTTCCGGAGATTGACCAAGTCCGCCTTTTTTCCGGATACGCCGGTTGGGATTCTGGCCAGTTGGAAGCTGAGTTGGCTGCAGGTGGATGGATCGTCGTTGAATCATGTGAGGAAGATGCCTTTACGCCCGAACCGGCGCAACTATGGCGAGACGTTCTGGGGCGCCAACAGGGTTTCTTGGGCCTGCTAGCTGGTTACCCAGATGATTGCTCGCTGAACTAGGGATCGAGGACAACCGATCTAGAAGATTGGTCAGATGGGACCAGCCGGACCAAGGCCTCGGTTCCTTGGTCTGCACCGGTAGCGCCGGCTAGGTAGCGGCGTCAGTGGAGGTGCTTCGAACGCTGGTACTGGTCGGTGCTGTGCGCCGTTGTCCAGCAGGGCCACCAACACCATGGCAAGAGCGCGCGCGTCTCCTAGTGCTTGGTGAGCGTCATCTAACGACACCCCAAGGGCTGTAGACAGCTCACTAAGGCGCCCAGGGAGACCAAGCGACCTCGCCATTGACAGGGTGTCTAATGCGTCAAGGTATAAAGAGCCAAGGCCCGCCCGGTACCACTCCGCTGCGATAAAGCTGATATCGAAAGACGCGTTGTGGGCAACGGGAATGCACCCAGTGAATTCTTCAGCAAGGTCCCCGGCTATCTCCAAGAACTGTGGGGCCTCTGGTAGCCACTCGGGGTGAATGCCGTGGATGTCGGTGCGGCCGACATCACCTGTTCCGGCGTTGATCAATGTTGTCCACTCCCCCGCTGCGGTGCCATCTCGTGCAACTCGTACGACGGCGATTTCAATGATGTGTCCTGACTGAGGATCAAGTCGAGTGGTCTCAACATCGAAGCAGGCAAAAGCTGGCATGCGGGTGACGGTACCTCCTGGGTCAAACGCTTGAGTCCTTCCGGCCTCTACGCTCCCCGAATGCAGCAGGCCACAAAGCCAACCGCGCCAACGGCAGACCGCGCCAAAATTCAAAAACGGACCTTGCAAACGTTGATGGTGGGAATAGTTCCTGGCGGAGCGGCTATGAGCAGTTCCTACAGTTCGGCTGCCATCTTGGGTGAAGAGCTGGCGAACAGTGAGTTGCTAGGTGGGATCGCAGCGTCCTGCCTGACCATGGGGGCAGCAATTAGCGCTATTCCATTAGCTCGAGTCATGGCCGAACGAGGTCGACGCCCGGGGATCTCTGGCGGTTACTTACTTGCAGCACTCGGCGCTGTTCTGTGCCTGACTTCGGCCCAGATCGGTTGGTATCCCCTGCTGGTGCTGGGAATGCTGGGAATCGGCCTCGGTTACGCCTCGAACATGGCTGCACGGTTTGCCTCGGCTGACCTAGCAGAAGAACCGGGGGCCGCAATTGGAACCCTGATCTGGGCGTCGACGTTCGGCTCAGTACTTGGACCGGTACTGGGGTTTGGCCCAATTAGATCGATTGGGACATCGTTGGGGCTCAAAGAGCTCTCCGGTCCGTATCTTTTGTCTGCGATCTTGTTCTGCGTGGCAGCACTGATCATCCATTTATTCTTACGACCCGATCCCTTGATGGTGTCGGGAGGAATTGGGCGGGCAGCTGAGCGGGCCCCGCTCCGGTCCTTTATTCGTCCTGTGCTTCTGAACCCCGAAGGCCGACTGGCCGTTGGGGCAATGGTGGTCGGACACGTGGTGATGGTGGGCCTCATGACGATGCTGCCGCTGCATATGCGGGCCGGCGACCACGGGTTGGAGACAATCGGCTATTGCATTTCTTTGCACATCATCGGGATGTATGCATTTTCGCCCCTAGTGGGACGACTAGTTGACCGTCTGGGTTCGCACCGAATGATCGCAGTTGGGAGCATTTTATTGGCGGTCGGTGCCGTTCTTGCGGCTCGAAATGAGGCCCACCATTCGGTCGGAGCCTTCGTAGGCATGTTTTTGATCGGAATCGGTTGGAGTTGTGGTCTGATTGCATCTTCTGCACTGCTTGTCCGAACGTTTGATGGCCCAGACCGCATCGGAATCCAAGGGTTGGCCGACATGTGTATGACCGCTGGTGGTGCCTCAGCCGGGGTGACCTCCGGTCTGGTCCTTGCGGTTACGACGTTCCCATCGCTCGGGTACGGGGCGACGGTGATAGGACTCCTGCCGGCTTTGGCGATCCTGAGGCGCTGGTGGTCGGTTCGGAGTTTGGCGTAATGCTTAAGTGTGGTGCACTAGGTCATTATTGGCTAGTTGCATGCGACTAAACGGCGAGGTACCGATCTGAATGCTGGTGGTCGGCCGACAGAAGTGAGATCTGCAAGGTGAGGCGGATCCGACTTAAGACCTTGGTCCTTTGTTGGTACTCCATCCGTGGTGGTCCTCCGGCAACAAAGGGTGTTGCGGGTAAACCAAATTGGACCTACCTCATTTTGTCTTGGGGTAACGTCCGAACATGCATGTCATTCCTTCATCACATCAGGACCTTTTTGGACTGCCAGCAATATGGCATGTTGCGACTATCGGGCCTGACGGTGCACCGCATGTGTCTCCGGTCTGGGCAGATTTCGATGGTACACACATCAGGTTTCCTCACGTCGAGGGTCGCCAGAAGTGGCGCAATCTTTGCGTTGATGGTCGTGTCGCTCTTTCGGCCACAGATCCCGCAAACGACGAGCGGTACTTAGAGGTCCGTGGTCGTCTAGTGGGCTGGGAGGCAGAGAGTGCTGTCGAGTTCCTCGACACAATGGCTAAGAAGTATCGCGATGACGATGAATTCCCTCGCAAGGATGCTGCGCCGCTCGATAAACGTCTTACAGCGGTAATTGAGCCGCTGTACTGCACCACGATGGGCTGAGGGTGCCGCATTGACCGCCGACCACCCAAGTGGTCTGTTCACTTGCACTGAGGGTCGTTCGTAACCATCGATCATGGTTGCGGTTGCCGTATCAGGTAGTTGAAAGAAGCAAGACTAAATCTTGTTGAATACCCGGTCTTCTAAATGTGGATAGCCGACGAGGGTGCCGTCAAGATGGTGCACCCATGGCCGGCCGTGCAGATTTCTGGCCCATTTTCGACACTGCGGATATCGCAGGTAACGATCGCCTTTGACCCGCTTGGAAGACTGTCCCAGTAGGCCAGCACTTCTTCTTCGTTCAGGTTGATTTCACGTGTCACGATTTCGAGGATGGTGCCAGATTTGTCGCGGAGGGCATAGGTGACGAAGTAGTCGCCGGCCCCGAGGACGGAGTGCAACTCCAGAAAGATCTCTGACCCATCGACTGAAGAACCCATCACCTGACATGTGCCGTACTCCGCGACAGAATCTGGAAGAGTAGAACTTGGTGCAGGCATTTGGCTACTCAAGGAGGAAAGAGGTTTCTTTGGTGGAGTGGCAGCCTGACCGCTGCTACCACATGCGGCCGCTGTCAGGGCGACACAAACGACACCGATTAAGCGCCAAGGCCGACGGGTACTCGAGGGGGCCCACATGTCAGGAGTCTCCCAGCCTTTGCTGATTTGAGCACTAGCGTCCGGTGGTGAGCAAATATTCGCCGCAACCTGCGCCATCTCGCTCCCCCGAGGGATTCTACGGCTGGAAGATGGTGGGACTGGCTAGTGTCGTTGGGGCTTTGTCCGGGCCGGGTCAGTCCATTGGCGTATCGGTGTTTCGCGAGCCAATGGCCTCTGATCTAATGACGTCTGATGCCGCAGTGTCTACGGCCTATCTTGTTGGGACGTTGGCAGCGTCGATGATGCTCCCGCCGGTAGGTCGTTGGGTCGATGAAGTGGGTGTCCGTCGAGCTCTAACTGTGGTGGTTTCAGGCTTCGCCCTTGCGTTGCTTCATATGTCGGCGATCCGACACGTGGCTTGGTTGGCTCTTGGTTTCTTCGGTATTCGTCTACTCGGCCAAGGCGCCATGTCCCTGGTGGCCCAGGTGTCGGTATCACACTGGTTTGAACGGCGTCGCGGCTTGGCGTTGGGCCTCACTATGACGGGTACCGCTGCAGGGATGGCGGTGGTGCCATTCCTGCTTTCACTCGGTATATCGGCTTGGGGCTGGCGCTTCACCTGGATGGCGGCAGCGCTTGTCGTCTTTGTTGTGGTGCTTTCCATCGCTCGCTTTGGAATGGTTGATAGACCAGCTGATTTGGGGCAGGTGCCCGATGGGACGGCTGAGAAGAAGCCACACCCCTCAGTAGAGGTTGGCTGGGCACCCAGTCGTGCGGACATACTTCGGTCACACGCGTTTTGGGTGATGGCTGCCGTTGTATCGGCTAACAGCCTCCTCATAACTGCAATGGTGTTCCACCAAACAAATGTGTTGGGTGAACTCGGCTATTCCGCATCTCGGGCTGCTGCCATGTTTCTTCCTCAGGCCGTCGGAGCCATTGGAGGAGGTCTAGTTCTTGGATGGGCCTCTGATCGAAGATTTCGGTACTTCTTGCCGGCAATGGTGTCTCTGTTGTTGGCGGGAAGTTGTGCATTGGGTGGCGCCGGTTCCACAAGTGTGACCGTTTTTGCGTATGCCGTTGGGGTGGGTATCTGCACCGGGGGTGGATCTGCCGTCAACAGCGCGCTCCTCCCAAAGCTCTTTGGCCTACGTCAGCTCGGTGCCGTGGCCGGCATGTTGCATATGGTCGTAGTGGTGAACTCTGCTCTTGGGGCTCTGGTGCTCTCAATTGGGGCCAACATGTTCGGTAGTTACCGCAGTGCCCTTGTTGCCTTTGCTGTGTGGCCGGCCGTTTTAGCTGCAGTTGCATCCATCTGGCGGCCACGACCACTTGTCTCCCAGGTGGCTGAGCCATCTCGTTCTTGATGGTGGGCTATCCGCTACTAGTACTGGGGCCTGTCCAATAAATCAAAAGAGCCGAGAGGCTCTGTACTGCGAAATTGCGGCCCCGAGGTATTACCCAAGTGGTTCTTGTGCCATCTTTCGCCGAAAATAATAGGGAATAAGGCGCATCAACCTGAGAAAAGAAGCAGGCCTCAGGGAGACGCTGAGTCTGCAGGACGCCCCAACTCGCTGTCGACAGTGGGGCGAAGCAACAGGGTCTGCACAACTCGACCAACCGCACCTTCAGTGTCAAACATCAGCGCTTCAGCTATTCCGTGGCCGGTGGGTTCCCACCTGGAAACAATCTGAAGACCAATCCATGGTCCCACGGGATCACGATGCAGATGAATCGTAAGATCAGGGTTTACGAAACTGATATCCCATGGCTCAGCGTTACGGCCGAAACCGTTAGGGCAATCACCAACAATGGCTGCCCGTTGCCAAGGGGAAGTGGCTTCTCCTTCTATCAGATCAAGGGTTGTTATCCATACTGTCGTAGGTCCCGGACTTCCATCCTGACCAGGTGGGTACCTAACTGTCATAGCTTCGCTTATGTTCGAGAGCTCGTGACCGACTATCCGGCGAATCGGAAAGGCGGCATTGGCGTCACTATTCGGATCAGAAGGTGGCGCGAAACACGCTGTCGGAACGTTCGTCATCGCTGCACCGACCTGATACAAGGCGGTAGCAGTGAGTCTGATATCTCCCTGATCGTCTAGAAGGCAACCTGTGGCTGTCGCCACCGATCGACCATTTTTAGTTACTCGTGTTTCGGTATGAAGTCCACCCATTGGTGTTGGCCGAACGAGATCAACTGTCATTCGGCACAGGCGTTTATCCGGCAGAAGTCTTTCGAATGCTCTGGCTAGAACTGCAGCCCCAACCCCCCCGTGGGCTCCGTTCGGATCCCAAGGGCCGCGTGCTGTATCCGTGGTAATGAGTCGACTTGAATCTTCAGGGTCGGTACGAAGAAAATGGCCCTGACGGATTTGCTCTATGACCACACATGTTTCATAGACGATGCTAGGTCGTAGTTGACGGATGCTGAGATGAACCTATGGAAAGAACGCTGCTGACCGGGAGTTCCACTGGAGAGGTTCTCGATGATCGGAAGCATTTGCCTTGGCCGTAGCGTGTGACAGTGACGGTGGCGGCAGCTAGTTGGCCCTCTCAGCGGGGAACTTCGAGAGATTACAATCGCCTTGGCCGGATGTCCGGAGTTGCGGCCGTCTTGTTGTGGTCCGTTGGGACGGTCCTAGTCGCGTCCCTTGACTTGCCCGGCCTGCAGATTGCTTTTTGGCGTGTTGCACTTGGAACTGTGGTGTACACCACAGCGTTCTACGTAAGCGGGCGACGCCTCACGCTGATTGACCTACGACGAGGTGGACCGGCCGCAGTTTGTTTTGCGTTGCAACTCGGAGTGGCATTTGCCGCCGTAAAGACGACTTCAGTTGCCAACGTGACAACCATCACGGCGCTGTCCCCTCTCCTCCTTATGGCCGTCTCAGCATTTCGCTATCGCGAATTAATCGTAGTTAGAACAGGTTTGGCGGCATTCTTCGCAATCACTGGAGTGGTTGTGATCACGCAAGGTGCAAGCGCAACGGTTGCTAGGAGTAACCTCCACGGCGACTTGTTGGCGATCTTGGGCATGTTCCTCTTTGCTCTCTACTTTGTAAAAGTAAAAGAGGCACGACAACATCTAGAGACATTTGCTCTTCAAACAGTCACCATGATTGTCGGGACACTGGTCCTCTTGCCTATGGCTGCTATCGACGCTGGCAGCTCAGTGTTTTCAGCACCCACATGGTCACAAGTTGGTTGGATAGCACTACTAGTGGCCATTCCTGGCACAGGTCATTTCTTTATGAACTGGGCCCACTTGCATATCAGCCTGACCGTAAGTGGACTTTTGGTCTTAGGCGTTCCCGTGCTGTCGGCCATTGGTGCCTGGCTTATTCTCGATCAGGGTCTCACCGCCTTCCAGATTGGTGGCATGACGATTGTCCTTATTTCCTTAGTGGTGATCGTTCATCAACAGCCAGTCCAACTCCCAGAAGGTGAACGACAGTTGTAGACAGCGAGAGCCCAACCGAAGGAGCACTACCTCAGATAATTCTTTTGCATGGCACATACCATCGAAAAAGCGAAGGCAGACACCTCTGGACTTGGAATGTGTGCAGCTCTTTAGACGCAGTCTTTGCACCGTCGACGGCTGAAGCGCTGGTTTCAGGCCAGCAACGACGAAGTTGGAAGAAGGGAACCCGGACCGCAGCAACTAGGCGGGCAGCGGTTGTCGACAAGTGTTAATCAGTGCAAGGACTGACCATCTTGGGACACGCAGTTAGATCTCTTCCACGAGCCATTGGTTGAATTGCCGAAATTAGAAAGCGAAGTACAGAAAAGGTTTCACTCCGTCGGGGCCAAGCGAGTCGAACACCAGGATGGCAACAGCGATACCTGCCGCCTGTATCAGTACCGGGAGTTGTGCTGCCCATTCCCACCAGGTGTTCGTTCGGCCGGGGGTGACCCACTGCGTCGCTGCGCCAATGGCTAGAAGAAGGGTGACGCCGAGTGATAGTGACGGCACCGAATCCCAGGGACCGCCAAGAGCTTTGAACACCTCTAAGGCCCGCTCGAGATTCACAGAACGGAAGAGGACCCATGCTGCGCACACAATATGAAAGGTCAGGAGGCCTCGGACAGCCTGGCCAAGCCGGCTGCTACCAAACTGGGCGGTCTTACCCGTTTCTGCCTCTGGCCAAATGACTCGTTCAATAACCATGCCGATGCCATGGAGTGCTCCCCACAGAACGAAGGTCCACCCGGCGCCATGCCAGAGTCCGCCAAGGACCATGGTTGCAAGGATGTTACGCATCGTCCGGGCTGAGCCTCGCCGACTTCCACCCATCCCTATATACAGATAATCTCGAAGCCAGGAAGAGAGACTGATGTGCCACCTGCGCCAGAAGTCTCGAAGACTTAGCGCTCTGTAAGGTTGATTGAAGTTCACTGGGAACCGAAATCCCAATAAGAGAGCAACTCCGATCGCTATATCGCTATAACCGCTGAAGTCGCCGTAAATCTGCAAGGCATAACCATAAATAGCTAGCAAAGTTTCTGGGCCTGTGGCGCTACCAGGATTAGCAAAAACTCCATCAACTAGTTCGGCACCCAGCACATCAGCTAAGACCATTTTCTTGAAGAGGCCACCCAAAATCAGTCGGGTTGCGAGCCCGCTGTCAATCGGCCTTCGGTCGTCAGTGGCTAACTGGTTGAGGAAGTCTCGGGCACGAACAATAGGCCCCGCCACCAGTTGCGGAAAGAAACCAACGAATAAGGCAAAGTCCAGAAGTTGGTCTGTGGGTTTCAGTACACGCCTGTAGATATCAATTGAATACGACATCGTCTGAAATGTGTAGAAACTGATGCCCACCGGAAGAATTATTCCGAGCGGGCCGGGAGAGGCCGTAATGCCAAGAGAACTGAGCCCCTCGACGAATTGGTCAACAAAAAAGTTGGCGTACTTGAAGAACCCAAGCATCCCCAGATTTGTGGTCAGGCTGCACCACAACCACACGCGCCGCCGCCCCTGGTCGTCACTGGCATAGATGGCCTGACCTGCTACAAAGTCAACGACTGTCGAGAGCCAGATGAGTGAAAGGAACCGCCAATCCCACCAGCCGTAGAAGACGTAGCTAGCGGCCAACATCGAGGCTTTCCAAGCCGTTGGCCGTGTGAGAAGGACTGTGTGGACAGCCAGAACTAACACCAAAAATAGGGCGAAGGTGATCGTAGGGAAAAGCATGAGTCCAACGAGTCTGCCACTCGCTGCTCGCTAGTACCCGAGTCACCCGTCCGCCGCTTGAGAGACCGGTACGATTCGGTTTGCGATGACAGATGACCGGCTAATGGGCTACCCAGTGTCAGAGGGCCAGTTTACGGGTGGGGGCGTCGAAGAGGATCTTGCGGTCCTCGTCGAGAGATCTGGCATTCGACGTGTTCACGCCCTGGCATGGCGAGATCTTGATGATTCTGAGGCTGGAGGCTCTGAGTTGCACCTAACCGAGGTGACTAGCCGTTGGGCGGCTGCCGGCCTGGATGTCTTTATCCGAACCTCCGAGGTGGAGGATCGGCCCACCACCGTCCGACGTGAAGGTGTCGAGGTGATGCGTCGAGCCGGGCGCTATCAAGTCTTTCCCCGCAGCGTCCTTGCTGAGTTGGTGGGCCGTCATGGGCGCCGAGATGCTCTCGTGGAGGTTTGGAATGGCGTACCGTTTCTGTCTCCCCTTTGGGCACGCGGCCCGAGGATGGTTATCCAACACCATGACCACGTAAAGATTTGGCCCCTCGTGCTTCCACGCCCCTTGGCGCGGTTTGGGTCCTTGGTGGAGCATCGCTTAGCTCCGCGGTGCTATCGCTCGACACCAGTCGTCACACTGTCCCCCTCGTCACGTACTGGCCTCATCGAGGGGTTAGGTCACCGACCAGAAGGTGTCCACGTAGTCGCGCCCGGAGTTGCTCCCAGGTTCTCACCAGCGGGTCGTCGCAGTACCCCGCCGGTAATACTCTCGGTTGGGCGGTTAACGGCCTCTAAACGAGTTGACATCTTGCTTCGGGCTTTCGCTGAGGCCCGGACCCAAGTAGATGGGCTGAGCCTAGAGATTGTTGGCGACGGTCCAGAAAAGGCTGCTTTGGTCGCATTAGCTGTGGATCTGGGGGTCGCCGACAATGTGGTATTCCGTGGCCGCCTCACAGAAGGGGAACTGGTTGACGCTTACCGGCGGGCACGCCTTGTAGCTAGCGCATCAATTAGTGAAGGTTGGGGGATGAGCCTTACTGAGGCTGCCGCCTGTGGGACACCTGCAGTAGTGACGGATATTCCTGGCCATCAAGACGCCGTGATTGATGGGCGCTCGGGGTTGCTGGCGGCTCACGACGCCGATCTGTCAGTCCTCCTTGTTGAAGGACTGGGCTCGCGTTGGGACCAACTCTCAGCAGGCGCCCTGACGACGTCAGCACGATACGACTGGGACCGCACAGCGACTGAACTATTCGGGATTCTGGCGTCCACGGAACCCACTGGGTGAGAGTCGGCACATGAAAGTCCTGGGTCGCGTAGTGGCACTGAAAACGGGACAGCGATGGGTAATTCTCCTCTTGGCCTACGTGCCGCTACTCCTGAACGACCCGGGACGGGTGGCTGCCGACACTAAGGCCTACCTGTACCTGGACCCGGGCCGTTTACTTGAGCGAGCGACTTCGATGTGGCAACCCGAGGTGGCTATGGGCACCGTGACCCATCAAAACATCGGATACTTATGGCCGATTGGACCGTTTTACTGGATTTCCGACATTCTTGGCCTACCCGATTGGGTGGCCCAAAGACTTTGGCTTGGGACGGTATTAGCCCTTGCGGGGCTGGGTGTCCGTTGGTTGCTTCGCACCCTCAGATGGAGTGAGGGTGATGCTGCCGGAGGCGGGGTTCTGGTGGCCTCGTTGGCCTACATGCTCAGCCCGTACCTCCTGAACTATGTCGATCGACACTCGGTAATTCTTCTACCTTGGGCGGGTCTCCCGTGGATGATCGGTTTAACAGTTCGAGCTGTTAGGACCGGAGGATGGCGCCACCCTGCGGCCTTTGGCCTGGTGACGATGACCATCGGCGGGGTCAACGCGAGTTCACTTCTCCTAGTCGGGCTGGGACCAGCAGTTTGGTTGATTTGGTGTGGGTTGGAGCGTTCGGTGTCGTGGCGGCGAATCGTTGGGACCGCCGCGCGTATGGGTCTGGCATTTACCGCGACGGGGCTTTGGTGGATGGTGGGTCTGGTAGTTCAAGCACAACATGGCCTCCCGACGTTGCGCCTCACCGAGAATTACCGCGTGGTATCGGATGCTGCAACTGGTCCTGAACTGTTTCGAGGCCTTGGTTACTGGTATTTCTACGGTCAGGGACGTCTTGGTGCGTGGATTGAACCGGCAACCTCCTACACCCGCTGGGCGCTGCCGCTTTCTTTCGCCCTACCTCTACTAGCACTGATGGCAGTTGCCCTCGTGCGATTTCGTCATCGAGGCCATGTATTGGCCCTGATTGTCGTTGGAATTCTTGTTGGTATCGGCGCTCATCCATATGACAGTCCGTCCTTATTGGGCCGAGTCTTCCGGGAATGGACTCTTAGCGACATGGGTCTTGCGCTTCGAAGCACCCCACGAGCCTTGCCGCTCTCGGTATTAGGACTAGCGATCTGCTTGGGCGCTGGTGTTGCTGCTCTGGCTCGATGGCGGCCACGTATAGAACCAATTATCACTGCGGCCGTATGCATTCTTGTGGTGGCCAACCTTTCACCCCTATGGCGGGGGGAAATGCTCGGCTCACTAGTACAGCGTCCAGAAGATGTGCCCGCCGCCTGGCATGACGCAGCCGATTACCTTGACGCACGTGGAGTTGGGACACGAGTCCTTGAGGTGCCTGGCGCCGATTTCGCTGCGTACCGGTGGGGAAATTCTGGTGATCCGGTCCTACCTGGCCTTATGGATCGACACTATGTTGCGCGCGAACTCATCCCGCAGGGGTCGCAGGCCTCCGCCGCCCTGCTCGTGGCGCTCGACACCGAGATCCAGGAGGGCAGACTCGATAAAGACGCATTGGCCCCAATGGCTCGTCTCATGGGTGTCGGCGACGTGGTTCTGCGGTCCGATCTGCAATTTGAACGGTTCCGTACACCTCGGCCGAGCGCGCTTTGGGCCGACATTCAAGGAGCACCGGGATTCGGGGAGCCAGTTGAGTTTGGTGAACCTGTACCAAATGTGGCGGGTCCAGAACGTCCCCTGATCGACCAGCACACTCTGAGCAAGCCACTTGATGCTGTCTACCCGGCACCGGTCATTGTGCTGCCTGTGGCTAATCCAACGCCCATCTTGAGAACTGCTGATTCGAATCGGCCGATCTTGGTCTCCGGCGACGCTGCCGGAATTGTGGCTGCGGCAGGGGAAGGGCTCCTGGACCCAGCGCGACCGTTGTTCCTGACAGGTTCTTTTGCGGACGCACCATCGCTTCTTGCTGCAATGGTTCGCCCCGAAACTCGCATCATTCTGACTGATTCAAACCGAAAATCTGGTCGGCGGTGGGGCACTATACGCGAGACCGAGGGTTACATCGAAAGAGCTGACGAAGAGCCGATGAATCTCGACTTGTCGGACTACGTCTTATCAGTCATCGCCGACCGACCAGGTGTGCAAACCGTCTCAGCGCAGAGCGGAATAAAGGTTGATGCCAGTGGCTACGGAAATCCGGTCACCTTCACCCCCGGGGACCGACCATTCCATGCAGTAGATGGAGACCCAACCACTGCGTGGAGCGTGGGAGCCTTTAACAATGTAGTTGGTGAGCGTTTTGTATTGACGTTGCAAACCCCGGCTGTTGTGGAGTATTTGACGATCCAGCAGTCCGAACTTAGGGGGCAGAACCGCTGGATTACTGATTTAGCGATCGGCGTGGACGATCAGCCCCTTGAGGAAGTCAAACTTGATGTCACATCGCGCCTTGCGCCCGGCCAACGGATCAGATTGCCGGGAATAGGAGAAATTGCTCGAATCACCCTAGAGATTCGTGCCACCGACGTAGGTCCCCAGGACAACTACGCCGGCTTCTCTGGAGTGGGATTCGCTGAAGTGTCGATAGACGGAATCGAGGCGGATGAGACGATTGTGCTTCCGACTGACCTGCCAGATTTGATTGAACAGGCCGGCTTAAAGGATCTCGGTGCCGAAACGGTAGTGGTCCTCACTAGGAGACGCTCTGATCCACGGGACCCCATACGGACCGAACCTGAGGTTGCGATGGACCGGACGTTTAAGACGCCTTGGGACCGGTCCTTCGATCTGCGAGGTGAGGCACGCCTCTCTACTTACGCGCCTGACAACTTGTTTTATTCATTTCTGGGCGACCCAGCATTTGGTACCGCTACCGGTACGGCCAGTCTTAGCGGCGACCTCGGTTCGAGGCCTCGCTCAGCATTCGACGGCGACACAAGGACTGCTTGGCAACCGCCCATTGGCCCCCAGGAGAATCAATCCGTCACCCTGACCTCAAGCCAACTTCGACTATTCGAGGATTTAGTATTGACCTACAGGGCTGACGGTTTGCATTCGGCGCCTAGCCGGGTGACCATTTTCAGCGACCAGGGTCCCGTAGGTTCAGTTGACCTCCCCGGGACACTCCACAGCGCCTCAACTGGCGTAATTGACGTAGCGCTGCCAGTTCCTGCTTTTACCGGTTACACCTTGGGACTACGCGTCGACTCGGTGGTTGAACGCCTCACAATGAACTGGTACTCGGGGCTACCAGATGTCCTTCCTGTAGCGATTGTAGAGATTGCATTCAATCCAGAAAGGGGCGAAAGTAACCCGAGAACTGGAGCCGCGACTCCCGCAGTTCTAGATACTGGGTGCCGTAGCGACCTCCTGCTTCTGGACAATGTGCCGTTGGCCGTCCGCATTAGTGGCTCAACATCAGACGCGCTCGACCGCCGTCCCCTAACTGTCGAATTGTGTGATGGGCCACTCAGTCTGTTCGCTGGAGTCCATCGCCTTCAGGTTCGCCCGGGAGCCAAGTCTGGTTTCGACCTCGACCGCCTAGTGCTTCAGTCGTTTGGCTCCCAGTCGGTAACCAGTCAGGTCTCGGATCGGCCTTTCGTTCAGGTTGACCAGCAAGCGCGCACGTCCCTGGCAGCCACTGCATTCGGCGCAGACGGACCGTTCTGGCTGGTGCTGGGTCAGAGTTACAGCGATGCCTGGCGGCTCGAGTTGGCAGGAGCGACGGTTGGTGGAAAAGAAAGCGGCATTCCGCCGGTACTGATCGACGGTTATGCCAATGGCTGGCTTGTAACCCCAACAAGCGACAAGGCGATCACTTTGAATCTCCGCTGGACTCCGCAGCGACTCGTGGCGTCAGGTCTGGGACTGTCGCTGGTTGCAACACTGCTCTGCGTCTTGATTGCTGTATGTGGACGACGAGACGCCACGACCGGAGATTCAGAGCCACCGGCGTTCGAGAGCGGCACCCGGCGAGCCACGAACCTAGTTCCCTGTGTAATGGCAGCACTTAGTTCCGTTCTCATCGGCATATTCGCTCTCGTAAATCTGCCGACCTGGTGGTGGATCGCACCTCTTCTGGGGATCAGTTCCTGGGCGGCGCTACGCGGCCTCGTGGCGCGCCGTACGAGCACGTTTGCAAGTGTGTTGTTCATGGGGTTTGCTGCAGGTTGGATCGCTGTTGATCAGATTCGATTTCGGTTTCCGAGGGACTTTGTGTGGCCACTATTCTTCGAGCAGACACATGTGCTAGGCGTGGTTTCCGTCCTCTTCTTGGCGGGGGCAGCAGTCGAGGCGCTCGTGGAGCGAAGAGTCTTCGGCGAGTCAGATGCGGGGGTGGGGGAAGTCACCCCATAGGAGTATTGGCGCCAGTGGCAAGCCATGTCACCACCGACGCTCCGACAGAAACCACGGGAGCACTGGCCACGACGGCAATAGCTGATCGCCGACTCATACGTCGGGCAAGTGGGCCGAGTGTGCGGGGGGTCCAAGCCACAAATGCCAGCACGGCGAGTGGCGCCGAATAGCGAGCCATCTGCAGGCCTATGTGCCTGTACTCCGCTAGGTCAGTGAAGTACACGTAGCTGGCGGCGTATAGGGCTACGAGGAGGAGGGCAACTCCCCCACCCATGAGGGCCCGCCGGGCGCCGCTAAGAGCCGCAAGTTCCTCGCCGTCGAGCCTTATGAGAGCAAGTAGTACGAGGCCTATCATCAACCAGGGTACGAATGCAGGCAAATCAGCCTGCCAGAACCCCAGTTGACGAAACCAGTTTTGCACATAGAACCTGTATTCCGAAATCCACGTATCCACGCTGGCCCACAAGAAACTGGGGAGGTCTCCAACCAGTCGTTCCCATTGGAGCGAGGGCTGGTACTGGATTTGTTTGATCATGGTGGTGGTGGCTGCTTGGTAGTTCTCTGACGAACGGACCAAGGTGGTGATCAGGCCGACACTCAAGGCGCTCCCAGCGACCACCGCAGCGCGGATCCTTGGCTTGGTGCGGTGTGTGAAAGGAGCGAAGAGGAAGAGGCCCAGAACGAGAAAATACGGGGGCTTCGCCATTGCCAACAAAAGCATGGGGATGATAAGTCCGGAAGTGGAGACCGTTTCGTCAGCTTCGACTCGTGTCCATAGAGAAAAGGCCACGAGTACTGCCGCTACGGTCAAGCCGTCTGGTGTCACAGAGGAAGCCAAGGCAAGGTTCAGCGGCACCAAGGAGGCGGCAACGATGGTCCAGCGGAAAGCTGCGGCGTTGCGGATGGACCACCACGCCAGTGCCAAGTAGGCCAGAAGCGAGGTAAATCGGCCAGCCCACAGCACTAGGAGTCCGGAAGCGTCCACGGATACAGGGATAGCCGCACCTCCTGCGGCGGCAAGGTAGGCCACCGGAGTCGAGGCAGAGGTGGGTCGGGTGTCAACGAAAGCGACCGAGCCTGTAGGCCGATGTTCCAGAAGAGCCCGGATAGAGGACAGGGTCCAGGGTGTCCGCCCTTGTTGATGATCGAGGATGATCTGACCGGTTGCTTCCCTGTGGGCTTCTGGTATGAGTGAGCCGATTCCCTCGGGAGTGGAGGCCGGTTCAAGATTCCCTTGGGCAATATCGACCACGCGAGCAAAATGAGTGAATTCGTCATAACCCGTCCACGCCGGCGACAGAAAAACGACTAGGAGGCCAAGTGGCAACCCGACTGCAAGCAAGAGCCGCTGAGGTGTCACGTGAATTAGCGTACTGATCTGGAACCCGGTGACTGGAACCCCGGAGCGCTATCGGGAGTTATAAGTGGGTAGGTTCGGCGCCGTGTCAGGTCCCTCCGTACTCTTAGTCCACGGTTTTGGCACTTCCTTCACTGCCACCTGGCGGGAAACTGGGTGGGTTGACCTGTTGGAAGATGCTGGTCGGCCTGTTGTCGGAGTCGACCTACTGGGACACGGATCGGGACCACGCCCCACAAACCCTGATGAGTACATCGACCTTGAAGACCACGTTCTAGCAGCGATGCCTGAAGAGCCTGTTGATGCTGTGGGCTTCTCGGCTGGTGCGATGGTTGTGTTGTGGCTGGCTGCACATCATCCCGATCGATTCAAGCGGATAGTTGTCGCCGGCGTTGGAGCGAATCTCTTCCACTCCGACACGGGTCGGAGCCAGGCTCTGGTGGAAGCCGTACGATCCGGTTCAGCCAACGATCCTGAACTCCGCTATTTCGCCGACTTGCCAGAAGCAAGGTCTGGTCACCCCGAGGCCCGAGCCGCTCTGGCTGCCTTTCTCGAACGTCCAGATCGACGAACCTTCACTGCAGAGTTGCTGGGGCGCGTGACGGTGCCTGTACTGGTTGTCTTGGGTGATCGAGACTTTGCGGGACCGGCCACTCCGCTAGTCGATGCACTACCTGATGCGGTCAGTTGTGACCTAGTGGGTATAGATCACTTTGCTACACCAAAGAACTTTGGCTTCATCGATGCGGGTCTCAAGTTCTTGGGTGCAGAGCCAACCTGAGGTTTCACCGTCGTCAAGTAGTCGCGGGTCTAACAGAAGTTTGGTGGGCCAAATCTTCCAACAATTGCGTCAACTGATGCGCGAAGCCGAGCTTGTCCAGAGTGGTAAGGACTTCGGACCGCTGGGCGCCACCATCCAATTACATGCTCTGCCACTAGCACGCCGATACGGAACCACAGGTTTGCCCATCCGTAGTGGAGTCGAAGTAACAAAAGCGTGTTTCTGACCATTAGGTAGTCAATAATTGCTGCATCGGTATTGCTTTCTGGGTTATCGACCAGCGCCCCACGAACTAAGCCGACTGTCCAGCCGGCTTTGCCAGCACGCAGGCCAAGATCGGCTTCTTCGCAGTATGCGAAATAACGCTCATCGAAGACACCGATCTCGGCAAGGCAGTCTCGCCTGAGCGCCATCAGGGTGCCATGTGGATAGTCGGCTAGGACCCAGCTCGGCGAGTCACCGTCTTCAGTCTGCGGTTCGCCAATAGGTCCAAGCCAGGGGTCGATTCGCGGAACCTGTCCATCCCCTACATCAGCACAAGCCAGACCGGCTTCCGTGTGTAGCGAAAAACACTGGATCAGGTGCTCGAGGGTGCGGTCAGCCGGCCGCGCGTCGTGGGGCGCTAGCAGACAGACGTCTGACTGATTTTGAGAACTGGACTTAAGCCAGCGATTCAGTCCGATGTTGGCTCCCGGACCAAACCCGAGGTTCTCTCCCGTTTCAATGATCTCGACTCTGGAAGCCAGACCTGATCTGAGGTCAGCCAAGTGCTCATTGGTTGAACCGTTATCAACCACGGTCACGGTTAACGCAAAAAGGTCCAGAAACTCGGCCTGCTGAAGGAACCGGTGAACGGTCTCTTGACAAGTCATTCCGCGATTTCGGTGGACTACGACCAAGTGGACCGACAACATGGTCAAAGCGGCCTGGCTGGGAAAGTTTCAGCGCAGTGGCGCTGAGGTAGGAACGATTGGTGCTGGCAAATGCGAAACGCCTGAAAGAGCCCGGTCCACGGCCGCAGCGCAGGATCGACCTTCTGCAATGGCCCATACGATCAAAGACTGGCCTCGGCCCATGTCGCCGCAGACGTAGACACCATCTACCGAGGTCATGAATTCGGCATCGCGTGCGACGTTGCCTTTAGGGTCTAGTTCTACTCCAAGCCCATCCAGTAGCTCGTTTTGTTCGGGACCAGTAAAGCCCATGGCCAAAAACACTAAATCTGCCGGAAAGTCTTGTTCGGAGCTGTCGATTGGTTCGAAACTCGTTCGCCCATCGGCGGTCGACCCCTCAACTCGGTGGGTCCGCAGTGCCGTCAACTGGCCATCGGTACCTAGAAATTCTGAGGTGTTGATTGCGTATTGGCGCTCACCACCTTCCTCGTGCGCTGACGACACCCGGTACACCATGGGCCAAGTCGGCCATGGGTTGTTGTCTGCTCGCTCGTCAGGTGGGCGAGGCATGATCTCAAATTGATGAACGGATCGTGCACCCTGACGCAACGCTGTGCCGAGACAGTCTGCACCTGTGTCACCACCTCCGATGATGATGACATCCTTTCCTGCCGCGTTGATCGGGCTAGTGACTAGGTCACCCTCTTGGACCCGGTTTGATCCCGGCAGGTACTCCATCGCCTGATGAATACCGTTGTTATCGCGGCCCGGCAGAGGTAGATCACGCCACTGAGTGGCGCCGCAGGCCAGCACAACTGCGTCAAAATCGCTTGACAGCGTCTCGATCGTGAGGTCAACGCCCACCGTGGTATTAGTCCGGAACTCCGTACCCTCAGCTTCCATTTGAGCAAGCCGACGGTCCAAGTGTTGTTTCTCCATCTTGAACTCTGGAATTCCGTATCGCAGAAGTCCTCCGATTCGATCTGCCCGCTCAAACACGACCACGTTGTGACCAGCGCGTGTGAGTTGCTGTGCTGCGGCTAGACCGGCGGGCCCTGAACCGATTACAGCGACTCTTTGACCAGTGTTTTTGTCGGGTACCAGAGGTGTGATCCATCCTTCCTTCCACGCCCGGTCCACGATGGATACCTCCACCTGCTTGATTGCCACTGGAGGCTCCTCGATACCCAACACGCAGGCGCCCTCACAAGGGGCTGGGCACAACCGTCCGGTAAACTCTGGAAAGTTGTTCGTAGCGTGCAGACGTTCTATGGCCTCACGCCACTGGCCTTGGTGCGAGAGGTCATTCCAATCAGGAATCAGGTTGCCGAGAGGGCAGCCATGGTTGCAAAACGGAATACCGCAGTCCATGCAACGGCTCGCCTGGATGCGCAGCTGGCTCTCGGAAAACGGCTCGTACACCTCTTTCCAGTCGCGCAGCCGGACTGGAACAGCACGCCGATCAGGCAACAGGCGGTCGTGTTTAATGAATCCTCGCGGATCACCCATGTGCGTCTCTCCTTCCTTCCATGCTCAGACTCCAGTCGCTGTCATGATTGCTGTCACCTCGTCGCGGCCAGAGGCTCGCGCTGCGGCGGCCGCTTCGAGCACTCTCTTGTAGTCCGTAGGCATTACCTTTACGAACAATTCGGCCGCAGTCTCCCAGTCTCCGAGGAGCCGTTCGGCCACCAACGATTCAGTGGCAGTCTGATGCCTGCGCAACAGGGCTTGAAGCCACATCCGGTCATCACCGTCCGGACTCTCGACCAGGACCATTTCTCGGTTCACGCGCCCAGGAAAGACTCCGTCTGGGTCATAAACAAAGGCGACGCCACCTGACATGCCGGCGGCAAAGTTTCGTCCGGTGGGACCGAGCACAACCGCTCTTCCGCCCGTCATGTACTCACATCCGTGGTCACCGATACCCTCAACTACAGCTGTAGCCCCAGAGTTACGAACGCAGAAGCGTTCGCCTACGCGGCCCTCGATAAACGCTTCGCCGGAAGTCGCTCCGTAAAGCAGCACGTTTCCAGCGATGATCTGTTCAGTGGCAATAAATGGCGCGTCTGACGCTGGCCGTATTGTGAGTCGGCCACCAGACAGACCTTTACCTACGTAATCGTTGGCGTCACCAATCAGTCGCAAGGTAATTCCACGGGGCACGAAGGCCCCGAAGCTATTACCCGCCGACCCGTGTAGATCAATGGTGATTGTGTCATCTGGCAGTCCTTCACCGCCGTGCCGTGTTGTAAGCTCGTAACCCAGCATGGTTCCTACGGAACGGTCAACGTTGGTGATGGGACTGGAAATTTGAACGGGTTTGCCCTCCGTCAGCGCCTCTTGGGCCTTGCTGATTAGCGACCTGTCAAGAATTTCCTCAAGACCGTGATCTTGGGTGCAAGTATTACGACGAGCGGCATTTCCCACCTCTGGAACATGGAGAATCGGCGTCAGGTCTAGGCCGTCACCCTTCCAGTGGTCGACGGCCTCTCGCACATCTAGACACTCAGCCTGTCCGATGGCCTCAGCGAGGGTCCGGAAGCCGAGTAGTGCGAGAATCTCACGGACCTCTTCAGCGATGTACTCAAAGAAGTTAACGACAAATTCTGGCCGGCCACTGAAGTTCTTGCGTAACTCGGGGTTCTGGGTGGCCACGCCCACCGGACATGTGTCGAGATGGCAGACCCGCATCATTACGCAACCTGAAACGACCAACGGTGCGGTAGCGAATCCAAACTCATCGCCGCCCAGCAGGGCCGCTATGACGACATCTCGACCGGTCTTGAGCTGCCCATCGACTTGGACCACTATGCGATCACGGAGGCCGTTTAGCAAAAGGGTTTGTTGGGTCTCAGCCAACCCGAGTTCCCATGGAGCACCAGCGTGTTTAATCGATGTGAGCGGCGAGGCGCCGGTGCCTCCATCGTGCCCCGAGATGAGAACGACGTCGGCGTGTGCCTTGGAGACTCCCGCAGCCACGGTCCCAACTCCGACCTCAGCGACTAGCTTCACATGCACACGACTAATCGGATTTGCGTTTTTTAAATCGTAAATGAGTTGTGCCAGGTCCTCGATCGAGTAGATGTCGTGGTGCGGTGGTGGAGAAATCAGCCCGACCCCGGGAGTTGAGTGCCGCGTTCGGGCGATCCATGGGTATACCTTGTGGCCAGGTAGTTGTCCGCCTTCTCCAGGCTTGGCACCTTGGGCCATCTTTATCTGTAGATCATCGGCGTTGACTAGATATTCGCTAGTCACTCCGAACCGCCCCGATGCCACCTGCTTGATTGCGGATCGTCGGAGGTCTCCGTTGGCTTCCGGTGTGAAGCGATCAGGGTCTTCCCCACCTTCACCGGTATTCGACTTCCCGCCGATGCGATTCATCGCAATAGCCAGGGTTTCATGGGCCTCGGCGCTAATGGAACCGTAGGACATGGCTCCGGTCGAAAAGCGCTTGATTATCTCATTAATTGACTCCACTTCATTAATCGCTATTGGTTGACGGAGGTCTTCTCGAAAACGAAACAACCCCCGAAGAGTCGCCAAGTTTTCTGACTGGTCGTCGATGAGCTTCGTGTATTCCTTAAACACCTCATAACGACCTTCGCGGGTCGCGTGTTGGAGTTTGAAGACCGTCTCCGGATTAAACAGGTGGTACTCACCTTCGCTACGCCACTGGTACTCCCCTCCAACCTTGAGAGTTCGGTGGGCCCGTTCCTCTGGATTGGCCGGAAACGCCAAAAAGTGGCGTTCAGCGACCTCTTCCGCAAGTACATCGAAACCGACTCCCCCAAGGCGGCTTACTGTTCCTGCGAAACAGTCGTCAATAACAGAACTACTCAGCCCAATTGCCTCGAAGATCTGTGCTCCGGTATAGGACGCCACAGTTGAAATTCCCATCTTGGACATGATCTTGAGCAAACCCTGATCACAGGCCTTAATGAAATTGTGGCGAGCGGCCTCGTGGCCCATTTCAGGTGACAGACCGTACATTCCGGCTCGAGCCATTTCATCTATTGAGGCAAAAGCGAGGTACGGACATACGGCCGAAGCGCCGTAGCCGAGCAAGAGGGCAACATGATGGACCTCACGGGCGTCGCCGGACTCCACTAGCAAACCAACCCGTGTTCGCGTCTTTTCGCGTATCAAGTGATGGTGTACTGCACCAACTGCCAGAAGCGAAGGAACTGGCGCTAATGTCGCTGTTGGCCCCCGATCTGACAGCACAAGGATTGTAACCCCATCACCTATGGCGGCCGAGGCCTCGGCCCGGAGACGACTCAGAGCGTCCGTCAGTCCCGAGGCGCCCCGGGCAACTTCGTACCGCCCATCCAGGATCCGTGTCGAAAACGGCGGACCCATTGCGACTCCTCCGCCGACGCTTTCAGGAGCACCAATGATCGCTGCGAGTTGAGCCTCGGTGAGTACGGGGTGAGGTAGATGAATTTGTCGACAGCTCTCGGGCTGTGGATCCAGTAGGTTTCCTTCCGCACCAACAGTGGTGCACACCGCTGTAATCAACTCCTCTCGCATTGCGTCCAGTGGCGGATTGGTGACCTGGGCAAACAATTGTTGGAAATAGTCGTAGAGCGGCCGGCTTTGCTTGGAAAGAACGGCTATGGGTGTGTCCGTGCCCATCGACCCAATGGCTCCCTTGCGATCACGAACCATTGGGGCCAGTAGGACCTTGAGGGTTTCGTGCGTATATCCGTAAGCCTGCTGGCGTTGAGTCAGAGTGCATTCATCGAAGACTGTGCGGCGCTGCTCAGGTAAGTCGTCGAGATGAACGAGATTTTGATCCAACCACTCCCGGTAGGGACGTCCCGAGGCCATTCCAGCCTTGATTTCGTCATCACGTACTATGCGGCCCTCTTTGGTGTCGATTAGAAACATGCGACCTGGCTCCAGTCGCCCTTTTTCAACCACCTCAGCGGTTGGGATTTCAACTACACCGACCTCGCTAGCCATGATGACCAAATCGTCCGCAGTGACCCAGTAACGACTGGGCCTAAGCCCATTGCGATCAAGGACCGCCCCCATGACCGAACCGTCGGTGAAAGCAATGGACGCCGGGCCGTCCCACGGCTCCATCCTCGAGGAGTGGTATTGGTAAAAAGCTCGTCGTTCCTCTGACATTTCGGCATGGTTCTCCCATGGCTCCGGGATCATCATCAAAACTGCTTCTGGGAGTGAGTAGCCACCCATGACGAGCAGTTCGAGTGCCTCATCGAAGCCGGCGCTGTCGCTGGCTCCCGGGGTGCAGATCGGAAACAGGCGGCTTAGATCACCCGGAATGAGATCGGAGGCCATTAGGGCCTCCCGGGCGCGCATCCAATTGCGGTTGCCCTGCACTGTGTTGATCTCACCGTTATGAGCAATGAACCGGTATGGATGGGCCAGTGGCCATGAGGGAAAGGTGTTAGTAGAGAATCGAGAGTGCACGAGAGCGAGAGCACTTTCAACCCGTTCGTCAGAGAGGTCGAGAAAGAACCCGGCGAGTTGGGTGGTCGTGAGCATTCCCTTGTACACGATTGTGCGAGACGACAACGAGGGAAAATAGACCCTGTGCGGCTCGTCACCACCTAAGGCCAATAGTGAGATTTCATGTTCAGTTCGCTTACGCACAATGTAAGCGAGACGATCAAGATCAATCCCGTTTAGGCGGCTTCCAGTCGAATCAGCCGGAGTCGATAGGAACACCTGCTGGAAAGTGGGCGCAGTGGCACGAGCGGCATTGCCGATCATGGAATCGTCGGTCGGCAGTTCGCGCCACCCCAGCACTTCAAGCCCTTCAGATCTTGCAATTTCCTCTATCAGCGTCATGGCTTCAGTGGTCAGGGACGAAATTTTCGGCAGAAAAGCTATACCCGTTGCGTAGGAGCCAACCTCAGGCAGACTGAAATCAACCACGGACCTGTAAAAGTTGTCTGGTACTTGGATGAGTAGTCCTGCGCCATCTCCCGTGTTGACTTCGGCACCTATGGCACCACGATGCTGCATTCGGCATAACGCACCGATTCCGAGTTGAACAATGTGGTGGCTGCCTCTCCCCCGGAGGTCGCAGACGAAGTTGACTCCGCAGGCGTCATGTTCGAAGCGCGGGTGGTATAAGCCCTGTGGCGCGGGGAAGCCGACCGGAGAGATTTGTGCTCCGGGTGGAGGAGATGTGTCGCGCGATTTGGAGTGCATAATGTTCGAGGTCGTCTCCTTGACGGGGCAGGTCGCCCTGGAGATCGCCCGGAACGTCGTTGGTCGGAGCGATGATTCTCACTGGTATCCCGTCGCCGAGCATCCCGTGAGAACTATGGAGAGATAAGAATAGCCGGATGAACACCGCTAGCAAAGATCTCTCAACCGAGTCGTGCCTCGATCTCTGTCGATACATCGACGCCTCCCCCAGTCCCTTCCATGCGGTAGCTGAATCAGTTCGGCGCCTGGAAGCAGCAGGTTTTCAGGAATTATCTAGTGACGAAGGCCGCCCAGCTGCCGGGTGTTGGTACCTCCGGTCCGGCGGTGCACTTATAGCCTGGTCGGACGCTGGCTGCGAGGTCGACGCTCCCCTCCGGATTATTGGTGCTCACACCGACAGCCCGAACCTGCGGGTCAAACCTCTCCCTGATCAGGGTGCTCTCGGTCTCCACCAGGTAGGCGTGGAGGTGTACGGGGGCGCCCTGTTGAACTCTTGGCTGGACCGGGACCTTGGAGTATCGGGCCGTGTGGTGGTGCGAGATGGTGGCAGGCGTGTGGAGCATCTGGTCCGAGACGACCGACCGGTAGCCCGGATTCCACAACTGGCCATACATCTCGATCGTGATGTGAACGACAAGGGACTGTTGCTGAATCCTCAAGTCCATCTAACGACAATTGTGGGAGCCGGACTGGCTGAGCCCGGTGCCTTCGTGAAGACCTTGGCCGCACTGGCTGACGTGGACCCAGTCGACGTGCTGGCGTTTGACGCGATGTTCCACGATGTGGTGCCTTCCTGCCTCTCGGGCCCAGACCGAGAATTCGTGAGTGCTTCGCGTCTCGACGACCTCTTGTCTTGTCATGCCGGCACCGAGGCTCTGATTGCTACTGCTGGTAAGGAGTCCAGACGAGGTGCCGGTCAGACGGTTCCGGTCCTGGCCCTATTTGACCACGAGGAGGTGGGCAGCGTGTCTGCCACGGGAGCGGCGGGGCCCTTCCTGCAACGCACATTGCGTCGTTTTGTCAACCTCGATGAGCGCCGGGTCAACGGAGGCCTTGTCCTATCTGTCGATGGGACCCACGCCACGCACCCCAACTATATGGAACGGCATGACGGCGAACACAGAGTCCTTTTGAACGGCGGGCCAGTACTGAAGTTCAATGCAAAGGAGCGCTACGCCACGGACGCACCAGGGGCGGCGGAGATCCGTCAAACAGCCGAGAAGGCCGGCGTGCCTCTCCAATCCTTCGTAAGCCGATCCGATATGCCGTGTGGCACCACAATCGGACCCGCCACTGCGTCAGGTACGGGTTTACGCACGGTGGACTTGGGCGTAGCACAGTTGGCTATGCACAGCGCACGGGAGTTCTGCGGCAGCGAGGACCCGTGGCTGCTTGGACGTCTGTTGGAAGCCTCCCTCGCCGGCTGAGGTCGCTCTATCAGCGGAGTCGCTAGCGAAGTTGAGTACGTATTCCCCGCGCGACCCCAGCGAATGAGCGGTAGGGGGCAACCAGCATGAGGAGCATGGGGAAGATCTCGAGGCGACCGACCAACATCAGCACAGCCAGAACCATACGCGCCGTAGTTGGATAGGCATCGGCGTATGAGGCCGTTGGGCCGGCCTCACCGAGCGTTAACCCCGTGTTGCCCAAGGCGCTGATTACACCACCGAACGCCGAGACTAGATCGACGCCTAGCGCGGCGATCACGATGGTACCGCCGACCACTAGAAGGCCATAAACGACCATGAACCCGGCGATCCTCTCCACCATGGACTCCGAAATGGGGGTCGATCCGAGCCGCACCGTGAATAGTGCCCGAGGCTGCCGAAGGCTGAGGAGAGTCCGATAGGCGTACGCCATCCCGACCCGAAGTCGTATGACTTTGACACCACCGGACGTCGAGCCAGTGCAGCCACCGAAGACCATCAACAGTAGAAGCACCAACTGCGGCCCTGCTGCCCACAGTGCAAAGTCACCTGCGGTGCCGGCACCGGTGGCGTTACTAAAACCGCTACTAGTGCCAAAGGTGACCACGTTGAACACTGCCGATCGGAAGGCTCGTACCACACCCATCTGGTCGCCTACGAGAAAGACGACTACTAGGCCCACTGCTGCGCCTAAGACAGCTGCGTAGGTTCGGAACTCCGGATCTCGGAAGTAGCCGAACTTCCGTTGACGGAGCGCGTTGTTGTGTAGGGCGAAGCTGGCACCCCCGATAATCATGGCCAGCACCACGACCACTTCGATGGCGATGCTGTCCCAGTGGCCGATCGAGGCGTCCTTCGTTGAGAAGCCACCGGTCGACGCTGTGCTAAAGGCGTGGGCTACAGCATCGAACGGACCCATACCGGCCACGAACAGGCTTGCCGCTACGGCGACTGTGAATCCCAGGTATAGAGACCAGAATCTCGTTGCGATGGTCTTAATCCGGGGTGCCAAACGGTCTACACCCATGCCAGGCGCCTCGGCGTCGATGAGCCCCAAGCCGCTGGACCTCAAGGAGGGCAGGACCATGACGACTAGGACCACGATGCCCATACCACCGGCCCACTGGGTGAGGTGGCGGTATAGCAGGATGCCGGCCCCCTGTGCCTCAATAGGGTTGTGGGCCCCGAAGACTGTTGAACCAGAGGTGGAAAACCCAGATACCGACTCAAATAGTGCATCGGCGAGCACCACCACCCACGATTGACCGGCCACCGCGAACGTCCCGGCTAATAGGTACGGGAGGGCGCCCAGAACGGATGTCGTCACCCAAGTGGTTCCCACCGCACTGAAGATTGCCGTGATATTTTGGGGTCCTGGAGTGGCGACGTGGAACAATCCAGCGCCAATCAGAGCCGTAATCCCACTGGCGGTTGCAAGTGCCAGAGCATCAGCACCGTCCACCAGGGCGACCAAGGTGGCCATCGTCATGCCGACTGCCACGAAGAGGAGCGCCATTCCAAGCACGCTGGCTGTCGTGCTCTTCCAGCGATTACCGAAAGGAAACTGACTCAACGGATTCATGGATTGCCCCTGTCCACCAACCCGTTAACACTCCCCCGGCTAACGGCTACCTCTGCACGCCGTTTAAGGCGAAGCCGCTGGCGAATAAGGGCCGCACCCGCCCCCAGTGCCACAATTGCCGGGTAGACCGACAGACGACCAATCACCATCGCCGGGATAAGAGCGAGACGTGCGGAGGTCGGCCACGACCCGACGTCGACCAGACTGCCGTCCAGTGATCGGATAGGCCCGGCTGTCGAGATGGCGTGCACTGCAGCGGCTAAGGCAGTTGCCAGATCGAAGCCGGTGATGGCCATCGCACCCACTGTGCCGAAGATTACGCTAACGAACAGGAACTGGGTCACGACGACTTGGGTCAAGGTGTCTTCGGCAGCTGTTCGCCGTCCTAACCGGGCTGTGATGATCGCGCGGGGGTGAAGTTGGCGGAGCAGTTCCCTAACGGCCACTCTGGCCAAGAGTTGGTGTCGGAGGATCTGAAATCCCCCACCTGTTGATCCGGTCATCGGTCCGATCGATGCGAGGACGAGAAGGAGAACCGGGGCAGCGGGGGCCCAAGTGCCACCGGGGCCCATCGGAAATCCGGTGGTGGTCACAGCTGCTGTCACAGTAAAGACGGCCCGGCGTATCCCATCAACCCCCGAGCCATCGGTCCACAAAAGAAAGGCAGCAGGGGCCACTACCAGAAGTCCTAAGTACGCCCGCAGCTCGCTGGACCGCAGGAGGCTGCGGGAACGTCCCAGCCCTAGACGCCACAGCACCACAAGGCTGCTCCCTGCAATAATCATTCCCGCTATGGCGACCCACTGAACAGCGGCGGACTCAAGGTCGCTTCCGCTGAATAGACCTCCAGTGGAGGCAGTGGCCATGGCTAGGAGTACAGCGTCGAGTGGATCTACACCCACTATCAGAAATCCTACGAGAGTGACCGCCGTGGCCAGCCCGTGGACGGCACATAGGTTCCGGACCGCTGCGGCGGGGTTCGGGGTCATAGGTCGGCGCCCCCCTCGGCGGGAACGATCAGCGAATTCCCCTCCGGCACCCAAGAACGGGAGTATTGCGACCGCCATCAGAAGTGCACCGATGCCTCCCAGCCACTGCGCGCCCCCTGCGAGGAAACGAACCCCATGGCCGGTCGTGTCAATGGCACCTATGTCCAAGGCCGTAGTAGTGGCCATGGCTGTCGCCTGGAAAAGCGCATCGGCCAGAGTCATGGACGGCTCGGTGAGCCCGAGGAACCCAGCTATCAACAAGATAAATAGGATGAGGCAGCCGGTGACCGCAGAGAGAACATGAAGATGCTGGATCCGTTCCGGCGACCGGACCCATACGGCCAAAACGGAGGCGAGGAGCCCTGTCGCGCTACCACAAACCAGGAGTGGGACGGTGTGGTCCCCAGCTCCCAGAAGGTCAACCACGCCCGAAGCTATGGCTAGAAGCCCCGCAGCACCGAGGGCTACTGAGACAGCCCACACCACAGCTGCTGCCCATGAGGGCCAGAGGACACTGCGACGGAACTCGGATCGTTTGCCGGACCACATCGGTCGGCTCATCTGGCTCGCCGACCTAGCCGAACAGTGAGGAAAGGTGGGCAGCCTGCCCAGGCCGCACAACTGCGATGACATGGTCACGGGCCCGCAACGTGCTCCGCCCACGGGCAATCTGGGCTTTTCCATCTCGAACAATTGCGCCGATGAGAACGTCTTCGTGTAGGCCAAGGTCGGACAACATCTGTCCCTCACACCTGCAGCCAGGAGCCACAGCGAACTCCAATACTTCTGCATCGCCGTGAAGAGATGTAGATACAGCCGCTACTGTCTCCGCCTCGCCTCGAACAAATCGCAGCACACTATTCGCCGTTGCCGTTCGGGGGCTGAGGGTTGCATCGACCTGATGGGTCTCGAGAAGGTTGAGTAGTTGCAGGTGGTGCACCACGGCGATTGTCTCAGGACCTTTGGCAGGGTCCTCCGCTTGCGACTTGCCTGACGACTTGGCATAGAGACACGCAAGTACGTTGGCGTGGTCCTCTCCGGTAAGAGCTATGACAACATCTTGCTTAGTTACTCCTGCGTCTTCAAGCAGCACTGCATCAGTGATGTCGCCCCGGTAAATGAGGGCACCAGCGAGACGTTCAGCTAATTGGGCAGCTCGAGCCGGGTCACGTTCGATGATGCCCACCGACTTGCCTTGGGCTAGCAACGACTCAGCGAGGATTTCCGCAGTCCGGCCACCGCCGAGCAGAAGTACCCGGTGAGCCTGCTGTCGCTCCATGCCCATACGCGATGTCAAATCCGAAAGATTTTCCTTCTTGCAGATCACGGTAAGCAGATCGGCTTCACGTAACGTCCGGTCACCTCGAGGCACAAAGGTGTGTTCCTGGTCCGCCCCCGCTTCTCGGCGTGTTATTGAGCCCACGATGAAGCCCCAGTCAGGTTCCAACTCACGTCCGAGCTCACGTAGTGACTTGCCGACTAACGGAGCACCACCGGCGAGTCGACCGGTCAACACGACTACTTCACCACCAGCCATCTCGTCGAGTTCAAGGGCGCCGGTGTAACGAAGTAGTCGACGGACGGCATGGGCTACCTCTTCGTCAGGGTCAATGACGAGATGATCCTCGACCCCCTCAAATAGTGACGCAGCCTGGGCTCGACGTAGTGCTCGAGATTCCACTCGGACAATCGTCTTGGTGACACCTGCCTTCCGAGCCATGAGGGCACACAGGATGTTCACCTCGTCACGCTTAGTTACCGCAACAAGGAGTTCCGCCTTGGAGACACGCGCCTGGGCAAGCACGTCCGGATCGGTACCACTACCTCGGAGTATCTCGACGTCGAGCTGCGTTTGGATCTGTCGACAACGTTCGCTGTTGACCTCTATGAGGGTGACGTCGTGTCCCTGCCTACTGAGACGATCGGCTACGTAGGTGCCGACCTCACCGGCACCGACCACAATGATACGCACCTCGCGATCATCGCCCACCGGCGGAGGTAAAGGGTGGCATACCCGAAATCACTCCTGATTTTTGTGGAGCACACTCAAGGTCGGATGAGACCAACTTCTGTCACGATGAGGTCTAATGGAACATCCCATGGCCGAGGTTCCAACGTTTCAACAACCTGGAAGTCATGGCAAAGTCCAACCATCAGCGGTGTTTGTGACCCTGCAGTGAGACGGGCATCTTGCAGAGAAGAAAAGGTTTTGTCGTAGAAACCTGCGCCGTGGCCGACGCGTGAGCCGCGGCGGTCGGCAGCGACTAGTGGAACCAAAACCAAGGCCAGGTCCATTGGGCTGACTTCGGTACCAGCCTCGGGTTGGCGGGTACCGAATGGCCCGTCGGATAAAGGCCCGTGTGGCACCACGAATCGTAGGGGATCTCCGGTAGTCGTCACTGGTAGGGCTATCTCTATTCCGGCAGTCTCCAGAAGGACTGACGGGTCTATTTCCCCTGATATGCCAAGGTAGGAACCGATAGTGCCCCTCTTGGTTGCCGTCGAGAATTCTGGGAGGCTCAGCAACCTCCGGCAGACCAACTCGGAGTGTCGCTCGACCACCTCGGGCGACAGGGCACGCCGCACCTTAAGCATGTTTTTGCGGAGCTCGGACGGCATTCAGTTCCTCTCGGATTTCAGTAATCCTCTTGGGTTAGCAACCTAATCCTGACCGACCGGGCGACCAGGCGCTAGTCGTGACACTTCTAACGTGACTTTCGACCTCAGTCGCAGATGCCTGCCGATTGTCGGTCCGCCGTGCCATTCTCACTAGAGTGCCTGAGGTCCCGTGACGATCCGGCCTTGAGGGCTTGCGCCGGGCACCAATCCCACCCAGACAACTTGGGTGGGCCACAACCAGTTCCCCTCATCAGGAGACCCTCCCTTGGACGCCATCCCATATCTGGCTGCAGTTTCGGCCATTCTCGGCCTATTTGTTGCCGGATTCTTCTTTAAGAACGTTAAGGCAGCGCCTCCGGGCGATGATCGCATGGTATTTCTTATGACAGAAATCCAGAAAGGTGCGCGGGCCTTTCTTAAGCAGGAATACAGCTGGGTGTCTGTATTCGTAGTTGCCATGGCTCTCCTGATCGGACTGTTGATTGCTCCTGCGGCTGCGATCACGTATGTCATTGGCGCTGTGCTCTCGGCACTGGCTGGCTACATAGGTATGACGGTCGCCACCATGGCCAATGCTCGAACTACCGAGGCTGCGAAGTCGGGACCCGGCAAGGCGCTGCCCATAGCATTCCGTGGTGGTGCCGTGATGGGATTTTCCGTGGCTGGCCTAGCCCTGCTGGGGCTCATGGCTGTCTACGTACTGTTCATCTTGGTGCTGGAGGTTGACGATGCCTTCGAGGTTGTGACCGCTTACGGGCTTGGTGCCTCCTCGATTGCGCTCTTCTCCCGTGTAGGAGGTGGTATTTACACCAAGGCCGCCGATGTCGGTGCTGATTTAGTGGGCAAGGTTGAGGCGGGCATTCCCGAAGATGACCCGCGAAACCCTGCAACCATCGCTGACAACGTAGGCGACAACGTCGGCGATGTAGCTGGCATGGGGGCCGACTTATTTGAGAGTTACGCAGGATCGATCCTGGCGCCTATTTCGTTAGTGGCCTTTGCGTTGGGTTTGGGCGCAGAGCAGGCCACTGCCGTAACCAACATCTCGTTGCTGACGTTCCCGATGGCCATTGCATTCGCTGGAATGGTGGCGTCCATCGTTGGCTCTTTCCTAGTTAAGGGCGGCAATTCCACTGATACCAAGGCTCTCTCAAAGGCATTGCACATGGGTACTAACGTGGCGATGGCGCTCACGGTGGTAGCGACTGTGGGCATCTCGTTCTGGCTCTTCGGTGATAACGAAGCCTTTGATGCCCCCCTGGGTCTGGCAATCGCAGTAATCGGTGGTCTAGTAGTTGGGTGGGCTCTCGGCAAGACGGCCGAGTACTACACCTCCGACCATTTTGCTCCGGTTAAAAAGATTGCCAGCCAAACGGAGACTGGCCCCGCCACCACAATTTTAGGTGGCATCTCAGCCGGCATGGTTTCGGTCGCAGCGTCTGTCGGTCTGCTGGCAATCGGTGTGGCTGTCGCCTACTGGGGTGGCGAGATGGCGTTTGACTCCATTGGCAATCTTGACGGGGGCATCTACGGAATCGCCGTTGCAGCCATCGGGATGCTTGCTACGACAGGAGTGGTGGTTTCTGTAGATGCCTACGGACCGATTGCGGACAACGCTGGCGGTATCGCAGAAATGGCCGAGTTGGACCCAAGCGTTCGTGAAGTCACTGACGCCCTTGATTCACTCGGAAACACGACGGCGGCTGTAGCCAAGGGCTTCGCTGTTGGTTCAGCGGCGCTGACCGCTCTGGCGCTCTTCAAGAGCTTCGAGTTTGCAATTGCCCAGGCCGGCGGCTCACTGTCGCTCGACGTTGGGAGAGTTGAGGTGTTCATTGGCCTGTTTCTCGGCGCCATGCTGCCGTTCCTGTTCGCAGCGCTGACCATCGACGCCGTGGGTCGCGCTGCTCAGGAGATGATTGAAGAGGTTCGTCGTCAGTTCCGAGAGATCCCTGGACTAAGGGAAGGGAAACCCGGCGTTAACCCAGACTCGGCTCGGTGTGTAGCGATCTCCACAGCGGCTTCGCTCAAGGAGATGATCATCCCCGGAGCGTTGGCAGTCGTCGTCCCCCTAGTGCTGGGCTTCATAAACGTGGACACTCTCGGTGGTTTCCTAGCCGGCGCACTTGTTACCGGCTTTTGCTTAGCAATCTTCATGTCCAACGCCGGTGGAGCTTGGGACAACGCTAAGAAATACATCGAGGCAGGAGCGCATGGCGGCAAGGGCTCAGATAACCACAAGGCGGCTGTGGTGGGAGACACCGTTGGCGACCCTTTCAAGGACACCTCTGGACCATCCATGAACATCCTTATCAAAGTGATGACCATCGTGTCCCTAGTGTTTGCTTCCGCATTCGTGGGCTAATCAAACCAGTTGCATCTTTCGCAGGGGCCCCTCGGGGTCCCTGCTCAGTTGTTGACACCCCTAGACGAGCAGCCCCGGTGTTGCCTGTCTCAGGGGCATCAACCCGGCAAGATGATCATGGGATCTTTTGGTTGCCCTCCGGTGCGGACCTCGAAATGAAGGTGGGGTCCGGTAGACCAACCTGTAGAGCCACAGGTTCCTAGCACTTCGCCTTTGCCGATTCGATAGCCGGCGGACACGTGAATCTTCTCTTGGTGGGCATACAAGGTGATTACGGGCCCCTCGTGCTCTAGGAGAACCACGTTTCCATAACCGTTCTTCCAGCCGGCAAAAATCACTTTGCCGGCTTTGGCAGCCCAGATGGGCTGACCCCGAACGCAGCCGATATCAACTCCGTTGTGCTGGCGCATCGTGCCGAAGATTGGGTGTATTCGTGGGCCAAATCTAGACCCGATTTTCCCCTCCATCGGCATTATGAAGCCTTGTCCTGATTCCTTGCTTAAGTCGGGCGCTGACTTCCGTAGTTCCTCAGCAATCAGATTGTCGATAAGGATCGCCATGAGGTATTCCTGCCGTTCGAAGGTTCGAATTTCAGCCTCGTAGGCGGCAATTCGATCCTGTAGTTCTCCTTTGATATTCTCCTTTGCCGATATCCGTCGATCAAGCACCCGAATCGAAGACTCGAGCTCTCGCTGGTTTGCCTGTGCGTCAGCGATGGCTTCGTCAGCCGACAAGGCGACGTCTTCGAGATCAGATTCCAGGGCTCGGAGTCGATCGACCATGTCGCCCCGATCACCGGTGATCGCGTTGAGAATCGCGGCACGACGCACACCTGCCGTCAGATCTGTCGATTCCAGCAGACTGCCTGGCCGAATTCGACCGATATACACGTCTATTGCTAACTCCTGTATCCGTTGGCGCAAATCGTCGACCTCGACAGAAATGTCCTTGGCTTGCACCCAACGGAGAGTGGCTTCGGCTTCCGCTGCTTCGATGGCCTGACGTGCAGCAAGTATTTTCGCTTCTTGCAGCGCCACGGCATCATCAAGTGCGAGGAGTGCGTCTGAGACCTCGTCGTCTGCTGCTGCGACGAATTGGAGAGCTTCTGCCGCGTCAGCGGCCCGCCCCTTGGCTGATTCACGTTTGTCGCGTGCATCGCGGATGGAGTCGGTCTCCTCTATTCCGAGGGCCGGGGCAGCCACCATTAACGATACTGAAAGGATGCTGACCGCCAGCGCTAGGGCACTGGACAGGTTACGACGTCTTTTCAACGGCACGGAGGTGAGAGGAGATCGGCGCGGCACAGTGGGTTCTTGGTGTTCGACTCGGGTTCAATGTTACTTGGGGAGTTGGTTGAAGGGGTGAGGCGGCGTCGGCCAAACTAGGACGTGGCTTCTGTTCCAGCTGGGTCGAGTGGTAAACCATCACAGATGCCCTCCACAAGCAGTCCTCTTACCGATCTCCGTGTTCTCGAGGTTTCCGGTGATCGCGGTGACCTGTGTGGCCGACTCCTCGCCGACTTGGGTGCCGATGTTCTCCTAGTCGAGCCGTCGAGCGGCGCCGCCTCTCGACAACGGGCGCCATTTGCTTCTGATGGGTCCTCGCTTTACTTCGCTGTCCGTAATGCGAACAAACGGTCGGCTGTATTTGACCTTGCTGCGCCGCTTGAGTCCGCTGACCTTGACCGGTTTTTAACTTTGATTAGTGATACCGACGTACTGATCGAGTCTTGGGCCCCGGGAGCAATGAGCAACTTAGGTCTAGGACCTGATGTCCTCTTGAAGGTGAACCCAGAGCTCATCGTAGTTTCTCTTACGGACTTCGGTCAGACGGGCCCGGACCGTGACCTAGTCTCCACGGATGACGTGGTGTTCGCTCTTTCTGGGTGGCAGGCCCTAAGCGGTATCCCTGAGAAGCCCCCGCTTTTGCTGCCTGGTGCGATCGCATCGGATGTGGTGGGTGTGATAGGGGCTTACGCAGTCCTTGTAGCGCTGGTCCACCGGGCCCGGGGTGGAGGCGGGCAACATCTTGATGTCTCTTCTCTGGAGGCCATGGCTCAAATGAACACCTGGGGCTTGGCCAGTGCTAGCGACTCACTCCGCCGTGGTTCGACGCCTCCCACGGTGCGCTCTGGGGATAGTCCCATGTATCCCACCTTTGAGTGTGCCGATGGAAAGGTTAGATGTGTCGTGATGGCGCCCGGCCAGTGGCGCGCCCTTTGGGAGTGGATGGGGTCACCGGAAGCGTTCGAAGACGAGTACTGGGAAAGTTATGTCAACCGGCTAATGAACACTGATGTGATCAATCCCCTGTACGCCGCCCACTGGGCTGACCTGCCAAAGATCGAGGGGTGCCAGGAGGCACAACGTCGTGGTGTAGTAGCCACCCCACTGCTGTCGCCGGCCGAAGTCTTGGCTGACGAGCACTACGCGTCACGTGGAACGTTTGCGACCGTGGAGATCGCGCCAGGGGTCGAGGCGAAAGTTGTTTCCGGTGCCTTTGAGATCGACCGAATCAGGATCGGACATCGGCACAGGGCTCCAGAGATAGGTGAAGATAGCGACCTCTTTGATGGACCTCGTTTCACTTTGTCGTCGCCGCTCGGTAAGGCGAAAGACCTTCCGCTGAGAGGGCTCCATGTGGCTGACTTCGGCCACGGTGGAGTTGGCGTGGAGTGCGCACGAATGCTTGCTGATTATGGAGCTGACGTGGTCAAAATTGAGAGCCACGCTTACCCCGACTTCATTCGGATTGTTATGGGCGGCGAAATGAGTGCCCCGTTTGCCTCGTCGAGTAGAACTAAGCGCTGCCTAGGTCTCAACCTGAAACATTCTGGTGCCACGCAGGTCGTCGAGAAGCTTGTCGCCTGGGCGGACATTCTTATAGAAAATAATTCCACGGGAACTATGGATACTCTTGGAATTGGCTGGTCCGACGTCCGTCGACTTAATCCCGATGCCGTGATGATGTCCAGTCAGTTGATGGGTTCTCATGGAATCCAGGCCAACTGGACCGGCTACGGACCCACTATTCAAACGGCTGGTGGCCTCAGTTGGTTGTGGGCCTATGACGATGGTGATGGACCTCCCGGGAGTAATGCCATTCATCCCGACCACCTGGCCGGCCGCATTGGCGCCGTTGGTGCCCTTGCTGCGCTCATCGGGCGTGATCGGGGTGCTCCCGGTGCCCATGTTGAAGTCGCACAGGTAGAGGCTCTAATGATGACTCTTGCGGATCAGTTTCTAGCGGAGGCTCTGGAGCCAGGCTCAGTTCATCCACGCGGCAACACCTATCCGACTGGAGCGCCTTGGGGTGCATTTCCTTGTGCCGGTGAGGAGAACTGGGCCGTAATCTGCGTGCGCGACGACCATGACTGGGTGAGCCTGCGGGAGGCCATGGGTGATCCACAATGGGCGCGCGACCCGCTCTTGGTGCGGACGGCTCAACGTATCGAAGCTCGGCCAGAAGTCGAGGCTCGGATCGCTGATTGGACTAAAGACTTGACTCGAGTCGAGGTGCAAAATATTTGCCAGGCGAAGGGAGTGCCAGCAGGTCAAGTGATGTTCTGTGTCGATCAACTAGAAGACCCGCACCTAATCGAGCGCGGTTTCTTAGTCGATCTCGAGCAACAGGGTCTAGGCCGGGTAGTGATGGCTGGCCCGTGCTTTACGGGATCCGGTATGGGGCCACCAGCTTGTTTCCAAGCTCCACTGATTGGAGAACACAGTCGTCGATTCTGTGTTCAGGACCTGGGTATGGACCCCGGTTTAGTTGACGAATTGGTGGCATCGGGTGCGCTTGAAGCACTTGATGAACTGCCATAGCCAGCATTAGTCGCACACGTCTGACATGGGCCGCATTTCTATGAGTGACCCTCTGGAGACGGTGGTGCGACAAAGGTACATGGATCTATTGATTGGGTGTTTGTGTCGAGATCTTTTTCCAGAGTTGGAGCCGGGCGTGGATCCGACCCTCCGGGTAGATGGCCGTGACTGGCCTGGTTCTGCAGAGACGATGATTGGGCGCCGGCGCCTCGAGAACCTTTCAGAGTCTTTGAACTCGGTACTTGGCGCTGGCATTCCTGGTGACCTCATTGAGACCGGGGTATGGCGCGGTGGTGCAACAGTCTTAATGAGAGCTGCGCTCGCTGTGTGGGGGGCTGAGGACCGTGCGGTTTGGGTAGCGGATTCATTCTGCGGCTTACCTGCTCCTGATCCAACGAGATGGCCTGCCGACACCGGCGTAGACCTCTCGGGCGTAGCGGCTCTTGCCGTGTCGCGCCCCGAAGTCGAAGCGACGTTTGCGCGTTATGGCCTACTTGATGATCAGGTCAAGTTTCTCGAAGGATGGTTTGAGGACACACTGCCTGCGGCGCCGATCGATCGATTGGCGCTGATGCGGCTGGATGGGGACTTGTACCAGTCGACATGGGAGGCGTTGGAGTGTCTGTACCCAAAGTTGTCATTAGGCGGCATCGTAATTGTCGACGACTATGGCGCTTTTGAATCCTGTCGATGCGCCGTGGAGGACTACCGGGCGCAGCATGGCATTACCGACCGGATAATCCCTGTGGACTGGACGGGCATTTGGTGGCGGCGTAGCAGATGACGAGAGATTCATTTGTGGCGGAGAGTTGTGGGGAGGCGGGGCAGAAAGCCAGTTTGAGCGGCGGCGGCCTATCAGACTTCTGCTATCCGACTTACTTTGACTTACTTGCTGACGCCCACCGCCGACTCGAGCCCAGGCATTACTTAGAAATAGGTATAAACGAAGGGCATTCTCTGCGTCTCGTGGGTCCTGACACGCGAATCGTCGGCGTTGATCCAACTCCGCAGGTCAGTGATTTGAATCACTCAAACTGGGAGATTGTTCCCACAACCTCAGAGGATTTCTTTCGGCACCACGATGTTGTGGGCCTGCTTGGTGGATTAGTAGATCTCGCCTTTGTGGATGGTCTCCACCAGTTTGAGGTGGCGCTCGCTGACGTGCTTTCCGTGGAGAGGTATGCCCACGCCAGAACGGTGGTCTTACTTCACGATGTTTTGCCCATCGACGCCGTTACCTCGGATCGGAAACGCACGACAGCAATTTGGAGTGGTGATGTATGGAAGGTTGTTGCCTTGCTAAGGCGGTACCGACCTGACCTCGCAGTAACCACCTTGGATGTCGAGCCGACAGGCATGGCGGTCATAACTGGCTTTGGAGGACTTGAAGCAACCGCTCCAGACCAGTCATGGGTGCAGACTGGAGTCGAACACTTCCTGGCAGCGACTTACGAAGACCTCTGCGCCATGGGGATCAAAGAAACCCTTTCTGTCGTCCCAGGTACAGCCAGGTCATTCGCCGAGTGCATCGACAGATAGTCCAGAGGCTTACCTGCGCATCAGGTCAAGAATGTGTACGCATACGTTGGGGCTTGGTTCAAGTCCGGTTGGCATCGGGCCGTATGATGCCGGTTCATGGATACGGGAGTGCCCAACACCGAGGTCTCAGCCATTTTCGATCCCACGCGCTGGCAAGAGGTCAGTGGTTTTGACCTGACGGACGTGACCTATCACCGCGCTGTTGATCAGGGCACCGTCCGTGTTGCGTTTAACCGCCCCGAGGTGCGGAACGCCTTTCGCCCCCACACCGTGGACGAGTTGTTCCGGGTATTGGACCATGCGCGTATGTCCTCCGATGTCGGCACGGTGTTACTTACCGGCAATGGGCCGTCCAGTCGTGATGGTGGGTGGTCTTTCTGCTCTGGAGGTGACCAACGGATCCGGGGTAAGGATGGCTACCGCTATGCCGACGGAGAGACAGCAGACACTGTGGACCCGGCGCGTACGGGGCGGCTCCACATTCTCGAAGTGCAGCGCCTGATCCGGTTCATGCCAAAGATTGTGATCGCAGTTGTGTCGGGGTGGGCAGCCGGCGGCGGTCACAGCCTTCATGTCGTGGCAGATCTGACTATTGCAAGTCGTGAACACGCACGCTTCAAACAAACAGATGCTGATGTGGCAAGTTTTGACGGTGGATTCGGTTCTGCGTATCTGGCCCGCCAAGTTGGGCAAAAGTTTGCGCGAGAGATCTTCTTTCTAGGCCAAGAGTACGACGCTGAGGCTATGCAACGCATGGGTGCTGTGAATGAGGTCGTTGATCATGACCGCCTCGAAGAAGTTGCGCTTGAGTGGGCTGCAACGATTAATGCCAAGAGCCCCACTGCTCAGCGGATGCTCAAATTCTCTTTCAACTTGATAGACGACGGCCTGGTGGGTCAACAGGTATTTGCCGGAGAAGCCACGCGACTTGCGTACGGAACCGATGAAGCCCAAGAGGGGCGAGACGCCTTCCTAGAAAAGCGTCCGCAAGATTTTGATTCTTTCCCGCACCACTATTGATTTAGTTGCGCGCAATTGTCGAGTTGAGGCTGGACTTAGTGTGACTTCGTCGCTCAGGCTGGCTACTGGATTTTGCTATAGCGCCCAAGTCAAGTCACTTCCTGGCTTGTTGGGCGACCGCATCGGCAATCGTCACGCACCGCGTAACGGCGGCCATGATTTGATCTGTAGCTTCTCTTGCCGTTGACCCAGTAATGGGGCCGACGAGCTCACTTCGAAGAACCAAGTGGGTTCTGGACCCAGGCCGCATAACTGGAATAGATCGCTTTCGAGGCCAAAACCGCTCGGTTCCACTGGCGCCGTTTGCAATCACTGGCAGGCCGGTGTCGATAGCAACGCGCCCGATACCCGAGTGAGCACGTCCCACGCCAGTTGCGGCCCACTCTTTTTCTGGGACGACACGACCTTCCGGCATGATTGCCACCGACCAACCAGCTGATAGTGCCGAGTAGGCAAGATCTAGGGCCTCTGCGCCGTGTACAGGGATGCAGCGGAGTCGCCGGAGGAGCGGTCCGATACCAGGTTTTTTAAAGTAGTCCCCAGCCACCAGTGGACGGATTGGCCACCCCCAGGAACTGAATGTCCCTGCGGCGAGGAGGAGATCGGCAAGGCTTCGGTGGTTTGCGGCGTGGATCACTGGGCCGGAAGCCACTCGTGGTGCTGGACCGACATCCAGACGAGCAACGAGAGAGAGAACCCGAGAAACTCGTTGTTGAACGTCTAAAAGGTCCTGAGCTTCGTCAGGTGGTGGTCCTAAGGGATACTGGTCCGTCACGAGGTCTCCACAAGGTGGCAGCCGAGCGACGGATGGTGCTTTCTTCCAGAATCAACGACCCAAAGGCAAATAGGGCCTTCCGGAGGAGTTTCAATAACGAGTGAGAAGGAGTGGTCAGGGCTGGTTTGAGCGACCACCGGCGACGAGCCGTCAGCGTGCAAAACCCGAATCCCGAGGCCAGCGTTGGGAGCATCCGCGTCGTATGCCCATCCCTCAATTGCCACTCCAAAGCCTGCAGGCCCTGACCGGACCGAAGACACCCTGCCTACCGGTACCTCACCGAAATCGCGTGTAGCCATCCGTTCTTTCTGTTGATGGGAAGTCCAACAACTATCGATTGGGGCGAACCTCCAACCTTCGCCAATGAATGCTGGCACAAAGTCGGCAACTATGTGAAGCGTTAACCATTTCCGATCGTGCATCAACACTATTGAACCGTCATGACGCTTCTCGGTCAGATAGTCGACTACGGACAACACCGAAGGCTGCCGCCACTCTTGCGGATCCGCAGTCCACCCCACATGCGACATCCCAAAGCTGAAGGCGATTGCATCTACCATGTCATTTCGGTCACCGTAGGGCGCTCGCCAGCATGTAGGGCGATACCCAGAGAGTTCGGAAAGAAGCAGCGACGCTTCCTCTAAATCGGCTGCCACCTCGAACGGATGACGGGTGGTTAGTTTCCGGTGATGCGTTGAATGATTACCCAGCGCATGACCCCTGTTCAGGAGATCTTGAATTTCTTCGCTCCCCCAGCGTTCTGCCAGGTTCCGCCCCAACAGGAAGAAAGTTACTTGCGCGCCATGCTCGTCGAGCAGATCGAGTAGCAGCGGGGTGAACAGTTGATCCGGTCCGTCATCGAAAGTCAGGTGAATTACACCAGCAGTCGAATTGGAGACAGTTGCACCAGCAGAACGCACTACCAGTGCCGCGGAACATGCAATGACAGACACCGCAAGTCCTACCTGGATGATCCAGTGGGAGCGCCTCATGAGCTCGCGGCTCGACCGACTCAGGTTGTTCCGAAGATGCGATCGCCAGCATCACCGAGTCCAGGAACGATGTAGCCCACTTCGTTGAGGCGCTCATCTACGGCTGCCGTCCAGATTGCCACGTCAGGGTGCGCGCTCTGAAGGGCCGCAACGCCTTCAGGCGCTGCAAGTAAACACAAGTACCTGACGGTGCCTGGGCGGTCGACTTTAACTCGATCGAGGGCCGCCGCCGCAGAGTTCCCGGTGGCCAACATCGGGTCGACCACAATTACTGTTTGACCGTTGAGTGAGGGAAATTTGCAGTAGTACTCGACGGCCTCGAGAGTGTCGTGGTCGCGGTATAGGCCAATATGACCCACTCGCGCAGACGGTATGACCTGGAGCACGCCATCGAGAAGGCCGTTTCCGGCCCGCAAGATTGAAACCACCACTGGCTCCTCCACCAGTTCTGGTTGTTCAGACTCGGTGAGAGGCGTGGTTATCCGAACCTTCTTCAGCGCAAGGTCGCGCGTGACTTCGTAAGTGAGTAGGAGACTTATCTCGGTTAAGAGTTGCCGGAACTGCGCACTCGGAGTCTCGACCCGTCTCATCTGCGTCAACTTGTGTGCCACTAGTGGGTGGTCCACAACATGCAATTTCGTCATGTCGCCCACCATAGAGCAGGGGTGTCAGGAACCGGCGAGCAACCAGTCCCGTAAGACTTCGGTAGCGGAGGTTAAAATCCGCCCCGGTGGCGCATTAAGCCACAGCGGCTCAGCGGTTGTGACTGACTCGGCCACCGGTCGAATGAGTCGGCCCTGTCGGACTAATTCGGTAACCAGATGATGCCAGCCCAGCCCGACTCCTTGGCCTTCAATGGCTGCATGTAGCAGTACGGAGTAGTCGTTACTGATGCCGAGTCCGGTGCCATCAGGTGCAGGTGCTCCGACGGCCATGAACCACTCAGACCAGCGCATCCGAGAACGGTGGCGTTCCTGCAGAGTGAGCAGTGTGGCGTCGAGGAGCACGTCCAGGGACCACGGAGTCTCCCCCACCGACGCGGCGTAGGCCGGGCTGCAAACTGGATAAACGGTTTCATCTGTCAGTGCCCACCGTCTGCATCCGGGCCACCGGGCTCGCCCAACTGGTACGAAAAGATCTACGGAGTCAGTTTCGAAGTTCCGATCCGAATCAGTCGTGACGCATCGCACGTCGATTTCGGGGTAGTCCGCTTTAAAGCGAGCCAACTTTGGGATCAACCAGTTACTAGCCGTAGCAGTGGATACGGAGATCGTTACCGTCTCGCTTGCATGGTCATGAAGATTCTGGACGTCCCGTACCGCTTGGTGCACTCGGGTTAGTCCCGCACCAACCCCATCCGCAAGAATTCGTCCCTCTGCCGTGAGGCGGATTCCCCGATGGTCCCGGTCGAACAGAGCACAACCAAACCAGCGTTCCAGTTGCCGAATCGCATGGCTGACTGCCGATTGTCCGATCTCCAACTCGTCTGCGGCCCCAGAGAAGGTCGGGTGGCGAGCCACGATTGCGAATGTGTTCAGGCCTTGTATCGAGGGAAGGTCATTCATCCAGTAAGGCGTACTTTTCGCGTGAGATAAGAAGGTATTAATCTGATTCATATCCCTATGAGATTACCGGTTATTTACAGGGACTCAAGACGCGCCTACCGTTCGCACGCAAGTTCGGGTAATGCGGTTGCCTAGGTGGTGGATCCCTCTGCATGACTAGTCCCACTGAAGTATTGGACCAAGCCTCAGATTCGCGTTGGGTGTCAGAGGCAGCGTGGACTGGCACCCGGCGGCCCATCCTGCAAGCAAATGCGCTACCCGCAGCGTGTTACGTCGATGAAGCTTTCTTCAACGAAGAGAAACTCCGCGTGTTCGGAACCTCGTGGGTTTGCGTCGGTCTTCACGACGAATTGGACGCACCGGGGAGCACCATCGTGCGCTCTGTGGCGGGCCAGTCAATCATCCTGACTCGCAACGCTAATGGTGAACTTCGCGGCTTCAGGAACGCCTGTCGGCACCGGGGCACACAACTTCTCGATAGCGATTGCACACTGGGAAGCACCATTCGATGTCCTTATCATCGTTGGACTTACGATCTCGATGGCCTTCTCGTTGCCACACCTCTATTCGCCGACGCAGGAGTGGACGGCTTTGATCCCTCTGATTATGGCCTGCACCCGGTGTGCGTGACTACCTGGCAATGCTTTGTCCTGATTTGCCTTTCGGACGAGCCACCACCAGTGGCGGAGTGGTTCGGCGATCTTGATGGGCGACTAGCGGGCTACGGGCTGGCGGACTGGCGGAGCCAACTCACGCAAAGCATCACAATTAATGCCAACTGGAAACTCATCAGCGAGAACTTTCAGGAGTATTACCATCTCCGTTGGATACATCCCGAGTTGTCTAAGGTCTCCCGAGTTGAGGACCACTATCGCTATCAGGGAAACGGCATGTATTGCGGCCAAACCACTACACCTATCTCCGCAGATGAACGCGGAGACTGGTCGACTATGCCGCCCGCCGAAGGTCTCAACGAGTCTGATCTGGCCAGCGGCCGGTTCATTGCTCTGTTTCCCAACGTGCTACTCAGCGTGCTCCCCAACCATGTCTTCGTGATGCGGTTAGACCCCATCGATGCTGGTTCCACTCGCGAGATCTGCACATGGCTGTTACCTCCGGCTGCCCCCGAGGTGGACGACGGTGACTTTCTCGCCACGAGGGATTTCTGGTTAGATATAAATCATGAAGACATTGGAATTGTTCAACGGGGACAAGCAGGGCTAGCGACAGGGGGCTACACGCCCGGTCGCCTCTCTCCTCGATTTGAGGAGCCCCTCCACCGGTTCCACAACATGCTCGCAGACCGCTTCACTGGGTCCAGCCAGATCCCAACCGGCGATGAATCCGACGACCTACCTATCCACGGCAACGGGGTCAACCCACTGCCGTGGCATGCGCACACACCTACAGGCGAAGGGACTGTTCGTCCATGAATAACCGACCTCCAAAGTACTCCGCAGGAGCGCTGCTAAAGCATGGCCTGACCCGGGGCGACTGGCCCCGAATGTGGCGCCGCCCAGAGATGCGCGCGGCTTACGACGTGGTGATCATCGGTGGTGGTCTCCACGGCCTCGCTACCGCCTACTACCTTGCCGAGAACCATGGCATTACTAATGTCGCCGTCGTCGACAAGGGCTATATCGGTGGTGGCGGTTCAGGCCGCAACACGGCAATTGTTCGGTCTAACTACCTAACACCGGAGGGTGTGGCGTTTTACGATCGGTCGCTCTCCTTGTACAACACCATGGCCACCGATCTGAACTTGAACGTCATGTTTTCCAGGCGCGGCCACCTCACGCTGGCACACACTGATGCAGCACTTCGAACTATGCATTGGCGTGCCGAGGTCAACAAACTCCAGGGTATCGATTCGAGTGTCATCGATGCGCAGGAAGTCAAGAAGCAGGCGCCCAGCCTCGATGTCTCGCCAAACACCCGTTATCCAATTCTGGGTGCGTTGCATCATCCTCCGGGTGGCATTGTTCGTCACGACGCTGTGGTATGGGGGTACGCCCGAGGAGCTGACGTTCATGATGTCCACATTCTTCAGGAGACTGAGGTCCTGGATATCGTCGTCGAGGGCGGTGCCGGTCCGGGCGGCAAAGGTGTCGGCGGCAGGGTCACCGGCGTTAAAACCAGCCGAGGTGACATTAGCGCTCCTGTAGTTGTGAACTGCACGGCGGGCTGGGCGTCTCTCATTTCTAATATGGCAGGAGTGCCCCTCCCCATCACCACCCATCCGTTGCAGGCAGCGGTTACTGAGCCCTGCAAGGTCTTTCTACCCACTGTGGTGGTGTCCGGGTCGTTACACGTCTATGTCAGCCAGACTGATCGTGGGGAACTTGTATTCGGTGCCTCTGTTGATCCCGTGGGCACCTACCGAGTGAACGGAACCCTTGAGTTCACTGAAGAGCTGGCTGGCCATGTTCTCGAGCTCATGCCGGGCATTTCAAAAATGCGACTGTTGCGCCAGTGGTCAGGACTGTGTGACATGACTCCGGATTACTCCCCTGTCATGGGCAACACGCCCGTCGAGGGGTATCTAGTGGATGTTGGCTGGGGAACATACGGCTTCAAGGCGGGTCCCGTAGCAGGTGAGACTATGGCTGAGACAATTGCTACTGGGCGCAACGCAGACCTGATCGCAGCCTTTGGTATTGAACGGTTTACCGAGGGTGACCTTGTTGGTGAAAAGGGCGCAGCGGCGGTGGGTCACTGATGATCGTCGTTCCCTGCCCTAACTGTGGTCCCCGGAACTCAGGTGACCTTCGACCGGCTGGTGAGGTCATCTCTCGGCCTGACCCTGCTACATGCTCCCTGAGAGAGTGGCGTGAGTATCTCTATATAAGGAGCAACCCGGCCGGCTGGGTCACGGAAACTTGGTACTGCCGCAGTGGTTGTCGCAGGTACTTCACTATCGAGCGCAATACCTCGACGAACGAGATACGCGGTCAGGAGGCCTCATGACGAACCGACTCGCTGTGCAGCCCGGAGAGGTGATCAACCGGTCCGTTAGCTTGGCATTTACTTGGAACGGTAAGGCCATGACAGGATTCGAGGGCGACACGATAGCTTCGGCCATCGCAGCAAACGGGATTGATGTCTTTAGTCGTTCCATGAAGTATCACCGCAGACGGGGCATCATGACGGCCGACCATTGGGACCCAAACCTTTTCTTGCAGGTCGGTGACGAGCCCAATGTACGAGCCGGCAGCCGGAAGCTTTTAGACGGCATGGAAATTTCTAGTCAGAATGTCTGGCCAAGCCTGAAGTTTGATTTGGCGGCCTCCAACCAGCTGGTGGGACGTTTTCTTTCGCCCGGTTTCTATTACAAAACGTTTATGCGACCGCAATTTATGTGGCCGCTTTACCAGAAAGTCCTCCAGAAGTTCGCTCCCGGTGGTGAGATCCACTGGAGGTCTAGTACCCACGGCGCCTACGACAAGCGGTACGCCCATCCAGATGTGCTTGTGGCAGGTGGTGGACCGGCCGGAATGGCTGCGGCGTTGGCTTCTGCTGCAGCTGGCGCCTCGGTTCTGCTCGTCGAGCACTACACCGAGTTGGGCGGTCATCTCCGGTGGGGTGATGGCTTTCAGCGGGCTAGGGCCGCAGAGTTGGCTGCCGCATGCGACGAGAATGCGAACATCGAAGTTCTGGTCGACTCGACGGTCACTGGACGCTACGACCACAACTGGATCGCCGTGAACCAGCGAAGCCACACTATTGCTCCCGAGCGGCTGGTGAAGGCTCGTGCCGGCGTGTTGGTAGTAGCCCCAGGGCTGATCGAACGCCCCTACGTCTTCGCCGGTAATGATATCCCGGGGGTCTTGCTGGCTGGAGGAGTCCGTCGACTGATCAACCTGTTCGGTGTCAAGCCAGGCACCAAGGCCGTCGTCATGACCGCTAATGAGGAGGGCGATGACGCCGTCGTCGACCTTGAACGCGCCGGAGTGGAGATCGTGGCCGTGTTGGACGTTCGAAAGGGCCAGAGCATCGTCGCAGTCCAAGGCAAGAGCCGAGTAACGAAGGTCGAGACCTCCGACGGTCGAACACTGAGTGCTGACACGGTTGTTACAGCAACCGGCTGGACCGCTCCGACTTCTCTGCTTAATATGGGAGGTGACCGGCCGGTCTATGACGCCACTGCGGCTCGGTACTTCTCGAACTCGTTGCCAAGCAATATCTTGGCTACCGGCGGCATCGCTGGTGACGGATCGACCAGTGAGTTGGAGGCCCACGGCTGGGCAACCGGCGAGTTGGCCGCAAACCGGGCACTCCGCCGGCGTCATGACCGGATCACTCAGACGGCACGGGCCGCAGCGCCGACCTGGGACAAGCCTGTCGAGACTGGGGACACGCGCACCCCCTTGGCTAGGGAGCCGCACCCCGAGTGCTATCGGAGCTCCACCCACGGCATGGTTGATTTCTCTGAGGATGTCTCATCCAAAGATCTCATACAGGCCTCGAAAGAAGGCTTCGACTCCATAGAGCTGATGAAGCGGTATACGACCGTGACTATGGGCCCAGCTCAAGGCAAGTTGGAGACCGTCAACGCAGCCTCAGTGCTTGCCGAGGCCAACGGAGTGGAGATGGCCGACATCGGGACCACCGTATGGCGCCCACCGTACTCGCCGATCTCGTTGGGTGCCCTTGCAGGGCGGATCCTCGAGCCGGTGCGTCGTTCGGCCATACAGGACTGGCACGAGGCGCACGGGTCGACGCCACTCCTTGCCGGTCAATGGGTGCGTCCAGACCAATATGGTGACGCAATGGCCGAGGCGGCCAACGTCCGGAACAATGTCGGACTGATAGACGTGACCCCCCTCGGAAAGTTGGACCTTCGTGGCACCGACGTGCCGAAACTCCTGGAACTCGTGTACGTCAACAAGTGGCAGAAACTCGATATTGGCCGGGTCCGCTACGGTGCGATGGTTGCCGAAGATGGGGTCGTTTCCGACGATGGCGTAACCGGTCGCCTCGGCGAGAACCATTGGCTCATGACCACAACCTCCAGTGGGGCAGGTGCTATCTGGGAGATGCTCGAAGACTGGTTGCAGACGGCCCACCCGGAGTGGGATGTGCATGTCACCGCTGTCACCGGTGGGCTGACCAGCATCAACGTGGCTGGACCCAACAGCCGAGTCCTGCTCGACCGTCTCATAGAAGGTGTCGACCTGGGTCCCGATGCCTTTCCGTACTTCAGCGTACGGCAGGGCACGGTGGCTGGTGTGGACGGCTGCATCATCTGGCGTATCGGCTTCACTGGAGAACTTTCATACGAGATCCACGTGCCGTCTGGATATGCACTCCACGTATGGGAGGCCCTGTTGGAGACTGGAGCCGACTTGGGCTGTGCTCCATTCGGTGTCGAGGCCCAGAGGATTCTTCGCCTCGAAAAGGGCCACTACATCGTTGGTCAGGACACTGATGGCCTTAGCAAGGCTCCCACAGCGGGCCTAGGAGGCCTTGTGAAGCTAGATAAGTCCGACACACTCGGTCTGCCCGAACTGAAGCATGCCTACTCCAGGGAGGACCTCCCGATTCTGGTCGGCATTCAGACTGTTGATGGCTCGATAGTTCCTGAAGAGGCAGCCCAGATCGTAGACGGCGACTCGAACACGATTTTGGGTCGCATCACCTCTAGTCGAATGTCGCCGACCTTAGGTCGATCGATCTGCCTCGGGCAGGTCGATCCTTCCCTGTCCATGGCTGGCTCAGTGATTACGGTGCTACTCGCCGATGGCCGGCGCATCAAGGCTGTGGTGCAAGAACACCATGCCCACGTCGATCATGAAGGAGCTCGCCAACGTGTCTGAGATCCCGATGCATAGTCCAATTGACGTCGGCCCGTTGAGTGCCCCTGACGGGAACGTAATTCTCGCTGATGCATACGACAGCACAAAGATCCAAATCCGAGCTGGCCAAACTACGGCTGCAGCGGCCGTCTTGGCCGTGCCTTACGGGAGCAGCACTCGCACCAGCGAAGGTGATCTGGTGTGCGGCACCCGTCCCGACGAGTGGACGATCTATGCAGACTCAGGCCGGACTGATGCCATCACCGACTTGGTGCCGACTGAGGGCTTCGTGACCGTCATCGACATCACCCACGGACGGGCCATGCTCCGCATTTCTGGCTCAAACGCGGTACCGGCATTGAGCAAGATCTGCAATCTTGACCTGTGTGACGAGTTGACTCCTGACGGTGCTGTGTTCAGCGGGTCGCTCGGTGGCGTGAGCTGTGACTGGGTGCGTAATGACCAAAATGGAGAACCGTCGTATCTCATCAGTTGTGAACGATCATTTGGAAAATTCTTATTTACAGCGATAGCCGATGCTTGCGTAGAGTTTGGGCTGCTCATTCCTGGCGGCTGGGAACTACATCGACATTGAGTGCACGACCAACTGAACAATTGCAATCTACGCTTCCGCAACGATGGACCTTGCTGGACTAACCGCAACGGACCAGAGGGTTCTGTTAGCGGCAGGGAAAGCGTCGTGTCGAGAATTGTTGGCCGACTGCAGGGTTCGTGCGGAAATGACCGAACCCGTGGTCAACGCTATTCCCACCACCCATTGGGAGTCCGCTGAAGAGTTGGCTGGGCGACTCGATGATGACCAATCGCTCATGGAGAACGCACCTTTGCGAGGCTTGGTAACTGCGTTTAAAGACCTGGGTGCAACAGCCGGAGTCAGAACCACCTACGGCTCCCCGGTGTTTGCTGACAACGTACCGTCAGTTGATGACCCCATAATTACGCAGCTTCGGAGGTGTGGAGTGGTGCCAATTGGTAAGACCAACACTCCTGAGTTCGGCAAGGGATCTCATACGTTTAACCCAGTACTTGGCTTAACTCGAAATCCTTGGGACCCCACCCGAAGTGCTGGCGGTTCAAGCGGCGGTGCGGCCGTCGCTCTGACCTGCGGGTCGGTTTCCGTGGCCGACGGTTCAGATCTTGGTGGGTCCCTGCGCAATCCAGCCTCATTCAATGGGGTAGTTGGTTTTCGTCCAACGGTGGGTTCGCTTGTTGGGAATCAGGATTTGAATCACCGCGCCAGTCAGGCCGTCCTAGGACCGATGGGTCGGACGGTGGCTGATGTGGGCCTGATGTTGGGTGCCATGATTGGTTCCGAAATTGCTTTTGCGGCGGCGCCATTGCCGATGCGTGTGGCCTTCTCTGTGGATCTTGGGGACCTTCCTCTCGATCCACTGATTCGCTCTGCTGCATTCCGAGCTGCCGATCTACTGTCTGACGCCGGCTGGGATGTAGTGGAAGCCTGTCCCGATCTGAGCGATGCCGACCGGTGTTTCGAAGATCTTCGAGCACACGACGCAGCGTTGGCACGACCGACGCTTGTCGAAGATGACCGGGTCAAAGCTACGGCTCGCCACGAGATCCGATTAGGTCTTTCCTTGGAGCCTGAGCGGGTAGCAGCGGCACTGGCGATTGAAAGGCAAATTCAGTCTTCTTGGCAGAGGTTCTTCGCCAATGGTCGTTATAGCGCACTGATTTCAGCTACGAGTCAGGTGCCGCCATTCCCGGTTGGTCTGGAATGGGTCGAGGAGATAGACGGCGTGCACCTCAACCACTACACAACTTGGATGCGGTCCTGCTCAAGAATCACGGTGACAGGTGCCCCCTCGGCTTCGTTGCCGGCAGGCTTTACTGATACGGGCCTCCCGGTTGGTATGCAGTTTTCTGGCCTGCAGGGAAGAGATGTTGAACTGTTGTCCATCCTCGCTGCAGCCGAAGACATCTTTGGAGTAGCACCATCGCCAGACATCGCAGCGTTAGCACTCGCTGACACAAGCACTTTGCCGTCAGGACCGCTCGGTTGAGGAGTCCGGGCTAACTGGGCCTGGGTGTTCTGTGTCATATGACCCGGAACGAGTCATTGCCCCAAATGGCGGTCCGCCGTAGATTGCGCGCGTTGAGCCGACTTTGGATTGTCTCAAAAAGCGGAGGTGCCCCAATGGAGTCAGAAAGCCAGCCACTACATGTGTGGCGCGCCGTCGTGCCAAACGAGTGGATCGATTACAACGGACACCTCACCGAGGGTTTTTACGGTGTTGCCTTTGGCCACGCAAGCGATGCGGTTTTGGTGGAGTTGGGCTTCGGACCGGATTATTTGGCGGTCCATGGCACCTTCTATACCGTGGAGACCCGGATCCGCTACCTCGAAGAGGTGAAGGTGGGAGCGGAGATCTATACCGCATCGTTGATCCTGGGGGCCGATGCTAAACGGCTCCACGTCCACCACGACCTTTTTGCGGGCGATGGTCCTGACCCGGTGGCCACCCAGGAGTGCATGATGCTGCACGTCGCGCAGGGGGCAGCTGGCCCCACAGTGGCACCAATGGTTGAGCCTGTGGCCTCGGCAGCGCTGGCTGCATCCAGGGCTCATGCCCGATTTCCGACGCCTGACCACGTTGGTCGGGGCGTCAGGACACTGAGGTGAATGAGCCGTCGGTTGTTCGACCGGCGGCGCGAAGGACGAGTTCGGGGTTCCTTGGTGTATGGGCGCTGTTTCTGGCCCTGGTCTTTCTACAGATTGGAAACGGGCTACAACGAATCCTGCTTCCCCTCCGAGGGGAGACCGAAGGCATTGGCGCTGGTGCTATGGGCGTGGTCATGGCAGTCCACTTTTCCGGTTACTTCATCGGCGCCAAACTGATTCCTCGGCTGCTTGCTTCCGTCGGTCATATCCGGGTCTTTGCCGCCTTGGCATCGGTTGCTTCGACCGCAGTGCTGGTCAATGCGGTGCTGGTGACCGTTGCATCGTGGTCAGCGATTTATTTGGTCAGTGGTTTCTGTAACGCTGGGATTTACATAATTCTTGAGAGTTGGCTCAACGAACGAAGCACCAACGAAACACGCGGCAAGATGCTCGGTGTCTACATGATGATCATGATGGGTGGTACAGCTGGAGGTCAGTTGCTTCTCAACCTCGGATCGGTTGACGGGGTCGGCCTTTTTGTCCTGGCGTCCGTCCTTATCTCGTTAGCCGTAGTGCCAGTAACCCTTTCTGCTTCGACCGCTGCTCCCGCAGTCGTCTACAACAAGATGCCGTTACGCGACCTGTACCGAACAATTCCATCGGCGGTGGTAGGTGTTGTTCTGTGTTCGTACGTGCACTCGATTGGCTTATCGATGGGAGCGGTCTTTGGTACCCAGTCGGGCCTGTCTGGTGGACGAATCACTCTCTTTACATCAGCCGCAGTAGTCGGCGCCGTAACTCTCCAGTTGCCCCTCGGCTCGCTTTCGGATCGCTACCCCCGTCGTGCAGTAATTCTGGTTGTAGCGTCGATTTCCTGCGGACTTGCGGTAGTGAGCGCTTTGACCCCGCCGGAGAGCCTCCTTCTGATCGCCCTTAACTTTGTCTTCGGAGCCTTCGTGTTTCCGCTATATGGCCAGTTCGTGGCTCTGGCGAACGACTGGATTCCACCCGAGAAACGGGTGGCTGCTGCAGGCACGCTTGTCTTGGCGGCCAGCGTGGGGGCTATGGCGGGTCCCGTAAGCATTGGAGTCGCCGTGGAGATCTTTGGCCCAGGGGCCTACTTTTGGTCGCTGGCATTGGTTCTGGGAGTCCTTGTCGTTTATCTGGCCTACAGGACGAGAATTCGTCAGGCGGTGCCAGTCGAGCGGCAATCCCCGTTCCAACCGATCCTGGCGCGCTCTGGGGAGATCGCTCATTCGGTTGGCCGCTGGGTGCTGCATCCACTGGCTGAGTGGCATCACCAGCAGGACCACCATGACAGCGTGGTCGATCAACGACATCCAAGTAGTTCTGAACCGCCCGAGCGCTCTTAGAATTGCTGTTCCCGATTGGAACGAGTAAGAGGTTTCAGGGATTGATGCGATCAGTAAATACGGAACCAGTACTCCTGCCGTAGTTCAGATCCCGTGGCTATCTCCCCCGCCGCCGGAAACCAAGCGACGAGGTTTTCGGCTCCCTCTGCGTTGATCCACGCAGGTCGAGAACCTGCCAACTTCGGCAGGTCGAGAACCTGCCGAAACGACGCTTCACCGAGCGCCCAATCTTCCGATAGATCAACGGGGGCGTCCCATCGCTCAAAGGCATCCTGTCCAACAGTAAGTGCCGCAGTGGCTTTGTTCACCGGGCCATACTCCGCAAGCGTCTGCAGGTGAGCGACCTCTCCGGTGAACCACGCGTGGTCCTCGTAGATGGTGGTGGCCAATATCGCACCAGGTTCGCCTTCGGGGTCTGTTCGCCTCCATCCGGACATAGCCATCCCGGTGTTGGCATTGATCCACGCCAACTGGGCGACGAAGGCACCGAGGCCGTCCGCTACGCGGTCTGAATCGATCCACCGCCGGCGTTGGAAGAGTTGCATTGTTTTAATTCAGTCAAGAGTTGGTCGAAGCTTGGGCCAAGTTAAATCAGACGCCGCATCACGTTGCTTTGAGCAGCAAGTGTGACCCCGGGCCCCGACATCGCTGCTAAGCGTTCCTGGAAGCCGGAATCTGACATTCCTCGGCCGGTGCGTGCTTCCCAGTCGCCGAGTGATGCGTAGCCCCAGATCATGCGGACCGACGGCCCAGTGCCGAAAACGCTTGTGCATACAATGACCGGAGCTTCGACGACACCGTGCATGTAGGTGGCGAACTCGACCGTCGCACCGACCGTGCCTTGCATCTGCGCCATGTCGGTCTCGTGAACTACGTTCATAACGTAAGCCGGGGTGTCTGTCCAGTCGCCCAACACGTGGACCACGTTCCAGAACGAATCCTCAGGACGACGGTCTACGCACTCGTTCACTGCGCCCGCAAGGTCCCCAAGTTTGTCTCCGTCGAATTCATCGTGCATGAGCTCGCCGGAAGTAAAGGCCTCAATGTCCGACACTAAGGCAGATACTCCAAACTCACCCTGAGTGCCGATAACAGTTTCCCAGAGGTTGTAGCCGTAGTCCGACACTGAGTTGATCTCCTTATGAACAGCAGCCAGCGCTTCGGATGCCACGCCTAGACGACTTGGCTGCATTAGAAACACTCGATTCCAGATTTTCATTTGATTCTGCAACCCCTCTTTCATGGTGTTCCACGTCCGCTTCCTTTGAATGTCTACCATTCCGGTGCCACACCGTTGCAAAGACCCCGACGTTCAATCTCGCGCAATTGCGAGTCGATCAAGCGACTCAGGCCACCCGCAAGAGCTCCAAGGCTCGCAACACGGCAGGATCGCCCAGGAGTTCGTCATGGCGTTCAACCTGGGACAGCATTGTCCTTCGCCGCAGGAAATCGTCAGCCTCGAAGATCCATTCGTGGTTTGCCATTACTCGGACCTCAGCCTCTGTCAGTGGAATCAGGTCCCCCATCGGCTCACCGAGGCCTCTGTCTTCATCAATTAGATCCAGTGCCATGAACGCGCGCATACCCTGCCTGCGCCATAGGTCTTCGGCTACTTGGTGATTTAATCTGAGTCCAGTTGCTCTTTCATTGAAACGCCTCCGGGCGGTACGTCCGGGTTCCCCGTACCAGCGGCGTACCGGCTGTCGGCTGGCAAGTCCACATTGTTGAACGGCTTCAACTACTTCTTCTCCTACGTTCAGGCAGTCTGACAACTTGCCGCCCAGCACTGACACCACGCCGAGAGTGCGCTCTACCTCGACAGCGTGTTCGCGCGACAACTCAGTCCAGTCTCGGCCTTCAGATGCTCCGTCCGGGGGAACCACCAGGGCACGCACACCGCAGCGCTCCGCAATTACGTCGCCGGTGCAGAGCGGGGTGGCTCTGTCGATACGGGCGTTGATTTGGTCTAGTACGAAGGTGCGATCTTCAGCGGTTACGTCAACTATCGGATCCTCAACCCTTGTATCTGTGGTCCCAATTACCGATCTGTTCCCCATAGGAAGCACGTAGAACAGCCGTTCATCGTCATCAAAGAATGCAAGGATCCTGCCTGAATCGGTAATTCGGGGAACAACCAAGTGGATTCCTTTCGAATACACCAGTCGGTTTTCGGTGGACGCTCCCAGGAGATTCCCGACGACCGGAACCTCGGGGCCGGCTGCGTTCACCAAGACCTGTGCCGTAGTTTGTAGTTGCTTTCCCGATTGTCGATCGACTAGCGACAGCCGCCAGCCACCCACTCCGTGCTCAGCGTCGACTAAGTCGACCCGGTTTGCGATCGTGGCCCCATAGCGGGTTGCCCCAAAGACCATCTCAGAGACGAAACGAGAGTCGTTGTCTACTAAGAGGTAATCAGAGTATTCGACGCCACCTCGGACCATCGAGGTATCAACTGACGGCTCGAGCCGCTCGATTGTTGCTGAAGAACGGTGCCGTGGGGGCTGGGTGGCCAGACGCCCAAGGCCCCAATATGCAACGGCCCCTAGCGATGCAAACCATGGGGGAAACGGGGCTCCGTTATCGATTGCCGCAAGAAAACGAGCCTCGGCTAAACGAGTTGGGAAGGCTTTTGCCAAGCGGTTGCGGGAGTCGCAAAGGCCAGCGACGAGTTTTAGGTCCCGACTTTCCAAGTATTTGAAACCACCCCAAACCATACAGGAGGACTCTTGGCTGGTGCCTGAACCGAAGTCGTTGCGTTCGACGAGGGCGACCCGCATGCCATGAGCAGCCATGGCCAATGTGGATACAGCACCATTTATTCCTCCCCCTATCACGATGGCGTCGAACACTCCACCATCAAGTGCTTCGAGAGACAGACACCTTTTGTGCTGCGAACTGACATCCGAAGAGTTCACGGAATCTGTTGTATCTGCTCCAGCGGACATTCACTCCTAGTAACCCTCGTTGAGGATCCGTACTTTCCCAAAGATGGTGCCAAATATGACACGGCCTTCCTCGTCCAGGTAAACACCACCGCCGAGGGTGTTGAACCGGCTATCCCCCATGGTCCAGTGCCCACGCGTTTCACCAGTGGACCAGTCCACAGCCTCGATGGTCCATTGTCCGCGACGCGTGCCGCAGGTATAGACGGTGTCGGCCCCCCGGCTCACGTAAGGCACGGAATTGGGTGAACTGATGTCAGTTGCCACCCACGCCTGCCGAAAAAGCCGGGTCTCTGGATCCCATAAATACTTCTGCATTCCAAAGGGTGTGAACTCTTTGTGATGTCCAAGAAAGAAACAAAGAAGACGGGCCGCCCGAGCTGGCAGCCAGTCAGGTTTCGACTTTGGTTCGTTGTTTACCGTCATTGCCCCGTAACCAGCTACCGTGATTGACTGTTCTGTTTGAATAGCCGGCAGACTCTTGTCCCCCATGTCAGCGGGGCCCAAGCCGGCAACACGGCGCGACGCTGCCCCCGGCAGACGCTCCCAGTCGTCGGGTATTTGATTCCGCCAGAGCAGGGTGATGTTCACCACCGGCTCGCCATCGCCGATCACCACGAAGTGGTCTTCATCTTCGCCGAAACCCATCAAACAAGGAGTGGTTCCCGATCCGGCTCCTGTTCCGTTCAGATACGGGGAACTCCACGCACCGTCTATCGCCGCAAACGAGAAATTTGCACCATTCCAAACCACCTTGTGGGTTTGATCGAGCGAGTTCACGTACACCCCGCCTTCGTCGTCACAACAAAGGCTGGTTCGCACCCATCCATAGCCGGTGTTGCCGCGTTCCAGCTCCATGCGAGCACAGTGGTCCGCAGCGTCGACAGCGGCTCCTGGCAGTTGAACAGCCACGTAGTCCGAGAAATCGCGAGCCAGGCTGATCAGCCAACCATGATCCGTTGACAGGACTAGCCGACCATCGTTGGTCATATTTACGCCCACGAAAGCGCCTGTTATGCCAGGTGGCTTTTCCCATCTGCTTCTCTCCCGGATGTCTGCCGTTCGGTCGCCTCTATCGACTTCCTCGTAGGCCACGACTGCTTGTTTTCGGCCAAGAAAGAGTGTGTGTTCACAGTCCAGCAACGCGTAAACACCGTCGAGTCCCGTCAAGAACCGTTTCGCCAAACCGGCAGCATGAAGAACTGCCTCGTCGCCGGCCAGATTATCTAGGCCGGCGACCGCGTCAAGCCAATCTGCGTGCTCGCTTGCTCCCTCAGGACCGTACTCATCTGGAAGCCGGTGTGTGGCCAGAACCTCAAGTGTTTCGTAATCAAGTTTGGCTATGCACTCACGGCCGTTACTCCAGATTGTGCGCCCACCATCTGGGTATGTGCCCGAGATAAGTCCGCCGAAGTGGCCCGGTCCAAGCCAGCTGTACTGTTTGTCACCATCCGCCAGGGTGTTGCCGTACTCGAGGTTGTTCCTAGGTAAAGCGCCAGTCAGTTCCGTGGAGTCCTGCTGGTCACAGCGCCCATGGGCGATGGGATTCTCGCTGGATGCCAGAAAGGGGTTTCGGTAGCCAACGGTCATTTCAACGCCTAAATGCCGATCACTGGCCTCATGGCTTTGATGGTCACAAGGTCAAATAGACCAGCCTTTGCATAAGGGTCACCGGCGGCGAAGGCTTCCGCAGCATCCAGGTTCTCCGTTTCTATAACAATCAGTGACCCACACATGCCCCCAGCCTCAGTCAGCATTGGGCCACCGAAGGTGATGTTAAAAGAATCAAGATAACTAAGGTGCTCCGATCGATTTTGGGCTCGTAGGTCACCGGCATCTATCCGATCCAGCGCATGAATGACGAAATGCATGCAGTTCCTCCTTAACGATCTTTGTTTAGTAGGCCGTAGTTCCGCGCCCACCTTTCAGTTGGCCCGTAAATGGGCCAGAACTAACTCCGGCAGTCTCGCACACGGATGCACTGTCTCAGACAAGCCCCGACTTGCAGAAACTTCCACTCTCACTTTCGATCTGGTCTCATCTCATTGGTGAGCACACGACTGGATCAAATCTATTTTCCGGTCTCGCCAACGACTGTGCCGAGCCAAAGTAGGCCCAAAAGCATGGAGGCACCTAGGACCACTGCAGCCGCATTGAGCCCCCACTGGCCTGCCGCCAAACCCACCAGAAGTGGGCCGAGTAGACGGCCACTGTCGGTAAGGACTGAAACTGCTGACAGGAAGGATCCTGTTCCTTCCTCAGGCGCCACATCGCTGCCCAGAGTAAACAACGATCCGGCACTCAGTCCGTTGCCAAGACCCATTATCAAACCAGCGATCAATACGCCGGTAGCGGAGTCAGCGAAGGAAAGACCGAATAGCCCCAGAGCAAGCAATCCGTAGGCGGGCACCATCGCTGCGAGGCGTCCAATTCGATCCATAACTGCACCAGATATTGGAAACAGAACCAAATCTGCGGTGTACCCAGCAGCCACCAATAGACCGATTGTGGCCGGCCGAAGATTTAGCGACACGCCCACGAGGGGCAGCAGCACCATGCGGCCTTCTCTCACCGTCATAGCGGCAGCCCCAAACAGTCCGACACTCAGGAGCCGACGCTTGTTTTGGCGAACAACCTTCAGAAACCGGGGGCGCCTTGTTCTCTCCACCAATACTTCCGTCGGTTCTCCAATAGCCCACGGCAGTACCGCCGGGAGACCAATTGCTGCACCTGCGCCAGCAGCCAAGAAGGTGGCACGGGCCCCCAGGTAGTCGACAAGAAGCCCACCTGCAGCAGTACCCAGAAGCACTGAGAAGCGCATTGTTCCACCCATCAGGGACATGGCTCTCCCTCTTAACCTGATGGGAATTCTTCGCGTGAGATCAGATTGGCGCGACAGCATCACGCCCAGGGCGCCTCCGCCAAATAAAAGATGTCCAACGCCGAGGAGGAGCGGCTCGACACCGAGGGTCATCACAAGGGCCGCACCGACCATGCACAACAGCGATCCGGCACCTACACGCGCAGGTCCCCACCGATCGGTACACCACCCAACTGGAATAGCTGCCACCGTGGCACCACATCCGCCGGCGCCTGCCACAAGTGCCGCAACTGTGTACCCGTGGCCTTCCGAAACGATAAATATTGGTAACGCAACTAATAAGGTGCTCATTCCTAAGCTGGCGGCCATCCAGGGTCCATAAATTGGCCATAGATAGGGCGAGAGCGACCGAAACCCCATTGGGCCTGAAGGTTAGGTCGAATTTTCTAATGAAACAGAAATCGGCCTAGGTTTCATTTCGTTATCAACTGTTCGCTTTGGAGGACTCAGTGCACGAACCCGTTGTTCTGATTGGTGGTCTGGACTTTGGTGAAGGCCCTCGCTGGCATGATTCCCGGCTCTGGTACAGCGATTTCATGCAGCATTGCGTGTACGCCGTCAATGCTGAGGGACATAGGGAAACCATGGTTGACCTAGGTGACGAACAGCCGTCAGGGCTGGGGTGGCTCCCGGGTGGAGACCTTCTCGTAGTGGCCATGACGGCGAAACAAGTCTGGCGGGTGCACGAGAAGGTGATCACCGTTCATGCTGACCTTTCAGATATTGCCACTTGGCACTGCAACGACATGGTCGTGGCATCCGATGGGACCGCCTATGTCGGGAACTTTGGCTACGACATTGAAAACGACGTTGAGCATCCCGTTGCTTCCACTTTGGCGATCGTTCACCCCGATGGTTCGGTTTCATCTGGACCGAGCGAGTTGGCGTTTCCAAACGGCTCAGTCATTACGCCGGATGACCGCACCTTGGTCGTTGCCGAGACGTTTGGTAGCCGGTTGAGCGCTTTTGACATTGAGGAAGGCGGGTTGCTGAGCAACCGCCGGGTGTGGGCCGACACAGCAGGCGTACTCCCCGATGGTTGCTGCCTAGACGCCGCTGGAGGGATCTGGGTCGCAGATGCCTTTGGTAGCGGTGTAGTCCGCTACCTCGAGGGCGGCGAAGTCACCGACCGACTACCAACGCCGTTGACCTCGTTTGCTTGCATGCTCGGAGGATCCGACGGTCGCACTCTTTATTGCATCACCGCGCCAGCAGCGGGAGAACAACGCGCTGGTTCCGGAGATGGAGCCATAGTTACTTTCCGAGTTGAACACGCCGGTGCAGGGCGACCCTGATTAACGGCTACTGGAACAAATTTTGTTGTGCATTCGCACAGCCCAACGCCTGTAATCCACTGTCTTGTCGAGTTCTGGCAGAGAAGCTTGTGGCCTCCCTAGGTGTTAATCCGAAAACGCCTCTGTTTCTGAGAGTCGAATTAATGGGATTACCCGATCTGTCTTCTTCTGGTAATCGGCGTACCAGGCACGATCTCGGATCATTTGTTCCCATAGATCGTCACGCTCTGGACCGCCCTCCAGTACGTCGTGCTCTGACCAGAAGATTCCCCTTTGGATCCGCACCTTCACTCGTGGATTAGTTGCACGGTCTTTAAGGTTCCAAACCCAAGAAGGATCTTTGGCAGCCCCAGCGAACGAGCCAACCACGATCCTGTGCCCCTCCCGATCACGCCAAAATGGCAACGCCACCTTGTGCTCAATTCCGGAGCGGCGTCCAATCGTGTGCAAAACCAGGTGATGCATGCCTGCTACACACCAGACAGCGTCGTCATCGGTCATCTCCAGCCCGATGACATGTCCTTTGGAGATTTCAACTATCTCATCGCTGGAGGGCGTCTCCCACTCCATTTCAACTTTCTGACTCTGCTCTTCATGCTCACCCATACTCCCTGACCGTAGTACGAAGACGCCAGTCTCCCCGGTTCGGCAAGTGACTCAGTCGTGCAGGATGATCACATAGGGGAACTTTGTGACTCGCACACCTAACGTAATCCTTATCAATGCGGACGACCTTGGCTACGGCGATTTGTCGTGCTACGGCTCAACCCAACACGACACACCGGCTCTTGACCAGATGGCCGCAGAGGGAGCTCGTTTTACCGACTTCTACATGGCGTCACCAGTGTGTTCGCCGTCGCGTGCCGCAATGCTGACTGGCAGTTACCCACTTAGAGTTGGGTTTGGTGGGCGAAGTATTGATAACGCACCGGTGTTGTTCCCAGGCCAGGCCCAGGGCCTTCACCCGGGCGAGATAACCATTGCCCGGCTACTGCAGGAGTCTGGCTACGCAACACGGATTATCGGCAAGTGGCACTGTGGCGATCAGCCGGAGTTCTTACCGACCCGGCATGGTTTCGACGGCTGGTTCGGACTTCCGTACAGCAACGACATGGGTCGACAGGTCCAGGCTGAGGATGTTCGTCCATACTTTGAGATCATGAAATCTCTCGGTACGCCAGTTCCAGCAGATGCACCGATGCTGATCAATAGGCCGCCCCTTCCCCTTATGCACGACGAAGAAGTCGTTGCCGAACAACCTGATCAGGCGGGGTTAACCGACCTGTATGTCGCTGATGCTCTGCAATTCATACGGAACAATAGGAATCAACCTTTCTTCCTGTACCTCGCGCATCTCTACGTCCACCTACCGATCTATGTACAGGATCGGTTCTTAAACGAATCCCGTAACGGAAGATACGGTGCAGCAGTTGGTTGTATTGACTGGTCTACCAAGGTTCTCCTCAACGAACTGCGCACTCTGGGTATCGACCAAGAAACTGTCGTCATTTTTACCAGTGACAATGGGGCACTAATTCGCGATGGGGGCGGCAGTAACGGCCCACTACGTGCCTCCAAGGGGACGACATGGGAAGGAGGGCAAAGGGTGCCGTGCATCATCCGCTGGCCGGGCCGGGTGCACTCTGGCGGAGTTTTCAACGATGTGGCAACCGCTATGGATCTGTTTCCGACGATCGCAAGTTGGTGCGAAGTTGAACTCCCCACTGATCGGTTTCTTGACGGGCGGAACCTAGTTGGCCTCTTAGATGGAACATGCAAACTCGACGACGTGCCGTTCTTCTATATTCTCGGTGGGAATATCGAGGCAGTGCGGCTTGGACGCTGGAAGTTTCATGTCAGAAAGTGGAACAACCAGAGTCTCCGGCTGTACGACCTCGATTCTGATATAGGCGAACGGTTCAATGTGATCGAGGAACATCCTGATATTGCATCTCTGCTAAACGGTTTCATCGAAAGAGCAAGGCTTGATTTGGGTGACGATGCACTCAATATGCGGGGTTCTGGAGTTCGGCCGGTCGGGCGGGTATCTAACCCGGAGTTGCTCACAACCTTTGATCCGAATTCCGTGTATTACATGGCCGAATATGACCTTGCTGAAAGAGGATGACCCAATGACGACAATTCTCGTCCACGGCAATCCTGAGACTGACGCCATATGGGCTGAGGTTGCAGGGGAGCTAATCGATCGAGGCGTAGATGATCTGGTTCTGCTATCCCCACCTGGGTTCGGTGCACAGTTGCCGGATCAGTGGGGCGCTACACAGATCGAATACCGCGACTGGTTAACAGGTGCTGTGGAGACCATAGGAGGTGGAACCCCAGTTGACATCGTGGGCCATGATTGGGGTGCTGGACACGTCTTTGGCCTCTTGGCAGTAAGTCCACATTTGGTCCGATCGTGGGCCTGCGACTGCCTTGGCCTTGTTCACCCTGACTATGTCTGGCACGAGATGGCCCAACTCTGGCAGACGCCCGATGTGGGCGAGCAGGTTGTCTCCACAATGATGTCCCACACGAATGAAGAGCGCTCATCCATGATGACTGACCTCGGAATGAACAAGTTTGCTGCGGCTGATGTCGCAGACTCTTTCGACAGCATGGCCGAATGCATTTTGCCGCTCTACCGTTCCGCAGCTCAACCCGTCATGGCCAATCTCGGGCGCACACTGTGTGACCTCGATTTACCGCCTGGGCTTGTAATTGATCCGAGTGACGACCCCTACGTCGGGCCAACCGGTCGAGCATTGGAGATGGCTGTGCAACTCGGCGCCCAGCACCGCCCCCTGGTCGGTGTCGGACATTGGTGGATGTGCCAGCGGGCCGCTACCGCCGCACAACTCTTGGTCGATTTCTGGAAAGGCCTCGAACCTTGAACTTCGTGGTAGACCCCGAGCATGTTCCGTGTTCTACACGTTGGCTCAGCGCCTAACAGGGCGAGAAGATACAGGTGTCACACGTAGATGATCGGAGAACGGCGCCATGCAGGGACTAATTCAAGATGGAGATGGTGAGGAACAGGTTCGCCTCTCCGAAAATCTAGAGCATGCCGCAGGTCTACAACCCCGCCAGGTGCGAGTTCAGATAATGGCGGCTGGTGTCTGTGGTAGCGACCTGAGTTGTGTCCACGGTAAGTACTACATGCCCACTCCGTTGGTACCTGGCCACGAAGCCGCTGGCGTAGTAGCAGAAGTTGGAGAGGCTGTCACCTACTGTTCGGTGGGCGACCATGTCGTTCTGTCTACCTTTGGAAACTGTGGCCACTGCCCGACATGCGAGGCTGGAGATCCTGGAAACTGCGGCTTTGGCGGGCTTCGTTATACGCACTCTGAAGGTGATCAAGACCTGTGGGGTTTCGCCAATCTTGGAGCGTTTTCTCAGGAAACCATCGTGCACGAGAATCAGGCTGTTCCTATCCCGAAAGAGGTCCCACTTTCATCAGCGGCACTTATCGGCTGTGGCGTCATGACTGGCACAGGAGCCGTATTCAACCGTGCGAAGGTGGCAACTGGTGACACGTGTGTGGTTATCGGAGCAGGTGGTGTGGGCCTGAACGTCATTCAAGCAGCACGCTTGAGTGGTGCTTCCCAGATCATTGCTGTAGATCGGGCTGTTTCAAAAGAGAAGATGGCAATGGAATTTGGAGCAACCGACTTCATCTTGGCTGACGGGGAAGACTTCGATTCGGTGGCTGCCGTTGTGGAACTCAGCCAAGGCGGTGTAGACCACTCGTTTGAGGTTGTGGGTAGCGCTGCGCTCTTGGCCGGTTGCCTGCCAATGACCAAGGCCGGTGGCAACATCTGCGCTGTGGGGGTACCCGATCTGACAGCCACCGTTACATATCCATTTCAAGCCCTACACCAAAACAAGAATTTGTTGGGCATTCGTGCTGGGGGCGGAAAACCCCGACGGGACTTTCGCCTCATCGCCGATATGTACCTAAAAGGAAAACTTAAGCTCGACGAACTCGTGTCACATACCACTGGACTAGATGGCCTTCAGGAGGCATTTAATGCTCTTAAGGCCGGTACCGAAGTTCGAACCGTGCTACTTCCTAACGGCTAACTGCCCCCACTGATACCACTTAAGGAAGGTCACTCAATGTCCCGAATTGATTTAACTGGAAGTTCCTCGCTGGTGACAGGGGGCGCCTCTGGTATTGGTGAGGCCTGTGGTCGCCAACTAGCAGCCGCCGGCAGCAGAGTTGTCATTGCCGACCTAAATGAGGAGCGCGGCGAGGCAGTAGCAAGGGACCTGGGCGGCCTATTCGTGATGTGCGACGTCACCAGTACCGCAGATGCTGACACAGCGGTTGCTGCCGCTGTTGAACTGGGTCCCCTGCGGGCTCTAGTGAACTCGGCAGGACTTGGTCATCCAGGTCGCACCATTACTCGTGACAACGAGCCCATGGACCTTAAACACTTCGAGTTCGTGATTCGCGTAAACCTGATTGGCTCATTTAACGTGCTGAGCCGCGCCGCTGCGGCCATGGCTAAAACTGAAGCCTTAACAGATGGCCAGCGTGGAGCGATTGTGAATATGGCCTCGGTGGCCGCTTTCGACGGGCAAACCGGACAGGCGGCCTACTCTGCCTCCAAGGGCGGCATCGTCGGCATGACCCTTCCCATCGCTCGAGATCTGGCTGCGGTTGGTGTCCGGGTGAACACCGTCGCTCCTGGTCTCATTGATACGCCGATCTATGGAGAAGGTGAACGGAGTGAAGCCTTCAAAGCCCACCTTGGCCAGTCAGTCCTGTTCCCAAATCGCCTAGGTTCAAGTGAAGAGTTGGCGTTTATGGTGATGGAACTATTGACCAACCCTTACATGAACGCTGAGGTTATTCGCGTCGACGGCGGCATTCGGATGCCACCGAAATGACGCGATTCAGACAGTTCGTTGTCAGTGTTGAGGAGTATCTGCTATGAGCCAAGCGCAAACTGAGCAAGCCGTTCTCGTTGAGCGTCAAGAGCGGATCATGGTTATCACTTTGAATCGACCAGACGCCATGAACGCGATTAACGGGGAATTGTCGCACGGTCTATGGGAGGCGATACTGGAACTCAACGAGGACCCGGGGCTCACCGCTGCGGTCCTCACCGGAGCCGGTAGGGGCTTTTGTTCCGGTATGGATCTCAAGGCGTTCGCTCGTGGTGAAGACATCGGACCCATGCTGGAGTTCGTGCAGAACGGGTCCGCCAAGCCCCTGATAGCCGCCATAGAGGGATTCGCCCTCGCTGGTGGACTGGAACTTGCTCTGTCGTGTGACCTTCTGGTTGCAGCCACGGGATGCAAGTTGGGAATCCCAGAGGTTGGTGTAGGACTTTTTGCTGCAGGGGGTGGTTTGTTCCGCCTTCCGAGCCGTGTGGGTTACGCCAGGGCAATGGAAATGGCCCTTACTGGCGATCCGATCACCGCCGAGGACGCCTTTAGCCGTGGCCTGATTAGCCGAGTTACTGAAAAGGGTGGTGCTCTGGCTGAGGCAGTTTCGCTTGCTGTCCGGATCGCCCAGAACGCGCCGCTTGCCGTCGCTGCGTCTAAGGCAATCGTGCGTGGAGTCTCAGGCTCTACCGAGGCGGAGTTGTGGGACCTCCAAAAGCCATTCATGCAAACCGTATGGGGCTCTGACGACGCTAAGGAAGGGCCCAGGGCATTTGCGGAAAAACGGGCGGCTCGTTGGACAGGAATCTGACGCCTTACTTGTTCCGCATGAGATGTTAGGACGAAAGACTCTGCTATTTAAGCTACGGAGCGCTATCAGCAGTGGGAAGCAGCATTGCCAACTGTCGAGACCGAGCTACCAATGCACCCTGCGAATCCCAGAGCCAACCGTCCTCGATCATTCGGCCATCATGTAGATCTTCTGTTACGAATCGTCCCAGAACCCATCCTGGAGCCGGTTTGCGGCGAACATGAACGGTTAGTTCGATAGTTGGAACCCAGCCCACCCTCCCAAGGCGTGTAAAGATTGATGGAGCGAATGCGTCTGCAAACAAGGTGAGCCCAAGAGTGTCGGGTTCTCGTCTGTCCGAAAATCGTATCCAGCCCAGTGTCTCGGCTTGAGTCGATGTCCCGGCAGTTGACGTATCAGGATGAATCCTCAGATCGACACGACTGGCGATAGGTAGGTTGACGCCCTGCTCAAGCCCGTCGCGCTCTACGCACGACTCCGGTGAAGGCATTCCAGCGGGTGGGGCGAGTGTTATGTCGCCAGGGCACCGGGACTTATTGGATAGATCACCCAGAGAGGCCACCACCAAGATCCGAGGGCGACCGCCCTGCACCAAGGTGGCCTTGCCGGTGGTAACACTGCGACCCGAGCGCACTAGTTCTGTGATCACCTCGCCAGGTAGGCCACCAGAGCCAGGTCGCAAGTAATGGCTAGTGATTGAGATTGGATCGATATGGCCGCCAAGGTGCCGCAGAGCCTGAAGCGCAATTGCCGTTAGGTAACCACCGTTTGGATTGTTGCCGATATTCCAACTACTGCTGACCTGCACCCCGAACCGGTCGTTGTCGGTCGGCTCTACTGCCGTCTCCCGGTCAAAGTCACAGTCCCACGCTTCCTCCATGTGTCCTTCTGGCGCCCCGCTCATCCGAGGAGATCCTCGCAGACGTCCAAGTACATGCCGGTAGTAAGTCGGAGGGATTCGACGTCGATGCGTTCATCGTTCCCGTGGAACCGACGGGAGAACTCGCCGGCATCCAGTGCCGGACTCATGAGACCGGCGCCGTAGGACACCGATCCCTTTTCTCGGTAGATGCGTGAGTCGGTGAAGCCCACGATGAATTGAGGGTTGAGGCGAGCAGTCGGGAATGGTTTCGTTATCGCCCGTTCCAGCGAACCCCATAAGGGGGTGGCGACGGGGCTGGCCGACGCGGGGTCGTCCATGAGGGTCTCGATCTCGACCTCGTTGGACAGATCGCCGAGTGCTTCCCGGAGATGGGCGGCTACCTCGTCGGTGGAGTCACCCGGCATCGTCCGGATGTCGATGTCTAGGGTCACCCGATCCGGGATGGTGTTGGTCTTACCTGGCCCGTCGCCAACGTTGGGCGAGAACGTGGTGTGGGTGCATGCATGTAGGTGCCCGGCCATGCCGTTCACCGAAGGCGTCTGCGGAAGTTCCGTTAGGTAGCCATCGATGCGGTCCTCGTCGAGCATCTGGTCTCGGACCTCGTCGGCGAGGTCCATGGCCTGGACCTGAGTTCGCCAAAGTTCATGGAATCGGGGCTCCGGGGAGTAGTCGGCCAAACGTTGTATTACGACTGCGGCCTTCAGGAGCGCGTTGTCGGAGCGGTACGGCATCGATCCGTGGCCCGGCGTGCCACGTACAGTCAGGCGGCGCCACGCCACCCCTTTCTCGGCCACGTTCACGCCGATGACCGGTGAGTCCTGACTGCCGGAGTGGAGCCCACCATTTTCGGTCAGTACGTAGTCCGCCGCAATCGCGTCCCACTCGTGGTCGGCCATCCAGCGTGCCCCGTGGGCACTGCCCGATTCCTCATCGGCCACAGCAAAGAACACAAGGTTTCCTTGTGGTCGGAATCCACGATCGGCCAGTGTGCGGAATACCACTGCCTGGGAGGCCACCAGGTTGAGCATGTCGACGGCGCCTCTCCCCCACACCTCGCCGTCCACTAGG
>JAQWTI010000046.1 GCA_029242745.1 Acidimicrobiales bacterium | reverse complement strand
CTGGGGCTGGGCGTCGCTGGAACTCTGGTTTCGAAGACCCGAGCGTTCCAGGAGCACTCGAAACGAATCTCCAACGAGTCATTCGTAAACCAGACGGGACCGTTGCCATGTGCCACAGGCGGACTCCCTCTGCTTACTCCTTCAAAGTGGGCGACACCGGCCCACTTGCATGTTTCCTCTCTGCGCCGGTCACCCATTTCATCACTGGCCCCACCTCTTTGGTCGACGCCCACAAGAATTCACGACTATGACGGCTGACGTTACGTCGTTTCTGCGTCGCTCGGCTCGTGTTGCACCTGCGGGCGTAGCCGTCGCAAGTCCCGACGGTGAACAGTCGTACACCGATCTGATGGCTCAGGTGGACGAACTCGCTCGCTCACTTCCACCATCTGACCAAGGACCAGAAGCCATAGCTGTGGTAAGCGGCAACGATCCAGTCACGCCGTGTTTGTATTTAGCGGTCATTGCGGCCGGCCACGCGGTGGTGCCACTCAGCTCCCGACTACCCCATCACGTGATCGCACGTATCGCTGAGACCGCTGGTATCAGACTGGGTCTACTCTCACCCTCGACAGCCGATCAGCTGGGCTCGCTGACTACCACCGCTGACAACACTCGGTGGGTTATTTATGGTCAGGACCCACGTGACACTTCTTTACCTAGCAGACGGGCAAACGTCCCTACTGGGACAGCAATGGTGCCGTTCACAAGCGGAACAACCGGCGAACCCAAGGGCGTCATTTTGACCCACGCCAATCTGACCGCTAACGCTCTCACCGCGGGATACGTGTTCGGGGTCAATTCGCCAAACTGTCATGTGAATCCGGTCCCATTGGCTCACTTCACCGGGGCCAGCAGAGTCATCCTTGCGGTTCTCAACGCCGGGACTCACGTTGTCTTGCCTGAGTTTGATCCCGACTTAGTCTTTAAGTCGGTAGCACGCTGGGCTGGTACCCATCTCACGATCGCACCCACAATGGCGGCTTCCCTCCTTGAAGCTGAGCCGGAACAGTTCAACTTGACGTCTCTTGAAACACTGATTTATGGCACCTCGCCAATGCCAATGCCTGTAGCGCGCGACCTCGTAAACCGAATGAGTTGTGGCCTCATAAACGGCTATGGCCTGACCGAATCTGCAGGCTTGGCGACCGCTCTCAGTGCCGGATCACATAGGAGAGCGGTGGAAAGCGACGACGACGAGACACTCGGATCGGTAGGACAACCTGTACCCGGAGTCGAACTGCGATTACTCGATGAACATCAAAACGAGGTCGGCCTTGGTCAAGCAGGAGAGGTCGCTCTACGAGGCATGAAAGTTAGCCCAGGCTACCTAGCCAATCCACAAGCAACAGCGGAAAAGCACCTGCCGGACGGATGGATCCTCACTGGCGATGAGGGCCTCCTGACTACCAAATTAAACTTGAAATTGCTCGGGCGTCTTGACGACATGATTATCACTGGTGGGCTCAACGTTCAACCACGCGAAGTTGAAATCGAGGCATCGCTCTACGAGGGCGTCGCCGAATGTGCAGGGTTCGGGGTCCCGAGTGAACGGTGGGGTGAAGAACTTCATCTCGCCGTCGCTTCCGCTCCTGGAGTTGCAGTCGATACCGACGCCTTGCGAAAGTTCCTGCGTGGGAGGGTCGACGCATACAAGGTACCCAAGAAGATTCATCTAGTCGATCAACTCCCACTGTCGGAGCTCGGAAAGATACAGAGGCGAGAACTGGCCCAAGATCTCGATGTGTCGTCGGTTGAACTACCGAAAGGTCCACAGTGACCGAGTCCAGAATCGAGCCGACCGAGGTGGGCAGCGCTGGCATCCTGCGCTTCTTGGAATCGCGCACTGCGCCCCACTTGTTCGGCCTGCCAGGCAGTTCCAGTGTTCCCATCTTCCATGGCCTACCTTCAACTAACCTCAGGTTCATCACCTCTTTGCAAGAGGGTGGCGCTATGGCGATGGCCGATGGATACGCACGCTTTGCCGGTCCGACAGGGGTGCTGCTGTACATGCTTCCCGGTGTTGCCACCGCTCTGAGCAACCTCTACAACGCGTGGCGAGACGAAACCCCCCTCGTCGTAATCGCCAGCCAGTTGGCAAGCCACGCACGATCTGGACAGGCCCACGTCGGCGAGGCCGATCTCGACGAGATCACGAGACCATTTACCCGCTTCGCTCGGGAGGTATCAAGCGCCGATGAACTCATGGTGGCTCTCGAGGCCGCTCATCGCTCTGCTGTAGGGCCACCATCTGGGCCGGCTCTGATCATCGTCCCTGAAGACGTGATGTCCGACGGAACCTCAATGCTGGCGGAGTTTCCGCTGCCGGAGCCACACATTGCCCCGCTACCTGACTTGCAACCAGTCATCCAGCAGTTGCTTAGCGCTGAGAGGCCAGTAATTATTGCCGGTGGCCAGCTGCGGCGACATGGGGGCTCCGAAGCGATTGAAGCCCTGGCAGACCATCTCGAAATCCCAATCGTTTACGAGCCGTTTTGGAATGACCGCCTCGGCGTATCGCCCGGCCACAGGTGCATGGTCGGGCAACTTACTGAACGCTCCTCGCTGGGCAGCCAAGCCGATTTCGTTTTGGCAATCGGTTGTCGTCTTTTCAACGAGGTGCGTCCGCGTTCCGACCAGTGGTTTCCGACAGACGCCTTTGTCGCCCACATAAACGCCGACTCAACCAAGTTGATGCAAGCTGGTAGGACATCTTGGTCGACCGCCGTACCACCGGATCAAATTGCCGAGTCCCTACTTTCAGGCTGCCGTGACCGCAAACTTCCTGATGAATTGCGGGCAGCACGTCAAACACGACTCGCTGCCGTAATAGATCGACGAGCCACCCCCCGCCCAGGGCCCTACTCAAAGGTGGCAACCGCTTTGTCGGGCGTTCTGGAACACTCATACTTGGTCGACGAATCAGTATCGGCGAATTTGCCGATACTGCTGGAACTAAAGGGAATGCACGGCGATCGTTACGTGTCAACTACCGGCGCGTCGCTCGGCTGGAGCATCGGCGCCGCCTGCGGAGTTGCATTGGCTACGAACGAGCCCGTGGTTTGTGTTCTCGGTGATGGCGCTTTCTTCTTCGGGGTCCAGGCGCTCTGGCCTGCGGTAGCCATGCAACTTCCAATAACGTTTGTCGTCTTGGACAACGGAGGATTCGCTTCTACCAAGATGTTCGAAGAGCGCTACATGCAGGAGCAACCCAACGCGACTGCAGGTACAGCTCACTTCGTCGGCTCTGACTTCAGCGATTTCGGACCATCGGTTCGCTCTGTCGCTGACGGGTTTGGACTCCCGGTCGTGTCCCTGGCCTCTGGGGCCACCCTCGAAGCCGAACTCAACATGAATCGTGGTCCAGGGCCCTTACTCCTCCACGTGCCAATCGTCGACTGATGCATCAAGCTAAGCGTGTGTGACTTCGAGACAGACCTTGAGTCGACCCACGTGTTGTGCGTCGCTTGCACGTCGGATCTAACCGAAACTCGCCGTACCAACTGGAGGCCAAGGCGCCCGAGGTCCAAAGCCACACTGATGAACTCGACATCTTAGGTTTCGATCCCGGCACTAGGCGAAGCGCTCCGCTTTCACCGCAACCGACGCACAACTCTAGAGATTAAGCCTCAAAAGATATTTTCATTTTGCGAGACCAACCGAGATTCTGAGGGCGTTTACACAGCGGATTCAACTATCGGCCAATTCGCTAACGCAATCCAACAGCGGAGTCAGAGTTGGCGGCTTCGCTTCGAGTCCCAGTTGAGCATCGGTGGTCCGTCGAACTGAACCAAGATCTCAGAATCTTCTAGGACGTCGTACCCATAGGTGTTTCTGGCTTCGACATAGGAAAAGGCTGGCGCCTCATAGCGAACGGGATCTTCGCCTGGCTCATGCCAAAGGATGGCTCCGCTTAAGAGAATCTCCGAACGGTTGGCATCATGAAAGTGAAACGGGACCACATGGCCACGAGGAAAATAGTTCACATAAGCCCACGGGCCGTCCTCACTCGACCGTCCCAACCAGCGAACCTGACCAGCAAGCTTGTCAGCAGATACGAGCCCGACACCAGGAATATCAAGCGAACCATCAGGCTCAGAAATCAGGAGGGGATAATCCTCAATTCTTCGAATCGCAACAGCAGACACTTGTGGTCCAATCCTCTCCTTCAAGAGCAGTACCGTCGATTATAAACACAACAGTGCGGAGCCGAACCTAGCCCAGCAGCTGTCTGGCGGGTTCGTTGATCTACCCCCCAAACCACTGTCGCCATTGTTGACGTGTGAGTTCATCGATCCAGCAACTATCGATGCCGTTGAGCACGAACCGCAAATGGAGTCCTAAACCCCTTACTTTGGAGGGTGGTCGCCAAACGAGGCGAAGTAGCCGCCCACAGTGAGGGCCCTGACCGCCGGCTCGAGGAGATCGCCGAACCGGTTGACCGCTGCATCGGTCATTCCATCCCAGACCTCAGCATCGATCTCGTTCGTCCGGTATTCGATCAGGCTCCGCTTCGCCCGACCTTCTTCGGTGACGCCATCGTCGTCCAGCCATCCACGCGATCTGAGGCGGTCGACCGACTTAGACCAATCATCTTCGGACCATGCCCGGGTGGACCTGATCACCCCGGTTATGTGGAAGAGATGTTCGCTGACGACCGTGCACTCACAACCGTCGAGTGATTCGGCAATCAGGAGGCCGATGTGCGCATCGCCCCGCCACTCGCGCAGGACCGTGACTAGTTGCCAGAGCCGTAACAAGCGGTTGTCGACGAAGACCGGATCGTCGAGTCGGGCTAGCACCGACGCATTGGCCGCCGCCAGTGGACGCCCCGCATAGGACAGGCCCGCTACACAGGATTCAGCGATGTCGACCGCCTCAGAGAC
>JAQWTI010000031.1 GCA_029242745.1 Acidimicrobiales bacterium | reverse complement strand
CCACGTCTGACTCGGTCGCCATGCGTACGTGCCCGATGCCATGGGTGCCCTTCAGGTTGTCCAGCTGGTACTGCTCATGGACCGACTCTGCGTCGCCGAGGTCCTTGACGATCTCCAACGAGTTGCCCAGCGAGAGCACCTCGCAACCGTCGATGTCCTCCAGATAGTCAGCCAGCGGCTTCAGGTCGCCGCCGTACCGGATAGTGGCCCTGAAGGCATAGCCGCCAGACTCGGTGTGGATGGTGGCTAGGTCGGCGCCAATCTTGGCCAAACGCGCCTCGACCTCAGCCCTGTTGCGCTCCATCTTCTCTTCCATGCCAAAGCCACCCACCTCGTTCGGTTCAGCCAGCATGAACCGAACGACGACGAGGTCATCGGGCTGTCCATACATGGCGTAGCCGGTGGAGTCGGGGCCGCGATGCTTCATCGACTGAAGCATCGCGGTGAGTTCGACGCCAATATCGGCCGAACCGTCACGATGGATAATGCCGGCGATGCCGCACATGGTGTCTCCTCCTACCTCTCAGGGCTTACTTCTCTGGACTACGGCAAAATGTCGAGGTACTCCTCGACGTCCCAGTCGGTGACCGTGGCCATAAAACGCTCCCACTCATCACGCTTGTAGTGCTCGAACACCTTGTACATATCGCCAGGAAGAGCGCTCTTGACGACCTCATCAGCGGCCAGAGCTTCTAACGCCTCACCGAGCGATAACGGGATCTTCTTTACGTCCTTGCCTTCACTCATCGCCTCGTAAATATTGCGTTCCTCGGGTGGGCCGGGATCCAGATTACGGTCCAAGCCGTCGTCCATAGCTTTAATGAGAGCCGCAAACGACAGGTAGGGGTTGACCGCTGAGTCCACGGAACGATACTCAAACCGTCCTGGAGCACTTATCCGAAGCGCCGTAGTTCGGTTCTGGAAACCCCAGTCAGCAAAAACAGGAGCCCAGAAACCGGTGTCCCACAAGCGTCGATAGGAGTTCACGGTCGGCGAACCCAGACAAGTAAGCGCCGAAAGATGTTCGATAATCCCACCAATGGCCTTCAGGCCGATCGATCCTGGGATCTGGGGATTGTCCCCCTCAGGCATGAACGTGTTGTTGCCGCCTTCAGACGGCTCTCCGTCCCACAGGGAGATGTTGTGATGGCATCCATTTGCCGACACCCCCATGAAGGGCTTAGGCATGAAGCACGGAAACGCGCCCATCTCGCGCCCAACCTGCTTACAAATCTGTCTGTAGGTGGTGAGCCGGTCCGCCGTCAGGTCAGCCCGATCAAAGTTGAAGTTGAGTTCCAACTGTCCTGGAGCGTCCTCGTGGTCACCCTGGATCATGTCTAGGCCCATGGCCTCGCTGTACTCCACCACCTTGTGTATCAGCGGCTGCAATTCAGCGAACTGGTCGATGTGGTAGCAATTCGGCTTCGTGAGGCCCTCAACGGTTGGCTTACCGTTGGCATCGACCTTCAGCCACATCATCTCAGGTTCGGTACCAGCTCGGAGGTGGAGGCCAGTCTTCTCCTCGAACGCCTTGTGGATCCGGTGGAGATTGCCACGACAGTCGGAGGTCAGGTACATGCCACCATCAACCTCCTCCTCACGGCCGCGAAACAGCGTGCAAAAGACCCGAGCCGTCTTGGGATCCCAGGGGAGTTTGCAGAATGTCTCAGGCTCGGCCAGACCGACTAGTTCACGGGCCTCAGGGCCGTAGCCGATGTACTCGCCGTGGCGATCAGTGAATAAGTTGGCAGTTGAGCCGTAGACCAGCTGGAAGCCCTTGTGGGCAATAGTCCCAAAGTGCTTGGCTGGAATGCCCTTGCCCATGATTCGTCCAGTCACGGAAACGAACTGACAGTAGAGATACTGGATGCCTTCGGCTTCGATCCGCTTCTGCACTTCGGCAATCTGCTCAGCGCGCCCCTCTGCCGCAAGGAACTCGTCAATGTCGGTCATGATCTCCCCCTAGCGCCCAGGGGCGCATCGTCCGTGACAATTTCGCTGCAACGTTGGGCCCTTGGGATGTCCGTACCCCACCCTGTTTTGTGCCCGGGGTCACGCTTGCCGAGCCGGCGTACCATACCAATCAACTAAAGTCCCTTCCAGTGAAATCCGCCATGAGAGTGGAATTTCACTACGGACAAGGATGGTATCGAACAAAACTGCTGGTCAGGGCTAGTTTCTAGTGGCATAATCAGAATCTGATCTATTAGATCAACGAGGGATGCAGGGAAATAGGACCATGACCGTGACCATTCCCGAAAGCCCTCGCCTCCTGATGCCGGGTATGGCAGGCCTCGTACCTGGAGTGGAGCGCTATCGGGTAACTGGGGGAGCGGTCACCGCGCTTCTTCTCGGTGCCGGTGACCACCTTCAGATAATCGATCCCGAAGGTTGCCAACCGGTCGAAGTAGCCGCCTTCGACGCTGATGGAAACTCTGACCCGGGCTTACTCGGTGAACGGTCGGGTTCCCCAGCCAGGGGCATTGCTGCGATATTGGCCACCAACCAATATGACGCCCGTCGTGTGGCTAGTGCCCTAGAAGCTAAGGGGATCGATCTCGGAGCGGCAACCGCCATCCAGTTGTTTGCCACCGACTCTCCCGCAGGGGAGGCGGTATGGCTAACCGCTATGGCTGACGTGGTCTGCGTCATCGGCATACCTGGCAGGAAAATGGTGCCGCACGAACAGAACCCTCCAACCGACATCATCACCTTCGTTTACCGGACCACGCCACCCGCCCCTGGCCTCCAGATACTTCCGACCCCGCTAGCCGATCAGAACCAGGATCTACGTATCAGAGCGGCAACCGCCCGGGCCTACGAGGTGAAGGCCGGCGAATTTATCCAGATCATCGATGTCGAGGGTCGCGAGTGCTCTGACTTCCAGTGCTTCGACACGGCCCGACTCGACGGCGGGGTAGAGGCGGCACTGGACGCCACTGTCACCCGGAGCCTCATGGGAGCCAGTTACCCGATGCCCGGCCTGTATGCCAAGTATTACTCACAGGACTTCACACCAATGGTTGAGGTAATCCACGACACCGTTGGCCGCCATGACACCTTCAACACGGCTTGCAACGTCAAGTACTACGAGGAGATGGGCTATCCGGGCCACGTCAATTGCAGCGATAACTTCAACCTCGTCCTGGCCCCCTACGAGATAACCCAGCGCCGCGGCTGGGAGGCCATCAACTTCTTCTACAACACCAACTTGGACGATGCGAACCAGCTCTACTTTGAAGAGCCATGGTCGCGTCCCGGGGACTACGTCCTGATGCGGGCCCTCACCGACTTGGTCTGCGTATCGTCAGCCTGCCCATGCGACATCGATGCCGCCAACGGCTGGCAACCAACCGACATCCACGTCCGCGTCTACCCAACCACCAACACCTTCAAGAAAGCGACGGCCTTCCGCATGAGCACCGATGCCGAACCCGAACTGACCAAGGAGAGTGGGTTCCATCCCCAAACCTCCCAATTGACCCGAAACTTTACGGAGTATTCGGGCTACTGGCTGGCCAACAGTTACACCAACCATGGTGCCGTCGACGAGTACTGGGCTACTCGTCAGAAGGCCGGCATCATCGACCTCTCCCCGCTACGCAAGTACGAGGTGACGGGCCCCGACGCTGAGTTGCTGCTACAAACCTGCGTGACCCGCAACATCCGCAGATTGGCTGTAGGGCAAGTCGTCTATACGGCCATGTGCTACGACACAGGCGGGATGATTGACGATGGGACGGTGTACCGCCTCGGCCAGAATAATTTCCGATGGATCGGTGGCTCCGACGCCAGTGGCCTGTGGCTCCGCAAGCAGGCTGAGAAGCGGGGCCTCCAGGTCTGGGTACGTGATGCCACCGATCAGTTGCACAATGTGCAGGTACAGGGACCACTGAGCCGGGAGATCCTGTCAGAGGTCATATGGACTCGACCCGACCAGGCCAACATCAGCGAGCTGGGCTGGTTCCGTCTTTCCATTGGGCGCATCGGTGATGAGCACGGTATTCCGATCGTGGTTTCGCGTACCGGCTACACCGGTGAACTGGGGTTCGAGGTGTTTTGCCACCCGACTGATGCTGTCGATGTGTGGGACACCATCTGGACAGCCGGCCGGCCAAAGGGCCTCACCCCTGTCGGTCTCGAAGCTTTAGACATGCTGCGCATCGAGGCCGGACTGGTATTCGCCGGCTACGAATTCTGCGACCAAACCAACCCATACGAGGCGGGCATCGGGTTCACCGTGCCACTCAAAACCAAAGAGGAGGACTTCATCGGTCGTGACGCCCTGATCCGTGCCAAGGAACACCCGCAACGCACTTTGGTGGGCTTAGAACTAGCTGGTGAAGACCCAGCCGGCAATGGCGACCCGGTGATGGTTGGCCGTCAGCAGGTCGGCACGGTGACTAGCGGCATCCGCTCTCCCATCTTGGGAACCAACATCGCCCTTTGTCGAATGGCCGTGGAATACGCCGCCATAGGGACTGAGGTCGAGGTGGGCAAGATGGATGGGCACCAGAAGCGCTTGCCGGCCAAGGTGGTGCGGTTCCCGCACTACGACCCGGACAAAGAACGCGTGCGGAACTGACTTAGATTTCGGTCGCTCAACCGGTGAAGCAGGCTAGAAACAACTCACGATCAACCTCAGTGGGCCAACTCCACTCCAACATCAACCCAGCGGCCAACCCCCCAAGAGCGGGAGCACACTTGGCCGCATAACCATTGCCGCCAATGGCGCAATACGTCCTGTCAGTCAACTGATCAACAAAAGGATGGCCGCTCGGGGTATAAGTGGTCACGCAGGAACTAGTCCACCGTCCGACGTCGCGTAGATCCGGGAGAAGCCAAGCCAGGCTTCGAGCCAGATTGTCAGCATAGAAAGTGTCACCATCGGTGCAGAACCAGGCGACCAGTTCATCAACCGTGGCTCGCACATGGTCATTCTGCGGCCCACCAATCTTGAGGATGTATCGAGCTTCTGCGCCTGCTACTGAACGAAAGTCCGCCACAGGCGGTGTCAGATAGAAATCTTCCATTGGGTCGGCAAACTTAGCTATAACACTGGGCAGTCCTGCTAGACGATCAGCCTCAACGGCATCGAGGTGAACCAGCAACTGGGTATGCAGGGCATACTCGAGATCCAACCCAGCAGCCGGTGAGATCCCATGTTCCGAGAAGGCCCCGGTGGCCAGTAATACTCGGTCCGCAGTAATAGTCCCTTGATCGCTAGCCACCGTGACACCATCGGAGCTCTCGACCACTCCATCCACTAGCGCCACTAGGTGGGTTGCTCCAGCATCTACGGCAGCAGCAGTCTCGGCCCTCACATGGGCCCGCGGATCTACCGACCCAGCCGGCGGTGGCTCCCACAACGAGTCAAGCACCGCCAAGTTTCCAGCCCTGCTGGTAGAGCCGCTGTCCAAAGAAAGAAACGGGAATGCCGCCTTCGTTTCATCAGCGCTTCGCCGCACACACCCGAGGTTGAACCGCTGGTCGGCAGAAGCCAGAACGGACACCCCCTCAGGCGACTCAACCCATAGGTGACCCACCGGGTTGACTACCCGAACCCCGGTGCGAGCCTCCACAGCGGCGAACTGGGAAACCGACTGATGTCCCAGCCATGCTCGAACCGGATCAGGGTCGATGGTTCGGCTGACCCGAGCCACGTCATAGTGGCTCGCGTGGACGGTGCGATTGGCACGCATTCCAGACTCGGCCACTCCCACCAAAGCCACATCACATCCAGCGTCTGCTAGATGCCGGGCCGTCGAGGCGCCCAACATGCCGGCACCCACCACAGCCACCTCGTAGCGTCGGGTTCTTGTCATCGGTCATTGACCATCCATACGAGCACAAGCCACCAGGATTTTTGCCAATTCACTTTCTCGCGTGCTTTCCTATTGTTGCTAAACATGCGTCACACAAAACTGCTGGCCACCAAAACTACTCCAACTAGAAACGCCCCTCGAAGGTCTTCTTTGCGGCCCTACCGAACATGAGCAGAAAGAAAAAATCAGTGCGTTGCCGTCGATGAGCACGAGGACACCGGTGACCTAGCGAACTATTCGGCAGCCGGGAAGACCTTGACCGACATGAAACGCACGGGCACCTCAACCAACTCGACGGGCCCGTGGGCAACCTCTCCGTGGATTTGGATCGTGTCACCAACGCCGAGCCGATAGTTCTTCGGCCCATAGCCGTACTCCATGACTCCCTCCAGCATGTGCAGGAACTCGACTCCTCCGTGCTGGAAGAGCGGGAACACCTCGTCGCTGGACTCCAGTGTGACCATCATTGGTTCGATGATGCGGGTCGGCCCCCGCAACGAACCAAGGTCCTCGTAGACGTGACCGATACGAGTGCCTTCGTGGAGAATCTCCATGCGGTCGCCAGCGCGCACGATGACTACGTCATGCTCCTCATCAAGCCCACGAAAGAACGCGGTTATAGGTACTCGAGCGGCGTGGGCCAGCCGGGTGAGCGTCGACAGGCTCGGTGAAGTCTGGCCATGCTCAATCTTGGACACCATCCCTAGGGAGATCTCAGCCACCTCAGCAAACTGCGCCATGGTAAAACCCAGTGCCCGGCGTGAGTCACGCACTCGCTCACCTACCACCCGACACACATCGTCAGAGGAGAAGGCGTGTCCGACCTCGTCGTCCTTCTGGATCATTTTTCTAACCTCTCGCCTGGAACCCTCAACTGGGAAACCACCCAGACCTATCGACTTAGTCCGATAGTACCTAGGTCTCGACATGGTGAATGGGAAACCGTTAGTAGCGAAAGTGGAGGTACCAGAGAGCGCATATCGCTCTACGATTCCCTCTGTGCCAGACGTAGTAGTAGTCGGAGCAGGGATCATGGGCGCGTCGATCTCCCTGGAACTTCAGCGGATCGGCCGATCCGTACTAGTTGTCGACCGGGGCGGCGCCGTGGGCGCCGGCTCCACCAGCGCCAGTTCAGCTGTAGTCCGATTCAACTACTCGACCCTGGCCGGCGTTACTGCGGCTTGGGAGTCTGCCCATAGGTGGGCCGACTGGGTAGGGCATCTAGGCCACACCTCGGGGGCTGATCCACTAGCACGGTTTGTGACTTGCCCAATGCTGTTTTTTGAACCCCCGGGCTTTCCCCGAGCAGAGGCTACGGCCTTGCTTTCCGCTGTGGGTGTTCCGTGGGAGGTACTCGACGAAACCGGCCTAAAGCAGCGCTTCCCGGCGATCGACCCCGGGCGATACCACCCACCACGGCGACCCGACGACCCACGGTTCGATATCGGCCCATTTGGGCGAATCGATGCTCTGCTTACTCCTGATTCAGGTTTCATTGACGACCCACAACTTGCAGCGGTCAACCTCATGAACGCAGCCCGACACCTGGGAACTGAGGTACGCCTGCGCTCCGAAGTCGTAGAGGTCCGGCGAAGTGGCACCAACCCAGATCGGACAATCGGTATAACACTGGCCGATGGCACCCAAATTGACACCACAGTGGTGGTCAACGCCGCAGGCCCCTGGAGCTCAGGCCTAAATCACCTAGCCGGAGTATTCACCGGAGCAACCGACGGTGTGGTAGCCAACCGCCCGATGCGTCAAGAGGTCCACGTGGTCCCAGCGCCAGAGCAGTTCGTCCTGGACGGAGGTGGAGCGATGATGTCCGACCTCGATCTCGGCTACTACGCCAGACCGCAACCGGGCGGCACATTGCTGGTGGGCGGCGTCGAACCCGAGTGCGACCCCCTGGAGTGGTTAGACGATCCCGATGCCACTCCTGCAAACCCAACTGTCGAATGCTTCGAAGCCCAGGTGTGGCGTCTAGCTCGTCGACTCCCTGGGCTCGCTATCCCCCATCGCCCCTCAGGTCTAGCTGGGGTTTACGACGTGACCCCCGACTGGGTACCGATCTACGACCGGACCTCGCTAGATGGCTTCTACGTCGCTATCGGGACATCAGGTAACCAGTTCAAGAACGCACCGTTGGTGGGCCAGATCATGTGTGAAATTATCGAAGCCTGTGAGTCAGGACATGATCACGATGCTCAGGCTGTTACCACATGGTGCAATCGGATTGACCGGCCACTGGACCTGGCGGCCTTTTCCCGTCTGCGAGCATTGACGCCCACAACTGGAACGGTGATGGGCTAGGCCATGGGAACTTCAACCTCCCAATTTCCGATCGGAGCCTCGATCACTCTCGACCATCTGTCAGGCAACGTCCACCCATATCTGGCCCATCTGCGCGCTGAGGAACCAGTGTCGTGGCTTCCGGCACTCGGCGGCTGGCTAGTGACGACACGCTCTCTGGCAATAGAAGTCCTGCGAGACGTCCAGAAGTACACAGTCGACGACCCACGGTTCTCCACCGCTCAAGTGCTCGGTCCTTCCATGCTGTCGACCGACGGTGAGGAACACCTACGCCACAGGGCTCCATTCATACCCCCGTTCCAACAGACCGCTGTCCGCAACGACTTTGAGGATTGGACCACTAGCGAAGCCCACCGAATGGTGGAAACACTCCTCACTGGACCCTGCGCGTGGGCAGACCTGCGGGCGGGCCTTGCTGGGCCACTCGCCGTGGCGGTCATCGCTCGGGCTCTCGGACTTCTCAACGCGGACCCTGACCGGATCCTGGACTGGTATCGGTCCATAGCAATAGGCATCGAAGGAGTTAATGCAGGCCAGATTGCCGGTGAAGATACCCGACTAGCCGTAGCCGAGTTACGTCGAGAGGTCGACCGGACGGTTCGAAATAGCGCTGGTTCAATGCTGGCTGGGGTCGCCAAAGATGGCTCACTATCCGCCGCAGAGTTGTTCTCCAACACTGCCGTACTCATGTTTGGGGCAATTGAGACCTCTGAAGGCATGACATCCAACGCACTGTTCCAACTGCTAACCAACCCCGCCCAGATAACGGCTCTAACTGAAAAGCGGGGCCTCGTCGCTAACGCTGTTGAGGAATCGCTGAGGATGGAGCCTGCGGCAACTCTTGTCGACCGCTACGCAACACGAGACGTCGTACTGGACGGTGTCGCCATTGCAGCCGGCGACCTAGTGACCGTGTCTCTTGCCGGTGCTAACCGTGATCCTTCAGTATTTACGGATCCAGACAGATACGACGCTCATCGCACCAACGCCCACCTGCAACTGGCATTCGTAAAAGGCCCACACGTATGCCTCGGGTTGCACCTGGCCCGCCTCCAAACCATTGCCGCAGTGAACGCCGTCCTTGATCTGATGCCCGACGTGATGCTGGACAGCTCTCAATCTCAAGAAGGTTTTGAATCAGCACGGGGCCTCGTGTTCCGCAAGCCACAGCGCATTCCCGTGCGGTGGTCGCCCAACTAGCACCAAATGTGGGGAACTGTTCCAAACCTCAGCCCTTTTGGGCGGACAAAGTCAGTCCAATAAAGCGAGTGAATCACTAACCGGTACGAACACGCTCTTTCGGCTTCGCAGAATCAAATGCTCGGTAAGTGGCCAGAAACCAAAGAGCCAACGGCCTAACCATTTGGGTAAACGGCTACGCCGAATCAACAGTGGAATCCGCTCGGTACTAACAAAGAACTCCTCAGAAAGCAGACCTTCCATTTCTCGAAAAGTTGAGAGTCCGTGATGTTCGCAATCCGGGTTGTTGCGAGTGTGGGCGATATAAATCCTCGGCGATCTGAGCCTGACTAAGGCCATGATTCTCTTCAATACCACCGTTAGGCGCAGATAGGTGAGGTTAGGTGTCTTGACCACCAGTGTCCCCCCTGGCTTCAATACTCTGCTGATCTCCGACAGAACCTTTCGCTTCTGTTCGATAGAGATGTGCTCAAAAAAGTCCGTCGTAAGCACAAAATCAAACTCCTCATCACCAAACTGAAGCGACTCAGCATCGCCAATTCGGTAATCAATCTCAAGACCTGCCTTCGAAGCACGTTCACGACCAGCTTCAATCGATCCCGCCGAGAGGTCTTGGCAGGCCATTCTTGCCCCCAGCGATGCAAGGACCAAGCTGTAATCACCGGCTCCACCGGCCACATCGAGCCCGACCATACCTTTCACATCACCTAACGCCAGAAGTGTGATGTCCCGCGTATAAAGCTCCTGAAAATTGCGCCCCCATATCCTCTCTGATGATGGGTCAGATGGTTCACTAATCGTGAAATAGCCCTGAATCCACGCTGACCAGCGGAGGTCTGAGTCTTTAACAAAATGCTCAGATGACCACGCATCCATATAACGCCTCATGCCCACTTACCTCCTCCTCCCGTCCAACTTAACCTTTGGGCCTTTTGTTCGGTGGTTAACGAGACGTCTGAAGTGGTTAAGGCTTATTTGATTCGCCCTTTAGATCCGTTTCCCTTTGTTTGCCCACACTGGCACTCCGTCTGAGCAGACCACATGGGGTTCTCCAGTCGGTTTGGGCAAGCCGGCGGCTTCGAGGAGTTGATCGTCTAAGTGCACCAGTCTTCCCCTCCTCAATGGCCATACAGGATGATGAATCTGGGCGAGCTGGAGATGACTATTTCTCTCGCTAATAAGAGACCAACGGTTTGTCAAAAATGATTCCAGAGAGCTGGTCTGGTGGCAACCGATCGGGTCACCAAACTCAACCGCAATTTCCGACTTAGCTCCTCGTCGTCCCCATCGTTTTACAAACCAACGGTGCATCCCTTCGATCTGGTGGGCTCGGCCTCGGCCCCAATAGTACGGCAAGCCAAAAGCGGCCCTAGCCACCAAACTTGGGACTAAGCGCGGAATGTCTAGGGAAAAGAACCAGACAGAACGTTCACCCGATGGTCCACGTACATAGGTTCGGACGTTTACCTCAGGAAAAGTTCCGAGCAGAGGCACTGCCGGGCCGCGTGGAAACCTGATTTTTTGCATCGTGAACGGGATTAAGCCGACCCAGGCGGATCCTTGGTGCGTGTCCAGTACAACACCTTCGGGCAGCAACCTTTGGACCACTGAAGGTTCGTACGACCAATGGAGAAACGCCAGATTTGTCCACCTCTGAGACATGAATGGCTGATTGCCCAGTCCTGGTGAGGATCCAAACTGCACCGCCGTCTTGCTATCTGCACTTACATCATCCGTTAAGTCCCTAACTGGATTTAGCACTCTGCGGAATCCCTTCTGATTCGAGGTCGACGAGAACCTCGAGGAGGCTTTGCCACCAGCCAATGGGCACAAGGTGTTTGCCAGGCAACTCATTAAGGCCAGTAATGATGAGCTGTTGGGCAGCAGAGGAATCAGATGATGCGTTATAGAGGTCTAACAAGTCGTTCATTACCTGTTCTCTCCCTACATTGTCCGTTCCAAGGTGGTTCAGAATCTCAGCAGCTTTGGCTCGTGCAACTGACACCTGGTGATCTACTTCCGTCGTCAAGTTGATTTCCATTCTGGGTTGGTTCCATCTCCAGCGATTTGGCATGCCGGTCCGCACATAAGGCCAAGGCGCTTGCGATTACGGGCTACGAGGCGGTAGACGCCCCTGCAGATATACGACAGTGGGGGCACTTGACCCACGGCAGCAAGAACTCGCCATCGGCCACCGACAATCTTCAAGATCTCTAGAGCTGCATCAGAACCTCCAACGTGAACACCATTCGGCCACACGAGCCACATCGAAGAGTCGAGGTCTTCTGGGGTTAGCCCGAAATCTGCAGGATCAACAGAATTTGCCGGAACAAAAAGGATCTGGTCGGAACAGCGCGCGGTCACCCAATCCACACACCTTCCGCACAAGGAACACTGCGCGTCGAAGAGAACCTTCGGTAGATCATCTGATAGGGGGCTGCCTGTCATAGGTGAGTTGCCTTAGAAGCCTGACGAACGTCGGGCTAGTCGCACAAGCGTGCCCCTCAACTTTGAACCCAGCCCACCTTTGCCAGAAGAATCCGCCAACCCATTTTCCAACTTGTTGTCCTCGGTTGTCGATTGGCCTTTGTCAGCAGCAGAGGTCGTTATCGAATAACCCGCTACGAGAAGCCCCCAGAGGGTCAGGCCATAAACGGCGGCACCGATAACCATCAGGAGCTCTGTGTTCACGAGGTCACCTCCGCTCCAGAGAGGACGAGAGTCCCTAAAGAGTGGATAGTCGGGACCCAGAGCCCAACAAAGATTCCCTGTTGCTCGTTTCCTGTGAACCAGAGGCCCACCGAGAGGAGCAGCGAAGCGAAGCCCGCTGCCATAAAGATGATCTTCGATCGGTTGATCCCGGCTCTCCGTTGCTGGGAGGTACTTATGCCCTGTGCCATGACACTCCTTGGTGTTTCGTGGGTAGATCACAAGGATTCCATATTTAGTGCTAAATACCGACACCACGCAGTGTGACTTCTGTCAACCCAGAGATGCATGCATCCTGTCCAGGTCGGCCTAGGCCATGACGACAACGGATACGGGTTGATCACTTAGAGCTCCAGGTATCGGAGAAAGGTGATTATGTGTTGTCTGTCCGTACAAGGCGGCCCTGGATTAGACCCCGTGGAGGTGCTGTGAGAGATCTCTGCTGCCTTGGATACCCCATTACTTTGGGTAGCCGTGTTTTCTCTCAATCGATCTGATGGGAGACTCCCATAATGCATGTCCGCAAGACCGGCCTGTTGGCCGTTCCCTGTCTGAGCGCAGTTCTCTTTATGGGTAGTTGTTCGGGTGGGTCCGAGGTGGAGCAGACATCGTCTAGCAAAGTCTTGGCGACCACCACTGCTGGACCTACCACCACTTACGACGTTGAAGGGGTGATGGACGACGTTCGCGAGGGGGTCGTGCAGTTGGTCATGGAGTTAGACGGCATCGACCGCGAGAGTGCGGAGGTTAGAGCCGATGCACTCATGGAGCAGGGCGTCGATGCCGATGCGGTCGACCAACAGTTCGCCCTCTTTTCAAACTGGATGGATAACTACTCTGCACATCCAGTACTAGGGCGTCACTGGGACGAGGATGAAGCCCAGTGTGCAATCGTCACCATGATGCGAGTGGAGGGAATTACTCGAAGTGGGTCACTGATGAATGGTGCGACCATCGGGGGCATGGATGCGGAGGACGCCGTTGCTCTAGTTCAGCCGGTCGCTTACTGCACCAACCTGCTGGCCATGATGCGTGTGGACATGCGCGACCTAGGTGTACCCGAAAAACAACTGGACTGTCTGCTGGCTGACGTAGGCGAAGAGGAGGTGGCCTCCTGGTTTGTCGCTCAGTTCACCCACGGACGAGAGGGCTTCAATTCGGCCATGGGGGAAGACCTAGATCTGACCTGCTCGACGGATTCCTAAAGAAACTCTCAGTGAAGGCCAGCTAGAGCAACTCCAACACGCCAGTAACATGCCATCTGAGTTCTGGTATGCATCGCCCTAGCAACTGCTGAAACACTGTGGGTAGTTGTCACACTGGAAAGGCTGTTTGGATGCTTGGGACATTGCGCGAGACAATTATCGAGGTCCATCCTGAACTCATCTCTGCGCGACGCTGGGAGCCGAAATGACCCGGCACAAAACTATTCATCCGGAGACTGAACGTGATGTTCCCGTAGCGCTACCCCGAGGCACTTCCTGGGAGGTGCTGGACGACTTTGAGAGGTTTAGTCAGGTTGATGACGTCTTCAACCGGGCTTTCTGGGATCCAGAGATTGCTACTGATGAAGCCCATCGGTTCTTCGGCTCGTACCGGCAACAACTCCGGGAGTGGCGGAAGGCCGCAGGCTTTGGACAGCGGGACTACGCGATCCGCAATGCGGCGTGGCATGTGGTCAACGTGTTTTCCGAGATGCATGACGGCGATGATCTCCGTGATGGTTTTCTGAGCCCGTTAAGCCAGCTGCGCGACGGCCCTGAGGAACAGTTTGACCTAGGCCCATTAGAGGAGGCTTCGGCCACCGTCAAACAGGTTGCGCGTACATTTGGTGCTGATCTTGTCGGGATTTGCGCTAGTGACGATCGTTGGCTTTATAGCGAACGATATGCCAGAGGTGCCAACGAGGGTCGACCTCTGGATCTCGGAGAAGGCCTATCCAGCGTCATTGTCGTTGGACAGGCCATGGACCGCGACCTAGTGGACACAGTGCCTTCAGCCCTATCTGGGGCAGCGACTGGACTGGGGTATTCCAAGGATGTAATGGTTCTTTTGGCTACTGCACAGTGGCTTCGGAATCTCGGCTATCGCGCTGTGCCCAGCCTCAACGACTCGGCGCTGGCTATTCCGCTGGCCATCCAAGCTGGGCTAGGCGAATATGGCCGTCACGGCCTTGTCATTACCCCTGAGTTTGGCCCAAGGGTCCGCTTTGGAAAGATCTTCACAGACGCCCCGTTGGGCTACGACACACCTATCAGTTTTGGGGTTACCGAGTTTTGTGAGTCGTGTCGCCGCTGCACGGATGCCTGCCCACCGGGAGCGATCGCCGACGGAGCACCAACTTCAGTGAAGTTGAACCGCTCGTCTATCGCTGGTGTTCGAAAGTGGACTACAGACGGCGAGAAGTGTTTCTCATACTGGACCCAGATTGTCAGCGATTGCATGATCTGCATACGCGTCTGTCCTTACAACAAAGACTTCTCAAAGTGGCACAACCGGCTGGGTTTGAGATTGGCTGCTACCTGCCTGCGGGGGGTAATGGCCCGACTTGAAAAAAGCCTTGGGTATGGGCGTCGTCTCCGCCCACGCGATTGGTGGGCGGGTACTACGCGTCGACGGACCTAACAGTGGCTCAGCGAAGCTCAGTTTTACAACTCAAGTCCGAGTGCCACTGAAGGGTGCAGTCCCGAAGGCGCCGAGTTTTGCCTCACCAGAGATCGAGTCGCCATCAACAGTTGCTGTCGCTTCAACCTTGATGGGCATAGGCGACGTCATATTGACAGTCCAAGCCAATGAGTCGCCATCAACCGTTCCACTCTCAATATCGAGAGCCCCTTGAGGTCCCGACATCGTGCCTGTCAGCACGCTGCCGTTGGTAACCAGCGTGAGTGTGCCGGCCTGTTCGCCCATTGGGGTTTTCATATTCATGTTCCAGGTGCCGTCGGCCGCCATGGGAGGTCCTTCCATCGTGTCATTTGTGCTTGCTTCTTCTTCGGTCCCGTATAAGACCCAAGTATCAACATAGGGGTTCGGGGAGAGTTAATGCATTTCGGCCGCCTACCGAAGTTCATCTGCAGGTAAAAGTGCACAATGAGCAAGTGTCGATAGACCAAGGCGTCCAGTGCTAACGACTGGATTCGCGTGGGGTGTCCGTCTGGTTGATGGCTGTATACGCAGATTAAATGGGCTCGTTGTTAACGTTGACCGTTGTGGGATGGGTGCTTGCAGTCAACTTAGCGGCCGCGGCATTCATGACCGGATTGATCTGGTTCGTCCAAGTTGTCCACTACCCCCTTTTAGCATCCGTTCCGAATGAGATCTCCGCAGGAACATCGTTACAACACCAGCGTTTGACTGGTCGAGTGGTCGGTCCAGTCATGGCGGTCGAGTTTGCAACTGCGTTGCACCTAGTCCTCTCTCCACCTCGAGGCCTAGGACCATGGTGGCCCAGTGCAGCATTTGCCTTTCTGGCCATCGCTCTCGCAACCACTGTTTTCTACTCCGTTCCGCTACACGCAAGAATGGCAAACGGACAAGATCTAGTTGCCTCCAAACGGCTAATCAACTCAAACTGGATTCGAACCGCCGCATGGTCGAGTCGAACCATTGTCGTTGTCATCATGGCGGCTCGTGCTAGATAAAACCGGATGAACTCGCACAAAGACCCTTGCCTTGTCGCTTCGCTAAAGATGCGGCGGAGATGGCGACAGATGACTTCATTCGGTGCCCATGCTCTAAGGCCCAACTCGACCTCAGGCATCGATTCCGGTAGAAGTAGGAATTTTTAATGAAAAGTTCTAATCCAGAATTCCTGATCATAGGTGGGGGCCTTGCCGGACTCTCAGCAGCTGGGGTCTTACACAGAGACGACCGAGAAGTTCTAATTCTGGAGGCTTCTGACGAGGTCGGTGGACGAGTTAGAACTGACCTAGTTGAAGGCTTCAAGTTAGACCGCGGCTTTCAAGTGCTGCTAACCGCCTATCCAGAACTAAACAAACATCTCGATCTCGATGCACTGGATCTGCAACTCTTTGAACCAGGTGCGTTAATTTTTCGAGATGGGCACTTTGACCAACTAGTTGACCCTTTCAGGCGCCCAACCGCGCTACCTCGGGCCCTCGCATCGTCATCGCTGACCCTGAAAGACAAAATTCTGCTTCTGAGCCTCAGGCGGCGACTTGCTCGCATGACAGCAACATCGTGGAGTCGATCTTCTGATACTTCAATCGAAACCAAGTTCATGGAAATCGGATTCTCCGACACAGCAATCAGGCAATTTTTCTTTCCATTGCTCTCAGGAATTCAACTGACTCAAAAATTAGAAGGTTCTGGACGGCTGGGGTTCTTAATTCTCAGGACCCTCTTTTCTGGAGACGCTGCCGTCCCTGCGGGTGGCATGGCCCAGATTCCCCGCCAATTAGCCGGCACCTTGCCACCGGGCACGATCCACACGTCGTGCTCTGTTGAAAAGATTGAAGGCCAGACGATATTTGCTTCTGACGGTCAAAAATATCGTCCGAAAACTTTGATCATGGCCACTGATGGCCCTACCGCCACACAACTCCTTGGGATTCCCCTAAAAGAATCCCGCCCTCAATCCTGTGCGTACTTCGCAGCCCCAACTGCCCCTTCCAGCAGCAGAGCGATTCTTCTCAACGGTGAGTCGCGGGGTCCTGCGAGAAATGTCGCAGTGCTCACCAATGTCGCTCCCAGCTACGGACCCAAAAACTGTGCTCTCATCGCAGTCGTGCTCCCCGGGGCGTACGAACCAAATTGCGCTGATCTCGTGAAACCGCAAATGAGACTTTGGTTCGGCGAGCAAGTCGACAACTGGCAACACCTGCGCACCTACACCATTGCTCATGGTCAACCTGTTTTCGAGGTCGGGTCGTCCATGCGAAGCCCAAACCATCTGGGAGACAACAGATTCATCTGTGGAGACCATCGTGATACGCCATCCATACAGGGCGCCCTCGTGTCGGGGCGCCGCCTGGCTGAAGACCTCATTGGTTTGCGTTCTGGCATCTAGAGGAGCGTCCTCCCCCTAGCAAAACAG
>JAQWTI010000011.1 GCA_029242745.1 Acidimicrobiales bacterium | reverse complement strand
GTTGCAGTCCGACGCCTCGAGGTCGGCACGAGAACCGATCTCCGAGTCGTCCTTGGCCACGAGTATCTTCTGCTCGGTACTGATGAAGCTGATCGAGAAGTCCACGACCTCGTCGCGTTCCTCGGTGATCGTGATGCCGCCGCCGGCCATGTCGAACTGGCCCTCGCCGGTGGCGATGATCGTGCCGTCCCAGGCAAACTCCTGGAAGCTCGGAACACAGTTGATCCGTGCACAGACCTCGTCCATGGCGTCGTAGTCCCAACCCATAGCCACACCGGTGTCAGCCGGGATGTAGGCGAATGGCAGGTAGGCGTTGTCGACCGCGATCGTGACAACACGACCACCCAGATCAGGCAACGCCACGGGGCCCTCGGGGGCTGCGGGGCACACGCTGGCGTCGGCGCCGGACCAGCCGGTCCAACGGGCGCAGTTGTCTGCCAGCCACTTCGCAGCCGCATCCTCAGGCTCCATGCCGTCGATGTCGACATACATCGCCAACTGGGCGACGTCGAGGTTCGTCAAGTTCATCTGCTGAACAGCCGCATAGGCGTTCGGCCACTTGTTCGGGAACTCCACGTTCACACCCAACTTGAGGTACCCGTCCTTCGGGTTACCACAGTCGTGCGTCGTCTCCGGGTTGATACCCCACGAGGCGTCGGTCTTGCACGCATCCTCATATTCGGGGAACTCGATAAACGCACCGTCGTACATGGCCTCAATAAAGTTCGGCGTCCAGTTGAACAACACGATCGGCTCATTGTTCGCCGAAGCAGCCTCCAAGGCCGCCCACAACGCACCAGCCGTACCGGCGTTCTCGACAATGAAGTTCATGCCCAAACCGTCGACACGTTCCTGGTCACCCTTGAGCCAGTCCACCGGACCACCCAGGAAACGACCCTTGCCGCCCGAATCAGGCGTCGTGAACAACTCAGCGCAGTCGTTGAGCGCCTCCCAGTCCGGAAGACCAGGACACGCATCCGCGACATACGCCGGGTACCACCACTCCTCACGGGTCTTCGCATCATGGGTGGCCGCATCAATCACACAGCCCTCCTCGACACGAGGCTCGAACGCAGTACCAAACGCGCCCTGCCAAACCTCATGCACCAGGTCCATGTCACCTTCACACATCGCCGTGTACACCGCCGACGAATCCGCCGAAATGTACTCAACCGTGTTACCCGTCGACTCGAGAATCGCACCAACCGCATACACACCAGCGATCTGCGACGACCAGTTGTGAATCGGCAACTTGATCGGATCCGACGAATCCTCACCAGCCGGAGCGGCGTCTTCGGCGTAGGCGCCGTCGCCGATGTCGTCGTAGGTGATGACGAAGGCGGTACCGAAGTACTTGCCGTTCAGCGCAGCGAGGGAGCCGTCGTCTTTCATCGACTGGATGGCTGCGTTGAACGGAGCCACCAGGTCACTGCCCTCGGTGAAGGCCCAGCCCAGGGGATCGGACTGGAGGGACTCAGCGAGCATGTCCACATCGTCTGCATTCTCACCCTGATAGCCCTGACCCGCGACGTCATCCATTATTACGGCGCACACATCGCCGGTGACCAGAGCCTGCACGGCAAAGGCGAATGACTCGAATGCCACGATTCGGTTCTCGCCGACCACGTCCACGGAAAGGTCGTAGTTGGTGGTGCCGGTCTGCGATCCTACGTTGCAGTCTGACGCCTCAAGGTCTGCTCGAGAGCCGATCTCCGAGTCGCCCTTGGCCACCAGCATCTTCTGCTCGGTGCTGATGAAGCTGATTGAGAAGTCCACAACTTCATCGCGCGCCTCGGTGATCGTGATGCCGCCACCGGCCATGTCGAACTGGCCTTCGCCTGTGGCGATGATCGTGCCGTCCCAGGCGAACTCCTGAAAACTTGGAACGCAGTTAAGTCGGGCACAGACCTCGTCCATGGCGTCGTAGTCCCAACCCGTAGCCACACCGGTGTCAGCCGGGATGTAGGCAAATGGCAGGTAGGCGTTGTCAACTGCGATTGTCACGACTCGACCTTCTAGGTCGGGCATGACTACCACTGCTTCTCCGGGCACCTCAGAAACGATGATGGAGCCGCTGGCGATTTCCGCCTTGAGGGCGTCTAGCTCTCCAGCGATGTCGTCTACGTAGCCACCGCTGGTGGCATAGCCAACGCCGTCGTTGGAGAGGTTGAACATGACCGCTCCACTCTGGAAGTTGCCTTCACCCTCTGCCTTGATGACGTCGAACACGGATACGTCCATGTTCTTCATCATCGAGGTCAGGAGGTACTCCTTGACCGAGTCGTCGACCACGTTGTACTGGTCAGAGTCCACGCCAATTGCCCAGACCTTCGATCCGGAGTCTTCCGTGTGGGACTTCGCAGCCTCGAACACACCGAAGCCGGTTCCGCCGGCTGCCTGGTAGATGATGTCGGCACCCTTCTCGTACATAGAGAGTGCGATCTCACGTCCTCGATCAGGAGCATTGAACCCATCAAAGTCCGGTGGTTCGGTCACGTACTCAACCATGACTGTCGCATCGGGGTTGGTTTGAGCAACACCAGCAACGAAGCCAGCTTCAAACTTTTGAATTAGTGGGAAGTTTACGCCACCAATGAATCCGATGACGTCAGCGCCGGTCTTCATTCCGGCCGCTGCGCCCACGAGGAATGAACCTTCGTGTTCGGCGTACAGCAGTGATGCCACGTTTGGAGCGTCAACGAAGCCATCAATGATGGCGAAGTTTGTATCCGGGTACTCGACTGCAACCTCTGCCATTGCGACGTCAAACAACCAGCCGACACCGATCACCAGATCGTTGGACTCGGCCATCAGGCGGAGAAGTTCTGGTCTGTTTGAGCCATCCGAGTTAGGTGAGGCATCTGAGATGTTGGCCCCGAGTTCGTTGGCTGCTTTCTCGAGACCTGCATAGGCCATGTCGTTGAACGACCCGTCGCCACGACCTCCAATATCAAAGACGAGACCAACATTAACCGGCTCCGCCGGTGGTGCTGGAGCCTCTGTCGCTGCGGGTGCTTCGGCTGGTGCCGACGTAGTTGCCGCTGGTGCGGCATCGTCTGTATCGCTCCCGCACGCCGATACAACTAGGGCGAACCCCAGCATCACAGCGAGCAGGCTGGTGAATCGCTTACTCATGAACCCCTCCGGTTGCTTTGTCACTTAGTAGTCCAATTGGCGAGCTTGAGTCGCCGCAGGACTCATGACCGTAGTCGGTCCTGTGACCGATCGCACATGTGGATGATCACGCAAGGTCCAAGCCGCCAATAAGTAGTCCAAGCCGCCAATAAGTATTTGCGTTGCACCAATAAGGAGTCCGCAGTTTTGACGACTTGCAGGTTGGGGTGACTCGCGAGAGAAGGTGTCTTAGGGAAGATCAGCGGGGGAACCGGTGGCGGTCACCGTGGTGACTATTCCACCACGTACCTGTTGGGCCAGACCCACCTTTACTAGGACCTTCACCGCAGCGGCCAGGTGCGCAGCAATCTCGGGCGCCAAGTGCTCAGCAAAAATGCCACGCCCATCGAAGGTTCGGAGGTACAACTTGAGCGACTTGGTTTCGAGACAAAGTTCAGCTGGAACATATTCGATGTCGATCGTATAGAAGTCGGGCTGGTCTGTAACCGGGCACACAGCGGTTAACTCCGCCGAGCGGAAGTGCACAAGGTCCAATTGACCCTCAACGCCAAAGGTGTCGAGCCGTTCGCTGGGAACGGCGTCGGGACGGCCAAGAACCGGCTCGTCTAAAGACGCCATAGTGGGACTTTTCAGCTGTTGCGGCCCATGTTGGGCTTACGGCCGTGGTTGGCTTTTTTTCTGCGGGCGTTGGCCTGCTGCCGGCTGGTTCGCTTTGACATCCTTTGAGGCTAGCGGAGCTGGTCTTAGGAACCGCCAAGCCCTCAACTGCCATCGGTGGGTCTCGGTCACATATCCGTTGGCCTTCTAACCGTCGGTCCTAGCCTGATGCCGCCGGCGGCCTCCGTCGGCAACCGACCGGATAACGGGCGGAGACTGTGCCGGAGCTGGGAGGGTCTAGGTGGAGCGGTTTGGATTTGTTGGTCTTCCCAACGCGGGCAAATCATCGCTTTACAACGCGTTGGCGGGGGGTGGAGCACTAGCCGCTCCGTACGCATTTGCTACCACCGATCCCAACATCGGCGTAGCCAAGGTGCCGGATGCTCGCCTGGATCGTCTAGGTCAGATGAGTGCTTCAAGAAAGATCGTTCCGGCCAGCGTGGAGTTTGCTGATATCGGAGGGCTAGTCGAGGGTGCGTCTCAGGGGGAGGGTCTCGGAAACAAGTTTCTTGCAGGGATACGCGAAGTTGACGCCATCGTTTTTGTGCTGCGGGCCTTTCGCGATATTGACGTACCTGGCCCCGCTGACCCTTTGGAACACTTGCGTATTGTTGAGGTGGAACTGGCACTGGCTGACCTCGACACCACCGAGAAGCAGTTGGATAAAGTTCGTCGAGCCGCAAAGGGAGACTCGTCGCTGGCATCGACTGCGACCGCTCTCGACAAGGCGGTCAGCCGACTAGCTGAGGGAGTACCGCTCTACCGCAGCGATCTCTCCGGAGTTGATCGCGCCGCTCTCCGACCTTTCTTCTTGCTGACTGACAAGCCGGTTCTAGCCGTAGTGAACCTTGACGAGGAGCAGGTGATGGATCCGGTTTCAGTTCTGTCGCCGGTTGTTGATGAACTCAAGGGAGCGGCTACTGCGGAGGGAGAAGGAGCTCAGGTTCTCGGAATGTGTGTGCAGTTGGAAGCTGAAGCCGCGATGCTGGCGGAGTCCGACCGAGCCGAGATGCTGGAAGGATTGGGTCTTGGCGAAGGCGCCCTGCCAATATTCGCCAGAACGGCTTATCACCTGCTGGGCTTGCGCACCTACTTCACCACCGGTGAGAAAGAGAGTCGGGCGTGGACCTTTCGGGCTGGCTCGACAGCGCCAGAGTGTGCCGGGCGTATCCACACTGATTTTCAACGAGGCTTCATCCGGGCAGAAACCATTCGCTGGGACACGCTGCTAGAAGAGGGTTCATGGCCGAAGGCCCGGGAATCTGGTTTGGTTCGCAGCGAGGGCAAGGATTATCACCCTGAGGACGGAGACGTTATGGAGTTCCGCTTCAACGTCTGACCGGACGCATGGCGAGGTGCGTCAGGCCTACGATCAGGACTATGCCATGGTTGGTTCGGGGTGACTGGGTGCTAGCCAGTCGTGAGTTGGCCGAGAGCCCGAACACTCGGGTACTTGAACTGTTCGGACAGACGTCGCGCTACGGAGCGGCGCTAGTCCGACAGGCCCATTCAATCCATAACCTAGGAATGCGGCCTCCCATCGATGTCGCCCATCTAGAAGTGGATCTTCGGTTCTTGTGCACCACCGGAATTGATCACAACGACATTGGACGACCAGTTCGGGGTAGTTCAATGGTGCCCGAGGTTGAATGCTTTGCGAGATGGAGTTTGAAGGGGATAAACGAGTTGGAGGTCCTCAGCGATGACAACCGGCCACATGTCAGAGTGACTCGGTGACCGGACTAGTGGTGGGCCAACTGGTGTTAGTGGCTACTCCGATCGGCAACTTGGGAGACTTGTCGCCCCGGGCCGTGGAGGCGCTTGACGGAGCAGACCTTGTTGCCTGTGAGGACACTCGGCGAACTGGTCGTCTTCTTAAGCATGCAGCGATCACTGGAGCGGAGCTGCTCCGGCTTGATGAGCACACTGAGGAACGATCGGCCACCGTGGTGGTGCGCCGAATTGGCGAGGGGGCGACGGTGGCCCTCGTGTCGGACGCCGGTATGCCCGGCATTTCTGATCCAGGTGAGCGGGTAGTGCGAAGGGTCGTTGAGGCCGGCCACCAGGTCGTCGTTGTCCCTGGTCCTTCAGCTCCGGTAGCTGCAGTGGCTGCTAGCGGACTACCCACTGACCGGTGGTGCATGGAGGGGTTCCTTCCCCGCAAAGGCGCAGCTCGATCTGCGCGTCTAGCCGAACTAGCAGTCGAAGAACGAACGATGGTGTTGTTCGAATCCCCGTATCGTCTCGTGGCTACCCTCATTGACCTCGTCGAGAAAGTGGGACCGGACCGTCGAGCCGTAGTGGCCCGCGAACTGACAAAGATGCACGAAGAGTTCGTACGAGGCACGTTGGCAGAATTGGCTGACCGGTTCGCTGAACCGCTTAAGGGCGAGATTGTGTTAGTGGTTGAGGGATCACCACCGCCCACAGAGATTGACGACCGCCGCATCCTCGTAGTGCTGTCTGAGGCTCACGTGGGAGGGGCCTCAACACGAGACGCAGCGGATGAGGCTGCCCGGCGCCTTGGGGTTTCACGGCGTCGTGCCTACCGCTTAGCTCTCGAACAGCGATTTGACAGCAAGCCTTAGCTTGGTAACCGGCCTGCAGACCCAGCGCTAGCCTCGGATACGTGGTTGATCTATCTGCGAAGGGGGAGGGTTCCGGAACGCCAGTGCTGGTGGCCGTTGCTTGGCCTTACGCCTCGGGGTCGCGACACATAGGCCACCTAGCCGGCGCCTACCTGCCCGCTGATGTCTATGCCCGGCACCAGCGCCTGATCGGCAACAGAGTTCTCATGGTGAGCGGTTCTGATGTCCACGGAACTCCGATCACGGTAAGAGCTGACGCTGAAGGGGTCACGCCAGCCGACATCGTTGATCGCTACCACAAAGAGTTTGTCGCTGACTGGGAACGTCTCGGTATCGCTTGGGACTGTTACACGTCAACGGATACCGAGAATCATGCAGCGGTCACTCAAGACATTTTCATGCGCCTGTTGGATAACGGGCATATCGACCGCCGAGTCAGCGACCAGTATTACGACGTCGAAGCTGACCGTTTCTTACCCGACCGCTACATCGAAGGGACCTGTCCGTACTGCGACTATCCCGATGCACGAGGTGATCAATGTGAGGAATGTGGCCGGACCCTCGACCCGGAGGAACTTCTTTCTCCTTACTCCAAGATCACTGGCTCGATTCCCGAACTCCGTTCCACCGAACATTTTTTTCTGCGGCTCTCTGACTTTACCGACCGGTTGGGGGAGTGGCTAGACACGCGGGTTGGATGGCGGCGCCACGTTTTGCACTTCTCTAAGGGGTGGGTCGAGGAAGGCCTGCAGGACCGGGCCATCACCCGGGATCTCGATTGGGGCATCCAACTACCGGTTGATGATCTTGGCCCCGGTAAGCGGATCTACGTCTGGTTTGAGGCGGTCATCGGCTACCTGTCGGCAACCAAGGAGTGGGCGCAGCGGTCGGGTAACCCCGAGGCATGGCGCGAATGGTGGGAGAGCCCTGCCGCACGGTCCGTCTACTTCATTGGTAAGGACAACATTCCTTTCCACACCATTATTTGGCCCGGAATGTTGATGGGCTACGGAGGGCTGAATCTGCCTACCGATGTTCCAGCAAATCAGTACGTAACGTTTAAGGGGGGCAAGGCATCGGCAAGTCGAGGCGTTGGCCTAACGATTGGTGAGGGCCTTGAATTATTTGAAGCGGATGCGCTCCGGTACGCGCTGGCCGCCTCGCTGCCCGAGCAGAGTGATACTGACCTGTCGGTCACTGAGATCGCGCGTCGTGTCAACGAGGAGCTGGTCGCCACCTGGGGCAACCTCGTCAACCGTGTGCTCTCAATGGTGCACAAGACTTGTGAAGGTTCGGTGCCTCAAGCAGGGGAACGGACCACTGAAGATTGCGAAGTGCTCGCACTGGTAGACGCAGCCCTAGACACCGTCACCGAACAGATCGGGCGGGTCGAACTGCGGGCTGCCCTGCGGACTGGCATGGATGCAGCGGCAGCAGTAAATGCCTACTTGAACGCAACGGAGCCTTGGAAGGTGGTCAAAACTGACCCCGGACGGGCTCAGGTGGTGTTGGGTACTGCCTTGGCTGCTGTGTCGGGTGTGAGGGTCGCCCTGTCGCCTTACCTGCCGTTTAGCACTGCAGCACTGAATGATCTGTTTGGACCCATAGCGTGCTGGGAGCGCGTGGAACCAGTTCCTGGTCGTCTCGTAGCCCGGCCCACGCCACTTTTTGCCAAGGTTGACGTTGAGGGACTTCTCGACGGTGAAGACGAGGAGTAGATCAGCAGTGCCGTTCTGGTTCGACAATCACTGTCATCTTGGAGCTGATGCTGACGTGGTAGTGGCTCGCGCCCTTGCGGGTGGCGTGGTGGGCATGGTCACAGTGGGTTGCGACTTAGCCGACAGTCGGGCGGCGGTCGCTACTGCATCGGCCCACGAGTCGGTTTGGGCAACCGTTGGTGTGCATCCGCATGAGGCCAGTGCTGGCGTGATCGGACTAACAGAACTTTTGACAGAACCAAAGGTGGTGGCAGTCGGAGAGGCGGGGCTGGACTTCCACTACGACCACTCGCCGAGGAGTGCGCAGCGCGACGTGTTTGCCGCTCAGATTGGGTTTGCCAACTCCTACAACCTCCCGCTCGTCATCCATACCCGTGAGGCGTGGGAAGAGACGTTTACCTTGTTGGATAAGGAGGGAATTCCGGACCGGACGGTGTTCCACTGTTTTACTGGTGGTCCTCACGAGGCTCAAGAGAGCTTGGCACGCGGCGCCCTGCTGTCCCTAAGTGGAATCGTCACCTTCCGGGCTGCAGATGATCTGCGGGCTGCAGTCGCCATTTGTCCGTTGGATAAGCTGATGGTCGAGACCGATTCTCCGTACCTGACGCCGGTGCCACATCGTGGAAAACCAAATGAGCCAGCTTTCGTAGCCATAGTGGGGGTTGCGGTGGCTGAAACCATGGGTTGCACAGTTGAAGAGGTAGCCGAGGCCACTACAAGCAACGCCCAGTCTTTCTACGATCTGATCTGATAGGGCTGTTTCAAGGGGCCATTTGCACTCGGGTGACTGATGACCGAGTGAACTAAGGGGCACCCGGTATTGCGTTGATCGATGGGCGTCTCTATCGTCTTGGCGACGATCCGGTCTAAAGCCGGTCGTGTCCGGAGGGGAAGGGACGGAGCTCTGGACGCTAAACCCACCGTAGAGCGGTGGCGTATGGCCGTCGTGGCCTTGGCCACGATTGCTGCACTGCCGCTGTTCATACTCGAGAACCCGTCGTCGCCCGGTGCGCTCACCGGGACGGCAGGCGCGGCGACAACTCTTTCGAACGTCGCGCCCCGGGTTGAGATCATTGAACTGGTAGTGGCTGCTCCCGATCCTTTGCAAATCCGTGGCGCTGGTGGTGCATTGAGCTCGAGGGCCCGGGACTGGCATCTCGCTCGGTCTTCCCGCGAGGTGCAAAAACTGATGGCGGTGGCGGCGCATGAGCATGAGGCCGAGGCCTTAGCCGCTGCTCAACTGGTTGCGGCTGACGAATACGCCGAACAGGCCGAACTGGATGCTCTCCTAGCAGCGAGGCAGCGGGAGACCGAGCGAGAGGCTGAGCGAGCCCGTCTCCGTGCTGAGGAATTGAAGCGCCGGGAGGAGGCTATGGCCACCCCTGGTCCGACGACCACCATCCCGTGGGATACCCAGCCGCATCCCAATGGTCCAACCGACATCCAGTGGGAGGCGTTGAGGTTCTGTGAGGCAACCGGTGACTACACGGCAGTAAACCCGACAGGAACTTATCGAGGCGCCTATCAGTTCAGTCGTCAGACTTGGGACTGGATAGCCGGTCTGAATTTTGTGCACCTAGTGGGTGTTGATCCGGCTGAGGCGGCTCCCAGCGACCAAGATCACATGGCTCAGGCCCTTTACGACCTGCGTGGGCGGGGTCAGTGGCCTGTTTGTGGCCGCTACCTGCCTTAAGTCTGCTCTCGGGCCGCAAACCCCATCTAACGTGACTCTTACGCGGACACAGGTCCGAGTTCTACTGAATCGCCACGGTATTCGTCCCAAACGATCGTTGGGGCAGAACTTCGTAGTTGAACCCAACACAGTGCGGCAAATCGCTGGGTTGGCCAGAGTTGGGCAAGGTGATCGGGTAGTCGAGATCGGCCCGGGTGTGGGTTCACTTACCTTGGCGTTACTTGACACGGGAGCGTCGGTGGTCGCCGTCGAAATAGACAACGTTTTGGTCAAGGTATTGGCAGAGACCACCGCAGGCCGTGACGTGGAGGTAGTCCATGCCGACGCCATGACTGTGGATTGGGGTTCACTCCTGAGTGGTCGAGGCGGCGACACAGGTGAATGGGTGATGGCGGCCAATCTCCCTTACAACTTGTCGGTGCCGCTCATCTGCAACCTGCTTGATCAGGTTCCGTCCATTAATCGCATGGTGGTGATGATCCAAAAGGAGGTAGCCGACCGTTTGGTGGCTCACCCCGGCGACCGTTCTTATGGGTTGCCAAGCGTGAAGGTGGCCTACCACGCAACCGGACGGGTAGTCGGCCGGGTGCCACCATCGGTCTTTCTGCCTCGGCCCAAGGTGGACTCGGCGCTGGTCGAGTTGGTGCGTCGACCGGAGCCGGCCGTCGACGCTGATCCTGAGCGGTTGTTTGCTTTGGTGCGGGCCGGGTTCGGTCAGCGCCGCAAGATGCTAAGGCGTTCGCTGGCTGCGCTGGTTGACGAGACAGCTATCTTGGCCGCCGGCGTGGATCCAACTGCACGAGCAGAAGAGTTGTGGTTGGACCAGTGGGCGGCATTGGCTTCGGCACCCATTGCGTCTGACTCGAAGCGAGCGACATCATGACAACCATAAACCTGACTGCTTTTGCGAAACTGACACTTTCGCTGCGGATAGTTGGCTTACGAGATGACGGCTATCACCTCATTGACGCCGAGATGGTGACACTCGACCTGGTGGACAATTTGGTGGTTACTCACGGACCCGAGTTCCGTGTTGAGACGGTCCGTATCGAGGATCTCACGGGTGGGGTTGGCCTGACGGTGCCAGGCGGCTCCGACGACTTGGTGGTGAAGGCACTGCAGTTAGTTGACAGGAAAGCCGAGATAGTGGTTCGTAAGTCCATACCAGCGGGCGCCGGTCTAGGAGGCGGTTCAGCTGATGCGGCAGCGGTCCTGCGATGGGCAGGCTTCACTGACGTATTGGCGGCATCGGCCCTTGGTGCCGACGTGGCGTTTTGCTTGGTGGGTGGGCGGGCTCGAGTTGGCGGCATCGGTGAGATCGTGCAATCGCTTCCCTTTGAGGAGCGGATCTTTACCCTGCTCATGCCGCCAGTCGGGTGTCCGACGCCGGCGGTTTATCGCAACTGGGACGAGTTGGGTGGCCCGAGTGGCGACCATGGCAACGACCTTGAGCCGGCTGCCGTCGACTTGGTTCCTGAGTTGGCGCGCTGGAGAGACGTGCTTGGAAACGCAACGGGCCAACGTCCGAGACTGGCTGGGAGTGGAAGTACGTGGTTTGTGGAAGGGGCGTATCCGGGGGAGGGGCGCCGCGTCGTGCGGACCGTTCCGTTGGCTGTGATGGCCTGAGGTCGGTCTACTTGCCCCGCATCCGCTGAGCGCGGGTGCGCTTAAGCATCTTGCGGTGTTTCTTCTTACGCATGCGCTTGCGGCGCTTCTTGATCAAGGATCCCATACCGGGCGGCAGGCTAACGCCGTGGCTAGGCGTTGCGGTCAGATTGGGCACCACAAGTGTTGACCTTTTAAGGGAGATGCAAATCTGCCATGGTGTAGTAAGCCGGAAATCAGGGAGCCCTCTATGCAGACAGACGTTGAAAATATGGACTTGGCGATCGGTCAGGCACGGCGGAGCCTTGCCGAAGGAGGGATCCCTATTGGTGCTGTCCTTGTCGCCGACGGAGAGATCTTGGGCGTCGGTCACAATCGTAGAGTCCAAGAAGGATCAGTCGTCCTTCACGGCGAGACTGATGCTTTGGAGGCGGCGGGTCGACTCCCGGCGTCCATCTACGCCCGGTCGACGATGGTCACCACGCTTTCACCCTGCCAGATGTGCACCGGCGCCGTTCTCCTCTACGGTATTCCGAAAGTCGTGGTGGGTGAGAACCGTACCTATATGGGCGCTGAGGACTTACTCCGGGACCACGGCGTTGAGGTCGTGGTGCTCGACTCTGATGAGTGTGTGCAGATGATGCAGGCGTTCATAGCAGATAACCCATCGCTCTGGAACGAGGACATCGGCGAGCCCGATCTGCCCCCGAGTTATGAGCAGGTGGAGTAGTGGTGTCTTGGTGCTGAGGTTTTCTGCGTGGAGACTCGACCCGTTGTTACCGCTACGCTCTGAGAAGTTCAGTGGCCGGTAGTTCAACTGGCAGAACGCCTGCCTTTGGAGCAGGAGGTTGGAGGTTCGAGCCCTCCCCGGCCAGCCGTTGCACTGTGCGATCAGTGGGCTATTTCAGTTATTAGGGTCAGGCGGCTTGGTGGTGACGCGTCCTTCATTTTTTGTTCTACACCCGTGATCTTGGGCTCAACAAGGCTAGATGGTCCAAGGTTGATTGCTGTTAACGGTTGGAACGTTGGGGATCAGTGCTCTACCCGCGGTGAGGTGGTGATTGGGTCTTGTTGTGGACGGTGCACACAGCCCCAAGTGGAATTTTCGAAAGAAGGAAGCTAAAGAAGGAAGGTATTGCCGTTGTAGATTTGGCTATTGTGCGGCGTTCACCTTCGTAGCCTTATAGGTCGGAAATTCAGACGGGTGAGTTTGTTTCCACTAGAAGCCCAACTGTTGAACTAGATGTCCAGCCAAGAGAGGATTTACACCACATGTGCGGAATCGTTGGACTGTTCTTGAAGACAGGACGACACGAGCACGAGTTGGGACACCTGACCTCCCTGATGCTCGAACAGATGCGCGAACGAGGTCCTGATAGCGCAGGTTTTGCTATCTATGGGGACGATCGCGAGGAAGAGACCCGGCTTACCGTGTTGGCCGAGAGTATTGATATCGACTGGGACGCGGTTTGTGGTCGCCTCTCTGGGGCACTTGATGGTTTGGTCTCCTACCGAACAGTGTTGGACCACGCAATCATCGAGACAACAGCAACTGGCAGCGAGGCGCGTCGTTGGCTGATTGACCATGTGCCGGAGGTCACCGTTTTGGGCTTCGGGCACGCCATCGAGCTTTACAAGGCAGTTGGAGATCCTCGGCTAGTAGCCGAGCGCTATGACCTAGCTGGACGGAGTGGCACTCACGCCATTGCCCATACCCGTATGGCCACAGAGTCGGCTGTCACCACAGCTGGCTCTCATCCGTTTTCCACCGGTGAGGACACCTGTCTTGTCCACAACGGTTCACTTTCTAATCATAATTTGCTTCGTGAGGTTCTTGAGTCCAAGGGAGTCTCGTTTCAGACCGAGAACGACACTGAGGTGGCAGCCGGCTACGTGGCTTGGCGGCTCACTGAAGGTGACACCCTTGTGGAGGCGCTGGAGCGCGGGATTGATGATCTGGACGGCTTCTACACCTTATGTGTCGGAACCCGAGATGGTTTTGCCGTCTTGCGTGACCCAATAGCCTGCAAACCTGCCGTTATGGCGGAAACTGACGACTGGGTGGCCATGGCGTCTGAGTACCGTTCGATCGCTCAACTTCCCGGTGTCGAACATGCAACAGTTTGGGAACCTGAACCGGCACGTGTCTTTGCGTGGAGTCGATCGTGAAGGTCTTGGATCTCGGAACAAGCAGTCTCCGTGAGGTAAATTCGGTCCTACAAACGGCGACTACAGGGGAGTTTGTTGTTTCAAATCCGCAGGGAGCCCACGCGTTGGGTTGTGGTCTTGATGCACCTGTGACTCTGCGAGTGGAGGGCCCGGTTGGATACTACTGCGGCGGTATGAACCAGCAGGCCAACGTTCTAGTAGATGGAAACGCTGGGACTGGGCTAGCGGAAAACATCATGTCGGGTACCGTCACGGTAACAGGCAACGCCGGGCAGAGCGCTGGAGCCACAGGGCACGGCGGTCTTGTCGTAGTTCAAGGCAACGCTTCGGCGCGTTGTGGGATCTCCATGAAGGGAGTCGACATCGTGGTCGGCGGCGATGTTGGACACATGAGCGCGTTTATGGCCCAGGCCGGAGCTCTGATTGTGTTGGGTGATGCTGGTGCTGATCTTGGCGACTCCATCTACGAGGCTCAGTTATTTGTGAGGGGGTCAACTACCAGCCTCGGTGCTGACTGCGTAGAAAAAGAAGTCCGACCGGAGCACCTCGATTTTCTTGCCGTGCGCCTCGCTGATGCTGAGATGGACGCTAATCCGGCCGATTTCTCTCGGTACGGTTCAGCGCGGATGCTCTACAACTTTCACCCAGACGATGTCAATGCGGTTGAGGCAGCAAGATGACTGGTGACTGGGGACTCCGACCTTCTCATACGTTCAGCCAAGACGTTCTGGCGGAGATCCGACGTGCCGCCAATACCGGCGTTTATTCGATACGGGGTTTTGGAGCCAAACGCCAGTTGCCCAACTTTGATGATCTGGTATTTCTTGGTGCTTCGATGTCTCGCTATCCGTTGGAGGGCTACCGGGAAGCCTGTGGTACCGACGTGGTGTTGGGAGCCCGGCATGCTAGTGAGCCCATCCAAATAGATATTCCAGTAACCATCGCCGGCATGAGTTTTGGTTCGCTCTCGGCTAACGCTAAAGAGGCGCTTGGTCGGGGAGCATCGGCGGCCGGCACCTCAACTACCACCGGCGACGGAGGGATGACCGACGAGGAGCGCAGCCACTCCACAAAACTTGTTTATCAGTATCTCCCGTCTCGCTATGGCATGAACCCTGACGACCTCAGGAGAGCGGACGCCATTGAGGTGGTTGTCGGCCAGGGTGCCAAGCCGGGTGGTGGCGGAATGCTGATGGGTCAAAAAATTAGTGCTCGGGTGGCTTCTATGCGCAATCTTCCGGAAGGTATTGATCAGCGCAGTGCCTGTCGTCACCCCGACTGGACTGGTCCTGACGACCTCGAAATCAAGATTCAAGAACTCAGGGAGATCACCGGTTGGCGCAAGCCAATTTATGTCAAGATTGGTGCGGCTCGTCCTTATTACGACACGGCACTGGCGGTAAAAGCCGGAGCAGACGTGGTTGTAGTCGACGGGATGCAGGGTGGAACGGCGGCCACCCAGGATGTGTTCATCGAACATGTCGGAATTCCGACTCTGGCTGCTGTACCTGAGGCTGTTAGAGCACTCAAAGAACTTGCCATGCACCGCACTGTGCAGTTAGTGGTGGCCGGTGGTATTCGCTCCGGTGCCGACGTAGCCAAGGCGCTGGCTCTGGGCGCTGATGCGGTGTCCATCGGGACAGCCGCCCTCGTGGCCATTGGCGACAACGATCCGGAACTTGATGCTGAGTATCGGGCCCTTGGTTCAGCTGCTGGCTACTGGGACCAGTACCAGGCCGGCAACGACCCGGCAGGCATTACCACCCAGGATCCGGACTTGGCTGGTCGTCTCGACCCGGTGCTGGCTGGTCGGCGACTAGCAAACTACTTAAAGGTGCTAACACTCGAGGCGCAGACATTGGCTCGGGCATGTGGTAAATCTCATATCCACAATTTAGAACCACACGACATGGCTGCCCTTACTGTAGAGGCGGCCGCCATGGCCGGCGTGCCGCTGGCTGGCACATCTTGGGTGCCTGGCAGAAGGGACTGATTGATTGTGAACAAGCCAATTCGGCATGACATGGGCTCGAGTAGCCCCATGAGGAGATCGAGATGACAACATCAGAGGAGTTGAAGGCCAAGATCTTTGAAGATGGTGTCGAATTCATCTACGCCATGTTCGTTGAGATGCACGGTAAGCCATGCGCCAAATTAGTGCCGGTCACTGCCATCGACAACCTTCTAGAGGAAGGCGCCGGATTCGCTGGTTTCGCCGCTGGGCCATTGAGCCAGACAGCGGCTGACCCGGATATCCTGGCCATCCCCGATATCTCCTCGTATGTCCAATTGCCATGGCAGCCCAACGTGGCAGCAATGCAGTGTGATCCCACCGTCGAAGGAGAGGACTGGCCATACGCCCCGAGAATCATCCTCAAACGGGCACTAGCCAGCGCGGCTGAACAGAACCTGGTTCTCAAGGCAGGGGCCGAAGTTGAGTACTCGCTTCTTCGGCGCGATGAAGATGGTTCGATCCGAGTGGCAGACGAACGTGATGTCTCATCGACGCCGTGCTACGACGCCCGAGGCCTCACGGCTGCGCTCGACCACCTAACCACCGTGTCCAACCACATGGATGCCATGGGCTGGGGCAACTATGCCAACGACCATGAGGACGCGAACGGCCAGTTTGAGCAGAATTTTCAGTACGCCGACGCATTAACCACCTGCGACCGACTCATCGTGCTTCGACTCATGCTGCACACACTGGCCCGGCGGCAAGGCCTCTACGCAACGTTCATGCCTAAGCCGTTCGCCGATAAGACCGGTAACGGACTACATACCCACCTCAGTTTGTGGACGGCTGACAGCGACGAGCCACTATTCCATGGTGATGATGACCAGCGTGGACTGGGTCTTAGCGAAATGGCCTACCACTTCACTGGTGGGATTTTAAACCATGCCCAGGGCCTGACTGGGATTGTCTGCCCGACAGTGAATTCCTTTAAGCGCATTGGCGTCGGCCCGCCGGACTCGGGGGCTACCTGGGCACCGTCATACGTTGCGTATGGCGGCAACAACCGAACACAGATGATTCGTGTTCCAGATGGTGGGAGAATTGAGGTTCGGGTGCCCGATGGGTCGGCCAACCCTTATCTGGCGCTAGCGGCCATGTTGGCCGCTGGGTTAGACGGGATAAGGAAAGCCGTTGATCCAGGTGAACCCAATGTCGACAACCTGTTCACGTTGTCGTTAGACGAGATAGATGCTCGGGGAATCAACGCCTTGCCACCGACATTGCTCCACGCTATGGACGCCCTTGAGGCCGATGACGTCTTGCGGTCCGCTATGGGTACCGGTCGAGACGGTGACTACGTGGACTATTTCGCCAAGGTGAAGCGAGCAGAGCACCGCTCAATCACTGACCGGGTTAGTCCCGCTGAAATTGATGCCTATCTTTCGCTGATGTGAGAGTTGCAAAGGTTGGCCCCTTTTTTTAGAAAGCACTTGTTTGGTTCATGTAAGACATAACTGCCTCGCTGGTTCTGATGGTTCGCTTGCCTCGGGGAGGGTGGGAGCGTCGTTCGTTTCTGGTGACCTCAGCACGGACGCTTCTGCTGCCCCCAAGTTAAAGTTTGATTTCTGACGCTTGTAAGGCAGGAAACGGGGAGGTACACCCTTGGGGATGCTCGAGTCGAAGTCAGTCGTGGTGACCGGGGCCAGCAGTGGAATTGGTCTGGCTATTGCCCGCCGATTTGTGGCAGAAGGGGCAAGGGTTGTGGTGGGCAGCAGGTCTGAACCGCCGCAGTCCATTAAAGGAGCGCTATGGGTGCCAACTGATGTCACTGACCCGGTAGCCGTAGATGCCCTAGTGGGCGCAGCGGTTACTGCCCACGGGAGCCTTGAGGTAATGGTGGCCAACGCCGGATGCCAGGTCCAGGCGTCAGTGGCTGATACGACTGATGCCGAATTTGACCTAGTGATGAATGTCAATGTGCGTGGTGTCTTTAACTGCTGCAGGGCTGCGGTACGCCACATGAGCGAACACGGCGGGGGTTCCATCTTGACCATCGGTTCAGTAGCAGCCGACACTGCAGACCACGAGATGGCGGTCTACAACGCCTCCAAGGGTGCCGTGCACTCTCTGACCCGTGCGGTGGCCATTGACCATGGGAGCGACGGGATCCGTTGCAACGCCATCAGACCCGGGTGGATTGCAACCGAGATGACCGAGGCCGTCTTCGACCAGGCTGATAACCCCACTGCCATGCGGATGGACGTAATGGCCCGCCACCCGGTAGGTCGTCTCGGGTTACCCGACGAAGTTGCCGCGCTGGCTGTGTGGCTGGCGTCGGACGAGTCGGCGTTCGTGTCGGGAAGCCTTTTCACGATCGACGGGGGTCTCACCGCTCAGAGTCCCATTGGGGGCTGAACTGGAGTCCTTGGCAGAAACGGGTCGGGGGCTGGCCGATCGTTAATCCGCTTAGTAACCTGCCTGCCATGGCTAGGCCCCTCACCGATGCCCGGCTCATGGTTTGCGAGGGCGTCCAGATCATGACCGGATCGGGCATCAGGCGTAGCTGATGGCGACCCTGACCACCGTTGATCGTGATGCTCCACTCGGCGAGATACTGGCTCACCTACACCGCGACGGCGGGGTAATTGTCCAGGACCTACTCTCCGAGGAGGCCCGTTTGGCCATTATTGACGACTTGGCTGGTGCGATGGAGGTCATCGAACCGGGGTCCAAGAGCGGCCTTGAGCAGTGGGAGCTGTTCCATGGTCGAGAGACCATCCGGTTCTGCGGTCTGGCTGCCCGGAGTCGGGCCTTTGTTGAGCACGCCCTGCTGGAACCGGTGTTCCGTGCTGTCACCGATCACGAGTTGCTGGGTGGCTGTACTTCGTACTGGCTTAACACGGGACAGGTCATGGCCGTCGGGCCAGGAGAGACGGCCCAGTATCTCCACCGCGATGAGGGCAACTGGCCGGAGGCCATAAATGCGGAGCAGGAGTTGACTATTAGTTGCATGTTTGCGCTGTCTGAGTTCACTCAGGCGAATGGGGCAACCGTGGTGGTTCCCGGCACTCATAAGTTGCCGCCGGGAGTTACGCGTGGATACGAAGTCATTGATGACGACGTGGCCTATGCCGAGATGTCGGCTGGAGCAGGGCTGATCTACTCCGGCAAAGTGATCCACGGCGCCGGCGCCAATATCACAGATCAGTTGCGGTACGGCGTGCACGTGAGTTTTGTGGCGGGGTGGCTGCGTCCCGAGGAGGCCAGCCCTTTGCAGGTTGATCGCGTCTGCGCTGCCGGACTACCTGAAGAGGCCCGTCGACTGCTGGGGTGGTCGTCGTACCACTCGGAGGGTGGTGGCCGCACTTGGCTGGTCGACTTTGAGGATGCCGCTGATCTTTTCGGTTGACCTTGCTGCCAGTCCAGCGTTTCCTGCCACAGGATGCGCAGCGCAGAATATGGGATCGTTTCGGTTCCGAGTAGGTGCTGCCTTCGTAAGTCGATTACTCAGTCGTTGCTGGATTCCTGAGTATCAATGATCTAGCCAAATCTGACTAGCGCCTTATCTGGGGCTGGTTCAGCGTGGCAGTTCGTTTGGAATTCCAGACTGTCTAACAGCGCTGTCGGTGCAGGCTCTGATCCCAATTTGCTGAGACGTTAGTTCTGCCCGGAGAGGAGGGTGGCCTAAATGGAGATCTGTCAATGCCGACTGATCCGCGCGATTGGTCACCACGTATGATCGGATACGGAACGACCCCCCAACGAGGATCTAGTCACAACCTATGGAACTGGTTACCCACAAGAAGTTATATCTGGTCTCTGGCCGAGCTAGCCGCACGCTGGCTGAGGCCATTGCTATTGAACTTGGCGAGTTGTTGGGTGAACCAAATATTGCCGAGTTTGCTAATGGTGAGATTCACTGTCGGTTCTCTGAGTCAATTCGGGGCTGTGATGCATTTATCATCCAAACCCACTGTCAGACCGAAAACTCCTCAATCAATGACACGCTTATGGAGCAGTTGATCATGGTTGACGCCGCCCGGCGGGCCTCAGCCAAGCGCATCACGGTGGTCTGTCCGCATTACGGCTACGCCCGCCAAGATCGCAAGTCTTCCGGGCGTGAGCCCATTACCGCCAAGTTGGTGGCCAACCTATTTAAGGAAGCTGGGGCCAGTCGCCTAGTAGGAGTTGACCTCCACTCAGGACAGATCCAAGGGTTCTTCGACGGCCCGGTGGACCACCTAACGGCCATGCCGGTCCTAGTGGACTACCTGCGGTCCGTTGAAGGCGATCTGGCCATTGTGTCGCCTGACGCCGGCCGGGTGAAGGTCGCCGAGCGCTACGCAAATCAACTAGGCGCCGACCTGGCCATCGTCCACAAGCGGCGTAGCCACACGGCGTTCAACACAGTCGAGGCCAGAGAGGTCGTTGGTGAGGTCGAGGGAAAGGTCTGCGTCATCGTCGATGACATGATCGACACCGCTGGCACCATTTGCGCAGCAGCTGAACAGTTGGCTGAACGGGGCGCTTCCCGGGTGATAGCTGCCACGACCCATGGTGTCTTTTCGGGCCCGGCCATGGAGCGCCTCTCTGCATCGGCTATTGAGAAAGTGATTGTTACCGACACGTTGCCGCTGCCCGTCGACGCTGATTCCGATCTGATCGAAGTTCTGTCTGTTGCGCCACTCATCGCCCGGGCCATCGACGCTGTATTTGGCGACGCTTCGGTCAGCGAGATTTTTGGAGGCGAGAACCTCTCTTAACGCCTCGGCGTTGGGCGGCGATAGACTTTTTGCTTGTCCACGTTGGACTTGCATATCCCCACCTACTTGTCTACTTGCCTTGCGCAGGTCGCCCAGAAAGCACTTCAATGAGCGAGATTCTTCTCTCCGCAGAGACAACCCGAATTACCGGGACCCGGGCAAGCCGTCGCCTCCGGCGCGAAGGCCGTGTGCCCGCAGTTATTTATGGACTTAGCCAGGATCCGGTCAGTATCGATGTGGATTGGCCCGAACTACGCCGTGTGCTAACAACCGACGCTGGGGTAAATGCGGTAATTCATCTGGAGTTCGGTGGTGAAAAGCAGATGTCCATCGTTAAGGACATTCAGCGTCATCCGGTGCGTCGCGACGTAACCCACGTTGACTTTTTGCGCATCGACCCAAATAAGGACGTTACCGTCGACGTGCCTGTCGTGATGGTAGGTGAGGCCAAAGAGGTCCTAGATGCTGACGGCATGGTTGACCAGAATCTGTTCAGCCTCACTGTGAACGCGGCACCTAACGTTATTCCCAATGAGCTCGAGGTCGATATCTCAGATCTCACTATTGGTGAATCCAAGAGGGTAGGGGACATTGTCCTACCGACTGGGGTCACTACTGACGTCGATCCAGAGGAGACGGTGGCCGTAGGCATGATCACCCGCTCCACGTTGGAGGCGATGGCTGCTGATGATGCGGCCGAGAGCGAGTCAGATGAAGATGCCGAAGCGTCAGCCGAAGATGAAGGCAACCCAGACGAGTCCACCGACTCCGAATAGCGGCAAGGGCCGACAAGTGCTGCGTCGGTCTCGCACCGAACGGACAGGGGAACCGGCTCGCCTTCTGGTTGTCGGTCTAGGTAATCCAGGGGAAAAATATGCTGGAACGCGGCACAACATAGGTGCTGAGGTGGTTGCCATACTGGCGGATCGTCACGCTGGCCGCTTCCGACCCTCACGTGAACTTGCCCTTTCGTGTGAGATTAGATTGAGTGATGAGCGGGTTGCGTTGGCCTTCCCGCAGACTTTTATGAATGAATCTGGTCGCTCTGTTCAGAAGTTGGTTCGGCGATACGGGGTAGACGACCCAACCAGAATCGTGGTCGTCCACGACGAACTGGATCTTCCAGTCGGCTGCCTGCGAGTCAAAGCAGGCGGTGGTCTCGCCGGACACAACGGCCTTAAGTCGATCGCTGCGCATCTGAAAACCCAGGAATACCTTCGGGTACGTATCGGCGTGGGCAAGCCGACCGGGCGCGCGTCGGGCGCCGACTACGTCCTGCAGCGGCCCGGAAAGGTCGAAGCGACTGAACTTGGGGTGGTCTGTCAGGAGGCGGCCGACGCGGTGGAGGGGATTCTCTCCGTGGGTGTTGACGCCACCATGGGCCGCGTGAACATCCGCTCTTGACGGCAATGCCTACGCTTCTAGAACTTATTCCAGCATTGCTGGAAGATGAACCGGCCGTGGCTGCTGTGCTAGGCAGGCGCACAGCGTCTTTGGCGGTGCCTGAACCGGCGCGCGCCGTTGTGCTGGCATCCCTCGTTCGTCAGACGGGGCGGTCGCCACTGGTGGTCGCCGTTCCGACAAGCATCGAGGCTGAGCGCCTTGCAGGCGATCTCAGGTTATTCCTCGGAGACAGTGCAGTCGAACTGTTCCCGGCATGGGAAACACTTCCCTTTGAACGGATCAGTCCCGGTGTGGAGACCATGGGTCGGCGGCTTCGGGTTCTCCACCGGCTTGCCGCAACCCAAGACCGTCCCTCGGTGGTAGTGGCATCGGGGCGAGCACTGGTCCAGCGTCTTGGGCCGGGGGCCGGACTGACCGAACCACTTTGCGTCGGCCCGGGAGACACCTTTGATCAATCAGAGTTCATCGCAGATCTGGTTGCTGTCGGATACCGGCGGGAGTATCAAGTTGAGCACCGGGGCGAGTTGGCCGTGCGCGGATCAATCATCGATGTCTGGCCGTCGACTGGTGACGCACCAGTCCGTATCGACCTGTGGGGTGACGAGGTAGAGCGATTAGCCGAGTTTGGGGTGGCTGATCAACGAACGACCGTCGCGCGTGCTGAGGTCGAGATACATCCCTGCCGGGAACTCCTTCCCAATAATGAGGTGCAGATCCGTGCCGCTGAGTTGGGGCTTGAAGAGCCGTGGGGTCGTGAGCACTGGGATCGTCTGGCTGACGGCGAGATGTTTGATGGAATGGAGTCGTGGCTGCCGTGGTTGGCTGGTGAAGAACGGGTCCTATTCGACTTAGTCGATGATGATGCTTTAGTGGTAGCCGTCGAACCTCGACGCCTGCGTGATCGCATCGCCGATCTGCAGGCTGAGGAGGCTGAGATGGCCACCACGTTGGCCACCACCTGGGGTGTTGCTGACACAGTGCTGCCCCGCTTGCATATGGACTGGGAGCGCCTACTGGTCCACACTGATGCACCGGTATGGACCATGGATGCGGTTCCAGAGGGACCCGCCGTGGAAACCGTTCAGGCCGCAGGGTGGGTTAGCGGCACCGGGGAGATCATGGCCAGAGATGGTTCGGACGGACCCACTGCTCGTCTACGACGTCTCCTGGCTGACGGATATCGAGTGGTGGTGGCAGCCGACGGTGAGGGCACCGCCGAACAAGTGGCCCGACGCTTGCTCGACGCGGAGGTAGACGTGGTCCGGGTCGGCGCTCTTGTCGCTGAAAAGTTGGTGCCCGGTGGCGCCTCGCTGGTAGTGGCGCCTCTCGAGCGTGGGTTTGTTCTTCCGGCGTCACGATTGGCTCTGGTAACGGAGTCTGAATTAACAGGACGACGCCGAACAAGGCGTAGGACTCGTCCCCGCAGACGACCCGCTATTCGTGTTTTTGAAGACCTTTCGTCTGGTGACTATGTCGTACATGAACACCATGGGGTCGCCCGCTTTGCGGGCCTAGTCACCCGCTCTATGGGTGGTGTCGAACGGGACTACTTACTGCTCGAGTACCGGGGTGATGATCGTTTATACCTCCCAACTGATCAGATCGATTCGATTCGACCCCACACTGGTGGCGAGATTCCGACTCTAAGCCGGATGGGTGGATCAGAGTGGCAGAAGACTCGGGCCCGTGTGCGTTCCGAGGTGGCCGAGATAGCTCAGGAACTGGTGACTCTCTACCAGCAGCGAGTTACTGCTGAGGGGCATGCATTTGCTGAGGACACGCCGTGGCAGCGCGAGTTGGAACAGGCGTTTCCTTTTCAGGAGACTCCAGACCAGCTGCGCGCCGTTGAGGACATCAAGGCTGACATGGAACGTCCAGTACCCATGGACCGACTGGTCTGCGGTGATGTCGGTTTTGGCAAGACTGAGGTGGCAGTTAGGGCGGTATTCAAGGCTGTTCAAGATGGGTATCAGGCCGCCATCTTGGTGCCGACCACCCTTTTGGCTCAACAGCACGGTCAAACATTCCGGGACCGCTTTGCTCCGTACCCGGTGCGCGTTGAGGTTCTCAGCCGGTTTCTGACCAACAGAGAGGCGAGGGTGGTTGCCGAAGGCTTGTCCAACGGTTCGGTCGATGTCGTCATTGGCACTCACCGCTTGCTGTCTGAAGATGTCCAGTTTGCTCGCCTCGGACTGCTGGTGGTCGATGAGGAGCAGCGATTCGGCGTCAGCCACAAGGAGTCCATCAAGAAACTGCGGGGAGATGTTGACGTTCTGACCTTGACCGCTACCCCCATCCCTCGAACGTTGGAAATGTCCCTGACCGGGATCCGAGATCTAAGTCTTCTCGATACTCCACCAGCAGATCGCCAACCGATTCTCACCTACGTGGGCGATTATGACGAGCGACCAGTAGCGGAGGCGATCCGACGAGAACTGTTACGCGAAGGTCAAGTTTTCTTTGTCCACAACAGAGTCCATGACATCGATCAGGTGGCGGGAGGGGTGCGAGATCTCGTGCCGGAGGCCCGGGTAGCGGTGGCCCATGGACAGATGGACGAGGCCACGCTTGAGTCGGTGGTGTTCGACTTCTGGGAAGGCCACTACGACGTCCTGGTGTGTACCACAATTATCGAATCAGGTATCGACATGCCCACCGTGAACACCCTGGTGGTTGACCGGGCTGACTTACTAGGTCTCGGCCAGTTGCACCAGTTGCGGGGCCGGGTGGGCCGAGCCGGACAGCGGGCCTACGCATACCTATTCACTCCACCTGACCAGTCACTCAGTGAACAGGCGCACGAACGGCTGCGCACCATTGGTGAGACCACTGAACTGGGATCAGGGTTCCGCATAGCGATGCGTGACCTTGAAATCCGGGGGGCAGGCAACCTGCTGGGTACTGGCCAGAGTGGCCACATAGCGGCGGTCGGATACGACCTTTACTGCCAGATGGTGACGGAGGCGGTCGCCGAACTTGCCGGGACGACACCCGTTGAACAGCCCGAGATCCGTGTTGACCTGCCGATCAACGCTCACCTGCCTGAGGATTATATTTCCCGAAGCGATCTACGTCTCGAGGCCTATCGCAAATTGGCTGATGCTGGCACTGCTCCAGACAAGGCCGCTGTCGACGCCGTGCAAGGGGAGTGGGAAGACCGCTACGGCCCGATCCCCCAACCGGTGGAAGCCCTACTTTCCGTGGCCCGCCTGAGAACAGTATGCGTGGCCCGAGGTATCACCGAAGTAACCGTTGGGAAAGGGCCAGGTCTTGGTGGAGCGGACTACATAGCGCGATGCACTCCGGTAGTTCTGCCATTGAGTCGTCAGACTCGGCTAACCCGCCTCCATCGAGACTCCCGATACAAGGAGGCTCAGCAGCAAGTTCTCTTACCCTTAAAGAAGACTCGCTCGGGGGACCTCGCAGAGTCACTGACGGAGTTGCTGGAAGATCTCGTACCCGCATTGGATCCGGTGGTGGCAGTAGCGCAGGGCGACGGCTCTACCTGAGAGGCACGTAGCCTGCACGACCTGTGCACCTCATGAATGAATTCCCCAAGAATCGAAGGAAGCTCCCGTCCACCTTTATTGTTCAGGCTCTAACGGCGGCTCTGGCCCTCGTAGTGATCGCCTGTGGTTCATCCATTGAGGCGGTCCGGGTGGGAGATATCACGCTGGATCGTGAAGGTGTAGCCGCTCTAGTGGGCGAGGCCACTGGTGGACCAGTTGACGTTGAAACTATTGATACTGAGACTGCAGCCAATGTCATCGATCGATTTCTTCGCTATGAGGCCCTGTCCGACCTGCTCAACGAGTTTGATGTGGTCATCGATACGGAAGCCCGAACAGCAGCCCGTGACCGCCTAATTGCCGCTGGAGTAGATGCAGGCAATCCGTCTTTGCCTCGATTTATTGGTTGGCAGTCCGCCCTGGACATGGTGGAAAACGGTGGCGAGGGTATTCGGGCCGCCTACGAGGCCAACGCCGGGCTGTTGGGACATGACCTGTGCACCAGCCACATTCTCGTCACTTACGAGGACGAGGCTCATGCAGTTCTGAGTTTGCTGGAGTCGGGTGAGGATTTCGCCCAACTGGCTGGTTCAATCTCTCAAGACCCGGGCTCGGCTGAGATGGGTGGCTCGCTGGGCTGTGTCGCCCTCGGCAGGTTTGTTCCAACTTTCGAACGGGCGGCTCTTGGGGCGCTGTTCTGGGGTAAGACACTTGTTGGCCCAGTCCCCAGTGAGTTTGGCTTTCACGTGATCCGCATTGACGAGGTACGAAATGTTGAACCCGTTGCTTTCGATGAGCTTGATTCACGGCTATCTGCCGCCCTGCTGCAGATAGCCGGCTTAACTCGGACCGTTCAGGTGGACTCCCGTTTTGGCTCCTGGGACCCGGCGGTAGGACGTCTGGCGCCACCCTCCGGGCCGTTAGACCCCGCCCTGGCGCGACTGGGTTTGTGATATGAAAGATTCTGCAACGGAGGATTAATCATGGCTGTCTTGCTGCCCGCTGCTGGTCAGCCTGTGGTGACGGTGATTGGTCTCGGACCAGCCGGATCTGAATTGTGCACAACGGCCACCCTGACTGCGGTGGCTGAACACTCGCATCGACTGGTTCGCACGGCGCGCCACCCGGCTGTTTCGGTCCTTGGAGATTCGGTAGTGACCTTGGACCACCATTACGAGTCGGCTGAATCGTTTGCTGAGGTCTACGCAGGCATGGTTGAAGAGGTTGTAGCTGCCGCTAAGGCCCATGGCCGGATTTTGTATGCGGTGCCCGGATCGCCCATGGTTGCAGAGCACACTGTCGAGCTTCTCTTAGTTGACGATCGGGTCGACGTGACCCTTGTCCCCGCTTTGTCATTCCTGGATCTGAGCTGGGTGCGCCTGAAACTCGACCCGCTAGCCGCCGGAGTCCGCATAGTTGACGCGCATCGCTTCCCGGTTGAGGCAGCAGGGGAACGGGGGCCAATGCTGATTGTCCAAATTGACACCGTGGCGGTGTTGGCCGACGTGGTAGCTGCTCTCGATCAACCACCGGAAGAGCCAGTGACCGTGTTGCAGGGCCTAGGTACCAGCGAGGAGAGAATCCTGCAGGTTGCCTGGGATGACCTTCTCAGCGTGGTCAAACCTGATCATCTGACCTCGTTGTTTGTGCCTCGCTTAAGTGCTCCCATCGCTTTAGAGATCCAGCGGTTTGTCGAGTTGGTGGACGTGTTGCGGCGTGAGTGTCCGTGGGATGCCAAGCAGAACCATACGAGTATGCGTCCACACCTGCTTGAGGAAGCCCACGAGGTACTTGAGGCTCTTGATCGTTTCGATGAGACCACTGGGGACGGTTCCGACGCACTAGAAGAAGAGTTAGGTGATCTACTTTTCCAAGTAGTTTTTCATGCACGCATCGCGGCCGACGCTGGGCGCTTCGATCTAGCAGATGTGGCTAGCGGCATCCACGACAAACTCTATTACCGACATCCTCATGTGTTTCCAGCTGTTGACAGCACAGTCGCGATGGGGATAGGGCACCTCGATGATGAAGCTCAGTTGCTGGCTAACTGGGACCGACTTAAGCAGGTCGAGAAGGGACGGAAATCAGTACTTGATGGTATTCCGTCGACGCTTCCAGCCTTGGCGGTCGCGCACAAGGTTCTGCGTCGGGCGGCCGGTATCGGCATCGAACCTGACCTCGAGCCTGGGCCAGTACCTGGGGTGGCTAGCGACCAAGAATTGGGAGACCTGCTGTTGGCCGTGACAATGGCCGCTCGAGCCGCTGGCCTCAACGCTGAGGAGGCCCTCAGAGAGGCGGTATCTCGGTTTTCAGCAACTGTCCGCCATGCAGAGATAGAGAGCAACCACGGCTGACAACTCTGGTGGTGGACCTCCCCGGTAGCGTTGGCCCTCATGAGCAGCATCGCTGTAGTCGCCGGTCGTCAGGTCATTGACAGTAGAGGTAATCCCACCGTTGAGGTGGACGTAGTTCTCGATTCTGGTGCTGCAGGTCGTGCCATGGTTCCCAGTGGTGCCTCGACTGGGAAGTTTGAGGCTGTTGAGTTGAGAGATGGGGGTAGCCATTGGGCTGGTAAGGGTGTCACCTCTGCTGTGGCCAACGTGGATGGTGAGTTGGCGGCGGCCGTCTGCGGCCTTGATGCTTGCGATCAACGAACCGTGGATCGGGCTTTGTGTGATGCTGACGGCACCGAAGACAAGGGTCGCTTAGGTGCTAACGCCATCTTGGGGGTGTCTCTTGCCGTCGCCCACGCAGCAGCGACTGAGGCCAATGTTCCACTGTTTCGTTATGTAGGGGGTGCCAATGCGCATGTGTTGCCAGTGCCCATGTTCAACGTTTTAAACGGTGGTGAGCATGCTGACAACAACGTCGATTTGCAGGAGTTCATGCTCATGCCGGTGGGTGCAGCGTCGTTTTCAGAGGGACTCCGGTGGGGTGTGGAGTGCTACCACGTGCTCAAAAAGGTGCTGTCGGAGCGAGGCCTCGCTACGGCCATCGGTGACGAAGGTGGCTTTGCTCCAAACTTGGGCTCCAACGAAGAGGCCGTCATCCTGCTGCTGGAGGCCATCGAGAAGGCAGGCCTCACACCTGGAGATGATATGGGAATAGCATTAGACGTTGCTTCGACGGAGTTTTTTCGTGATGGTTCCTACCACTTGGCTGGTGAAGGCCGAACCCTCACAACCGGCGAGATGGCTGACTATTTGGCTGACTTGTCGTACCGCTATCCGATCGTTTCGATTGAGGATGGTTTGGCTGAAGACGACTGGGACGGGTGGGCGGTACTGCACGGTTTGGTCGGCGATCGGGTCCAATTGGTGGGTGACGACCTGTTTGTCACGAACGTGACCCGCCTCCAGCGCGGCATTGACGCGAACGTGGCTAACTCGATTCTCGTAAAAGTCAACCAGATCGGAACTCTCACGGAGACCCTCGAGGCCGTGGAGTTGGCCAACGCAAGTGGTTGGACAGCCGTTATGTCTCACCGGTCCGGGGAGACCGAAGACACCACAATTGCTGATCTCGCTGTGGCTACGAACTGTGGTCAAATCAAAACCGGTGCTCCGGCTCGCAGCGACCGCGTCGCTAAGTACAACCAGTTGCTGCGTATCGAGGAGACACTAGATGAGGCGGCCGCTTACCGCGGACGGGCTGCACTGGCTGGTGCCTAGATCATGCATCAGGCCACTAGCCGACGGCTCGTCTTGGTACTGGTGGCTATCACCGCGGCTGCAGCGGCTCTGCCACTCGGAGTGGTGCCGTTTCGTGATTGGCTTGTGCAGCGTGAACGCACCGCCGAACTCCGTGTAGAAGTTGAGGTCGTTGAGGCCGTGAATCGAGATTATGAGACGAGGATTGACGCCTTAGGTACGGATGAGGAGATAGAACGGCGCGCCCGTGAGGATTACGGCCTAATCCGCTCCGATGAGGAGGCTTATGCAATCTCACCATCGCCTCAAACCAGTCGTGAGATCCCTGGTGTCTGGCCTTTTGGAGACTGATGCAACCGCCAGAGTCGGACTATTGGGGGAGGACTGCCCTTCACTAGTTGTCGGAAGGTTCTGACTGTTCTGGAGTCACCGGTGAACACGATCTTCGGCATGCGCCCTCTTGGTGCTAGTAGAGACGGGCCAGAAGTAGTATCTGTGTGCGCAGTTCATCTTGTCGCTCTCGTTCTGTTTAGGGCATCGGCTCGGATGGGAATCGGTCTTGCACGGCACTCACTCCCCAGAAGATCCTATTAGTTGCCCCCGCTGGCACCGGAAGAGAGGTGCTGTGGAAGTAATGTTCGTTGTCGTAATGCTGGATCACCATTTGACTGCTGATCGCTAGAGGGAGAACTAATGCAGGTATCGATGAACATCAATGGAGAGGAGATATCCGACGACGTCGAACCTCGTACTTTGCTGGTTCATTTCATTCGGGAGAATGCTGGTCTTACTGGAACCAATATCGGCTGTGACTCGTCGTCCTGCGGTGCGTGCACGTTGCACCTCAATGGTGAGGCGGTGAAGTCATGTACGGTCTTAGCCGTTCAGGCTGACGGGCAGGAGCTGACCACCATCGAGGGCCTTGCTGACGGTGACATTCTGCACCCGATGCAACAGGCATTTCACGAGTGTCACGCTCTGCAGTGCGGCTATTGCACACCGGGAATGGTTATGGCGGCTGTCTCTCTGCTCGATGAAGTGCCTCAACCCAGTGAGGCTGATGTCCGTGAGGGTCTTGAAGGCAACCTGTGTCGTTGCACTGGTTACCACAACATTGTGGCGGCCGTACTACAGGCAGCAGGAGGTCCACGATGATTCCCGTCGCCTTTGACTACGAGCGCGCAACCTCAACCGACCATGCTCTTTCCTTGTTGGCTGAGCACGGGGATGAAGCCAAGTTGCTGGCCGGTGGACACTCGTTGCTGCCGCTCATGAAATATCGCCTTGCGGCTCCCGCTGTGGTGGTTGACATCGGTCGGCTGACAGACCTTTCGTACATTCGCTCCGATGGGGAAGTTCTAGCGATTGGTGCGCTAACTCGTCATCGTGATGTAGAGATCAACGATTTGGTGCGGAGTGAAGTTGGATTGCTGGCAGCTGCTACGGCCAAAGTTGGGGATCCGCAAGTTCGTCACCGGGGAACACTGGGTGGCTCGCTGGCTCACGGTGATCCTGCTTCGGATCTTCCTGCCGCCCTCATCGCCCTGCGAGGCACTCTGATCATCCAGGGCCCATCTGGCATTCGTGAGGTGGCCGCCGACGATTTCTTTACCGGATTCCTTGAGACAGACCTAGGTGATGACGAAATGCTTACCGAGGTGCGGATTCCGAAAGTTCCTAACGCTCGCTGGTCGTTTCAGAAATTCAACCGAAGAGCCCAAGACTGGGCCATCGTCGGCGCTGCGGTGATGGTGGGCAGCGATTCCTGCGGCGTGGGACTTGTGAACATGGACTCACGTCCCATCCGGGCTATGGGTGTCGAAGCGGCTGTCGTCTCGGGAGCCAGCGCCACTGATGCGGCGGCTACTGCAGCTGATGGCCTGGAGCCGCCGACCGACCTCAACGCCGGAGTCGACTATCGATGTCATTTGGCGCGGGTTCTTACCCGCCGGGGCCTAGAAGAATCTGGTTGCTGAGGGTTTGAGGTCGGGCGGCAGCCCCCAATCCTCGTAGCCTGTCAGAATGGTCTCCAAGGACACCGCTCACCATGTCCCCTCGGTCGACGCGGTTGTTGCAGCCCTTAACGGACAGGATTACTTAGCCGACGAGGGCCTTGCCACTGCTATCTATCTTGCCCTCCGCCTTCGAAGGCCGCTTCTTCTCGAAGGCGAAGCGGGAGTGGGTAAAACCGAAGTGGCGAGGGCGTTGGCGGCCTGGTCTGGAGGTGAGTTCATTCGCCTCCAGTGCTACGAGGGCCTCGACGCCTCTCAGGCTGTCTATGAGTGGGACTATTCCCGTCAGTTGCTGCACCTGCGAGCTGCTGAAGCCGCTGGTTCGGCTTCAGGCGCAAACGCCGCCGACTTGGAAGACGAGTTGTACCACGAGCGCTTCTTGGTACGACGACCACTCTTGCGCTCACTAGTGGCGGCTGACGGTGTGCCACCCGTTTTGCTTATAGATGAGTTGGACCGGGCAGATGATGAGTTTGAGGCCTTCCTGTTGGAAATCCTTTCGGACTTTGCAGTCACCGTGCCTGAACTGGGGACCTTCACAGCAGACATACCGCCAGTGGTCGTCATCACGTCGAACCGCACTCGTGACGTGCACGATGCCCTTAAACGCCGGTGCTTATACCACTGGGTGGAGCACCCCGATGTCGAACGCGAGGTTGAGATCTTGCGTGTTCGGGCTCCGCATGTTCCTGCCGCTCTTGCCCGTGACGTGGCAACGGTGGCTGCTGAGTTGAGGAAGATGGGGCTTTACAAACCACCAGGCGTAGCCGAGACGATCGACTGGGCTGAGGCTCTTGTGTTGTTAGGTGTTGATGACCTTGATGCTGAGGCGATAGATGTCACTATCGGGGCGTTACTCAAGTACCGAGAGGATCAAGACCGTCTACGGTCCAGAGGCTTCGGGGAAGTAGCAGGACTCCTGCGTGGAGCCTGAACTTTCGGCACAACATTCCCCTGATGAACTGACCATGACCGACAACAAGCTGCTTACTCTCGATCGCCACTTAGTGCGTTTCGTTGACAAGCTCCGCTGTGCTGGGCTGAATGTGCCATTTGGGAGCACACTCTCATTTGGTCGTGCAGTTGCCGAGGTTGGTGTGAGCAGTCAATCGGGTGTGTATTGGTCAGGTCGCGCCACCTTGGTGTACCGCCCGGAGGATATCGAGGTCTACGACGTCGTATTTGCTGACCACTGGATGGGAGGGCCCTCTAGAAGTGCGCTGCCTGTGGAGCAGCCATCAGTGACCTTGGTCTTGGACACCGATGATGACCCGTCGCCGGAAGCCGAAGATGAGTCAGAGCAGGGTGAAGAACAACTCAGTGTGCGCTGGTCGCGTACTGAGATTTTGGGAGCGAAAGACTTTGCTGAATGTTCTGAGAGTGAATTAACGGAGTTGTATGACCTTATGACTCGGCTTCGGTTCTTCGGTGCTACTCGAAGTTGTCGCCGGCTCCGTCCGACCTCGCAGCGCGGGCGCCCTGACCTCCGGCGTACCGTACGATCTGCATTGCGGACCGGTGGTGAGCCAATCCGGCGGTCTTTCGCAGAACCAGGCAGACGGCCCCGGCGTCTCGTTCTACTGCTAGATGTCTCTGGTTCGATGGAGCCTTACGCTCGGTCTCTCAGCCGTTTCTTACATGCAGCGATGGTCGGTCGTCGTCACGTTGAGGCCTTTGCTCTAGGTACCCGACTAACGCGCGTTACACGAGAACTTTCCTCGCGTGATCCTGACGTGGCGTTGAAAAGAGCCGCTGAAGCAGTCACTGACTGGTCGGGTGGTACGCGCTTGGGAGACGGACTTCGATATTTCAACGATCTCTGGGGCGTTCGGGGGATGGCTCGGGGGGCCACGGTGGTGATCCTGTCCGACGGTTGGGATCGAGGTGAGCCCGCCATCATGGCCGAGCAGATGGAACGCCTTGGCCGGGTCGCTCACCGTGTTGTATGGGTTAACCCACTGAAAGCCTCTCCGGGCTACAGCCCACTGGCTCAAGGTATGGCTGCTGCTCTACCCCATGTTGACCGCTTTCTCGAAGGGCACTCACTGGACTCATTGCGCGAACTCTCTCAGGTGCTCGTCGAGGACTGAGTTGGCGTATATCGCTCAACCGGTGTTGCGCATCCCCGCGGCTATCCCATTGATAGTCAGCAGCAGGCCCCGTTGAAGTTCTGTGTCGGCTTTACCTGCGCGAGATTGATGCAACATTTCTACTTGAAGAACGTTTAGTGGGTCTAGGTAGGCGTCGCGGACGGCCAGGGTACGACGCAGCATGGGCTTTTCATCCAGAAGGTTGGCGCTGGTGATTGCCCGAATCTCATCAATTGTCCGGTAGTACTCAGTCGCTACAACTTCGAAGAGGTGGTGTAGAGAAGGGTCAACGAGTCGCTCTACGTAGTGGCGGGCGATGGTCAAGTCAGTCTTGGTTAGGGTCATTTCGACGTTGGATATGTAGGTTCGGAAGAAGTTCCAGTCTTCGTACATGCGCCTGAGCTCCTCACCGTGGCCGGCCGCTCTGGCGGCCGCCAGGCCACTCCCAGCCCCGAACCAACCGGGGATGATCTGGCGAGACTGCGTCCAGCCGAAAACCCAAGGTATGGCCCTGAGGTCAGCGATTCCACTGGTGGCTCCTTTCCGGCGAGATGGGCGAGATCCGATATTCATCTGGCCGAGTTCTTCCACCGGTGTGGAGTTGGTGAAGTACTCCAATAGGCCAGGGTGTTCAACGAACTGCCGATACGCCGTGTAGGCGGCTTCAGCTAGATCGTCCATGACTGAGTACCAACGAGTGATGGTTTCATGGTCGTGGCGAGGGGCCTTGTGGGCCAGCGAGGCTTCAAGTACCGCGGTGAAAGCCAAGTCAAGGTTTCGTCGGGCGATATCGGGGTGGCCGTACTTGTCGGCGATGACCTCACCCTGTTCAGTGAACTTCACCTCACCGTCTAGGACGCCGCTGGGTTGGCCCAGGATCGAGGCATGGGTCGGTCCTCCACCTCGGCCGATCGTGCCACCTCTGCCGTGGAATATCCGGATTGGAATTCCCGTTTCTGCGGAGACATCCCGGATGACTCGCAGAGCCTTGTGGATTTCCCACTGTGAAGTGGTGATCCCACCGTCCTTGTTCGAGTCGGAATAGCCGACCATGACCTCTTGGGTGCCGCCGCGGAGTTCGACGATACGCCGGTAGGGGGGCACAGAAAGAAGGCCGCGCAGGATGGGGCCGATAGAGCGGAGGTCATTGATCGTCTCGAACAGGGGCACGAAGCCGATTCGGGCCGTATCGCGTGCTAAATCGATTAAGCCAACTTTGCTGGCTAGCACTACCGGGGCCAGTACATCTTGGACACCTTCCGTCATGGAGATGATGTAACTCTCAATAACGTCGTCGCCGTAGTGGTCCATGGTTGTTCGTAGGGTCTGGAAGAGTTCTAGAGGACTCGTGTCGCCCGGGAGATGATGTGCTTCCAGCGGTGGGTGTCTCTCCAGCTCGTTAGTCAAGAGGTCGCAGCGCTCAGTTGGCGAGAGGTTGCCGTAGTCGATGCCGTTAGTGGCGTAGATCGTGGTCAGCGCGTCGTGGTGGTGGGTGGAATGTTCGCGAACGTCCAGTGTGGCAAAGTGAAATCCGATCATATGGAGAATGCGGCGCACTCGGGCTACCGACCCGTTGGCGAGTAGGTCACCGCCGTTGGCTCGCAGAGAGCGCTCGATCACTTCTAGGTCTTCGTCTACTTCACTTGGTGACCCATAGGGATTGCCAATAGTGCGGACTGCCGTGTTGTCGGTGGTCGCCTGAAGTCTGCGTCGGATAGCTGCACAGCGGACCCTGTAGGGCTCTGAAGCGTCAACTTGACTGCTTGAGTCGAGGAGATCCGCCCTGTCTGCCGCAGTGGCCGCTGCCAACTCGACGGACACGCCGTGGACCCGGGTGCTCATACTCAGTTCTTGGCCTAGCCCGTCTACCTCTTCAATCAGGATTTCTAATGCTCGGTGGCGCTGTAGGCGAAGAACCTCGACGGTAGTTTCTGGTAACACGTTGGGGTTGCCGTCCCTGTCTCCTCCAACCCAAGAACCGAACCGGATGGGTACTCGGTTGGTCGGCAGGGACTGGTCGATGGAGGCAAGTGATGTTTGCATCTCATCGAAAAGATCGGGAGCAGCCTGGCGCACAGTCAGGCCGATGTAGTAGAGGACTGACTTGGCCTCGTCCATTGGCTGGGGTCGGACATGGCGCAACTCATCTGTTTGCCAGACAGCGTCAATTATCTCCTCAACACGCCGGTCGATCCGCCGCCGGTCAGTCTCGGTCCGACGTAGCTCAGCTCTCTGCTCCAGCAGTCGGCCCACTGCGGAAATTTTGTCAAGGATGGCGCGACGGGAGGCTTCAGTGGGATGGGCGGTGAAGACTGGTCGAACCTCAGCCCGTCCGATGAGGGCTGCGATTTCCTCGGGAGGGATACCTGACTTGACGAGAGATTGAATCGTTTCGTCGAACTGGTTGGCGGGGTTTGGAGAGCCTGAGTTGAGGTCTTCGATGCGGTGGACTTGTTCAGCCACATTGGCGAGGTGGAAATACATTGTGAAGGCCCGCACCATGAGGATGGCGTGGGTCAAGTCCGTCTCGTCGAATAGGTCATGGAGTTCGGATGTGGCTAAGTCATCCGTGCCCTCTTCACGAAGACGGCGTGTAAGAGCACGGACCCGTTCAACAGCATCTAGTAGATCCTGCCCATGCTGCCGCACGAGTGTGTTTCCAAGTTGTTTACCCAGCCGACGAATATCGGCGCGCAGAGCGGTGTTGGCGGCTTCTGTTGCCTGTTCTGGCGGGTTGGACCTCAACTGAGGCATAACGAGAACATAACTAGTTACCCCCGTGGTTCTAGATATTTCAATCTAAGGAAATAAATTTCTTAGGAAAATGAATCATACTTTCTCTCTCCCGCACAGGGCTTCGAATACTCGGCACTGTGAGTCGTATCAGATGCAGCTACCAGTTCATGCGCGCGCTATGAGAAGTCGTAGCCTGTCGGAGTGAAAGATTTACTGAACGACCTCCAGCGGTGGCGTCGACAGGGTCAACAGGTTGCACTAGCGCGTGTCGTTGATGTAGAAGGGTCCGCCCCGCGCCTTCCTGGCGCAGCGATGGCTGTCACAGAGGAAGGAGAGGTTGCCGGTTCAGTATCTGGAGGTTGTGTTGAGGGAGCGGTGGTGTCTGAGGCCCTCGAGGTGCTGACCACAGGACGCCCTCGCATGGTCACCTTCGGTTACAGCGATGACGAGGCGTTTTCTGTGGGCCTGACTTGTGGTGGCACTGTTCACCTCTTCGTCGAACCACTCGATTGGGCAATAGTGCCCGACATGGATCAGTCAGTGGACCAGAAAGAACCTCTATTTGATCGTTTGGCAGGGCTTTTAGTCGACGAGGTGCCGGTTGCGCTGGCCACGGTCGTAGAAGGGCCGGGAGTTGGTGGTCATTTGCTGGTCCGTCCGATTGCGGCCGAAGGGTTTGAGGTACTGGGTTCCCTCGGTGACGAGGGATTAGATCGGGTGGTGGTCCGAGATGCCCTCGGCGAATTGTCTGCCGGGCGTAGCGGGGTTCGGCACTACGGCGAACACGGTGAGGCTCGGGAGGAGTCAGTCTCGATTTTCGTAGAATCATTTGCCGCCCCGCCGCAGATGCTTGTCTTCGGAGCTGTGGATTTCACGGCGGCGCTTGTGCGTGTAGCCAAGGTCCTCGGATACCGGGTCACGGTCTGTGACGCGCGTGAGGTTTTCGCTACGAAAAAGCGGTTTCCGCTGGCCGACGAAGTCCGCGTGGATTGGCCTGACCGTCTTTTGAACGAGGTGGGGCCTGATTTGCGGTATCGGGACGCGATCTGCATTTTGACACACGATGTCAAATTTGACGTTCCAGCCATCGTTGGAGCACTAGGCACCTCGGTTGGCTACATCGGAGTCATGGGATCGAGGAGAACCCATGACGAACGGATCGATCGTCTTGGGGCAGTTGGTGTTTCCGATGAACAGCTCAGTCGTCTCCATTCGCCTATCGGGCTCGATATCGGTGCTCGAACCCCCGAGGAGACGGCCATTTCTATCGTCTCGGAGATTATCGCCATGCGGACCGGCCGCTCGGCCAAGGCCTTGTCGGTCACCGACGGGCCAATTCACGACTGAGAATATATTGGTGCAGGTGACCCGGGCTGCTGTCGTGTTGGCTGCTGGTGGCGGTTCACGTTGGGATGGAGATGGCCACAAATTGCTGGCTGAGGTGAATGGGCGCCCGTTAGTTGCACATGCGTTAATTGCCGCATCGGCTAGCGGGCTTGACGAGTTGATTGTGGTAACTGGGGCCGTGGACCTGGAGAGCGTAATTCCAACTAGCGCGACGGTGCTCCACAACGAACGGTGGGCAGACGGACAGGCGGGATCTCTCCGCTTGGCGGTAACACATGCCACAAGGGTCGGCCATGATTCCCTGCTCGTGGGTTTAGCCGATAGTCCGGGGGTGCCGGCTGAAGCCTGGCGCGCTGTGGCCGCAACTGACGAGATGTTGGCCGTAGCCACTTTCAACGGCCAACGCCGGCCGCCAACTCTGATCGGACGGGACCTGTGGGACGAACTTCCCTACACGGGCGACGAAGGGGCGAGGAGCCTCTTGTCACGGAGGTCGGACCTAGTGACGGAAGTACCGTGTGAAGGTGATCCCGCTGACGTGGACACGATGGAGGACTTGCGACGATGGAACTGAACAACGAGTTTGATGTCTCGGCACCAATAGATCAGGTCTGGGCGGTGCTGACCGACGTTGAGCGAATCGCCCCTTGTCTACCGGGCGCTCAACTTCAGGAGATCGAGGGTGACGAGTTTCGCGGCGCTGTGAAGATCAAGGTTGGCCCAATTACCGCCCAGTACAAGGGTGCCGCTTCTTTCGTTGAGCGTAACGACAATAGTTATCGGGCTGTTCTCAGGGCGGAGGGCCGTGACACCCGGGGTGCAGGCAACGCTTCGGCTGACATTACCGCCCAGCTGGAAGCCACCACGGAGGGCACGAAGGTATCTGTTATCACTGATCTCACGGTGACCGGCAAGGTCGCCCAGTTCGGGCGCGGTGTTATGGCCGATGTATCAAAAAAACTAATGGCTCAGTTTGCGGACAACCTAAGCGAGTTGATCTCATCAGATCCCGCAGGTGGAGCCGTCGAGGAGCAGCCCGTCGAGGAGCAGCCTGTTGAGGAGCAGCCTGTTGAGGAGCAGCCCGTCGAAGAGCAGCCTGTCGATCCTCTGGTTTCTGGAGACGAGGCGACCAAGGTGAGGGTCATCGATGCGCCTGAGGTCGAGGCCGTAAATCTTTTAGGTGCCGCTGGTACACCGGTACTCAAACGCCTGGTCCCGACGCTTATCGTTATTGCGGTAATCGTTGTGATCGTGGTGGCATTAGTTTAGGTCCCCTGTAGACCATGATTCCTGACGATCGCCCTTCAGAGGGGTTGGTCGTCGAGGCATTATTGGGTCGCCGCCCCGAAGGGGCCTTTGAAGTCGTAGTTCGGGATACGGCAGGTACACCGGTAGTTATCCGCAATCACCCGGTGCTGGACGATGGACGGCCGATGCCCACCCGTTATTGGCTTGTCGGCAGAGTCCTGAGGGCGCGCATTGGCACATTGGAATCCAGTGGTGGAGTTCGGAATGCCGAGGCCGCCTGCGACCCGGTGGCTTTGGCAGCGGCGCACGATCGCTATGCCCTCGAGCGAGACGCGGCCATACCCGATGCTCACAGCGGACATCGACCCTCTGGTGGCGTCGGAGGAACTCGGCAAGGGGTGAAGTGCCTACACGCCCACTACGCCTGGTTTCTGGCTGGTGGAGATGATCCAGTTGGCCGGTGGGTTCACCACCAGATTTCATTAGAAGTTAAACCGGTGGCTGCAATCGACTGTGGAACCAACTCCACTCGGCTTTTAATTGGCCGGGCCAGCCCGAGCGGAGGTCCGGCTGGATTCATAACCTTGGATCGAAGAATGCGTATTACGCGGATGGGAGAGGGGGTCGACGCCACCGGTCGCATCAATCCTCAGGCTATCGACCGGGTACTAGCGGTTCTGGCTGAATATCGCGAAGTGATGGATGCTCACAGCGTTGCTCATTGCCGAATCACGGCGACTTCGGCGGCGCGCGATGCCACGAACCGTGAGGAGTTCTTTAATGCTGCCGAGTCGGTAATCGGGTTTCGCCCCGAGCTGCTTTCAGGAATTGAAGAAGGCAGAGCATCCTTTGCCGGTGCCACGGCAGGCCTAGACCCAGCAGCAGGCCCATTTCTGGTAGTCGATATTGGTGGCGGGTCAACAGAATTTGTGAGTGGCACCAGTGCAGCCGAAGAGGCTTGGTCTTGTGACATTGGCTGTGTCCGTTTGACTGAGCAGTGGATTGAGCACGACCCAGCGCTGCCAGAAGAACTGCTCGCTTGTCTGTCCGTCGTCGAGGCACACCTCGACGAGGTGTGCCTCGAGGTCCCAAGTTTAGTCAGGGCTAAGACACTGGTCGGATTGGCGGGCACCGTGTCGTGCGTAGCAGCCGTTGAGATCGGCCTAGCGACTTACGACCGGGACCGTATCCACCATTTTCGCTTATCTAAAGAGGCGGTTGAGGATGTGTTCCGGACCTTGGCGACTGAAGATCGCGAGGCGCGCATGGCCAATCCTGGAATGGAAGAGGGCCGCGCTGACGTAATTGTTGGAGGCCTCTCGATCCTGGTGAAGGTGATGCGGCAGTTCGGCTTCGAGGAGTGCTTGGTGTCAGAGTCTGACATTCTCGACGGCCTTGTGGCTTCGCAACTCTAGGATTTGTCAAGGTTGAGCTTTTCCTTAACGAAAGCGCGTCCTTTTAGAAGCAAGCCTTTAAGGAGTGGATTAGACATGTTGCACCCAGATCGTGTTCTCATGGGCCCCGGTCCGGGGAATCCGTATCCTGAGGTCATTGAGGCTTTTGGTCGCCCGGTTATAGGCCACTTAGATCCCGATTTCATCTGCCTCTTAGACGAAACCAACGAACGTCTACGACAGGTTTTCCAAACCTCCAATCCTTTGACCTTTCCTGTCTCGGCCACTGGATCAGCTGGTATGGAAGCCACATTCGTAAATGTGTTGGGGCCCGACGACGTGGTAGTTGTCGGCGTTAACGGCGTTTTCGGTGAGCGTATGTGTGACGTGGCGTCTCGATGTGGTGCTGATGTCATTCGCGTTGACGCAGAGTGGGGTGCAGCCATCGAGCCGCAGGCCCTGCTCGACGCCCACCCGTCTCCCAAGGTCATCGCCGTGGTCCATGCAGAAACTTCCACTGGAGTTCGCAACGACATCGCCCCAATTGGCCTTGGTAAGGGCGATGCGCTGCTGCTAGTGGACTGTGTGACTTCACTAGGTGGCATTCCGCTGGAAATCGATCGCTGGGGTATCGACTTAGCTTACAGCGGTACTCAAAAATGCCTTGGCGTGCCACCCGGCCTGTCACCAGTGACCGTCTCACCTGCGGCTATAAGCGGATTTGTTGACAAGCCGCAGTCTTGGTACCTGGACTTTTCAATGATCGCTAACTACGTGACTGGTGGAGGCACCCGCGCCTACCACCACACGGCCCCTATTTCGATGATCTACGCGCTTCACGCAGGACTGGGTGTCGTACTCGAGGAGGGGTTAAGCAACGTGCAGGCCCGACATCAGGAATGTGGTGATCGGCTGCAGGAGGGCCTAGTGCAGCGCGGATTTGAATTGTTTGCCCAAGAGGGCCACAGATTGCCGGAGCTCACCTCGGCCTTGGTCCCGTCCAATCGTCTTCCCGCCGGCGTTAGCGAAGCCGACGTTCGGAGGCAACTTTTAAGCGACTACGGGATTGAGATTGGCGGTGGTCTGGGGCCGGTGGCTGGCCAGGTCTGGCGTATTGGATGTATGGGTCACACCGCCCGACAGCGCAACGTCACTCTCCTGCTTGGAGCGTTGGACGAAATTTTGATTTGACTTCGCTGGGGACTGTGGCCCGCTAATTCGGCCCGGGTTCTGTCATGCCATCAAGCACAGGGAATGATGGAGGTATGGCCGCCGACGAGAGCATCGAGTGTCCGGTTCTTGGGGGGCGAAGGGTGCTCTTGAAACCCCTTGAGCCTGAAGACTTTGGTGAGTGGCGAGACGTCCGTCGCCGAAACACCGACTGGTTGACTAAGTGGGAGCCCCAACGTGGCGTTAGTCAACCTGATCCAGTCGAAGACCACAATGCCTTCGCAGCGCGTTGTGCTGATCGCCGCCGACAACGTCAGTTGGGAACAGGCTGGAGTTTTGGCATTTTTGTTGCGAATCAGAGCAGCCAATCAGCAAGATCCATGACGGGCGGTAGTTCTTCGGATGAGTTGCCTAGTGCAGTTTTTGCTGGGGAACTGAACTTCAATAATTTGGTCCTCGGCGCTTTCCGCAGTGGCCACGTGGGCTATTGGGTAGACGAGGTTCAGGCCGGCCACGGCTACGTCCCTGAGGCCCTAGTCGTGCTTTGCCGATTTGCTTTTGATGAGCTTGACTTGCATCGCCTGCAGATATCGATTGTGCCTAGGAATTCGCAGTCTCGCCGGGTCATGGAGAAACTGGAGTTTCGTTGTGAAGGCTTAGCCGAGCGGTATCTGGAAATCGCAGGAGTATGGGAAGATCATCTGCGCTACGCGGTGACCGCTGAAGAATGGTGTGTACGACGAGCCGACTTGGTCAGAGAGTGGCTCTCGCCTTCGAATTAACCCTGGCTGCCCGCAATTTTAGCCTTCAACTTGGTCACCATCTCGGTAAAGGCTGGCTGATGCATCGACCAGACCTGAGGATCGATCTCTAGCCGCACTGCCGCCGTCGATTCGTTAACTGCCGCAGTGTCGTGGAGAGTTTGCTTGGTGATAGCCACGAGCTCTCGAGGGTGGTTGGCGGCCTTGGCTGCGTAGTCCACCGCCCGATCGACCAATTGACTATCGTCAACACAGTCCCAGGCCACGCCACGCTGAACTGCCTGCTCGCCATCCAGGACCTGCTCAAATAGCACCATGGCCTTGGCGGTCTGAAGTTCGGTGATGTTGCGGAGCCGCCAAGTATGGCCGCCACCTGGGTGGACACCGATTGTGAGGAATCGTGAGTCGAATCGGGCTGATCGGGCGGCGACCACCAGATCACATGCCAGAACCATGTTCATACCAGCGCCCACTGCCGCTCCGTTAACAGCAGCGACGGTCGGTAGCGGGGTGTGAGCCACTCGCAGGAAACCCCGATAGATGTCAGGCAGCGTGCCGTCGGCCTCACCTTTGCCGGCTTCCAGTAAATCATCTAGGACGGCCCCGGCACAGAATGCCCGCCCTTCTCCGGTGATGACTACAGCACCCACTCCCTCGTCGGCTTCTAACTCGTCAAAGGCAGTCAGCAACTCGTCATTCATTTCGTTGCTAACCACGTTGCGTCTATCGGGATCATCAAAAGTGAGAACTGCAACCCGGTTTCTTCGCTCGATTCTCAGAAGACTCATATGTTCAGATTGTTGCACGGTCTGGGATGTTCCTTACTGCCGGCCGGGCCCACTGACTAGTGTGACTAGGCCCCCATCTAGTGTCGCCGCATGTTTGATGAGGCCCCGAATCGACCGGGCCGGCGCTATCCGGCCATGGGGTTTCGCAACTATCGACTCTTCTGGACCGGCGGTGTGCTCACCAACAATGGTCGTTGGATCCAGTACGTGGCGACCTACTGGATCGTCTACCAAATCACCGAATCCGCCGCTTGGGTGGGGGCTGCTGCATTCGCTTCGTTCATTCCGATGCTGTTTACCAACCCGCTCGCAGGTTACGTATCGGATCGTTATGACCGGCGGAAAGTGTTGCTGGTTACCAACTCGGTTTGTTCCTTACTTGCTGCCCTTATGGCGTTTGCCTGGGGAATTGGGATGCGTGGCGTCGGGGTCTGGATGGCCCTTCTCTTGGCAGGTGGATTTGTCTACGGAATCCAACTTCCGACTTGGCAGTCCTTCGTGGCCGACTGTGTGCCCCGTGAGCACCTCCGCAATGCCATCACCCTGAACTCCACCCAGTTCAATGCGGCCCGCACGTTTGGTCCAGCCCTTGGTGGAGTAATCATCGGAACAGTAGGCCCCGGTTGGGCATTGTTCGTGGCTTCGGTCTGCTACGCCCCAGTCCTTTCTGCGTTGTACCTCATTCAGGTTGATGAGCTGTTCCGACCTGACAGGGAATCTGAAGTGAGAACAACCAGCCACGTTTCATCGATACTCGGCGATTACCGGGAGTCAATTCGATACGTGTTGAGATCGCCGGGAATCAGAGTGGCAATCGGAACCACTGCGCTGGTTTCCACTATGGGTCAGCCGGTGGTGCAACAGATCGTTGTTTTTGCGGAGGAAGTTTTTGAGGTTTCACCATTTTGGTTTGGAATGTTGGGATCAGCCCAGGGTTTGGGGGCGCTTTTAGCCGCTCCTCTGGTTGTTGGAGAACTTGGTCAGATGCGACGATCAAGTGTTCAACTAGTGGCAACCTGTGGGTATGGCGTCGCGTTAATGCTGTTTGCGGCGGCACCCGTTTTCTGGATGGGGTTCGTGGGGTTGGGTCTGATTGGGTGCATGCATCTTGGTTCAGCATCTAACCTCAACTCAACTGTCCAGTTGCAGGTTGATGACACGATGCGGGGCAGGGTGATGGCCCTCTACCTAATGGGGGTGCTTGGGGTTTCACCGTTCGCCAACTTGGTAATGGGTGCAGCAATTGCCATTTTTGGCCCTCGGCCAGTTGTTGCCTTTGCTGGGCTGGTGGTTCTCGGTGGCGGCGTATTCTTGCAACTGACTGGGCGACTACGTTTGCTTGATTCTGATTGAGTTACGGCCAGTCGTCGTATTCGGTTTGGTGGGCTTGTCCGATATCACAGTCGTCGAAAGCAGGGCACCACCGACAGGGTGGTCCCGGAATACGGCTTGGGGTTCGGCCTCCGTGTCGGATTTCAACTAGTCGGCCAACGCCATCAGCCACTCTGGCCACTGTGGCCTGAAGAGTCTCAGTAGTGACCGCCTCAGGAACGAAGTAGGCCCGATCGAGGTAGTAGGAGGCCAGCATGCGTGGTGGAGTACCGATCCTCAGGGCTTCGATTAGAGCGTAGAAGCGGAGGTCTTCGCGATGGATGGGTGCCGAGGTGCCGGTCTTGAAGTCCACAATTACTTTTCCAGCGCGGAAGCCTCGGGCCGATCCAAGAGTCAGATCAACCTTGCCGTCGAGAACCACTCGACCCTCGCAGAGCTCGGCTCGGAGGCGTGACTCGGTGACGGGTCGCCAAGCTGGACGAAGAGGGGGCCAACACTCGAGGAATTTGGTGAAGGAATCTACGGCTAAGGAACGCAATTCGGCTCTTTCGGCTTCAGACACCCCCTGCAACCAGTAGCCCAGACCTCGATCCTCGGCTTCAAGGCGAGCCAGGGCCTCATCAACCATTGTTGGCGGTTCGAACTCACGGCGCCAGTTGATAGCCAATTCGACAGCCTTGTGTACTACTGAGCCCCGGGCAATGGGCACACTCCATTCGAAATCCTGTGCTTCTTCGGCTAAGAACTTGGCTTCACAGCCGTGAATCTGGCTAAGCCGATGCTTGGAGAGATACACGTCGGCGTCGGGAGGTAGTTCATCGAGGTGGGGCTCGATGGCCGTTTCCAAGGCTGCCCGTAGGTGAGGTTTGAGATCCTCGTCGAATTCAGGGTGGTCTTTAGAGGCGGCGCCTAGTTCGTCGAGCACCGCCTTTTGCGCAGGGTTCAGAGCTGCGCGTTTTGAGGCAGAGGGTTCCCCAGTGGTTGGGTCCTTCTTTTCTTCCGACGCAGGCATGAATAGGAGTATGGCCTGGCGCTGTGGCAGCCGTTGAGAGGGAAACCGGATCCCCTTCAAGTAGCGCTGTCACAGGTGGGCGCGAAGATTAAGGACATGAAGCGGAGACAAGATATGACGCAAGGAGGGAGCACGGGCCCAGGTGCTATTTGGTTTGCCGAAGCTGCGCGTTCGATAGGGGGGGCTGCGCGCCTGCGGGGACTGGAGGTACCGACTTTTCGGAGCCCTCCGAGTATGACTGGGGTCCAGCGCACTATCAGACGGTGCGGTACTTCGGCGACCGTTTCGGTTGTGGTCCGGGGTCGCCCTTGGGCGGCCGTGTTGGCCGACATGGTGGAGGGGGTCGTGGTCGTGAACGGGCTTGACAGCCGACGGGCCGATACCGTTCGGGCAGCACTATGGCTAGCGGTAGATGAACCAGCTCTGGCTGCCTGAAATAAGCCGCCTGAGGCGGTTCATATCGGGTGACCAGTTTGGTTACCGTGGGTAGGGCGCCCGGGTGGCGGAACAGGTAGACGCAGCGGGCTTAAACCCCGCGGCCCCTGAAAGGGGCGTGCAGGTTCGATTCCTGTCCCGGGCACCGGCAAGAATGGTGTGATGATGAAATCTGGCGACGCCCAAGAAGGTCGAACGCTGTATCGGCATCCTTACCCGTCTCCGGGTCTGGCGGCCGAGTATCCCTTCGTGACCTACGATCACCAGCGCATCGACGACACCACTATGCGTCAGAGATCCGAGGCGTTTCAGGCTTCAGCTAACCGCCGACGAAGTGTCCGGATGTTTAGTTCTCATCCGGTTCCCTTGGACTTAATTGAATCAGCAGTAGGAACAGCATCGACCGCTCCCTCCGGAGCCCATAAGCAACCGTGGACGTTCGTGGCGGTGTCCGATCCGGTGCTGAAGTCGAAAATTCGAAAATCTGCTGAAGCTGAGGAACACGAGAACTACCTCAAAAACCGTATGAACGCTGAATGGCAGGAAGCCTTGGCCCCACTCGGAACAGATCACCATAAGGAGTTCTTGGAGGTGGCACCGTGGCTGGTCGTGCTGTTCGCACAGCGCTACGAGGTTCTAGATGACGGATCCACACGAAAAAATTATTATGTGAAAGAGAGTGTAGGAATGGCAGCAGGACTCTTCGTGGCGGCTATCCACGAGATGGGGCTAGCCACGTTGCCCCACACTCCTTCACCAATGGCTTTCCTCCGCACCGTGCTAAATCGCCCTAATCACGAGCGGCCCTTTGTGATGTTCCCGGTCGGTCACCCACTACCCGGGACACGTGTGCCCGACCTGGCCCGTAAGACCCTCGACGAGGTGCTGGTAGTCGTCGACAGCGCTGAGGCCGATGTGCTGAATAGTTAGAGGAGAAGTGCCGTACCAACCACCGTCAAAATGGCACCAGCCCATGCCCCAAATGTGGGAACTTGGCGCATCCGGATCCAGAGCATGGGTAGCAGAATCACCGGCGTGGTGGCAGACAGGATGGTCGCCACTCCTGTATCGCCGTTGCCGAGTGCCCAGAGCAGCAGCGACATGCCCAGCACCATGGCGATAAAGCCACTTCCAGCCAAGCGGAGATGGTCTGTTGCAAGGAACTCACCACGTCGAGCGGGACGGGCCAATCGGTCGCCGGGTCGAGCCAGCGCCCATAGAGCGATAGTGGCAATGACGACCCGAGCCGCTGCGACCGCCAGGGTATCGGCGCCGCCATCCAGGACTGGTTTGACCGCCAAGGCGCCTGCAGCCTGGCCAAGGGCGCCTATACCTGCCCAGACCATGCCTGCGGCAAGGGAACCCTCAACTCGTTCGATGACATCTGCGTGAGTTCCGCTGCGAGATCCGAAGTTTACGGCCAGACCGATTCCGGCCACTGTCAGTACGGCGCCGACGAGCGCCCATGGCGTAAATGACTCGCCGAACAGCAGGACCCCACCCACTGCGGCTAAGGGTGCATTAAATGTGAAAAGTACAGAGGTTCGGCGGGGTCCGATCCGTGCCATGGCGGTGAATAGTGCGAGGTCGCCAACCAGGATTCCGATTAATCCTGATACGGCAAGCAGGCCTAGGTCGGCGAGTTCCAATGTCGACCAACCACCTGTTGCGGTGGTTGCGACGAGCAGCATCGCGCTGACGTACAGCATGCGAAGACGACAGAATCGGGGCCCGCCAAGGCGGCGTACCGGCTCTGCTGCGATGAGGCTGCTGCACGCCCATGATGTGGCAGCTAAAAGGGCGACAATTTGATAAGGCAGATCTACATTCCACCACTAGATGTAGGAGCGCGCGAGGATGCGCGTATGACATCCGACCAGCAAGCCTTAGAAGAGAAGCAGCCGACTGGACGATGCGCCTGTGGTGGCGTCCGGTATCGAATCAGTGGTGGCCTACGAGGAGTCGTGCATTGTCACTGCGAACCCTGTCGCCGCATCACAGGTCACCACATGGCGGCTACTGCAGTGCTTCGTGAAGATCTCCATCTTGAGGCTCAGGGCACGTTGGCGTGGTTTCAGCGCACGCCAACCGTCAAGTACGGTTTTTGTTCAACTTGCGGTTCGACTCTCTTTTGGGAGGCCGCCGACAAGGATTTGATCACGTCTATTGCGGCGGGCACTCTTGACCAACCGACCGGTTTAACTACAGAGTTGGCCATCTGGGCGGAGGAAGCGTCAGATTTTCACTTTCTGGACGATGCTATCGAGACGCACTTGGGTGATATTCCGAGTTATGGCCCCGATTCCCGTCTTGGGAAGAGTTGAGTGAATTGCAGCCGACTGTTCTTTGAGCAGTGGTCAGTCTGAGGCTGGGTCTGTGTCTGGCGACAAAACTGGTGCTGTTGAAAATTCTCCCACCCAATCCCATCATCAGGTGATTGGAGGCCGGCAGTTGGCTTCGTTTGACCTGTTCTAGGGCTGCTTCAAGGGTGTCGATCGTGAGGAGGTTCCTGCGCGCCATCTGGAATAACCAAGATTCGCAGTGCGCTCTCGATGGGTACCCCGTGAGACTGGGGGTCGGACCTATGCTCAGTCCATGCGCTGGTTTGCCTTTCTGATAATCGTCCCATTACTGCTGACGTCCGCCTGTGGTGGCTCCAGCGACGAAGACCCGGTTGTCGTCCAGACCACGACCTCAGGCATCTTTAGCGATACCACTCTGGCGGCTATGGATGAAGAGGTACCGGCCACTACGACCACGGAAGCGGTTTACCAGGCGCCGACTACTACGACTACTGCAGCCCCTGCCGCTGCGGCCCCCTCCACTAGTGAGCCACTAGTGGAGGTTCCGCAGTCGGTAACTGTCGAAGCGGGTGATTCGTTGTCGAAGATTGCCAAGCGATTTGGAACTGCCGTCGACACTCTGGTGCGTATCAACGGGCTCTGTGACGCAAATCAAATCTTTGTCGGTCAGGTCATCCTTCTTGACGATCCGGAGGCCGATGAGGTCACCGAAGCGGATGGTGCCCTCATCGTGACCGTCATGGCGGGCGACTCATTGTCCAAGATTGCCAAGCGACACGATACGACGGTTGAGGAAATCATGGTTCGTAACGCCATCGAAGACGCTAATTTGCTGTTTGTTGGCCAGGAACTGGTAATTGACGGCGAGGCTCCATCTTCTGATGAGCCCGAGGACAACCCCAACTGCTGAACCCGTACCAAGGTTTAGCCTGACAGGTCGCTGACGGTGACGGTCAAACTAGATGAGCGTGACGCCGCCCGCTTAGCCGGCGAAGAAGGCCCTTCGGTGGCCTTGGCAATGCGGGTTGTGACCCGAGCGGCTGAGGCGATGGAGGCCGAAAAGTTGCTGGATGTCGTCGGTGCTCATATCGACTCGTGCCTCTACCTCGGGCCTGCGGTCTTGGATTTCGCTGATCGACTCGCTGATGGTGGGGCCCAGGTGACTGTACCGACCACACTCAATGTGTCATCGCTGGACCTCATTCACCCTGAGCTCTACCGGGGTGACCCTGAGACAGCTGGTCTAGCGCGCCGCCTTATGAAACGTTTTGAGGAAATGGGTTGTCAGCCCACCTGGACGTGCGCTCCCTACCAACTTGAGATGCGACCGGCCTTTGGTGATCACGTGGCATGGGCAGAATCCAACGCCATCGTCTTTGCCAATTCGGTGCTTGGAGCTCGTACACATCGGTATGGAGATTTCATCGACATTTGTTGTGCGATTACCGGCCGAGCACCGGCAGCGGGGTTGCACCTAGACGATAATCGCCACGCCACCGTCGTTGTCGAACTTGCCGGAGTATCCGACGGGCTGCTCAACCGGGACGTCCTCTACCCGGTGCTGGGAGGCCTGTTGGGGCCTTTGGTGGGCAAGGCCGTTCCGGTCATTACAGGCCTTCCGGTAGGCGTTGGTGAGGACAGGCTTAAGGCTTTGGGAGCAGCTGCGGCTACTACTGGCAGCGTCGGTTTGTTTCACGTCGTGGGTAGTACGCCGGAGGCCCCGACACTGGAAGTTGCGCTGGGTGGCCGATCCCCGGATGCGGAGTTTCGAATCGGCCCTGAGCACCTTCGTTTGGCACGAGACCACCTAAGCACGACCAGTGATGACCGGTTACGTACGGTGAGCCTAGGTACTCCGCACTATTCAGTGGCTGAATTCGGTCACCTCTTGGAAGTGCTGGGGGACCGGCAGGTCCACCCGGGTGTGGTTGTTTATGCCTCCACAGGACGAGACATCTTTTCTGAGATCCGGTTAAGGGGTTGGGCCGACCGCTTAGCCGGTGCTGGCATTCAGGTGGTCACCGATACCTGCACCTATATCACGCCGATCATCGAGGACACGGTCGGTACGACAATGACCGACTCGGCCAAATGGGCCTACTACGCCCCAGGGAACCTTGGCGTCGAGGTGGTGTTCGGGAGCACCGAAGACTGTGTGGAGTCGGCAGTCATTGGACGGGTAGTCCGGGATGAGGAGATCTGGACTCGTGGCTGAGGAACAAAAACTTGAATGGTCAGAAATTGGGCGAGTAATGGTGGCCGGTGAGGCGGATGGTGAGGTTCTGCGACTTAGTGAACCACTCAGTTTCTACGGTGGCCTCGATCCGATGACCGGAAGAATCATCGACCGCCGCCACCCTGAGGTCAATGAGTTGGTCACCGACAGGGTGCTCGTCATGCCGTCAGGCCGGGGTTCCAGTTCGGCTAGTAGCACGTTGTGTGAATCGGCTCGGGCCGGAACAGGGCCGGCAGCCATCATCATGGAGGCCCCCGACGAAATCATCGCTTTGGGTGCCATAGTGGCTGACGAACTATACGGGCTTCTTATTCCCGTGGTGATACTGGCTGAAGACGCCTTTAATGACCTCCACACAGGAATCCGAGTCGGGGTCGTGGGTCAGACAGTGAGCGCATACTCCAATAGCTGGTCGTAGAGGATCCGGGCCTCTTCGACTACTGGTCGCAGGTAACTGGGAGGAGCTTCTGTACTTGGTCTGCCGGGCTCGAATCCAGTGGCCTTATGGGTGCTGGCGTACCAGTGTTTGGCCCACACGCCATCTTCTGGCTTGGGGCCAGCGGGCCATGACAACATCGCTGGATCGAAGGCTAGGTCTAGTTCTCGGCACAACACTCTCAACATTGCTTCGGGTGAGGCCAACAGCGCCGCAGCGTCAACAACGATTGGCTTTTCGCCGGTATCTAAGACCGCTTTCAGCAGTTCAATCTGGATTGGCAACCCTGTGTCAGCAACTTTTACGTCAGGCACATTTTTGGCAAAAGACGTAACTACGCGTTCGGGATCACGTACCAGCAGCATGTTGCGACAGACCGCCAGAAAATCTCTATCAAGTTCCACAACGTGTTGGGCCATTTGCTTGAAGAAGACAACTGCGGTGGAATGCTCACCGAGAATTACGTCGCGCACTACGGCTTCGCCGTTGTGGTCCTGGCTAGCCAACACCTCGAGTCTCCCCGGATGTTCACGACCAGTGACTCGTAAGTAGTGAGCGTAGATGGGCTCGTCGACCACCGTCGTGTCGGACCGTTGGCCGAAGGCGTACATGAAGGAGGTAGAGATATTGCGAGGTCCGGACCAACAGTTGATGCGGAGGGTCATGGAGCAACATCAATTTCCACAGCCGTCTGATAGAGAGCGCGCAACTGAGCCGTATGCGGGCCTGGTTGGCCGTCACCAATAGTTCTCCCATCGACGGTAATTACCGGGGTCAGTCCGCCGAACGTGCCGGTAACAAACGCCTCGTCGGCTGCGTAGACGTCGGTCAGCGAGAACGGCTTCTCATGGGTTGACAACCCGGCTTGAGGGGCAATTTCTAGGACCAACTGTCTTGTAATGCCGTTTAGGTTGTAGTGCCCGGTTGAGGTCCAAACCCCACCCTCTCGGACCACGAAGAAATTGGTGGCGTTGCAAGTGGCTACTGCGCCGGTCGGGTCCAGCATGAGAGCCTCGTCGGCGCCCGCCTCCACTGCCTGGATGAGGGCAATCACCTCGTGCATCTTGGAGTGGCAGTTCAGGCGCTGGTCGAGGGTGTCTGGTGGTGGTCGCCGGACCGTGGTGGTGAACAACGAGATGCCCGACGCGAGCACCGCCGGATCGGCGGCTTTATGTTCAGCGATAATGACGATGTTTGGCCCGCCCACGCAGTTCGAGGGGTGCTGCGAAGGCGTTTTCTTGTCACCACGCGTGACCATAAGTCGGATATGCACATTGTCGTGCATGTCATTGTGATCCACGACTGTTCGAAGTGCAGTTGTCACCTCGTCGCGGGTCATACCCAGACCAATATCGGTGGCTGCTAGGCCACTGAATAGCCGGTCTAGATGGCGATCCAGAAAAGCGAAGTTCCCGTGGTGCAGCCGAAGTCCTTCCCAGACCCCGTCACCAACAAGGAACCCACTGTCGAAGACTGACACCTTCGCTTCGTTGCGGGGGAAGAACTCTCCATTGATCCAAATCTCGACCGTGGCGTTCCTTTCGTCAGTGAGGGCTTGATGAGTGCTGCGGGGTTCGGTCCCCAGTCCGGTTTCAATCACACGCGGATCGTACTCACATGACAGGGCGGGGCCCGAGGCGGGTCGGAAGAGGGACGGCTGGTCGGCTACCCTTTCCTCTGGTCTACGCCAATGACGTCAGATGGAGGACCTGTGTCAGCGCATACCATCTCGACGAATCCCGTGAAGCGACTAATTTCGGTCGACCGATTTCTCACGTTCATCAGGATCTTTCTGGTGACCATGATTGTCGTCGGGTTCTTGGCCTTCATATGGCAGCAGATCGATGCTGATAATCCGTTCGCCCGGTGGCGGAACCCCGGGGCTCGAGGGCTCACCGGAGACCAGTTCAAGGGGTTGATTGTTTCAGGTCTCTCGCAGGGTTCGATGTATGGGTTGATCGCATTGGGATACTCAATGGTTTACGGCGTGTTGGGTTTCATCAACTTCGCCCACGGTGAAGTGTTCATGGTTGGTGCGATGACTGGTTTCATCGCTTCGGATAAGTTCCAGGCCAACGGGATGTGGGAATCCAACTTCTTGCTTTGCTTGGCCCTCATCATTGTTATGGCGATCTTTTTCTCGACGTTCACCGCAGTGGTGATGGAGCGAGTGGCCTACCGACCACTGCGCAGTTCGCCCCGATTGATTCCTCTGATCACTTCGATAGGCGTTTCGTTTTTTATCCAGAACTTTGTGCTTGGCCTCTTCGGACCAGCAACCAAGAGTTACCCACGCCTGCCGGAGTGGCTTTCCAAACAGCGGTCAATCTTTACGTTTGAGATTGCTGGTACCCGCTTGTTGGTGCTGGCAGTGGCCGCTGTTTCAATGACAGCCCTCTGGTACTTCGTGGAGCGCACCAAGACCGGTAAGGCTATGCGGGCGGTCGCAGAAGATAAGGAGATCGCTGCCCTGATGGGCATTGATGTGAATCGCACTATTGTCACCACGTTTGCTGTGGGTGGGGCTATGGCCGGCGTTGGGGGCATCCTGTGGGGCTTGATGTTCCGCTCGGTTACCCATATGACTGGTTTCCTACCCGGGGTCAAGGCGTTCACCGCTGCAGTGGTTGGGGGTATCGGCAACCTTGGTGGAGCCATGGCTGGAGGAATCTCTTTGGGTTCTGCAGAGTCCATCGCTCCGCTGATTATTCTTGAACCACTTGGGGTTCCTGGTGTGTCTCAGTTGAAAGATGCGGTGGCTTTCACCGTTCTGGTTCTGGTTCTGCTGTTCAGGCCTTCCGGGCTCTTTGGAGAACGACTCTCGTCGGAGGACCGGGCATGAGCGCCGCTGCCGCCTTGCTGCCGTCTTCGGCCCTGCACCAAGACTGGCGAAAGGTCTTTCGCTGGGGGTTGATCTGTGGTGGGAGCCTCATAGCACTCTGCCTGGTCGGTATGCCCGTCGAACTTGATAGACGGGAGATTGTTGAGCGCTATCTCAGTTTGGGTTATGTCTCGGTGCTGTTGGTGCCTATCTGCGCAGGGTGGGTCGCCGCCACGCAGATAGTGCTAGAAGGCTTTGAATCCCGCAAGCAGGGCCTGTACGACTTAGTGACCGGCTTGCTGGTCGGAGTCCTAGGTGGCGGAGGTTTGTCGCTACTGATGGTTGCGCTGGACTCGTGGAACCTCAGGGATCCGTTGGTCAACTGGAGCCCTAAACTTCTAAGATTTCTGACTTACGAGAATGGGATGGGCTTCGGGGCCGGTGCCTGGATCATTACTTGTGGAGTCCTTGGTCTGGCCGGGGCTTCACTGCATGTGGTGCCACGGGTAGTTCGGCGAGTAGTGGCGATCGTTCTAATGGGTTTGTTGGCCCTCTCAGTTCTCGAGTCAGCGGTCTCGGATCTTTCGGAGGGTTTTCGTCTGGAGTGGCTGGCTGACTTGATCTATGCCAAAAAGGGTGGCCTAACGCTTACGTCGGCTTTAGTGGTCGGCATAGTCATGGCCGTGGTCGCGGCGCTCACCGACGGTCGAGTCAAGGCGGTGACTAACCGGTACCGCGAGATGGAAGGAATGGAGCGCCAGAAGGCCTCGATAGTCCTGTTTGCCGTGGTTGCCGTGTTGTGCATCGTCTTACCGATATTCCTCGGCAAGATCATGAATGAGTTGCTAGCCAACGTTGGAATATTCCTGCTCCTAGCCCTCGGACTGAATATCGTTGTCGGCCTGGCCGGACTGCTGGATCTCGGTTACGTGGCCTTTTTCGCAGTCGGGGGCTACACCACAGCCGTCTTGACCTCGCCAAACAGTCCTTGGTTCGCACCCGAGTTGCACTTCGGCGTCAGTCTTATCTTCGTAGTTATCTTTGCGGCGATCGTTGGTCTGATCATTGGAGCACCGGTCATACGGATGCGCGGCGACTATTTGGCCATCGTGACTCTTGGCTTCGGTGAGATTATTCGCTTACTCTTCATGTCGGACTGGCTTGGTCCGTATTTTGGGGGTGCCCAGGGCATCACCAATGTCCCTGGAGTCGATCTTGGCTTCGCCACTGTGAAGGGCACCGACCCAAGGTCGGTCTTTTACCTAGTGTTGTTTTTCTGCGTCATCGCAATCTATGTCTCCTGGCGTCTGCAGGCATCTCGGCTGGGCCGAGCATGGATGGCCATACGCGAAGACGAGCAGGTGGCGGAGGCCATGGGAATCAACACGGTCAGCGCCAAGTTGATGGCGTTTGTGGTCGGTGCGGTGCTGGCCGCCTTTAGTGGAGCTGTACTGGCCGCCAAGGTCGGCTCGATCTTCCCCACATCCTTCATGATCCTTGTATCAATCATCATTCTTGTGGTGGTGATCGTGGGCGGTATGGGCAACATCGCAGGGGTGCTCGTTGGGTCAGTTGTTCTGATCGGCGTCTTGGGTGGCCCCAAACAGCCGGGTCTTCTTCAGGAGTTTCAGAATTTCAAGTTGCTGATTTACGGAATTCTTTTGGTATTCATGATGTTGAAACGGCCCGAGGGTCTCGTTCCGAGCGCCCGTCGTAGCCGGGAACTCCACCAAGACGAGTTTCTGCAAGATGCTTGGCTTAAGGGAGACAAACTCGGGATTGATGATGACGAGATCGAAACGGGCCATGTCGAAGAGGAGTCAAGATGAGACTTCTCGAGATTAAAGACCTACAGATCACCTTCGGTGGCCTTGATGCCTTATCCGGGCTGAACTTCCATATCGATAAAGGTGAGATCGTTAGCGTCATTGGGCCCAACGGGGCCGGCAAGACCACGTTCTTCAACGCCATCTCCGGACTAGTGACTCCCACGGATGGCGACATGTTTTTCGAGGGGGAATCGATTGTGGGATTGGATCCCAGCACCGTGACCTCGCTGGGCATCGCTCGTACCTTTCAGAACGTACGGCTTTTCCCGAACATGACAATCTTGGAAAACGTCATGGTGGCTCAGCACTGTCGGACTAGGCAGTTGCTTTATGGTGCCCTGTTTCAGACGAGAGCCTTCAAACAGGAAGAGCGAGAGATAAGGGAACGGGCTGAGGAGATTCTCGGATTTTTTGGCCACCGTCTTGTTGGTTACCGAATGGATCAACCGGCTTTTGCGCTGTCGTACGCAAATAGACGCCGCTTGGAGATAGCTCGTGCTATGGCCACTCAACCTCAACTCTTACTACTCGACGAGCCGGTAGCAGGGATGAATCCTATAGAAACTGCTGAGTTGACTGCGCTTATCGGACGTCTGCGGAGTGAATGGGGGTTCACCATCGTGATGATTGAACACGATATGAAAGTGGTTAAGGACGTCTCGGACCGGGTCGTGGTGCTCGATCACGGGGTACCTATCGCTCAGGGTTCGTACGACGAGGTGTCGAACAACCCCGACGTCGTCGAGGCCTACCTTGGCCGCCCGGTGGAGGCTCGATGAGCAGTGATAACGGTTCTCCAAAGGATGTCACGGCACTGTTGGAGTTCCGACAGGTCAACACTCATTATGGTGCGGTCCATATTCTGAAGGATGTGGACCTAGCCATCTATCCTGGTGAGTTGGTCTGTTTGCTAGGTGGTAATGCTTCGGGAAAATCGACAACGCTCAAGACTCTGCTCGGCATGGTTACTCCTACCTCAGGTGAAGTAGTGCTTGATGGCGAGGTGGTCAACAATAAGCCGACGAGTTACAGGGTTGTTAATGGTGTGACCATGGTTCCGGAGAATCGTCGCTTGTTCAAGCGTCTGTCGGTTAAGGAGAACCTTGAGTTGGGTGCCTATCTCCGCAACGACAAGGAAGGCATCGCCGAGGATTTAGAGAAGATCTACGGGTTGTTCCCGAGGGTTAAGGAACGCTTGTCCCAGAAGTCCGGCACGCTGTCCGGTGGTGAACAGCAGATGGTGGCCATCGGTCGTGCACTCATGTCCCGTCCGAGGGTGCTCCTGATGGATGAGCCGTCGATGGGGCTTGCCCCAGCACTCGTGCAGCAGAACTTTGAGTTGATTCAGCAGATCCACTCTGATGGTGTGGCGATCTTCATGGTTGAGCAGAACGCCAACATGGCGCTCTCAATTGCCGACCGGGGCTGGGTGCTTCAGACCGGTCGGGTAGTGCTAGACGATACAGCAGAAGCTCTTTTGGCTAATCCTGAGTTGCGTGCCTCCTACCTTGGTGAGGGCTGACCCGACTTTAAATGATGGCCTTCTCCAAGAAGGGCTCACCGTTGACGATGCGGTCGTGCCCCATTTGGGAAAGGTCGATGGTCTGGTATTCGCCGTAGGTTATTAGTTCGTTGAGAGCCCTACCCACGCCGGCGCTCTGCTGAAGACCGTGTCCACTAAATCCGTTGCAGAAGTAGAAGTTGGGTACAGCGGAGGCTGGGCCAACGACCCCATTGTGGTCCAGAGTGTTGTAGGCGTAGTGCCCGACCCACTGGTGGGTTACTCCAATACGTTCGAAGGCTGGGATCCGGTGCACGAGGGCGGGCCAGATCTGATCTTCCCACTCATCGTGTCGCACAGCGAAGTCGTCGACATCCACGACCACGTCGTCGACCGGTGGCATGCCGGCCAGGTAGTGAGGTGGCTCAGTGCGTACGTGCATGCCGGTCGTATCGATGGTTAGAGGCAGAGTCTGGCCCACCAGCGGTGTTCGACAGTCAAATACCCACGCGCCGCGGATACGAGGTTCGACGGGTAACGGTAGTTCGACCAGGTCGGCCATCCAGCTTGCTCGGGGTCCGGTGCAGTTGACCACCCTGTCGCAGGCCACCACGGCGCCCGAGGCCAGCTCCACGTGGGTGACCCAGTCGCCGAAAGCAGAAGTCTGAAGCCCAGTCACTCGATCGGTGACGTACTCCACGCCGTTGTGTCGGGCTCGCTGCTGAAAGCCTCGCATCAGCGAGTAGGCATCCAGCGTGCCCTCGTGACGAAGGCCGAGGCTTGCACCAGCCAGATCATCGATGTACATGTACCCGAACCGCTGGGCTAACTCAGCGGGAGACAACAATGCCACTTGGGCTCCGCACGCCCGTTGCGCCTCGTGGTTCTCCCGTAAGACGTCCATGCCCTCGTCGTTAGAAAGGAACAGGTAGCCGGTGTCCCGGAAACCGAGTTCGGGCGACTCGCCGCCTACTTGAACGTTGTCATGGAAGTCGGCGATGAACTCGGTGGCGAACATTGACAGCCGGATGTTGACCGGTTCGGAAAACTGATGACGGATACTCGCTTCGGACAGTGTGGTAGAAGAGCGTTCGAAGGTGGGATCCATCTCGACAACCAACACCGTGTCGCCGTAGTCGAGGTTCTCCGACAACCAGTAGGCCAAAGAACTACCCATGACGGCCCCACCCACGATGACCGTGCCGTAGCCCGAGTTTCGTGGCCCAGTACTTCTGTCGGCTCCGATGTGGGCCGACGACGCACCGACGGAATCTCCACTCACGTCACGTAGCCCTGGGCCAGATCATCGGCAACCTCAGAGATCTCACGTTCGGTCGGATCCCCGAGACCGCCACCGCCCGGCAGTTCCAATATCAGTGTGCGCCCCTCAGGGATCGTCTGCTTGCCCTTGGCGTCAAACGGGGTGCCGTTGTCGAGGTACACACGCCCCGGGGCCCCGTCGCCCCCACCGTGGCGTCCTCGTGCCGGATTGGCTACCCGGTCGAACATGCATGACACGGATATGTCGTATCCAGTCGCTGCTCCGATCTCGATCACCTGGCCAAGGCCACCCCGATGGCGACCGACACCACCCGAATCGGGGCGCAGTTCCTTGCGCCACACGACGATGGGACCGGACTGCTCGGTGGCCTCGGCCGGCATGGTACGAACACCGCTAGGGAACGCAGTGGCATTGATCCCATCGAGGGTCGGTCGCGCACCCGTGCCGCCGCTGTTGAACATGAGAACCTCCCGGGGAGGTAGTTCTGACCGTGGGTCGATGGCCCGAGCGCTGACCTGAAAGTTCCACAGGGCCCCGGCGCCCTCGGCAGGTACCACGTTAGGCAGGGCGCTAGCGATGGCGCCTAAGCACAGGTCAGTCACAAAATGGCCGATGACATGGCGCACAGCCACCGGCTCGGGGTGCTTGGCGTTCAGAATGCAGCCCTCTGGGGCACTTACCGTAAAGGAGGCAAGGGACGCCCAGTTGGAAGGCATTTCGGGGGCCAGGGCCACCAACATCGCGTACGAGAAGTAAGCGTGAGCGTAGGTGAGGGGCACGTTCACGCCGTAGGCACACGTTGGTGATGTCCCGGTGAAGTCGGCGTGTACGGAGTGACCTGACGCCGTCAGCATCACTGCCAAGTCGATTGAGTTGTTGTAGCCGTCGACACGCATCGCGTTGGCGTACGTCCCTGTTGGTAGGTCGGCCAGCCTCTCCCGAGTAGCTGCAGCCGTTCGGTCGAACACGAAGGCGGCCAAGTCCTCTAGGTCGTCAATAGCAAACTCGTCGAGCATGGCGTGGAGTCGTCGGGCGCCTGTGTCGTTGCAGCCCGACAACGAGTAGAGGTCGCCCACGACCTGCCCAGCCTCACGCACGTTGTGGCGCACGATGTTCAACAGGTCGTCGTTGATTACCCCCCGCTCGGCAAACTTCATGATGGGGACAAATAGCCCCTCCTCGTAAACTTCGTTGGCGTCGGGTCCGTAGCCGCGGCCACCCACGTCGACTACATGGGCTGTGCAGGCGAAGTAGCCGATGAGGACACCTTCTCGAAACACCGGGTTGACCACTGTGAAATCATGGAGGTGGCCGGTGCCCTTCCATGGGTCGTTGGTGATGTAGGAGTCACCTTCATATATGTGGTGGGCGCCGATGTCTTCGATGAAGTTGGCTACAGCGGCGGCCATGGTGTTGACGTGGCCCGGTGTGCCAGTGACCGCCTGGGCGATCATCCGGCCCTGTGCGTCGTAGACGCCGGCCGAGAGATCGCCTGCCTCGCGCACGCTGGTCGAGAACGCAGTACGAACCAGCGCCAGGGCCTGCTCCTCGACTATTGAGATAAGGCGGTTCCACATCACCTGGTGGCGAAGTTCGCTCACGGGTTGGCCTCCTTGCTGACTGGAGTCGTCCGGGTCACCAATAGGCAGCCATCGGTCTGCATGATGGCCTGCTGGCGAGATGACAGCAGCGTCGTGGTCTGTGTCTCGACGATTACTGCTGGTCCGAGCACCCGGTCGCCGGCAACGAGGGCATGGCGTTCGACGATGCCGGCCTCCAGTGAGGTGTCGGTGGCCGTGTCGTGGATAAGACGAGTCCGATCCGGGACGATGTCGCGGAGCGCCACCACCCGTGTGACCCGACTAACTGGCGGTCGAGGGGTGGACACCCGCACCGACCAGCCGATCGCCTCGACCGCCAAGCCAGCTATGGCCCGACCAAAGAACTCCTCGTACGCTTTCTCGAACTGGTCGGCTAGGCGCTCGCCACCCAGTGCGTCAAACGGGGTGGCATCGACGAGGACCGGAATTTCCCATCCCTGTCCCGCGTAGCGCATGTAGACCCACCGTTCGGTCTCCAACGCCACATCTGTGACCGGGGTCCCGGTGGAGGCCAGTGCCTCGGCCACGAAGGCGGTGGCCTCCTCAGCCAAGTCGACCAGCATCCGATTAACGGCATCCGGGTCAAAGTGGTCCACGGTGGCGTGATGGCTTCTCAGGGCCTCGTAGGCAAATGGCGCACGAAGAAAGCCGATCGCTGAGCCGACCCCAGCGCCCGGCGGCACAAGTAGTTCGATCACGTCCAGTTTCTCGCAGAGCCGACCGGCGTGCAGCGGGGCGCCACCACCGAAAGCGATCATGGTGAAGGTAGCGACGTCCTTGCCGTTCTCGATGGCGTGGACCCGGGCTGCGTTGGCCATGTTCTCGTCGACCACCTCAACCACACCCGCCGCCGCTGTCTCAGCATCCATTGCTAGGACCGCGCCAACCGTGCGGTCTAGGGCGTCTCGTGCCGCTGCGTCGTCCAGATTGACGCCCGGGGCGCCGAACGAGTCGGCCGAGAGGCGACCCAGCACTAGATTGGCGTCGCTCACCGTAGGTTTGGTTCCCCCGAGTCCGTAGGCGGCCGGGCCGGGTTCGGAGCCGGCGCTCAGTGGGCCGACGCGGATCTGGCCGAGCACGTCGACGGTGGCTATCGACCCACCACCGGCCCCGATCTCGATCATTTCGATGACCGGAATGGAGATGGGCATGCCGCTGCCTTTGGTGAAGCGGTGGGTTCGGGCTACTTCAAACGTCTTGGCTGTGCGGGGCGTCTGGTCCTCGATCAGGCAGATCTTGGCTGTGGTGCCACCCATGTCGTATGAAAGCGCCTGGTCCAGCCCATGGCGGGCTGCAATGTCCGCCGCAAAGATGGCGCCGCCGGCTGGGCCTGACTCTATGAGCCGTACCGGGAAACGGGCCGCTGCGTCCACGTTGATGAGCCCGCCGCCCGAGTGGATGAGGTACACGGGGCAGCTGGCGCCCGTTTCGAGTAGCTGGGCTTCGAGCCGCCGCAGGTAGGTGGCGATCAGGGGCTGCACGTAGGCGTTGGCGCATACCGTGTTGAATCGTTCGAATTCCCGCATTTGTGGAGCGACCTCCGACGAGATGGATACCGGCACGTTGGGCAGGTGCTCCACCAATAGGTCGCGAAAGCGGCGCTCATGGCTTCCATCCACGTAGGCGTGGATGAATCCGACCGCAATAGCCTCGTAGGCCTCGGCGGCCGTCTGCCCAGCCAGCACCTCAATTAGCGCGCAGGCTTCGTCTTCGTCGAACGGACGCAGCACGGTGCCGTCTGCCGCGATACGTTCGCTCAGCACATGACGGTCCCGACGCTCGATGAGTGGGGTTGGTAGCACCAGGTTCAGGTCATACTGCTCGAACCGACTCTCGGTCCGCATCTCGATGGTGTCGCGAAAACCGTCAGTAGTGACCAGCGCAGTGCGGGCTCCGGTTCGACCAATCAGGGCATTGGTGGCCAGGGTCGTTCCGTGGATGAACGTGTCCAGCTCAGTCAGATCGGCTCCCGCCTCAGCCACCACGGTGGCCACCCCTTCGAGGATCCCCTGTTCTGGGGCCTCATACGTGGTGAGGACCTTGGTGGAGAACATTTGTCCACCAGACCCGTCATCGTCAAGGTCGCCACCTATCTCCAGTACGACGTCGGTAAAGGTGCCCCCGACATCAGCGCCGATCCGCATGGTCCCCATCATTGCTGCGTCATAGTCTGTGCTCTAGTCCTCGCCGAGGACCTGATCGAGCGACGGGAAGTCGCTGGGCGGCATGATGTCGACGGTGGCCGAACGCTGCTGGGAGAGCATCCCACCGTCTACCTTAATAACGTCCCCCGTGATGTAGCAGGCATCGTCGGACGCCAGGAACAGGGCCGGTCCAGCCATGTCGTCCGGATCGCCTGGCCGCCCCAGTGGGATGTTCTCGCCTCGCAGGTTCCGCGCTGCTTCACTCATGCCCTCGGTATCGATAGAGCCGGGCATGAGAGCACACACGCGGATGCCGTAGGGGCCGAGGTCCAGCGCCATGGCACGGGTCAGAGCCTCAATCCCGCCTTTGGAAGCGTCGTACGCGGTAAACGCCCGGTGGGCCCGGGTGGCCCCTCCGGAAGACATGTTGATGATCACGCCCTTACCGGCTGCTGCCATTATGCGGGCCGCCCGGTGGGAGCATAAGAAATGGCCGGTCAAGTTCACGTCGATGATGCGACGCCACCACGCTTCATCAGCTTCGAAGAAGTGGAGCATTGGGCTCACCAGTCCAGCGTTGTTGACCAATACGTCGACGGTGCCGAAATCTTTGACTACATCATCAAACATGGTGCGGACTTGGCTGGAGTCTGAAACGTCACCGGGGATCCCTAACGCTGCGTATCCCGATGTGATGAGGCCATTAACCACCTCGTCCACTCGGTTGGCATCGATGTCGTTGACTCCAACGTTCGCGCCGGCTTTGGCAAATCGTTCAGCGACGGCCCGCCCAATTCCCTTGCCGGCACCGGTCACCACCACTACTTGGCCTTCGTGTGTTCGAGCCATGTCCCGCGTCCTTTGCTGGTTGAGTGGGAAGAAATCGACTTGCAGCGGAGGCTACTCGTAGGCCCGATCTTCAGGTTTGTTCAAAAAAGTTGGTGAATGAATCGACGACCAGATCCGCAAGCGCGTCGTCTATGTCTAGGTGGGTGACGAAACGCATCGTCGGCGCCCAAAAGGTGGCGAGTATCCCGTCCGCGACTAGATGTTCCACGAGTGCGCCATGGAGTTCTTTGGGTGGCGTTATCCAGAGCATGTTGGTGGCTTGCACCACATCCAAGCCCGGCAAGTCGCCCAAGCCCTGGGCTATGCGTGCAGCTCGCTCATGGTCGTCGGCTAGACGTACGACGTGGTGTTCAAGGGCGTACAGGCCAGCGGCTGCAAGGTGCCCGACCTGTCGCATGCCACCACCTAGCATTTTGCGTAGTCGGTGAGCCCGACTGATTGAACTTTGGTCACCTACCAACACTGTTCCGACGGGGGCTCCAAGGCCCTTGGAAAGGCACAGTGACACTGTGTCAGCGTGGGTGGCATAGGCATCGATATCGACGCCCGCTCCGTTGGCTGCATTGAATAGGCGGGCGCCGTCGAGATGCACGGCTAACCCACATTCATGAGCGGTTGAAGCCAGTGACGCTATGTGGTTGACCGACTGGATATGGCCATTAATGGTGTTTTCCAGACTTAGTAGCGTGGTTACTGGGTGGTGTTGGTCTGGCTCTTTGACAGCGGCTCTTACGTCATCGGGAGAGAACTGGTTGTTCTCGTCAACTTCGATCGGCCAAGGAATGGCGCTTCCTAGAGAAGCGGTTCCACCAGCCTCGTTAATCAGCACATGTGAAGTACGCCCGATCAGGTATTCGTCACCTCGGCCACAGTGACTGAGCACGGCAGCCAAGTTGGACTGTGTTCCCGAGGAGAAGAAGAGGCCTGCTTCCTTGCCTGCCAAGTTGGCTAGTTGCTCTTGTAGGGCTAGGACCGTGGGGTCCTCGCCGTAGACGTCGTCGCCTACATTGGCCGAGGACATGGCCTCGCGCATTCCGGGCGTGGCTTGGGTGACCGTATCGCTGCGCAGGTCGGCATGAACATAGTTGTTCGGTCTTGGTTGGGCAGATGTGGTGGGCGACATGGGCATTGCTGCAGGATACGGGATCAGTGTGCGACGATGCCTGCTCGGAGTCGTCCATGGGGAGGTTCGGAAGATGAGGGAGAAGCGAGAACCGCTACTGCCAAATGGGGTGGTAGCGCCCATCTTGACGCCATTTGAGAACGATCTAGCGGTGTCTCACGACAGACTTGTCGCTCATGCACACCAACTGCTCGAAGAGGGATGCGTGGGCCTGGCGGTGTTCGGCACCACCGGGGAGGCTCTGTCAGTGGGTGTCCGAGAACGCAAGGATGCCGTCGAGGCGCTGGTGACTGGTGGGATCAATCCGGCATGCCTGGTGGTCGGCACCGGTATGACGGATCTGCCGAGCACGGTGCACCTGACCCGCCACGCTATGGAGTTAGGTTGTCGGGCGTGCATGGTCCTGCCGCCCTTCTACTTTAAGGACCCGGCAGCGGAGGGTTTGTTCCGTCACTTCGCTGGCCTGATCGACGGAATCGGCGACGATCGCCTACAGATCATGCTTTATCACATCCCTCAGGTAGCGGGTGTAGGCCTGCCGGTGTCTTTGGTGGCCCGCCTCCATACCGAGTTTCCTGAGGTGATCGTGGCTATAAAGGATTCATCTGGTGACTGGGATAACACTCGAGCGCTCTTTGATATTGATGGCCTGACCGTCTACCCGGGTGCCGAGTTGCCTCTGATGGAAGCGCTTGACCTAGGTGGCCCAGGCTGTATCACGGCGACTGCCAACGTCAATGCCGGGCCGTTGGCAGAGGTGATCGCTCTTCATGCATCTGGCAACAGGGATGCAGCCAAGACGATCATGAATCGAGTGCGGGTCTTCCGCCTTCTCCTGCAGGAGTACCAAGCCGTCCCCATCCAGAAGCGTCTATTGGCTCTCAGGCTGGGTGACCCGATCTGGGCCACGGTGAGACCTCCGTTTCTGGAGGCCGATGAGCTAACCGGAACCAGGTTGGAGGAGCGCATAGCTGCCCTTTGAGCGAGATAATAGGAACTTAGAGGTAGGTGTGTGATGCTGTCGCTATGCGAACAGAAGACAACGAGGAACGTATAGGCCTCTTCCTCGACTACGAGAACCTCGCTATCGGGGCCCGACAGGATCTTGGTATGGCCCGCTTTGACTTCGGACCCATTGCTCGGGCTATGGCCGAGCGTGGACGAGTCGTCTACCGGCGGGCTTACGCAGACTGGTCGGGTTTCGACGAGGATCGGCGCCACCTCACCCGTCACCAAGTGGAGTTGGTTGAGATCCCACAGCGGATGGGGACCAGTCGCAAAAACTCGGCAGACATAAAGATGGTGGTTGATGCCCTCGAGTTGGCTTTTGAACGTGATCACGTGACGACGATCGTCCTATGCACTGGCGACAGTGATTTCACGCCTCTGGTGCAGAAGTTACGTGAGCTGGATCGACGGGTAATTGGTATTGGCGTGAGAAACTCCACGTCGAAACTCTTGCCGCCGGCCTGCGATGAGTTCATCTACTACGACAGCCTTGAGGGAATCGAGGCCAGCATCGCTGCCAGTAGAGCACCGCAGTCACCGCAGTCTGTTGGTACGGACGATGAGGCTCTCCTAGAAGTACCACCTCTGGAGGAACTAGTGATTTCTACCTTGGTGGGTATGCAGGGCTCCAGTGATGACGTTCGTGCATCCACGCTGAAGCGCGCCATGACCCGGATTGACCCCACCTTCAACGAGGCTGACCACGGGTTTCGGGGGTTCACTGAACTGCTCCGGCACCTAGCCGATCGGAAGGTTGTTGAGTTGTCCGGGCCGAAACGTGACCCGGAGGTGGACCTTGTGACTGGTGACGGCCCGGCGCAGGCTGCCTTTGAGTTGCTAGTCGCAGTGGTGGCTGACAAGGCGGGAGGTAAGGGTGCGGCCTTGTCTGGCCTCAAGACCGAGATCACCCGCCGAGATGACGGCTTTAATGAGCGAGCCTTGGGATATGGGGGTTTCCTGCAGTTCTGTAAGGCAGCCGCTGCCCGTGACCTGGTGGCCATGGCTTGGGATGATAAGCGGGGCGACTATCTGCTCTCGCCAGCCGAGTAGGTGTCGGGAGTGGCTGCTAAGGCTGGGGACCCAGTCGCGTGGTTCCGGTGGACAGCCGCGTACCGACTATCTCAGTCTTGTCGAAGATGACCGCAGGTGCAGAGCCCTCTGAAGTCGTTCTGCTTACTTGATCAACCTCGGGCAGCGGTTCAACTCGGGCTGAAGGCGAGGTTTAGGGGCCGGCGTACGTAGTTTCCCGTGGCGTACTCCATGCGGTCAGGGTCGACCACGTAGTCTGGAAAGCGGGACAGGAGTTCCTCCAATACAACCCGCCCCTGCAGGCGGGCTACTGCAGCACCTAAGCAGTGGTGGGCTCCGTAACCAAATGTGAGAATTCTTGACGGGTTGCGCCCCACTTCAAGCAGTTCGGCACTTTTGCCGAACTCCCTCTCATCTCGGTTGGCTGCACCGTAGCCAAGTAGCACCTTGGATCCTTTAGGGATAGTCGTGCCGTGCAACTCCACATTCTGAGTGGTTGTGCGAGCGAGATTCTGAACTGGACTGGTAAGGCGCAGCAACTCTTCGACGGCACTTGGGATCATCTCTGGATTCTCTGCAAGGCGACGCCGTTGAGCGGGATCGTGGTAGAGGAGTGCTGTTGATCCACCCAACAGACCGGTCGTGGTGTCGTTCCCCCCGGTGACCATGGTGAAGGCGAAGCCGAGGATCCAGAGGACTGGGACAGTGGCTTCGCCCATACTGATTAGTTGGCTGATCATGTCGCCACCTGGTTCGATCCGCCGACGTTGAATCAAGTCGGTGAAGTACTCCAGCAATTCAGCGATACCTGATTCAGGGTCATCAGTTTGTCCCTGAGCTGCTGCAGCCACTATCTGATCGGTCCAACGATCGAATCGGCAACGGTCCTCAAGTGGGACACCCAGGTAGTGAGCCACTACAAAGCTGGGTAAAGGCTTGAACAATTCAGTCACGATGTCGCCACCACCGGCGTCGCCTAGTCCTTCGAGGCGTTCAGCCACAAAGGACCGCACGGCGCGTTCAATGGTTGAGACCTGCCGGGGAGTGAAGCCTGAACTAACGAGCCGTCGGAATGCTGTGTGGTCCGGTGGGTCGAGAAACACGATTGGGGAGGCTTCACCCATATCGACACCGGTACCGCGTTCCACAGTTAGTCCACTACTTGATGAAAAGACGCCTGTATCCCTGGCAGCGTCGAATACGTCATCGAAACGAGAAAGCAGCCAGAAGCCGTCCCGATGGGAGTCTCCCTCAACGTAGTGGACGGGGTCGTGGTCGCGTAGCGAGCGATACATCGGATACGGATCGCGCCATGATTCTCCAGACATCAATTCATACTGAATGGATCTATCGAGCATTCTCGATCCTTCTACCGAGGGAGATTGGTAACCCACTGAAGAGTACGTGGGACAAACGGTAGAGGTGTAAGGAGGGTTATCGCTAGTGGAGGAAGACTCGAAATCAAGGTTTGCCCTGATAGGTAGTGTTAAGTAGTCTTTATGCTCATGGGTGAGAGTACCAAAGAGCAAATGCTGGAGTGTCGCAACAGACTGGACTGTCGGTCATGATTGTCTGCCACTGCCACGCCGTCTCAGCTCATGTGATTGAGGCCTCAGCGTTGGCTGGAGCGAGCACGGTTGCTGAGGTTGGTGAGGCTTGTTTGGCTGGTCGGGACTGTGGGTCCTGCCATTCGGTGGTCAAGTGTTTGGTAGATCGGATTCTTGAGAGTCGAGTGGCTCTGCCGCTACCTGCGTAACTGCTCTGAATAGTGAACCTGCAGTTGATGGACTCCTTTTCTGAGAGTGTGAAGTAAGCCTGTCACAGCAGGTCAGAGTACCTTTTCTAATAGTGCATAGAGGAGTCGTACTTACTATGGTGGTACCTGTCCGACGAGAAGGAGGCCCCAGTTGCAGGGTGATCCAGAAGTCATTGAGTTCCTGAATGAGGCGTTGACCGCTGAGTTGACAGCCATCAACCAGTATTTCATTCACGCCAAGATGTGCGAGAACTGGGGCTACCACCGCCTAGCCGCCAAGAACCGAGAAGAATCGATTGACGAAATGAAAGATGCTGATCGGCTGATAGATCGGATCCTGTTCCTGGAGGGAGTCCCCAATATGCAGCGATATGGGAATGTGCTGGTTGGCGAAACGGTCCCTGAGCAGTTTGAGGTTGATCTTAGACTTGAGTACGCGGCAGTCGAGAGGTACAACCGAGGGGTCGTGCTGTGCGGCCAGAAACACGATGGAGGTTCTCGGGAGTTGCTAGAACACCTGTTGGTTGGCGAAGAAGAGCATGCTGACTGGCTGGAAGCCCAACAGCAGGTTGTTAAAGACATCGGAATTGAGAACTACTTAGCTGAACAACTTCACGCCTGAACTACCTGTTGAGCCTTGGGCCTTGTATTTCCGCTGATTGGGCAGAGCCTCTTAGCTGACTTTCGTTGTACCTCATCCAGCATCAGGTATGACCACGAAGGCAATTGCTATGTAATGCAGGGCAGCGGCCGTGACTGTCAGGGCATGGAAGATTTCGTGGAACCCGAAAGAGTTGGGCCAAGGATCGGGCCGTTGGAAGGCATAAACCAAGGCACCAGCCGTATAGAGCAAGCCGCCTATGAGGAAAAGCAGGAAACCAGCTACGCCCAAATTATGCCAAGCGTCACCTGCCACGGCTAGTAGGCACCACCCGACTACTAGATACGGAAGCGCGACTACAGGGGTGGGAGTATCTGCGAAGCGCAGTCGAATCCAAGTGCCGACTATGGCGCCACCCCAAACTAGGCCGAGAACCAGTTTGGCTGCCCATGAGGACAAGGAGAACACTGCTATCGGCGTGTATGAAGCGGCTATGGCCAGAAATATCGTGGCATGATCGAGGCGTTGCATGCGGCGCTCACCCCGCTCGCTCCACGGGATGCGGTGGAAGAGAGCCGATACGCCGAATAGGGCGACGACCGCTAGCACGTATAGGGCAACAATCAAGCGAGGGCCGATGCCCGGAGTGCGCACGATCATGATTGGGGCCAGCGTCAGGGCGGCCACGAACGCCATCCGGTGCGACACGCCCCGCCAACGGGGGCGCAACCCGTTATGGACAGGTAAGGAACTGAGGGTCATGGGCACTCTGTACACCCTATGGGTGTCGCACTCGTGTCCCAGTTCAGGCAGAATCTCTTCCTACCCGGTGGAAGTTTAGTTGAGAGGGCTCGATGTGTCAGACGTGTATGACTTCGTGATCGTGGGAGGTGGATCAGCTGGTTGTGCGTTGGCTAATCGCCTGTCCGCCGACCGGTCTACACGGGTGTTAGTTCTTGAAGCTGGACGGCGTGACTGGCGTACAGATGTTGTGATCCACATGCCGGCTGCTCTTTCAATGGGGATCGGTAACCGCTTCTACGACTGGATGTATGAATCGGAGCCAGAACCCGAGATGGGTGGCCGACGCGTGTATCACGCACGCGGAAAAGTGCTGGGTGGATCATCAAGCATAAATGGAATGATCTTCCAACGGGGCAATCCAATGGACTATGACCGTTGGGCAGCTACGCCGGGTTGTGGTTCGTGGGACTGGGCGCACTGTCTGCCTTATTTTAAGCGGATGGAAACCTGCCTGGCTGGGGAGGACGAGTGGCGAGGTGGAGATGGGCCGTTGAAGTTGGAGCGTGGCCCAGCCGCAAGCCCTTTGTTCGAAGCTTTTTTTGAAGCTGTCCAGCAGGCTGGGCATCCGTTGACTTCTGACGTCAATGGCTACCGACAGGAAGGATTTAATTCCTTTGACCGAAATATTTACCGAGGCCGTCGCTTGTCGGCTGCAAGGGCCTATCTTCACCCAGTCTTAAATCGCCCCAATCTTGAACTGTGGACCAAGGCGCATGCCACTCGTTTGGTGCTAGAAGGCACCAAAGTCACTGGTGTGGAGGTACTGCACCGGGGACGACGCCGGATCGTCAGGGCGGCAGAGGTGATTTCCTGTAGTGGCGCCATCAACAGCCCCCAGTTGCTTCAACTCTCAGGAATCGGCCCGGCGGCAGTCTTGAAAGATGCTGGTGTCGAGTTGGTGATCGACCTACCGGGAGTGGGCGAAAACCTACAGGACCATCTTGAGGTTTACCTTCAATATGCCTGCACCCAGCCCGTATCGATGGCTCCGCACTTGGCCAAGTGGCGGCGCCCCTGGATCGGCCTGCAATGGTTGGCTCGTGGGGGCCCGGGCGCATCCAACCATTTCGAGGCCGGCGGTTTTTTACGAAGCAACGCAGAGGTGTCGTGGCCTAACTTGATGTTCCACTTCCTGCCAATTGCTATCCGCTACGACGGTTCGGTGCCAGCAGCAGGGCATGGCTACCAATTTCATATCGGACCGATGTTTTCCAACAGTCGTGGCTGGGTAAGGATCGCCAGTGCCGACCCATTGGAGAAGCCGAAGATGCTCTTCAACTATCTATCCACACCTGAGGATCGTCGCGAGTGGGCTGAGGCCATTGCTGTCGCTCGCGAGATTATGAGCCAAGCGGCTTTCCGTCCGTTCAATGGAGGCGAGATTTCTCCGGGTCCGGAGGTGGAAGGACAGACGGCGGTGCTGGATTGGGTGCGTCGGGATGCAGAGACAGCACTCCACCCGTCTTGCACGGCACGTATGGGTGTCGACGAAATGGGTGTGGTCGACCCATCTACTCTGCGAGTTCATGGAGTGGAAGGTCTACGCGTAGTGGACGCCTCGGTCATGCCCACACTGACCAATGGCAATATTTATGCTCCGGTGATGATGGTTGCTGAGAAGTCAGCTGATCTAATTTTGGGGAATACAACGCTACCGCCGAGCAGTGCAGCGCAGTATCAACATGGCGTATCTGAACCCGATTGGTAACACGCAGGTTTCGGTACTGATTGAGGCCGAGATGATTAAGCATAAAGATTAGAGCCAGATAGTCAGAGTAACGCTAGGACTCAGAGCAGCAGGCGGCCATTTAGCAGTCAAAGATCAGACAGACGGAGGAATTTAGTGTCGTTGCAGATTGGATTCGGATCACGGGTTCGTAAGTCGCCGTTTCACGAGGCAGTTGTGCGTCGCGGTGCGACACATATGACTGTTTACAACCATATGTTGATGCCAAGTTCGTTTGGTGACCCGGAAGAGGAGTACAGGGCGCTTGTGGAGCGGGTTTCGCTCTGGGACGTGGCCGCTGAGCGGCAGGTGGAAATAGTGGGCCCAGACGCCGCTGCACTCTGCCAGTATGTTTCAGCACGGGACTTAGGTGGCATGAAGGTTGGTCGGGTTCGGTATGCGCCGATGTGCAACCACGAAGGGGTGCTAATAAACGACCCGATGGCCCTCAAACTTGGGGAAGACCGTTGGTGGCTGTCGATTGCTGACAGTGACGTACTGCTGTGGTGCAAGGCGGTAGCTGCCGAGCGAGATTTCGATTGCATGATATTTGAACCGGATGTGTCGCCGCTCGGAGTGCAAGGACCCAAGGCCGATGACACCATTGCTGACCTCTTGGGTGAGTGGGTACGCGACCTTCCGTTCTTTGCATTTGTCGAAGTAGAGCATGAAGGGATTCCGTTTGTGTTGTGTCGTTCTGGGTGGAGCGGCCAAGGTGGCTACGAATTGTTCCTCCAAGACGGATCCAAGGGCGTTGATCTTTGGGAGGCGGTATGGGCGGTCGGGGAGAAGTACGGGATCCACCCTGGTGGGCCAACTCTCAATGAACGGATCGAATCAGACCTTTTCTCATACCGGGCTGACTGCGGAGCTGATGCTTCACCGCTGGAGGTTGGTCTAGGAAGGTTTCTATCCCTGGACCGAGATGACCTGTTCATCGGTAAGTCGGCGTTGTTGTCAGAGGAGCGGCGCGGGCCAGCTCGACGCCTGGTCAAGGCGTTGCTCCCCGGAGAACGGTTTTCTGCGACTAGTGAGTCTCCGTGGCCGGCAGTTGGCCCTGATGGACAATGGTGCGGAGAGGTCCGGGTGGCGGTCTGGTCGCCGAAACACGAGTCAAATCTATGCCTTGCGCTGGTTTCCACTGAGGTAGCAGGGGGGGCATTTGTTACGGAGACGCCGGCTGGAGAGAAACTCCAAGCTCTTCACCTCGGCTACTTTGCCGAGTGAGGGTGGGTCAGCGGACCTTTCCCGAGAGGAGTTCTGAAAGCGCGTTCGTTTCGGCCAACCGACAAAGATCAGCAGTTCGTAAACCACTAATTGAAGGAGGAGTTTCTATGACACTCCAGCTTGGGGACCCGGCACCGGACTTCAGGGCCGATACGACCCAGGGGTTAGTTGACTTCCATTCTTGGAAGAGAGACGCGTGGGCTATTTTATTTTCTCATCCCAAGGACTTCACACCCGTATGCACTACAGAACTGGGCTATGTGGCAGGACTAGTTGATGAATTTGTTGCTCGGAATGTCAGAGTCATAGGCCTTTCGGTTGATCCAGTAATTGATCACGAGCTATGGGCGGCAGATATTGCTGAGACGCAGGGTCATGTCGTGAATTTTCCAATGATTGGTGACCCCGACTGTGTGGTAGCCGGTCTTTACGACATGATTCACCCCAACGCAGATGACACGCAGACGGTGCGTTCGGTCTTCGTCATTGACCCGGTGAACAGGATCCGCCTCATACTGACTTACCCGGCCTCTACGGGACGAAATTTCGAAGAGATTCTCCGGGTCATTGACTCTCTTCAGCTAACTGACGCTCACCAGGTGGCCACACCAGTCAACTGGAAAGTTGGTGATGACGTGATAATTCTTCCCACTATTGATGCTGAGCAGGCTGCACAGTTGTTTCCTGGTGGGTGGGACGAACAGCGGCCCTATCTCCGAGTTGTTCCTCAGCCGCAATAAGCAAGTCGTCTGGTCGACGAAATAACCGTAGGTAGTCGACTCTGACGGAACCTACTAGTTTGATCGACGTGTCAGGCCTCGTTGGAGTAGTACTGGGCGCGGGTAGTTCGCGCCGGCTCGGTAGACCAAAACAAACGTTGAGTTTTGGTGGTCAGACTCTGCTGTCGCATGTCATGAAAGACGTCGAAGGTGCACAGAAATTGGAGCGGGTTTACCTGGTGTTGGGTGGGAGCAGTAGAGAAGCAGCGGACTCCCTGACCCTTGATCACGCCCACATCGTCTATAACGATTCTTACGGTACGGGATGTGCGTCATCCTTGTTGGCCGGACTTGACGCTGCAGGAGCTTGTGATGGCATTGTCATGCTGCTTGGCGACATGCCAGGTGTCACTTCGAAGGTTATTGATGAAGTGGTATCAGACTGGAGAAGGTTGCCGTCTTGGGCTGCTGTAACGAGTTATCGAGGCCGATTAGGACATCCTTTTATATTTGAATCCTCTTCGTTCGGGGAACTTCGTCAACTACATGGTGACAAGGCGGTTTGGAAGATAGTGGATTCTGCGTCAGCGGATCGCTTGAGGCACATACCAGTCGATGAGAATCTGCCTCGTGACGTCGATACGTGGGCTGACTACGAAGCGGCATGTGCGAGTTTCAATTTCCCGATTGTTGATGCAGAAGAGCCACCTATTTAGCCGTATGCCCATCACTTGCAGGTCTGATTGCACCCCACCGGTGGGCTCCTGCGGTAGTCGTCTTACCTGACTCTCGCTCGGACTTTCCGGTTAGGCAGTCAAGTAACGACAGTTAGAATCAAGTCATGTACGGCATAGCACTGAGTGTTGCCGCCTGTATGCGTGCTGGAACCCGTGTCGATCTCGCTTGGATTCTTAGCCATCCGCAAGTGCAGAATTCAGGTCCGGTCAAGACAATCGCCGTAACACCGGGAGGCGGTCGTCTTGGTTCACTTGACTCTAAGGCGGTAGAAAACCAACTGATCGAGTTGGCTGGCCTCCAAGGGCACGGAGGACGAATCCATAGAATCAGTGATGAATCTCCTGGTACCGAGACTCATGCTGTTGAATCTCAGGCTCCGATTGACTGTGTGTTGGTCTCGGGTTCAGGTGTGCCGGAGAGCCTCTGGGTCTGCCTCTTGAACCGTGAGCCGGTTTGTCTCGTTGGCCGGATAGTTGGCGACATGATCGAGGAAATGGAGCTGTACACCGCCGACACGATCTCTGAATTGGGCGGACTCGCCGAGCAGATGTTTGATACTGAATCAAGTGTCTCAGAGATTGTTGGTAATGATCTGATCACGGTTCTTTGGCCTCTGCAGAATCTGGTGATAGTCGCCGAAGAAGAAGCAGCCCGGCCCCTCTATCAGATGGCCAACCTGCTGGGTTGGGCTCCGGTAGTTACTAGCGACGCTAATGAGGCTGTGGGTCTAATTGCGACTCTGTCGAAAATCGACGGAGTGGTGGTCATGGGTCATGACATTGAGCGAGCAGGAAGAGCATTGGCAGCCGCTCTTGAAGGTGAGGTTGGATATATCGGAGCAGTTGGTTCTGAGCGCTTGAGGAATTCTCGAAGTGACTGGTTGGCCTACCGGGGGTTCACTGACCTAAGTCGGGTTGCGAGCCCAGCTGGATTAGACATCGGAGCACGCAATCCCTCTGAGATAGCGGTAGCGATAGTTGGACAAATGATTACCCTGCAAACAGCTAGCAGGGATTAGTGCTATTTCACAAGATGCAAACGCGTCTGTTGTAGTTGTAGGTTTAGGTGGTAGTGCCATCGTTTAGTTGGTCATAGATGGGAGACCGTTCGGTAATGCTCGGTAGCGAAGATACGGGTGACCAGAAACATGCGGAGTGGGCTGGGCGGCATGAAAGTCCTGCTGAACCTAATGAGGACTGCAGCCCAACACGAGTATGCAGAAACGCACGTGATTTCAGTTTCGATGGGTTTGCTGAAGAAGGCGGTGACCTGCAGGCTGCTTGGCGTGACACCCTTGAGCGTGAGGGAAAGTTGAGCACTTCAGCCGAGTCGATTCGCGATCTAATTCTTGGTCGTACCTCATCAAACTGAAATATGCAGCGACGTTTAGGGCCTCAATGTGACAGCCGTGGATGGTGGTCTGGGTCATAGGGGAGTCGTGGAGTTGTCCGCGAACCTCAAAAATGCTGGATACCTAGCAGACCGTGGACTTGCTACAGCTGCTTATATTGCCCTCGAACTTGGTCGACCGCTCTTGTTGGAGGGTGAGGTTGGGGTCGGTAAAACGGAACTAGCAAAGACACTTGCCGCAGTCTTTCACTGTCCCTTAATCCGACTTCAGTGCTACGAGGGAATCGACACCCACCAGGCGCTATATGAATGGGACTACGCCCGACAGATGCTGCACGTTAGAGCTCTTTCAGAAGCCGAAGTTCACGATGAGAATGCAGTCAACAGACTCTTCAGCGAGGATTTTCTTCTGGAGCGCCCCCTTTTGGAGGCGGTGAAGAAGGGAGACGAGTGTGTTCTGCTAATAGATGAAATCGATCGCGCTGACGATGAGTTTGAAGCGTTTCTGCTGGAGTTGCTCTCAGATTTCCAAGTCACCATCCCAGAAGTTGGAACCATTCGAGCCGAGTCGCCGCCCATGGTTGTGCTCACCTCAAACCGGACTCGAGAGCTCCACGACGCGTTGAAACGACGTTGCTTGTACCACTGGATCGATTACCCCACTGCTGAACAGGAGCTGGCAATAATTCAAGCCCGATGCCCAGAGACTCCTAAGCTATTGGCCCAGAAGGTCGTAAACGCAGTGCATCGCTTGCGCGAAAGAGACCTAGTGAAGCCACCTGGAATTGCCGAAACGCTCGACTGGGTTGCTGCTCTTGCTGTAATCGAATCTAAGGATCTCAGTGCCCAGGATGCACACGACACTCTTGGATCAGTGATTAAGGATCGAGACGATCTCACCGATGTTGCTAGTGACATCGCAATAGTGATAGCTGATGGCTGAAGACAGGACATTTGTTGAACTCCTGGTGCTATTTGGACGTGCGCTGCGGGAGGCAGGGTTGCCTGTTGGATCTGGTGACCTAGAACATTTCTGCAACGCAGTCACTCTCCTCGATCCGGATGACCTAGGTGACCTCTATTGGAGTGGTCGCGCAACGCTCATTTCTCGACGCGACCACATCGCTATCTATGATCGGATATTCCGTGAATTTTTCTCAGCACAGTCGCAAGCAAGTTCTGATGGTGATGTTCCCCCTTCACCGTCCGAGGAGACCCATGCAGTACTAAAAATTCCGGATAGTGAAATTGAGAGCAATAGTGGTGAAGAAGAGGAGACGCAATTAGGTCTTGTCGCTTCCAATACTGAAATTTCCAGAGACAAATCTTTCGCAGACTGCACTCCGGAGGAATTGGTTGCCCTGCGCCGGATCATGGCTCGTATGAGCCTCAGCCCGCCGCAGAAAAAAACTCGCCGACGATGCGTAGGACGAATTCCTGATCGTCTTGATATCCGGCGGATGGCTCGCCAAACGATGCGGCTGCAATACGAGTCACCAAGGCTGCTGTGGTCGAGTCGAAAGTTGAAGGTTCGACCTCTTGTCTTCATTCTTGATGTATCCGGTTCAATGTCGGACTACTCACGCAATCTGTTGCAGTTTGCGTGTTCAAGTAGACGTGCCGCCGGCCGTGTCGAAGTGTTTTGTTTTGGAACGAGGCTGACCCGAATCACCTTGGCCTTAGACCGTCCGAAGCTAGACGATGCCATCACCGATGCCACCAAACTTGTAACCGATTGGGATGGAGGAACCCAGATTGGGGCCTCCCTTCAGGAATTCGTCCAGCAGTGGGGTCGGCGCGGCATGGGTCGGGGCGCGATCGTGGTGATTTGCTCTGATGGTCACGATAGGGGCGAGCCGGCGGTGCTTGCTGATGCATTGGAAAAACTTGATCGTCTCTCGCATCGGATTGTGTGGATGAATCCCTACAAGGGTGATGTGGAGAACTACCAGCCAACCACGCTGGGGATGACCGTAGCGAACCGATTCGTCGATACCGTAGTTTCAGGTCACAACCTCCGAAGTTTGGAGGACTTTGCCGTGAAACTGCCCCAGTTGCGTTAGGAGGCTTGTAATGAGGTGGAGCGTGTCCCTTCGAGCTGAAGGAGATCGGGTACTCGTCCTTGAGGAGGTGGTGGCGTTCGCTGACGCCATTGCCCCGATGGAAGGAATCGCATCGGGAATAGGGGCGATGACTTACGGCGCCCAATTGGTTATCGAAGCCGAGACGTCAGACCAGGCTGTGAATCTCGCAATACCCGCCTTCGAGGAGGCGGCAGCTGCCGCAGGTTTACCAGTGTGGCCCCTAACTGGAGCTGAAGTAGTGGGTGAACACGACGAGTTCGAAGACTTAGAGTGATCCGGCTGGGCTCTCTCGCAGGCTACCCGTTTGAGGGACCTCGGGTTTTGGGAGGTTGGAATCCTCCCTCTGCTCCTGGCGTTTACGCCATCTTGTACAGGCCTGAAGTTGATTTGAAGCCACAGGACTTTGCCGTCATCTATGTCAACCATTCAGAGGACCTGTCTGGCGAAGATTTTCCGTTCAGACATCGGGCATCTAGTTGTTGGGTTAAGCGGGCAGGAGATAAATGGAAACTTCATATCTGTACCTATGAAGTGCCAGGTGGTTTGAGTTCGCATCGTGAACAGATCATGCAAGAACTGATCGCGGTGTACCGGCCGGGATGCAACTCTGAAAAATACGATCCAACTTGGAAAGACCAATGGATTGGTAGTTATAAGGCCCCAACAACCAATCCACTCACGACCAGACGAGACCCTTAAACGAGCACTGCGACCCTTCGCTGGTTAAACGAGGTCTTGATTGAGAATTGCTGGTGGGTAGGCGAGTTAATTGGTAATGCTCGCGTCCGATCCAATCGGATCGTCCACGAACAGATCGGTCTCGTCGGTTTCGGGCAGTGCTGTACTCGTGAGTAGAAGCATCGCAGCCCCGTAGATGATGACGAGTATCCCCACTATGAGTAGAAGCGGCGGAAATGCGTCGACTGGGGGTGCGGTCGTATCGAGAGTCCGGTAGTCCTCGGCAACCGCGCGCACACCCGGGACAACGTCGTCGGCGAAGTAGTCCCGCAACTCAGGGATTGAACGCACGGGCGATCCGTCGAACCGGGTCAGTTGATCGATTCCCGGGATGTGGCGAAATCCGTCGGTGACGACGAGGAGGTTGGTGACCGCCTGGGCAATGTTGGGTGTGGCTCCGGCGATAGCACCAAGCACCGCACCCTCATCGGGTAGGTCTGAGTTGTCGGCGACGAAGGTCAAAAGACCGGGTATCTCGGCACTTACCTGATCCAATGGAAGGGTCAGCAACAAGTGGTATGTGTGTGGAAAGTTGGCTTCAAGCGCCATCAGTACGTCGCCAGCTGCCAGTCCGGTC
>JAQWTI010000026.1 GCA_029242745.1 Acidimicrobiales bacterium | reverse complement strand
TGGGTTCAGCATGGGCTCACCGTCACCGGCGAACATCACTGCCTTCAGACCAAGCGTTGCAGCAGATTCAAAGAACTGCTTGAGCACATCCCGGCGAAGAAATACTCGCTTGTAGCCGAGGTAATCAACCGAGCAGAAGGTACACCGGTGGTTACACGATCCAGCAGTGGATATCTCAGCGTAGATCGGTTGAAGGTCCCGATACCGCTCCCAGTCGTCACCTGCATCGAGGATGGCCTGCACTCGACCTGGGTGGTATACCAACTTATGGCTATCAATGCGAAACCAGTCCGTCAAGGTCTTTCCTCTCAAGGATGGTCGAGTGGGTCAGGGTTTATGGATGTAGTCAACCGGAAGTCTGCTTAGAACCTCAATATTTTCACCTACCCAACTCATCGTACTAGACAGCCCCTCGCTAAGGCTGATCCCCTCGACCCATCCAAAAGAGTCGCGCACATGACCACTGTCCAATAGGTAGCACTGATCCTTACCGATTCGATCAGGCACCAGATCCACAACCTCATCGAAATCACATCCGGCGAGGGCACAAACTGCCTCAACTAGGCCACGAATTGTCACAGTCGACTGACCGGCCACATGATACGACTCACCAGCGACCCCCCTGAGTGCTACTTCATAGGTCGCATCGCACACGTCCTGGATATGAATGAAGTTCCTCATCGACTCACCACCACCATGCAGCGGTAAACGACGTCCCAACAGGCAACAAAGCATCGCCCGTGGAATGATCCGATAAATCTGCTGGCCAGGACCGTAGACATTGGCAGCACGGGTAAATACAACGGGGAAACCATAGGCCTGATAAAAACTTCTGAGATGCAGATCGCACGCCGCCCGAGACACCGCATAAGGAGTTGTCGGAGCGAAGTCAAAACTCTCCCGAACTTTTCCATTAGTGGATCCATACACCTCCGGTGTCGAAATATGGACGTACTTCTTTAGAGAAGCCACCTGGCGCAATCTGTCGTGTAGCCGAACTTGGGCCACAACGTTGGTTTGATACCAGTGATCAGGGTGATCCCAACTCTGAGCAACCATGCCTTGGGAAGCAAAGTTCACCACGTGTGACGGCTCTAGCGCCTCGACGAGACCCATTAAACGATCCAGATCATGATTGAGGTCAATCTGCTCAAATCGAAAACTGGTCACGTCGCCCCACCGATGGGCCAGAAATACCTCGTCGGGCTCTTCAGACCGGCTAGCGCCCAGCACCTCGTGGCCCAGGTCGAGAAGGTGTCGCACAAAATGCGAACCTGAGAAAGAATTGCTACCGAGGACGAGAAAACGCTCCATCGTCACAACGACCCTCGGCATCCATGCAGGGCCTCTATCTTCAGGTGAATAGGGTGTTGAGCAAACCACGTAGTCCACTCATCAGGCTCCCACAACTCCCCCAACTGGTTATCCCGGTGTTCCTCCTGCGCAGCACGCAGCATCTCTGGGGTGCCAATATCTCGGTGGGAGATTTCGTTATGCCAGGTGGCGATACGACCCAAGAACTCTGGAACCACCTCGGTACTGAAGTCGGTCACCTGTGGCCGAGCCACAATTCTTTCGATGACTTCTTCCTCCAACAAGTACACCGCTCCATTTGCTCGACATCCAGGTGGATTGCTTATCTTCTCATGAAACTCCACAACCAAACCACGCTCATCGACCTCTACGACCCCGCATGACTCCGGTGACAGCGTGTCAAACGTCATCATGGTCATTGCTGACGGCTGAGGCCGCTCCTCAAGGTGAAAGTGGAAGAACGCTTCGAGATCGCAGACGCAGAAATTGTCGGCATGGACTAAGAGCGCAGTGCCAACAGAAAGAAACTCCTGGTTTGCCCGCACGCTGCCCGCCGTCCCAAGCAACTCTTCTTCGACGACAGCACGGACCCAGCCCCTGTAACGCGGGCGGTTTAAAAAGCGCAGCATCTCCGTCTGGTGATGGTGAACGTTAACCCGAACCTCACGGACGCCAGAACACCAAAGATCAGACAACCAGATGTCCATCAAAGGCCGCCCACCAATAGGCATGAGTGATTTGGGCCAACCATCGCTGAGTGGTCGCAGACGGCTCCCAGATCCAGCAGCAAGGAGTAGTGCTCGAACTCCACTGCCTGCCTCAAGCATCGCTCAACCAGAGCAGTTGATTAAAAAATCAACGACTGCCAGCAGCCAAACATGGTGGGTCATCTCCACAACGTTGTACGAACGACTATCAACCCAGAGGTCGATGTCACCCAAACCGCGAAGTGGGTTGTCATCGGCAAATCCGGATAGACATGCGACCCCCAACCCCATAGTCCGCGCCTGTTCGACAGCCCGCAGAATGTTGGGCGAGGCACCACTGCTGCTGATCAGGACTACTAGGTCTCCAGGATCCGCATAGGCCTCAAGGGCGCGCGCCACCCAGTACTCATAGCCATAGTCATTCGCAAAACAGGTCACTAGATCGGCTTCATTGAAGTTCACTGCTCGAATGCCAGCCGCCTTTGTTAAATCAACAGCCACGTGGCTAGCCATCGCCGCACTCCCACCATTACCTGCCAAAATAACCTTGCGTCCAGCGGTTGAAACGGCGCGGATTAGTGACGCCAAATCGCTGAGCACCGAACGGTCTACTTTCTTTAGTTGATCAGCAACCGTGACGAAGTATTCGTCAAAGTATGCGAGATCCACTCTCGCCTCACCCATCAGTGTCCTCATTCCCCGGTACCCGTAACGTCTAAGCCCGACATGCGCTTAGAGCCCAATCTACTGACCAACCCTGATTACTTAAAGGATGACCCAGCAAGAGATTGGGTATCCGATGATCAAGCGCCGTCGGTACCCACCCGATTGACGAATTCGAGCATCGTCTTCGCATCTTCGGACCAATCGAAACCATTTCGAACTGCTTGACGTCCATTTTCAGCACAGTAGATGCGGAACTCGGGATCAAGGAGTCGCGTTAGGGCTCGAACGACCTCCACTGGATCGTCAAATGGAACGACTAGACCTGCTCCAGACTCCTCCACCAACTGTCGAGCCACCGGATTCGGTGTGGTGACTACCGGGATACCGCGTGCCATGTATTCCAATACCTTCGTTGGCATTGAGGCCTCATAATTGCCCGTCTCTCCGAGGAGAGCCAGTCCGGCCATCGCCCCCTGGATCTGGTTGAGGACTGTGGGGTTGGCTAAAAAGCCATGAGTCTTGACATTTGACCCGGCAGTTCTGAGCATCGGAGCAATATCGGCATCTATAGGCCCATACACGTCGAGGTGGAGGTCAAAATCGACTCTTCGCATAGCGTCAATCATGGTCTCCGCACCGCGCCTCCGCGACACTCGCCCGACGTAAACAACTCGACAATCGTCTGGAGGCGCCACTGTCTCGGGGACACTCGGGGTGTTTCGGACCACTACGCCACCCGGGAATCGATCTATATACGAGTCCTCGGCAAGCATTAGATCGAATCGGCTGGAAGCCCGATCCTCAATACGGCGAGCGACAAATCGGGCTGTTCCAGCGAGCCACCCAGGGATCCAATTTTTATCCCCAATCTGTGAAGGAAGGTCTTCGTGGACATCCCAAATCCGGGCACCCTTCACACTCCGAGTAAGAATCGTCAGTTCCGGATCATGAATAATCGTCAGGTCGGCTACCTCCGACTCCTCTGCTAGGACACCTGCGGCAAAACGAAGGGCCCTGATCCGATGTCGACCCTCAGCCCGCATGACCGGTCGATGCCGAACTCCTGGTCTTGTCAGATCAGGTCCGAGAGTGGGCGCTACATACACAACGTCATGCCCCGCAGCAACCAACGCCGGAATCTGTCGATGAAAGATCCGAGCATCCTCTGGGTGATGAACGACCGTGGCAACGACGACCCGCATAGCGGACTCTTAGAGCCGTTCGACGTTCTGCCCGTCCAGCGACCCGCTGGTATCAAGAATTGCAGCGGCGTTTTCCAACACACCCGAGTCGAGTACAACTGTATGCGGTTGCAACACGACGACTAAATCGGCTTCCTCAAGGCGAGCGTCCTCCAAAGTCAGAGCCACAACAGGCCCGTCACTGAGCTGAAATTCCAGCACATGTGGATCCAGATACCGCAGATCGGCTCCCATACGCTGCAATTGGGTCGCTAACGGGCGAGCAGGTGTCTCACGGACATCGCTGATGTCAGCCTTATAGGAGACACCTACAAGCACGATAAGGGATCCGTTGACGGCCTTTTGCTGCCTGTTGAGAGCATCCTGAACCCGCTTGGCAACATAGACCGGCATCCGTTCGGATACTTCCTGAGCCAACTCGACAAACCGAAACCGGTGCCCCAGCGATCGCACGACCCAGGAAAGATAGTTTGGGTCGATCGGGATGCAATGGCCTCCGACACCCGGTCCGGGATAGAACGCCTGAAACCCGAACGGCTTGGTCTTTGCCGCTTCGATCGACGCCCACAGATCGATCCCTAGTTCATGGCAGAAGACAGCCATTTCATTCATTAGCGCGATATTGACGTGGCGATACGTGTTCTCCAGAAGCTTGGCGAGTTCGGCTTCACGAAGGCCGACTGTGGGAACTACCCGGTCAACCAACTGACCATAGAACTCAGTAGCAACGTCTGTGCACTGTTCGGTAAGGCCACCCACGACCTTGGGCGTATTACGAAGTCCGAAGTGTTTATTACCTGGATCGATGCGTTCAGGCGAGTAAGCGAGATGAAAGTCCTCTCCGGCAACCAGACCACTCCCCTCTTCTAAGATTGGTCGCACGAATTCTCCAGTAGTTCCCGGGTAGGTCGTAGATTCGAGTACCACCAGGGTGCCTGAATTGAGATTTTCAGCGGCCGTCCGTGCCGCCGACTCCACTGCACCTAGGTCGGGAGTTCCGTCATCGGAGAGAGGTGTCGGCACACAGATGACCACCGTGTCTGAGGTCCTGATGCATGAAGCATCGGTCGTCGCCTCAAAGCCAGCTGCGAGCATCGCTCCCACATCTCCGTCCGCAAGGTCATCGACATGGGAACTCCCCGCATTCAACTGATCCACAACAGCAGCAGAAACATCAAAGCCAGTCACAGCTAAACCGCTGTTACATGCCTCTTGAGCTAGCGGCAAGCCGACATAGCCAAGTCCGATGATTGTCAGAGAACTAGCCACCACTTATTACCATCCAGCAACGTCGAGGGAAGGCGCCCCGATAAACACCAGTTAAGACTCGGGGCAGATGCCAGTAGAGGGTAACAATCATCCGGAAGCAGACTGCAGCACCAACCACGAGTCCGGATGCCCGAGATCCGCAACCGTGACCGATCCGATTTGGTGAGTTCGCCTAAGCCGAGTGATTTTCTCCATTAAATAATCTTCAAATGAATCTGGGCCGCCATAATCCTCCCTTGACTCCATCGATTCGATCAGGATGCCGCTGCGCGAGCCGACAAAAAGTCTGTATTGAGCATTGAGAATCAAATCTTCATCGAGATAACTGGCGATGGCAGGAGCAGGAACCGTGGTAAGAACAATCGGCGTAAATCCAGTGGCTCGGTCCCTGTGCGCCTCCAGATCCCTAATCGTCTCCGCCACACCGACGTCATTCATTCCTACGCACGTAACAAGAACGTGAGTTCGCTGCTCCCTAAGACCCCGTGGGAGTTGACCAGTCGGCGCAGCCCGACCGGTTGCCCTGCAAGGAGATCCGATCAGGGCAGCAATTCGCTCGATATGTGTCTCATAAGAAAAACGGTCACGTACTTGCTGGAGACCCTGCTTGGAGATACTTCTGAACTTTTCGGGATTGCCATAAAGAGATTCAACGACTGGCCAGACCTCCTGAGGTTCGGCATAGATACATGCACTACCAAATAGTGATTCGAAATGTGGAGGAAGAATCACCACACAACCGGAGGCCAGTGCCTCGAGAGTTGTTCTCCCGAATGCTTCAACGAGGTCCCGATGGTGGAAGTACACGAAAAAGTCGACACCCCGAAGGAAGTCTTCCGGTTCCAAATGGCCAAACGAATGGACTTCCCACGAAGTAGGGACTCCCTCTCCAAGAATGTCTTGCAGACCATCGACTCCCCCAAGCACCCGGACAACTGCCCGGCCATCCACGGGATACGCAGCCGTCAAGTCCTCAGCGTTGTCTGGCCATTTATTTCGCGCGGGGCGTCCATGCCGACCGATAATGGGCCGACCACCCGATGGTCCCGGACGGTCCACCACCCATTTTTCTGGATCAATAACCTCTACCCAGTCGAGGTCGGCAAGTGGGACGCCAGCGTCTTCTAAGTGCGACCGAACAACAGGACTGACCGGATGCCAAACTGGTGGGTCACCCAAAGCGTCGATGACGTGCTGATGTACCTCAGACGGAGTGTAATAAACCGTCCCGTCGGAGTCACTCGGCACCTGCCCTACGAACACAACGTTCTGACCACTTCGTATCGGAAGTCGACCACCGAATCCCGTTGTCAAGATAGTTGGGTGTTTCACAATCGCAACGGCACAATCAATGGGCTCATCCGGGCGAACCAAAACCATTGATCCCTCTTCTAGGAGAGTTCGAACTCCTGGATGGAAAGTCCGATCTCTCTTGAGGCTCGAAGACTTGCAGTGGAGTACGCCCACTCGATACCCAGCGGAGATCGCTGCCTTCGCTTCTTCGATGAGGCTGGAAGAGGAGCCTCCAGGAAACCGAAGATCCGTCAAGTAGAGAACGTCGAGAACAGTCTGAACCTTTGAACTGCGACTAGTCACTTCAGCTAACTCTGACGAACCCATCCCACAACTTCTAGCAGATAGACCCCTGACCTGGCAGCACTGCAGACGCTTTCCAAAAAGATGAATCATAAATCGGCCGATTCCATAAGCAGGGCATCGGCTAGATTTCTCCTGTGCGAATCGTCTTATCTCGACAACCCAATCCATGAAAGTTGTAGTCACCGGGGGGGCAGGTTTCGTGGGCGGGAACCTTGCTAGAAGACTCCGAGCCGACCCTTTGGTGACAGAAGTTGTCGTAATAGACGACCTATCATTTGGCTTTTTGGAAAACCTCGATGGACTAGGAGTGACCCTTGTTGAAGGCTCGATCTTGGATCCCGATCTTCTCGAATCAACTGTTGATGGAGCCTCAGCAATAGTCCACCTAGCAGCAAGATCCTCTGTACCAAGGTCGATTGCCCACCCAGTTGCCGCGCATGAGGCCAACGCGACCGGCACGGTCCGTGTGCTCGAGGCGGCCCGCAACGCCGGCGACATTCAAGTGATTGTGGCTTCCTCCTCATCGGTTTACGGAGCCAACGAGGTGCTTCCAAAGCACGAGTTGCTGGCGACTCGCCCAGTCAGCCCGTACGCAGCAAGCAAACTAGCTACCGAGGCCTACAGTCTCGCATGGGGCCACGCCTACGCCCTACCAGTTCTTGCACTCCGGTTTTTCAATATCTTTGGCCCCTTACAGCCGCCGTTGCACTCGTATGCCGCTGCGATCCCGTCCTTCTTAGCCGCAGCCTTCCAGGGCAAGCCACTTCCAGTACACGGCGACGGAACCCAGAGCCGTGATTTCACGTACGTGGACACGGTTGTCGATGTTCTAGTTGATGCCCTCCATCGCCGGGTGCACCACCCCGATCCAGTAAATCTTGCTTTCGGGTCTCAGGTGAGCCTTTTAGAAATAATTAGCCACCTAGAGGACGTGATGGGTCAGAGTTTGCCGGTTAAGCATCTCCCACCACGAGCCGGAGACGTTCCCCGATCACAGGCTGACTCAACCACCCTACGAGCCCTCTTCCCTGGCATTTTGCCTAAGCCCCTGAGAGAGGGGCTCACGGCGACTGTTGAGTGGTTCAATCAGACCCGACCGTGGGAAACGAGGACCGGCGCCTGAAACGCTCGCTCAGGTGGCCTCGGTCCGTTCTTCGATTACAAAATGGCGAAGTCGGCTATTCGGGTAAACCGGAACCAGAGCAAGCAGTAGTGCTGCAGCCACTGCTGTAGTAACAACAAAGCCAAATAAGACCCAAGCGGAGGCTTGGTCAACTCTGCTAATTACATACGCCAACAATCCAGCTGCGATTGACGCAAAATATGTCAATCCAACAGAGACGGGCACCGGTATGCCGCTCTGCACCATCCGGTGGCTGACGTGGTCCTGACCACCCTGGAAAGGGCTCCTCCCAGCGACAAGACGAGACAGGGTCACAAGTGTCGTGTCAGTAATCGGGAGAATGCAGATTACTACCGGCACAAGGAACGCTCCGGAGACTGAATCAGCGAATCTCAACTTAATCCCCAGGTAGGCAATTAGAAATCCCAGAAATAACGCTCCACCATCCCCCATGTAGATACGCGCCGGATGGAAGTTGTGTCTGAGGAAGCCCGCAGCACAACCCGCAAGACTGATAGCAAGCCCAGCTACAAGAAACTGACCATTGGTGGCCGCTATGACGAACACCGCAACCGAACAGATTGAGGCCTGGCCGGCAGCCAAGCCATCCATGTTGTCAAGAAGATTGAATGCATTCGTGATACCCACCACCCAGAGCACCGTCAACAAAACATCGAATGAAGTCTCACCAGTCAAAGTAATCCTGACATCCGTATGCCACAGCGCCACTGCACATAAGACCTCCACCACAAGCCGGACTAGGGGTGAGAGATTACGGAGATCATCGGCGATACCCACGATTGCCAAACCGAGCGCAAGGAGCAAAACAATCACTAACTCTCCTTCGCCGCTCTCTGGTGGGGCAAAGAGGACAGCACCAAGGATTGATGCAGCGAAGGCAACGACAATCGCCAGCCCCCCCAGGTAGGGCACTGGCGACTCATGGCGTTTGTGGCCTCCGGGGAGGTCGAGCACTCCGGCTCTAGTAGCAGCGGCGATCGCCACCGGTGTCAGAACCAAACAGAGAAGGGTAGAAGAGCCAAAAATGCTCGCATATTCCCACCACACCCCCGTCATAATCCTCCGCCTATCGCCGCTGGTCCTCTATCACCGCCAAGATAATGGCATCTAAACTTTGTGTTGGTTGAAACCCCACCAGCTCACGGGCCCGTGTGGTGTCAGGAACACGGCGCGTCATGTCTTCAAATCCCTCTTCATATGCCACGTCGTAGGGGATGTACTCGATTGAACTTGAGGAATCAGCAAGTTTGACGACTCGCTCAGCTAGATCAGACATGGAGATCTCATCGGATCCTCCAAGATTAAACACTCTTCCTAACGCCGATTCCTCTAGTGATAGGGCAAGGATTCCACCCACAACGTCCTCCACGGAACAGAAACACCGAGTCTGTGACCCATCCCCAAATACGGTAATCGGGTCGCCGCGAAGCGCCTGGGTCACGAACCGCGGAACAACCATGCCATAGCTGCCCGTCTGCCGGGGGCCAACAGTGTTGAATAGTCGGACTATTACCGTTTCAAGGCCTTTTTCACGCCAGTACGTATAAGCGAGTATCTCGTCGATTGCTTTTGCCTCGGAATACGACCATCGACTTTTCAAAGGTGACCCAAGTATCCGGTCGTCCTCTTCGGACAAACGATCAGAAACGTTCTTGCCATAGATCTCAGAAGTCGACGCTACAAGAGTCCGCGTGTCGTACTTATGTGCCTTCTCCATAACCACCTCGGTGCCACGTATGTTCGTCATGAGGCTCTCGAGAGGCTTCTCTACAATCAAGTTGACGCCAACGGCCGCCGCTAGGTGGTAGATGACATCTACCCGTGAAACGACATGATCGACGAGGTCGGCGTTCAGGATCGACCCCAGCACGAACTCGGCATCTGCACGCCCATCAAGGTGTTCGATATTCACAAGTCGACCCGTTGAGAGGTCGTCAAGTAAAACAACCTGATCCCCACGCTCCAGAAGAAGGTCAGCGAGATGGGAACCAATGAAGCCGGCTCCCCCGGTGATCAACGCGCGCATCTAAACAGTCTACCGTCACCAAATCCACCGGTCTGGCGGACTTCTATCCAAATCAAGGAGTTAACAGCCGTTCATAAAGACGCTCATGGTCAGCAACCAAGCGCTCAACCCCGAAATACTTCTTAGCGCGAACAGCCGCCTGCTCGCCCATCTGATACCTGGCATCCTCGTCAGTGAATAGAGCGGTCATAGCCTTAGCGAGCGCTGCGGCATCGGCCGATACCACCCTTCCGGTTACGCCGTCCTCGACCACTTCCGCAGCACTGCCAACGTCGGTCGTAACTCCAGGAGTACCCGCCATCGCTGCCTCGATGAGAGTCACCGGCATCCCCTCGTTGTCCGAACTAATCACCACTAGATCAGCAGCTGCATACAAAGGGGAAACTTCTGCCTGCCATCCCAGAAATCTCACTGACTCACCAAGTGGTTCCGCTTCGATTCGCAGACCATCTAACAGGTCACCTTCTCCAGCTATAGCCAATATGGCCTCGGGTACCCTTTCCAGGACTAGGGCAAAAGCCTCAAGGAGCCTGTCTACCCGCTTGATCGCTGTAAGTCGTCCAACGAACATCGCTACCGGGACACAATCGGGAAGCTCGAGCATTCTTCGGGCATCCGAACGCTCGACTTCTTCGGAAGGGCCTACGCCCGGAGGGACTACCACATATGCCTCTGGGCGGCCGATGCCGTAAGCCAAGAGATCGTCTTGCACCTGTTTGCCGACTGATATTAAGGCAGTCGTACTCCTGGCTAGCAACCGCTCCACGATCCGAATAAGCCTGGTAACCAGCGGCGAGAAATACCCCCGGAGCACATGCCCATGGAAGGTATGCACACGGATTGGCACCCTTGAAGCAATGGCCGCAATACGCCCTAGTACGCCAGCCTTTGCTGTATGTGTGTGCACTATGTGAGGTCGAAACCGCTGGATCTCACGACAGATCCCAAAGATTGCGCGCAGGTCATCCAATAGACCAGGTGACCGACCCAAGCCACGAATAGGGACAACCGGCAAGCTGGGATCCCGGAGAGCGACGAAGTCGGCCTCGTCATCTGTAGTTGCACCTATTAGAAGACGGGTTTCGAAGCGGTCCGCATCCAACCCTCTGGTCAGCACACTTGACTGCCAAGCAGGGCCCCCCACGTTCATCCGGGCGATAATCCGCATGACTCGGACAGTGTCGTTCTCGCTCACGAAATGCCCGACTCGTACTGCCATGCCTGAAACATGAGTATCGACCAAAGAAGAATGGTGTGATCTCCAACACCTTCGACATGGTCAGACCAACGTGTGGACACTAACGACGGCTCAAAGATTCCCTGCTCAGCGAGAAGAACTGGGTCCAGAAGTTCCTCAGCCCATTGACGAAGAGGGCCTCGAAGCCACGGGCCAACCGGTACCCCAAATCCCATTTTGGGCCGATCAACTAGGTCGGCCGGCACATACCGTTCAAGCAAACGACGCAGGACCCATTTCCCTGATCCATCTCGAAACCGATCCCGCTGGTTCAATCCCCAGGCAAAACGAAATACCTCTGGGTCAAGTAAGGGCATTCTGGCCTCAAGGCTCACAGCCATCGACGCACGATCTGTCTTGGTTAGAAGATCGTCAGGAAGATACGCGACTGTATCCATCAACATTGCCGCCTCGAAGCCTCCGCGATCCATAAGGTTCGTAGGTATGTCGTAGAGGCCACGAGCTCCGGGGTCTGCCCCCAAGACAAACGCGGCGGCATCATTCTCTGAAACCATCATCGCCTCATAGGTCCCAATAGAATCGGTAGCCGATAACACCCTTCCGGCCTTGTAGACCCGGTGCCCTAAACGACGTCTCGACCCACCTGGAACTAGTCGCCCGAGGGGTCCGTTGCCGATTCGATCCCAAGTCTCCGAGGAGAGCGACGTCATTAGTGACGATCCCACTTGGCGGATGGGGTCCGGACAGCGGCACAATAAGCGGTGGAAGCGGCCCAAGTGCCGGTAACGCTCATAACCACCGAAAAGTTCGTCACCACCATCGCCCGACAACGACACGGTTACGTGTTCACGGGCCAGCCTGCTAACGAGGAATGTGGGTATCTGGGACGAATCAGCAAAAGGTTCGTCGTACATCGCCGGCAGTAGGGGAATGACCTCACGGGCCTCACCGGGGCTTACGACTAGTTCGTGATGATCGGTTCCGAGATGAGACGCAACAGCTGAGGCGAATTGTGACTCGTCATACGCTGGTTCACTGAATCCGACGGTGAAGGTCTTCACCGGTTGATCTGAAACAAGTCCCATCATCGCAACTACCGCTGAAGAGTCGATGCCACCGGAGAGGAAGGCTCCGATAGGTACATCAGAGACCATTCGGGACTCGACAGTTCTCTGAAGCAGCTCATCCAACTCGTCGACAGCATCCTCGCTTCGCTCTGCGCCTACAGCGAGACCTGACGCAACCTCCAGCGGCGACCAGTAGGCAACATCCTCTATTAACACCCCGCCGGCGTTGAATCGCATGGCATGGCCGGGCCGAACCTTGGAAACCTCTTCGTAGATGGAGCGAGGAGCAGGAATACACCCCCACTTCAACAGGTCAGTTACTGAGTTCCGGTCGACCTCCGGCGAAAAGCCGTCTACAGCATGAAGCGCCTTGAGTTCTGAACCAAAGGCCAGGGTTCTGCCTACCCACCCATAGAAAAGCGGTTTCTCACCAAAACGATCTCGAGCCAGCCACAGCTGATCTAACTCCCGGTCCCAAAGCGACAATGAGAACATTCCGACCATGTGCTCTAACGCCGGCAAGACGCCGACTGCCGCAACCGTCTCGAGAAGGATCTCGGTATCGGAATGACCGGTGAGCATCGATCGCTGACTAGCCGGCAAAGCCGCAACCATTTCAGGGGCGTTATAGGCCTCACCGTTGTACGAAATCACCCAACGTCCGTTTTGTGACACCATTGGCTGTCTTCCCGCATCAGAAAGATCGACCACAGCCAGCCGACGGTGGCCAAAAGCTATCCCTCGCTGCTGGTCAACCCATACGCCGTCTCCGTCTGGGCCACGGTGGCCAAGCCGATCAGCCATCGCCCCAGCCGCAAACTCCAGGGCTGCAGCCGATCCGTCACTGACAGGGCCGAGAAGCCCGGCAATCCCACACATATCAAATGCTCCCAGACACAGGGTCGGCTGGAGACCACAAACGACATAGGCACCTGTAGGAGGCTTGATCTGAATTGTCGGGACAAACTTCGTTCACCACTCCTGAAGCCCCGGAACAGCAGTCACGAAGGTAGCCCCCCAGTCGCGTACATAGCCGAGCTGTTCAGAGACCTCAGATCGGAGATTCCAAGGAAGAATAAGGATGCAATCCGGCCGCAGTCGCTCAATTGCTTCCTCGGCAACAATGGGGATCCGGCTTCCGGGTAGATACATTCCCTGCTTCGCCGGGTTCCGATCAACGACCATTGGAAGCAGGTCTGGACGAACACCCGCGTAGTTCAGAAGCGTGTTTCCCTTCGCTGCAGCCCCATAGCCCAAGACAAGACGACTTTGAGTTTTTGCGTCGAGCAGGAATTGAACTAACTCGTCTTTGATCAGATTAATTCGGTTCTGGAATCCTGCATAGAAAATAGATTCTGCAATCCCTGCGGCTTCCTCCACACGACGGAGCCTCTCTACAGATGATCCGACCACGCGTCGGCCACAACCCGCAGCATGAACGAACACGCGCAGACTCCCTCCGTGCGTTGGTATTTCCTCTACATCAAAAATCTCGAGCCCAGCCCCTACCACTATCGCCTCAAAAGAGGTCAACGAAAGATATGAAAAGTGCTCGTGGTAGACGGTGTCGAACTGATTTTCGGCCACCAGGCGCAGAAGGTGCGGAAACTCGAAGGTCGCCACCCCACTGATGGTGAGCAGACGTCCGCAGGCCTTGACAAAATCATCGATATCCGGCACATGAGCAACAACGTTGTTGGCTGCCAACAGATCCGCTTGGAGACCCCCAGCGACCAGTCGATTGGCCAACTCGACAGTAAGGAATTCCTCAACTACATCTAGGCCTAAGTCCCGGGCCGCATCGGCAGTTTTAGTTGTCGGCTCAATACCAAGACACGAAATTCCCCGCTCAGAAAAACACTGAAGCAACGTTCCATCGTTGGAAGCAACCTCGACCACTGTGTTGCTCGCATTCAGCCCGAACCGGTTAACCATGTTGGCTGCGTAGGTAGAGCAGTGCTCGATCCAACTCGAAGAAAATCCACTGAAGTAGGCATACTCTGCGTCAAAGAGTTCAGATGCTGCCGCAAAATCTTCAGTCTGAACTAACCAGCAGCCCTCACACACCAGCACTCTGAGGGGATACCAAGTCTCAGCAGACTCCAGACCTTCTTGAGACAAGTAGGCATTTGATGGCGGCGAACTCCCAAGGTCGGCGAACACCGAGGTCACTGCTGCGCCGCAATGGCGACACTTCATTTGCAACTCACCTGTCGCACGTCACCAGACCAGCCATGGAGCGTTCCCAGACGCCCAAAGATCGTTCAACAGGTCCCGTTCGCGCACGGTGTCCATTGGCTGCCAAAACCCTTGATGTTGGAAAGCCCGCAACTCGTCACGGGAGGCCAACTCGCCCAGAGGTTCTGCCTCCCATCTGGTGGAATCACCTGCAATCAAATCGAGGCAGTCTGGCTGAAGGACAAAAAAACCACCATTGATCAAGCCATCGTCACCCGGTGGCTTCTCAGTGAAACCAATCACCTTGGCTCCATCGAGGTCCAACGCTCCAAACCGACCAGGAGGCTTGACAGCAGTGACCGTAGCCATGCGGCCGTGTTCCCGATGAAACGCTACTAATGCGGTCACGTCTACATCTGACAAACCATCTCCATAGGTCATGCAAAATGACTGGTCATCTTTCACATGTTCAGCGATTCTCCGAAGCCGACCGCCGGTCATCGTGTCGTCACCAGTATCAACAAGAGTGACTCTCCAAGGCTCGCCACCGCCTCGGAGAACTTCCATCCGATTCTCGGCGACGTCAAATCGCACATCCGATACATGAAGGAAGTAATTGGCAAAGTACTCCTTGATTACATAACCCTTGTATCCGCAACAGATAACAAAATCGTTAATTCCATGCGCTGAGTAAATTTTCATAATGTGCCAAAGCAACGGCATTCCACCGATCTCCACCATCGGTTTAGGTCTGACCGTCGTCTCCTCGGTCAACCGGGTTCCAAGGCCACCTGCAAGGATGACCGCCTTCATGCCATGCAACTATTCGTCATGCACCACAATTTATCTGATGGCCAGCAACCAACCCGGTCCTTCATCCTTCTCAACGACTGAGTTCGCCGTAGATCCGAACAAGTTCGTCTATACCTCGGTCTAGGTCGAAGTGTTCAGCAGCAAGGCTTGTAGCGCGCTCAACGGTTCCCGGGTCTGCAACCAACGAAAAAATACGGTCTGCTACTACACCGAAGTCCATGTCAGGCGACATCCCAATCCCGGCTTGGGCCCGCTCGATCATACGAGTGGCGTCGACCAGACCCTGATTTACGACAACGGGTCGACCAACGGCGAGGAACTCTCCAATTTTAGTAGGCATCGCTGCCAACAAACTTACCCCAGCGTCTTCACGGCAAACGCTTAAACCCACATGGCACGAGTTGATAAGCCCAGGCATCTCCTCGGCCGTTGCTGAGATACGAACGGCACCAACGCCCGACAACTCGGCTTCCCAGTCAGTCCTTCCAGGAGAGGCAACAACAAACTCCACTTCTGACCTCTGTTTTAAAACCTCTACCAACTCGATCATCGCTGGCACGTCGTAGTACCGATTGAGTGTTCCTGCCAGCAGAACCCGAAGTGGGCCTTCCATCGGCGGTGAAGATTGAACGAACCGTGTCCGGTCGACACAGGTAGTGACCACCGTTGCCTTCGGGCTCACTACCTCGTCATAACGATGATCGAGTTCAGCCACGGCTGACGTTGTCAGCGTTATGACTTGGGTGGATCGGCGAGCCGAGATCTTCTCCACCCATCGAAACACTCGTGCCTGCATAGAATCTGCACTGAAGACGCCAGTGGCTACCTTCTGGTCAGCCCAAAAAGAACGAACATCCCAGATCCAGCGATCGACCGACGAGGCCATAGTCGCTGCTGCTGCCATGTCGCTTCGAGCGTGCACGATTGCAGCCCCGCGCACATGCCACGCCAGACGGACCACCCGTCCCAGCCCGCCAATAGCCCCGTTGGCACCGAATCGATGCGGTATCCAGTTCACACCGGCGGTTGAAAGCAGCTCAAGTATCTGTGGCTCCTCGTCATGTTCGAAACTATGGAGATCGACCTTGACGCCCCGCTCTGCGAGCCGGAGTACATACGCCAGAACCTGCGAGGACCCCACCGTACTGCCAACGGGGTCCACCGAAAGATAGGTGACCCTAAGGACTCCGGTTCCCGGCGTCATCGGACTCCAACACTTTCGAACACTCGGTCCCATGATTGGAGAACAGTCTTATCACCATAAGAACCAAGCGCCGCGGAGTAACCCGTATCGGCTGCGAACTTCCTTGCCAAAACACTCGATGCGTAAGCACCTATCGTTGATTTCCAATCTTCAGTCCCTCTGCAAAGCGTGTCGGTAGGCGCCCCTGCCAACTCCACAGCACGTCGGTGGGCCGGCGTATCCGAAGCAATAACCGGAAGTCCAAGCCGCCAAAAAATCCGCATGCGGTTCTCCGGCTTCCCGAATGTATAAGGGTCCTCCTCAACCACCGGAACAATCGCGAGGTCTGAGTTGCGGGCAACATCTCTCAACACCTCTACTTGCCAGTCATGGACCTCAACAGCCAATCCCCAACTAGCGACCATCTCACTTACATCCCGGACGAAGAAGCGGTTCATGTAGCGCGACGCAAACCGGTCAGTAACCAGATGCAAAACAACCTCAGTCATCTGATTGATCGCATGGAGAGCTGGCAGCACCTGCTCAATGGCCACCAAAGTGGGATGCATCCCCTCCCAAATCACTTCGAACCGAGATGAACCTTTCTGGTCATCCAACTCCTTTCTGGGTGGCATCGGTTCAATCTCCCGATGAAGGTCCAGGACAACATGGACATTGTCTGAGAATCGTTCAAGTTTCTCGGCCTGTTCCGGTGTGCTGCAGACCACTGCATCGGCCCTGTCGATGAGCCGCCGCATCGCATGGTCATAGTCCATGACCGGATAAGAGAGGGGACCTACTATCCACTTTGCCAGACCCCGCAATCTGGTCTTTGTCGAGGAAGTCTCATCGAGGAAAGCATCTGGAAGGTCCAAGACGACGATGACGTCTGACGGCGCACGACACCAACGAACGAGGTCCGTCTCAGAACTCAGGACCGCAACGTCAAGGCCCTTCCAGTCTTTAGTAACAGAGAAGTTGAGCCGTCTGTCCAACGCATAACCCGGAAAGCGTCGCCGATCGCCCGGCGGCCTCAAAGACGGATGCAGTGGAACGTAGCCAAAAGTGTTCACCCAAGCTTCCCCAGTACATCTTCTGCTTCGTTCACGGCCTTGATCCTCGCACGTCACACCCCCCTTTGGGTGGGCGCGATTCATGCCATGCTGGACTAATGCGCAGGAAGATCATCGTAAACGCTGACGACTTTGGCCTAACGACATCGGCTTCGACCGGCATCATCGACGCCCACAGAAACGGCCAGGTCAACTCCACCACCATGATGGTCAATACGCCAGGTACCGAGGAGGCTGTTGAACTCGCGAACGCAAATCCAATGCTTGGGGTCGGCCTGCACTTCAACCTGACCGAAGGTAGGCCGCTGACATCTGCTCAGTCACTTGTCGATAGCCATGGATCCTTCAGATTGCGTGAAGACCTCATCCGGAGAGTCATCCGCAAGGCAGTAAACCCGCTGGATATTCGCCAAGAGTTTGAGGCCCAACTCACCCGATTCCGCAATCTCGGGTTAGAACCAAGCCATATCGACAGTCACCAGCACATCCACATGGCCCCTGGGGTGTTTAGGGCCATCCTTCCAGTACTCAACACTGAGGCCCGAAGACTTCGGGTGGTCCGGCCACCTCGATCCAGTCCGGTGAATACGGACAATCGCTTGCCATCGAAGATCAGAGGCTCGGCGATGCGAATATCCAGTTCCTTAATATCCCGGAGATTCAACGGTTGGACCAACGACTCATTTGTTTCCATGCACCAGCTTCGCAAGGGAACAAGATGGACGGCAACCTGCTATCGCCAACTAGTAAACTCTGGGGACCAAAACGGATGGACCGAACTCATGGTCCATCCGTTTAATCCAGGGCCAGACTTCGAAAAGCTTTACCGGCATGACCCGATCCGAAATAAGCGAATGGAATTCCTGGCCCGTTGCAACCAAGAATATGAGATTCTCGCCACCCAGCAAGTTTTCGATTTAGGTGAATTTAAACTTTCTACTTGGACTCAGGTCGGCTGAGGTCCGTTCTTTCGCCCAGGTCGCCTTGCCAACACAATTAAGTGGCCAGCAAACGGTGTTGTTCCAGGTATGCGACTGACGAATTTATCAATGGGGTCCAAAACTTTGGCAATCGCTCGTCCTACACCGTTACCAACCTTGTAGGCCCACCGGAGGGGAATGAGAAGACGCCCCACGGTCTCTATCCGGTCGAATCCATACCCGGCTAGATCTCGTCGAACCTCTCGCGGAGTCACGAACTCGCAATGCGCTCGCATGTCCAAACCAGTCCTGAGAGCCCGTCGTGTCATTACCTTTTCCCAGATGTAGTAGCCATCGATCGCCCAACGGTTCACCAGCGTGACAACTAGAAGCCCATTTGGACGCAATACGCGCTGCATCTCTCTGTAGGCAATGCGGACGTCAGCTGCCGGAAGGTACCGCAGTACCTCTAGGGCGATTACAGCGTCAAAGGACGAATCCGGGAATGGAAGACTCAAAATGGAGCCATCATGAATTGATACGCCAGGATTCAGATCCATCGCCCGGCGTCGCATCTCCCCCGCTGGCTCGACACCCACGACCTCGTATCCCCGTCGGGTGAGATCTTGGATTTGGCTACCGGTCCCACATCCGGCATCAAGTACATCGGCACCTGCTGGGAGGACAGACAACTCATCGTCAAGAACGCCGTCGATTCGTCCTCGCCCGAGGAGAAATGCTGACGCAAGATAACCGGAGCTCTCTAGCACCTGATATTCCTTTGCGAAATCAGCAGCCTCGTCCTCGTGTTTACCAACAGCACGGGCCCGCAGCGCTGCGTCGTGACCGCCGCGCCCTGTTGAATCAAGATTCATCCGTGTGCTGCCTCACTATCGCGTAACCAACGATCCCGAATGTGTTGTATCCCCGCCACGGCAAGGACAGATATGCCTAGCAGAATCTGACCACGGTGTCGGAATGCGGTACCAACATTTCCTTGTGTAACCGCCGACGCTCCAGCAAACACCGAAACTAGGAGCACTAAAAAAATTACCTCAACAGATGAACGCCAACGCGCAGCAATGCCAACGATTGAAAGAAGAACCAGCAGCATCCAGGCCAAGGATTCCAGCGCTGCGCCAGTCTGACCGATGCTTCCATCTGCCTCCCAAGGAAATGGGCGGAACATAACTGCCGCAAGCCCTCGGGGTAGTGCCGAGAAGGTGGCTAGGCGATCGTTGCTCACCGTTATGCTCCTCCCTTCTGAGTCCACTATAAACTTCCTGTTTCCCTCACCTAGTTGGATCGCCCGGTCGAGTAGGACCCCCGGGAGCAATGGGGTTCCAACTGGATCTCCACCCAACGCCGACAGGCCTCTCGGCTCCACTGATGGATCTCCACCCAACGCCGACAGGTCTCTCGGCTCCACTGAGAACTCTTTGTTCCCTGAAAAACCTTGATCATCTAAAGGTGGCGCTACCCCTACCTCTACCTCTACCTCTACCTCTACTCCTGTCACCTCACTGACAACCGAGCCAGCCACCCCACCTGCGGCGGCAACTGACTCGAAAGACTCATCGCCCACCACTGCCTCCAAACCGCCTTGTTCATCGAGGTCAGCAGGAACTGCCTTCGATATCAGCCAACCGTCTTCGTCTCGTACTTCTGGAATCTTTGGTGCGACGACCTCACCTATAGCGGTATCGGCCGACATTGCGAGAACGGCACGCACCGTTCCTAGGTTGTCCGCTGATTTGATCGCAAAGTCCACCCCGCCGGGACCCAGCCCCATGAACATCGGAAGGACAACAACGAATAGTCCGACGATCAGAGAACGAACTAATCGAGCCCTACCCACGAACAACAAACAACCAAACAGACACCAGGTGAGCAGCAGCGCCGCATGGACCCGTAGATACGCAAGTAGGAGAATCGGTATCGACGTCGCCACCATCCATCCGATACTCCCCGCTGCATGAACCGACCGGCCAGACCGAAACACAAAGAACACCGTCATAGCCAGCAGCCACCAAATAAGCGACTCGCGGAGCGTCACGGAGGAGAAAGCGATCTGTGATGGTAAGAGCGCCACCACGAGGCCAGCGCTAATGGCGTATGCGGGGCGAACGACTCTCCGGGCGACAACTACCGCCATCACAGCGGAAAGCACCCCGTAGACGATTGCAACACACTGGCCGGCGAACCGGGATGGGCCAAAAAGTTCGAAAAGCGCCCATAACTGAGCCGAGAAGACCCACGTCGCCTTGAAGAGTGATTCACCATACCCGACCCAGAAGGTCGCCAGCCGGCCATCAGCTGCCGCTTCGGTCACCGCGAGGTACTGCACGGAGTCAGGAGCTAGTGCCCAAATATCTGCGCGATTTATGAGTGCCGCTAGCAAAACACGGGGAACAACAGCGACGGCTGCCACCACCAGGAGTGGACGACGAAAGGTCAGATCCACTATCTGACGCGCACTCACTCGAAACATTCGACCGTACCCAGTCATTTTCCGTAGTTGTGGCTGTACCAGTGGGGCAACCTGAACATCTCCGACCTATAGCAGTCTGAGGTAAAAATCCTCAACGGATCTTGAAGGATGACGGCACCGTGTGACACCCGAGATCTCACTGAACCACAACTGTTATCAACCGGGCTCCGTCGAAATTCAAATGAATAGGGAGCGACGACAGCGTTGACGGAACCTCTGTCGCCGAGCCCTCTGCTAAAGCCAATTGAATTCTCCCAATCTTGGACTCCATAACTCACTGGGGTGACCGTAGGGCAGAAGCAACGAAAACCAATGACACCAAAGCCATGACGCCAAACCCACCAACCCGGACCCACGCTGCGCCGATTGCATTGTGCTCTGGGATGACCAACAAGTTGGCCAAGACGATAACTGCGGCCCCAGTGAGGCCGGGCGCGGCGAGTCGACGAAACCGGCCCAACCCCGCCAGTACGCCAGTAGCGATGAGAAATACCCCAAACAGCCCTTCACCAAGAGCTAGGGGTGCGATTAAGTCACGGATGCCGCTGAATCCTGAACCAGTCACTGGAATCACTATGGCCGCGCCGGCGACCGCAACGAACACCATCAGAGCCGCGTAACCCACCGTCAGTCGCAATATGAAGGATCTGAGCGACTGAAAGGGGACGTCACCTGCTGCAATACGGTTAGAGAGGATCTGCGTCGCTGGCAGCAAAAGTAGTCTTGGTAGTTCGGACGTGGTCGCCGCTACAGAAAACACCCCCAGAGCGACTGATGTTGAGAGAAGCCCGAGGATCATTCGGTCAGCCCGCTGTGCTATCGACTGACCCACCGAACCGGCGAAGACCGGCATTCCATTCCTAAGCATTGGAAGCCAAGCACTCGGATCGAAACTTATCTTTGGAGAGCAGCGGCGGACCACTCTCCATAGATAGGTTGCGCCAAGCGCATACCCGCCGGTGGTCAGTGCGAGGACCAGCTCAACAGAAAGCCCACCAGCAGCGGCGATCGGAACGACGAAAGCCATTGGGACCAGACCAACCGAAAGATCTTTTATTCCCGTCTGCACTGTCCGCCGTACAGCAAATGCCGCGTCAACCAGCATGTGGGAAATAAACATGGCAGCACCGAGAAGTACCCCCACAGCGCAGGTCACCAGATCAAATCCAAGAACCGCTGGCCCCAGCACCGCAAGAACCAAGGTGACCACTACCACCTGTACGCCAACCAGAAAAACAGAAAGTCCGAGGTAGTCCTCAATCTTCGTCTCCGCACCTCTGAGAATCTCGATTCTCCCACTCACGTTCGTACCCAGACTCACAACCTCAGTGCACAGAATCGCTACCGTGACTACAAATACGATCTCACCGCGACCGGTGGGGCCCAATTGCCTCGCGCTGGCTGCAGCAACAACAAGCGAACCTGAGGCCGAAACCATGCGCGCAACGGCAACCGCCATTGTCTCTCCGCGCGGTCCATCAAACAGTGAACGAAGTGGACCGACAAACCGGTGCAGTAGAGAACTCATTGCCGACCCGGAGCACGGCGCCCACAGGCGACCCACCACGGTGGTTTATCTGAAAAAACGATGTCCTCTAACCCTGCATCCTCAAGTAACCGTCGAATACCGTCCTGGTCATAGCGCTTCTCGAGTCGAGTACCGAAACGATCCAAAGCATCGTTTCGGAGCACGCTGAACGAACGGTGCCGGTATTGGAATAAAGGAAATTTGGTCTCGTTGAATCCAAGCCGTTCGAAGAAACTGGCAGCCCGAGAAAGCGGAAGATAGACAACGAGGGCTATGAGGTCAGCGACTAGTTGCCGCAACAAACGCGGTAACCGAGAAGTCAGAAATCTGACAGCGGTTACAACTGAAAGAAGACCACGGTGCACCCGTGCCGAATCTGCAAGGTCGTAGTAGAGGTAAACAAGAAAGGGTGCGCCCGGCTTCAGTTTGCTAACCAACGATCGTGCGGCCTGTTCAGTGTTTGGAATGTGGTGAAGAACTCCTAGCGAATACCCAAAATCACAACTTGCGGTGGGCAACTCAAGAGCGCTGATGTCTTCCGTCCGGTATTCCACATTCTGGTGGTCGGCCAACGTGGATTTCGCAACAGTTATCGCCTGATGACTGGCGTCAATACAGATCAGTCGGCCAACTTTCGGTGCAACAAACTGTGCCCACCGACCCGACCCGCATCCGGCATCAAAGCCAACTGCACCATCAGGGAGTTCACCGAAGGGGAAGATCGAAAAGTACCCCTCGAACATCTCTTGCAATTCGACAAAATCCAAGTTGAGGTTGTCGAACCTTGTCCATTCGTGACCGAAAGCCTCCACAACCCGCCGGTCAATATTCGCGTCGCCGGGGTAGTCCTCAGCCATTGATTGGGCCCCATCCACTATCTACATGGTAGTCCTTAGGTCTCGACTCAGGGGTTCTCCGCCAAGTTGTTAACGAACAGCCACTGTCTAGTCACTGTCGTACCACTGACGTAGTGCAGAAGCCTCGATCACCCGTCCGGTAGCCACTAAGAACTTCTCGAACTCATCAACTGTCTCAACCGAGAAGGGGTCTCGTTTAATAGCCTGCCAATACCACTCTCTGGCGACACTTAGTCGCCCTGCTCTTGCCCAGTCTGCAACTGCGTATCTGGCAACCTTCGTTGCTGCCGTACCACTACCAAGTAGGAGTTCAGCGGCTCGAGTGGCATCTTCAAGTGCAGCTTCTATCTGGCCGCTACTGGCGAGGTGGTATGCACGCTTTTCCAGCACAAACCCATTTCGTTCATCGAATGCCACCGCTCGATCTAATTGGCGGCGCATCTCCGTCGGGTCTTGCCGGGCTTCAGCCCAATGGGCGTTGGAGAAAGCGAGGTCGGCCCTAAGTGGCGCTACAACTATGGGTAGCAAAAATAATCCAAGGACAATCGCTACACCAGATGCCACCCGCGGTAACGACTTAGGGAATCTTTTGACAACGCCCTGTGGCCACCAGAACTGTGGTCTTTCCTTATTGCCCAGACTGGTCACCTGAGAGGCCGTTCCTACGAGGAGGCCAGCAATTACCCATTGAAAGTACCCGAGACCGACTGAATCAACGGAAACTAGCGATTGGAGGTGAAATGCGATCCAAGAGGACAAAAGGACAACCGTTGAGTGCTGAACTCCACGATGCCCACGTGTGAAACCTCTAAGTCCTATCCGAAACACCACTAGCTGGAGGACTAGGTAGGCAAGGAGGAGAACCACACCACCACCGATCATGAGGCCAAACGGCACGCTGTGAACCGAGTCCGACAGGAAGACTCCAAACCTTTCGGCATGTTCCTTCGGACGGAAGCGCGAGAAATTGTTGGCGTAGGAGGAGAGTCCCCAACCAAGTACGGGGCGTTCAGCAAACATCTTCCACCCGGCCGACCACAAAAGTCGTCGCTCATCCAAATTTGAGGCGACAAGCCGAACGACAGTTGGCAGCAGAGCAAGACCAACGGCCAGCGCGGGCGCACCTCCGGCGACTAGCACACGTCGTGAAGGCCGCCATCGGAAGGCAGGATCTTCAACAGCATCCACTGCTGTCTTCAACGCACGACTAGCACAAAGTAGGCCCCAGAGTGCGGCCCCAAGTGCACCTCCGAGGACCCAAGCCAGGTTGAGCACATCTCCCTGGGCTACGAGTAGAGCGATTACAAATAGTCCCACTACACCGAGCGCTATACCCCTCATCCGCTCTGGTCCCGCTATCGACCAGCACAGAACAGGCAAAGTACTCGCCATCACAGCCACAGATCCCTGTGTAGAGCCCAAATGATTTATCACAAGAAGCGTTAGGGCCATCACCGAACCACTTCCTGCTGCGATTCTTCGATCGACTCCAGGCCACAGAATCACACCAATTACGAGTGGTAATGACATTGCCAGAAACGCAGAAACAAAATTTGGGTTACCGAGCGTTGACGTCACCTCAATCCCATATGAACGAGATGGCGCCCACCGCCAGGGGTCTACTCCACCAATCTGAACAAGCGCATAGGCCAGAACACCAACATGGCTAACTACGACACAACCGGCAAGACGCTTAACCGGCTGCTGTCCTTTCGGTCTAGTGGCGATAAGAAGAAACAGCGTGACATACGACAACCAAGTGACTGCACCCGAATACCGGTGGGGCGAACCGGTTAGGGACCCCCATCCGTCTTCTGCGAGGGCCGTCGAAAGAATAAGCGGCAACATGAAAGCCCCACAGGCCATCAACAAGCCCCGCTCTAGTCGGTGGCGCCTCGAATGATCCCCGTTTGCAAGCCACCGAATTGCTACCAAGAGCCAAATTCCACATATGAAGAGTGTGGCCTTCGGGAGCGCAAATACCCGAAAGGCCGCTTTCCAGAACACCAATGGCATGGCAATTACTAGGGCGCCAAGAACGACCTCTTCAAGGCGCGCAAACTCGAAAGTAGACCTACGCGTCTTGTTGGTAGTGCGCCGCCGTGATACCACAATCCGGACCCTAACGAATCAGAGCAAAAGTGTTTGGAATAGGGGAAAACGCGGAGGGACCCCGCACCTTAGTGCGGGGTCCCTCTAACGGTTTCGCCACATCAGTGGCGAGGATTAGATCTAGTTGATCGTAACCCTGTAAGCCACAGCGCCTACGGCGTTGCCCTTGATGTCTGCCACCGAAGTAGACACGCCAACTACCGACGAGCCTGCGGTGAGGTCCATCGCAGCAGTTGTAGCGGTGTAGTTGAACTGCATTGCACCACTGATGAAGCTGTTGGCTCCAGTCGTGTATGCAGAGCAGGCGACACCGTCACGAGCCGTGGTGCAAGTCAATGTACGGGCCGACTCGGTACCATCATCGACGTACGAGGTGTCTGCATCAGCATCCACCGTGTAGTAGCCGATAGTGGCAAAGTCGGTCGCCATGGTCTCGCTGAACGTGACGTTCACAGCGTGTACCACCTGTCCACCAGACAGAGCGGTTTCGGCCTGCACCGCAGTGCTCGTTCCACCTGCTACAACCAGGCACTTGAAGTTGCCCGAAAGGTTGGAGTCTGAGTTCATGGTGTCACAGATGTTGTCTGCCGTCGGCGTGGAAGCCGTAGTCGGAGAGGTGAAGTCAGCCGAAACAACAATCTTGCGGTTCACTGCGTCATACAGCGAGATCGCAGGAACAGCACCAGCCGTACCTTCGATTGCTTCGAAGGTCCACAAGTTACCAACCGTGCCTTCAGCAACACCGCCAGCGACAGCACCAACCGTGAAGGTACCACCGGTACCCATGGTGGCCGTGATCGCACGGGTGTACGTCGAGGACGCAATCGCCGCGGTAGCCGATGGAGCAGTCGAGTCAGTCGACGCAGTGGCCGTCTTGTTCGCCAACATGTCCAGGTCACCAAGATCGGTGAAGTCACCAGCAGTTGTCGAAATGGTCAGAACCTGACCACTAACGAACGCAGAGCCGTCCTTGTGAGTGAAGAGGTAATAGTTGCCACCTGCAGCCGTCACTAGGAAAGTGGTGTCTGTACCCGAGGTGGTGCTCGTCATGTCGTCAGTCACCGTGGCGTTGTCGGTGCTGGCGAAATCTTCAACAGCTTCGCTGAAGTGCAGAAGACCCGTTGTAGCACCAATCTTGAAGCTATCGATGGTCGCCGTCGGACGTGTGGCGTCATTAGCCACAGTCGTCGAGCAGCCAGCGATGGCCTGTGCACCAGTGTCCGTAATGGTCGTGCTTACTGACAGGACGTCACCAAGTACAAAGGCAGTACCGAACACGATGGACGCACCAGTAGCAGCAGCGGTCGAACCAACAACCTCAGTGAGGTTTGGCTGATCGACAGTGCCGGCACCGGCTGCACCAGCAGTGACATTGGCGTTAGCACCAACAGCAGCGTTGTTCAACAGGTAGTTGGTCTCAAGACCAGCACCGGTTCCATTAGCGTTGGTTACGCCATCCTGGTCACCTTCGGCGCCAAGTACGGCACCACTGAAGGTAACCGACATGGTCTTGCTGCCTTCGTTTGCCGTAATGGTGCAGGTGACGGTCGTTGTGGTGGCCGCAGCGTCAGCAGCGGTCATCTCAGCAGCCGACAGATCCGCTGTCATGCCGATGGCACGAACAGTCGAGACAGCGGCGGACTGGGCCGTCAATGCAGTACTTGTGGTGGCGTTCAGCGTCCCGGAGCCGTCCGTGAGGAGCGTCATGGTCGCTGCAGCGCCAGCCAGGGCTGTGGCCGAGAGGCCGTCCTGGTGCGAGGTGCCATTCACAAGAATTACGTTGGTGGCAGTTTCACCGAAGCCGTTCAACGTGGTCGACTTGGTCCGGAGCTCCATGAGCTTCTTGGCCGTGTCGTACCGGTCAGTACCACCCACACGGGTGGTCTTGATCGCTGTGGTGCCTGCTGCACCGTTCTTGATGGTCTTGACCTCGGTCTCAACCGCAGCGGAGACCGCAGCGGTACCACCAAGGATGATGACGTGTTCAATGCTGTTAACAGCACTGTCCAAGACAGCCTTAGTTCCAGCAGACAGGGCGTCGCCCGGCTCTACAAGAAGGATCGGATGCTTGTCTTTCCAAGCCAAACCAGAAACAGCGACAGCATCTGCGAAGTTACGCGCAGTAGTCAGGAACACCGTGGTTTCTGAATCCCAGTTGGTACCAAAGTCCATCAGCGTGCGGATCTTGGTAGCGACAGCGTCGGCCGTAGCCACACGATCGGCACCGGACACGCGAGACACGGTATAACCAAGGTCAGTCAGCGAGGTAGCCACGCCAGCGCCCACCGCGGCGGTACCGCCAACGATGTACACAGTGTGACCAGCCGCAGTGGTCGAGTTGATCTGACCAATGGCCAGCGAGGTCGACCCCTTTAGGGTGTCAGGATCCGTGAGGATCACCGGACCACCGACGGCACCGGCGAGAGCTGCAGCGGACAGGCCGTCCGCATAACTCGTACCGCTTACCAAGACGGAGGCTGTTGCCGCACCTGTGTGCGAAGTGATGGCAGCCGAGGCCGACGTAGCGTAATTATCTACGCCCGAGACCCGGGTGCTCTGGGTAACGGTCTGCAGTGCTGCAGCCGAACCCGAAGTAAGTGCGAGACCAGCACCAGCCACGACGACGGCCAAAAGGCCAGCGACGAGGCGAGTAGTGACTCGCTTCCGTTCATTCTTCAAGGTTTTCTCCCTGATCGTTGTTTTGATGTTCAGAGCCTGGCGTGCGAAAACCGATGAGAGCGGACAAGCCGCCGCGACACATGGAACACGGACGAACGCCGTCCAATAGGACGGAACCCGTCAACGGCCCACATGACGAAAGCCAAGTTGTATGTCCCCCCACGTTGGAGGAACGTGTAAAGGTTACAGGGGCTGTCAGTGGGTTACAAGCATTTGCGTCATTACATCCGATACGAAGTCAAGATCTATACAAGAACTGACCGGGAGCAGCTTTTTGGCAAATCAGAGTGGTGGAATAGTCACGCTAAGTGACCGATTCTTATTGGAACCTGAGCAATCTCATGTCTGTGCTTCACCAGACTAAGTCTTCAGAAATCTCCTCAGACCCTTAGATCCTTGGAATAGAGGGGAAATGAACCCAACGCAACCCCAACAAAAAACGGCTAGATTTTCTTCAGAAATCTCTTGAGACCCCCCAGATCCTTGCAATAGAGGGGAAATGAACCCAACATGACCCTCGACAACACATGCCAGGATAAGCCAGCAATGCCCTCGGGGCTGAAACCGGTAGCCCTGCTGTGCACCTCCAACGGTGTAGGACTGGGCCATCTGACACGGCAGATGGCAATAGGGCGGCACCTAAGAACCACCCACGACGTGGTGATATTTACCCTCTCCCCAGCTGCAACCCTTGCCGTCACTGCAGGATTCCATACCGAATACCTAAGGTCCCACGAGTACGGTTCTGTTGGAAATCAAGCTTGGAATGGCTTCTACGCCACTCGCCTTGAACATCTAATCGACCAGTACCACCCATCGATCATGGTCTTTGACGGTGGCCATCCTTATGCCGGCCTATGTGCTGTGCTCCGGCAGCGGAAAGACCTGCTCTCAGTCTGGACGCGCAGAGGTCTTTGGCAACCCGGTTTAGGCCACGATGCCTTTAGTCGCTCAGCCCTGTTTAGTTATGTGGTCGAACCCGGCGAGTACGCGACTGAGATGGACCGTGGGCTTACCTCAGGTGGCGCTGATGCAACTTTGGTTGCCGCTCCAATGTCGGCCGTCCAACCTGGGGACCTCCGCCCCGCCGACCAGGTTCGAACTGAACTAGGGCTAAATCCTGACCGACCAGCGATCCTCATGCAATTAGGGGCCGGCCAGATAAACGACATCGGTTCGCTTAGCGCCCGGGTAGTCGCCTCACTCCAGCGCCACCCCGACGTGCAAATCGTAGTGACCGAATCAGTCCTGACCCGCACACCCGCTGCACTACCCGACAATGTGATTCGCGTGCGCCACTTCCCCATTGGTGAGTACCGTGCCGCCTTCGACGCATCGGTTATGGCAGCGGGCTACAACTCCTTCCAAGAAGCGATGGCTCTCAGCCTCCCCACCCTGTTCATCCCCAACCAGTCAACTGCCAAAGACGATCAGGACGCCCGAACCCGGTGGGCTGAACAGTCAGGCTGCGGCCTCCGTTGGGATGACCTAGGGGACAACAAGTCATCTGACGAACTCCACACGGCCATTGACTGCCTGATCGATCCGGCCCAGCGAACTCAGATGCGAGCCCAGATGGCAAAGTTGGGTCCAGCAACCGGTGCTGAAGAGATTGCCGCGGTCCTTGGTCGTTGGAGCAGCGAGCGTCAACCAACCAGGCCCTAGAACTAGTTCAATCGATGCCGTAACCAATACGCACAGCATCCAGGCGTTGGTTTACCCACCGTTTGTAATCAGCCTCGTCCGCCCACCATGCTGTCTCGTGCCGATAAGGCGGCAAATACTCAAAGGAAAGGCCAAGCGCCCGCAAGCCAGTGAAATCAACGTCGTCGGTCAACACAACCGTGCGCTCCGGCTGATCAGAGGCCGCCACACGAGCCCAGGCCTCAGCCTGGGCAACACCGACCAAGCCCCGACAGTCCATGAACGTCACTGGCCGGTCGCCCGGCAAGTCCAATACCGCGTTGTGTCGCGCTGTAGTTGCTTGCCCGCTGGTCGCCAACTGCTGCAGCGGCCTAAAGAGTCTTCTGGGTAGCAACCGTTGAGCCAACCGGTATGCCCGGACAATTATCCGCCTGAAGAGGCGCACAGTTAACCGGATGCCCCGCATAGGCATCATGGCAATCCGGACTAGCAGGTGTCCGAGCCGAAACGACCAACTCTCCAGCGTGAGGGTAAGGCGCTTTTCAATCGCTTCGAGTTCCTGGGAGCGAACTCGAAGCTCAGCGGCGTGTCCAGCCTCCCGATCTCCGGCCACCTTCTCGTGGGCGGTGACCGTACGTTCCAGTGTGCCAGTCCACTCCTCAAGCACCGCTTTCTGACGCTCAACTCTTCGCAGCGATGCTGTGAGGTTCTCCACTTGCCGATCGGGGGAATTCAATGCGGTCACTTCCATAATCTACTAGCCGCCTTTAGTTCAGCCGGGTCGACGCCTACGCTCAACACCAATGTCTGATTCCTCTAGGCCCGCAGGGACCGATTCTTCTGGGCTATCCGGTTTACCCGAGCACTCCGATCCAGACACAACAGGCCTGTTCGCGGTCGGACGCCCCACTCCACTAGGCACTTACCTACGCGAACTATGGAGTCGTCGGGACTACCTGCTCAGGGTCCCCGTTGAGGAACTCCGGGTCCAGCACGCCAACACCTTTCTGGGAAACCTTTGGCTCCTACTCAACCCCACCCTCCAAGTAGCCGTCTATCTCTTGGTCTTCGGCGTACTTATCGAACTAGACCGAGGCGTTGACGACTATTTGGCTTTCCTGACCGTCGGGGTTTTTGTCTTTCACCAGGTCCAGCGCACTGTGTCATCCGGAGCCCGATCGGTGGTAACCAACGTGGGCCTCATACGAGCACTTCAATTTCCGAGGGCCGCACTACCAGTAGGCAGCGCCATTGGCCAGCTGTTGTCCTTTGCGCCGGTGCTAATTGTGATGTTGATTGTGACCGTAGCCCACGGCCATGCACCAGACTTACGGTGGCTCGCCCTACCGGGCCTACTGGCGGCCGTTACGTCCTTTGGACTCGGGGCCGGCCTGGCCGCAGCCCGAGCCAACCACACCTATCGCGACCTCGAACAACTATTGCCATTCCTCTTTCGCCTGCTCTTCTACCTATCAGGTGTTCTGTATTCAGTCGACCACTTCGTCGACCACGATGGCCTTCGAGCCCTATTTGCTTTAAACCCTCTCTACTGTTTGATTACTGCCTGGCGATGGGCCCTACTAGGAACCGAGACCCCTGTCCTTGTCTGGATCGGGACTGTTGGTTGGCCGATTATCACCTTGGGCGCAGGCTTTCTCGCCTTTCGGGCTCGAGAAGCCACTTACGGGAGTGGATCATGAGCAAAAATACCAAACCGTTGGCCTTGCGTTGCACCGATGTGGAGGTGTTTTACACCATCCGATCGCGACGACCCCTGCTACGCGACCTGCTACGGGGCAACCCGCCAGACGCCACCACTGTGCATGCCGTCCGAGGCGTCAGTCTCGACATTGCTGTCGGGGAGAGCGTTGGGGTGGTCGGCCCCAACGGATCAGGCAAGACAACGCTGCTGCAAGCAATGACCGGCGTATTGCCCTTGGCAGGTGGCGAGCTTCTTGTCCGGTCCCTTCCAACCTTCTTAGGCGTCAAAGCAGCCCTCAGACCCCGCATGACCGGGAGAGCAAATATCCTTATCGGCCTATTGGCCCAAGGCCTCCAACGTGAGGAGGCCGACGCCCAACTGCCCAAGGTAGTTGCCTTTACTGAACTTGAATCAGCCATCGACCTACCAATGGAGACCTACTCATCAGGTATGCGCGCCCGGCTCCATTTCGCAATCGCCACAGCACTAGCTCCCGAGATTCTGCTAGTTGACGAGGCTCTGGCTGTTGGCGACCGGTCCTTCCGAGAAAAAAGCGCCCAGAGGCTAGACACACATAGAGCCAACGCAGGAACAGTACTACTGGTAAGCCACAATCTCGCTGAGATCCGCCGCTCATGCGAACGCACCATTTGGCTTCAGGATGGTCAGATCATGGTAGACGGCCCGACCGACGAAGTACTAAGAGCCTACGAAGCCAGTTGAGCTCCATTTCCTAAGTGACCAGCGCCGACTGCCCTAGCAAGCAATCCGAATAGAAAACCTGCGCCCCACGACAAGTGCATCGTCGGGTAAACAACCAGAAGGTTCAGCACCTCCGCCGTTGTCCGACCGACAGTTAAAGATGCGACCACCACTGCAGCTCCGTAGCCCATCGGGAAGATGAAGAACGGAGTCCATAACATCGCAAGCGCCAGACCAACAAAAACTGCCAAAGTTGTAGTCGGCGCAACCAGATGGCGCCACCGCAGTGACCGCGGATGCTCCCCAAGAACGATCCGCTTCCACCAGCCATACTGACCGAACTGCTTCGCTAAGGCCTTCACCGATCCCCGTGGGCGGTAACCCACACGCAACTCGGGATCAAACCAGATCGTGCCCCCAGATCGACGAAGCCGATAGTTCAGTTCGTAGTCCTGGTTGCGGATCAACCTTTCATCGAATAGGCCAACCTCCTCAATGGCCTCTCGCCGAAAGACTCCTAGATAGACGGTGTCGACTGGCCCCTCGAGCCCGCCGTAATGGAAACGGGCATCACCTGCACCGAAGCGAGACGCCATTGCCCGGCCAACCGCCACCTCAAATGGAGTAATTCCCTGTGGATCCTGGATGCCACCCACATTCACTGCGCCAGTCCTTTCGAGGGTGGCAATAGCTCGCTCCACGTAGCCCACAGGCAACACGGCGTGTCCGTCTACCCGAACCACCACCGGTGCAGAAGTCCTCCGAATCGCTGTGTTCAGCCCAACAGATGTCACTCCCAATGGATTGTCAACCACGGTGACCCTCGAGTCGACGGTCTCCAGATAGTCGGCCACCGCCCGCGTATCGTCATCTGAGGGACCCACCGCCACACAGACCTCCAGACCAGCCGGGACCTCCTGTGCCAAGGCGGACCGAACTGCCGCCTCCAACATCGACCCCTCGTTACGGGCTGGTATAACGACGGCCACGTCTCGAGTGCGTATCTCAGAAGCCACGCAACACCACAGCAACAGTCCGGAAGAGGATCTGCAGATCGAGAATTGGTGACCATGCCATCAAATACTGGAGGTCATGTCCCAGCTTGTATGCAGGGTCAGTGTGGTAACCCGCACGGACCTGCGCCAGCCCCGTCAATCCTGGAGGTATCTCGTGGCGCCGGCCATATCCCGGAATAGCTGCTTCGAACTGGGCAATCAACTCGGGACGTTCGGGCCGAGGGCCCACAAGTGACATCTGGCCACGAACCACGTTCGCAAACTGTGGCAACTCGTCGAGTCGAGTCCGACGCAACCAAGAACAACCCCTGACCACCCGGTCATCAGAACGGTCAGCCAGGCGAGCCCCACCAACGGCCTCAGCATCGTTGTGCATCGTTCGGAACTTGACCAACGTGAACGGTTCACCTCCCCGTCCGGTGCGGACCTGGCTGTAAATCACTCCCCTACCCGCCGCTATTCGAAGATAGGCGGCTACCACGACTACCAGGACGACCACTACAGGTGCGACAGCCAAAACCAGCACCAACTCGACTAAACGCTTGAGACGAACCTGGTGAGGACGCAAAGCGCGGGTGCGGACAGTCACATACGGCATGCCACCGATTTCACGGACATCTCGGAGTCCAAGCAGGGCAGTAGTTGCCGTCACTCGGAGATAGACGCCGCGATCCGCTGCGTCCAAGGAAGCCACTGGCTCAGGTAACAGATCTGCCACCGACACGTCATCGACAAAAACCACATCAGTAACTTGATGAAATTCCGCTGCTTCCCATAGATCAGCATCAATCTGAACGTGACCAGCCACCACGGCCGCCCGATCACTCTCAGCCAAATGGGCAGCTGCCAGATCAGTCCCGCTTTGACTACCAACCAGCAACACGCGCGGAGGTCCATATCGCCGGGATCGGAGCCGACGAGAAAGCAGCCGAGTTCCAGTAGCCACCAACGACACGCCTATACCCACCGCCGCAAGATTGGCCCGAGGGACTGCATAACGCCCACTAGGAAGCACTACCAGCAGGCCCAGCACCAGACCGACCAGCGTCAGTCCGGCTACTCGAGAGAACCACATCCGGTGACCAAGCCGAACCTGCTTCTCATAGAGCCCTCCAAAGTAGAAGACAACCTGAAGCACCACTGTGGCCACCACCATGCCGACCAGCGTGTCCACCGGGGCCGGCCAGTTAGTACCGAACCGCACCAGCGTCACGAGTGTCACTACCCCAAGAATCCCGATTGCATCGAGTAAGTACAGCCAGCGGAAGCCAGACCTCCAAAGACGCAAGTACGCCTTACGGACTCCTATGCCCCAAAAGGAGCCACTACGCACAGATATTTCTGACATCACAGCACTCGGTTCATGGAATCCGATTCAGCAAACGGTTGGACTTGAGATACCCCCAGCGTAGGAGGCGCCCGGGATGGATTCAGACCGAACGATAAGATCAGGCGGTGGCAACCTCCCCGAGGGTCCCCCGATCACGCCGAGACCTGCTCCCTATGTTGGTCCGCTTCCTTCAGGTCGACCTACTAATCAACCTGACGAGGCGCGATCTTCGCTCCAAGTACAAGCGCTCAGCTCTCGGTTGGACCTGGTCGGTCCTCAATCCACTGGTGGCCGTGGTTGTCTACTCGGCGGTCTTTTCAGTGTTCCTTCGGATCCAGCCCAGTACTGGTGATCCGAGCGGCCTGCGCTCCTACGCCGTATTCCTGCTGGTCACCCTCCTGCCATGGCAGTTCCACGTAACCAGCCTTACCGAAGCCACCCGTTCAATCACTGCTAACGGTCCGTTAATCACCAAGATCTGGTTCCCCCGCTGGGTACTGCCCACTTCGGCAGTATTAGCCCGATTCCTCACCCTGCTGGTCGAGATGGCGGTCCTCCTCCTGCTCATTGCAGCGATAGAGGGACACATGACCTTCGCCTGGATCCCCGTGCTGCTGCTACTTATGGCCCTGCAACTGTTGTTCACCGTGGGCCTCGCTCTCATGGTCAGCGCCGCCAATGTCTATTTCCGCGATATCCAGCACTTCTTAGGGGTAGCCCTAGCCCCCTGGATGTTCCTTACACCTATTCTCTATCCCCTTAACATGGTCCCCGCCGACCGAGAGTTCTTGGGAGTCGGGTACAGGACTCTCTACCAACTAAATCCAATGGTCTCCTGGGCCAAGGCCTACCGCAACGTCCTCTACGACTTGAGATTGCCCTCCGCTGAGCGGTGGCTAGCCATTGCCACTGTCACCGTGGTCGTCTTAGCAGTCGGTTTTTGGATCTTCCATCGGCTCGAACCTCGAATGGCAGAGGAGGTCTGAGATGACGGCGTCTCCTGCTGTCTCGCTGAACGATCTAGGCAAGAAGTTTCGCCTCACTCATGATCGGAACTGGACGCTGAAAGCAACAATGCTGGCTGGCCATCGCACCCGCTATGAGGAATTCTGGGCGCTACGCAATCTCTCACTCGAGATCAGACACGGACAGACGTTCGGAATAATCGGCGGCAACGGATCTGGCAAAAGCACACTGCTTAAAGTCCTGGCCGGAATCCTGCGTCCCGACGAAGGCTCAGTAGCCGTCGATGGTCGCCTATCAGCCCTACTCGAGCTGGGCGCCGGTTTCCACCCCGAACTAACTGGTCGAGAGAACATCTACCTGAATGGAGCAATTCTCGGCTTCACAGCGCGTGACATCCGAAGTCGGTTCGAAGAGATCGTAGGTTTCGCGGAACTAGAACGCTTCATAGACGAACCAGTCCGCAACTATTCGTCAGGCATGTACGTTCGCCTCGGGTTTTCGGTTGCCATCCACGTTGAGCCGGAAATCTTGTTGGTTGACGAGGTCTTGGCTGTAGGAGATCTGACATTTCAAAAGCGTTGCCTGGAGCGGTTTGCTCAACTTAAGGCCGACGGACGGACAATCTTGGTTGTCAGCCATGACCTCGACATGGTGGGCTGGCTCTGCGATCAGACGGCATGGATCCAACAGGGAACACTGCGGGCAACCGGCCCCTCATCTGAGGTTATCGACCGCTTCGCCACTGGTACTGAGCCCGGGGAACCCTCCAACAGAATAGGTCGCGCTGCTCGTCCAGCGTTTGAGCGACTCTCAACACAGGACCTTGTGAAGTCCGTCGAACTAGTCGATATCAACGGTCACCCAACCGACACTGTGGGGTCAGGACAACCGGCATGCATCCGAGTGCGATATGACGGTCAAACGGCCGGTGAACCAGTAACCGTGGCGCTTGGGTTGTACCGGGCCGACGGAACACACGTAGCCAGCATCAACTCTGGCGCCACGACCCGGGGCCTGACCCCCAAAGACCGGTCTGCCACTGGGACCGACAGGAGCGAAACACTTGTCGAGGTTGAGTACCTAGTCCCCGCTCTACCGGTCCAGCCCGGTACCTACGAGCTCTCCGTGGCCCTGCATGATGCCAGCATGCAACGAGTGCTTGAGCGTCACACCCATCTTCTGCGCTTCGGCGTGACGTCCACCGGTGCTGACCCCCAGAACGGTTTGGTGGCCCTCGGTGGCACTTGGGAGGCTAAGTGAGCGCCGAAAGCCAGACACCAACGACCGGAGACCGACGGTGGCGAGACGGATCTGAGGACTTGGTCGTTGAGATCCTTCGGTCGGCAAGAGATCTGTCTAGCGCGTCTGATGAACTGGCTGCCCACATCAACGACTGGCCCACTCGTTACCACTTCGACCGGGCCCGGACGAACCTGCTTCAACCACTGGACCTCCGTCCTGGTCTAAGAATCCTCGACCTTGGCGCCGGAACCGGGGTAATGAGCCGCTTCGCTGCAGAACGTGGCGCTTCGGTGGTGGCCCTAGAGGGCGATGCCCGACGTGCTGAAGCGGCCGCACTGCGCTGCCATGGTCTGGATGTAGACGTCCGCCATGGCTCAATTGACGAAATTGCTGCCGCCGACGGACCCTTCGACCTGGCTTTGTGTGTAGGTGTACTGGAGTACGCCGGAGATGAACCTGCAGGCTTTCTGTCCCGGCTAACTGAACATCTCACCCCACAGGGTGTGCTAGCAGTGGCGATCGAGAACCGCTTCGGACTTGCCTACTGGCTTGGTGCCAACGAAGATCATCTGAACCAAGCTTGGCTGGGCCTTGAGGGGTACCCAGCGGTGACGACCACAACGCATACGTCAACTGTTCGTACTCATAGTCGACGGTCTCTAGCAGAACTCTTAACCGGCGCAGGCCTTGGGTCGCAACGCTGGTTATCGCCGTCTCCTGACTACAAGCTACCTACGGCTATTCTCGCCGAGCGCATCTACCTCGAGCCTGATGCCGTGGAACTCGTGGATCAGTTAGTCGGACCACCAATAGACCGCAGCCGGATGGGCGGAAGGTTCGAAGGCGATGAGCGTGCCGTGAACCGGGGCATTCTGGAAGCTGGGCTTGCCCCCGATCTCGCTAACTCGTTCTTCGTTTTGGCTGGAGCAGATATCCATGAAATCGACCGGCTCTGCGATCCATCAGTGTTGGCCTGGCGCTTCACCGGTGATCGATCCCAACGCCACCTTCGGGTTAGAACGATCCGATCGTCCAACTCGGAAGTCGGCCGGACAGTGGACCGGCGGCCTACTCATCGTGACGTAGCTACAAAGCCCCCAACCCAATTAAGCCAACCGGCATCTACCAGTTGGCTCCATCTAGATCCCGCTGAGCGACCTCCTGAGCCCTGGATTAGCGGACCAAACCTCGAACAATTAGCCCTAGAGCATCTTCGCGCTGGAGATCAGTCTGGGCTGGCCGAAGTCTTTCGACAGTGGACTGACATCGTTGGCTCGCTGACGGCTACGCAAGACGTTGCAGAATCTGATGCCCATCCGTTTCTACCAGCTGGTCGACGCCAAGTCCTCCCAGGCGACCACCTCGACTTTGGCTTGGACAACCTTGCGGGGGCTGGAGGCCTCGACAACCCCGTATTCATCGACGACGAGTGGGTCGCCGTTACTGGCGTAGACCTAGAACTTGTGGCTATTCGAGCATGCTGGAAGTTGGCTGCGGTGGCCATCGAGTCTGGAACTCGACATCGGTGGCCGCTCAAGACCACTGTCGACGACTTGACTATCGAGTTTCTCACCCTCCTCCCTCCAATCGGTGGAAGGCGAGTCATTGGACCAGATCCACTAGCCCGCTTCTACTGCGCTGAGGCCGAACTACGGGTGATAGCCCTCGCCGGCACGACGTCTGACCACCTAACTCAAATCCGGGCAGCTGGCCGCCGGAGTCTGACTGATCGCGCTAATGGCGCCAACCCATCAACTGGCCTCCGTGGTTGGTTGTCCGCCGCCCGACGCCGTCGAATCATCGGCCCAGTGTTGGCCCTCGCTGCCCGTGTAGCCCGTCGCGTGGGCTGACCTCGAAATTTATTACTCAGCAGGAACCGTTGCAGAGACAAGGGTCCAGAAGCGACAACTCTGATCCGATCCAGCAGACCGGTAGCCCCTATCAACAAGCACGCCAACCACCTCAGTTCCATCACTTAGCGTCATCAAAGCTAGGCATACGGCATCTGGGCGCAGCAATCCCAGCGCGTCAGAAAAAGCATCAGCGCCCCACTCCGCATAGCCATGAGCCAGTGCGTGAGTCAAAATTCGCCGATCAACAGCCCCGAAAGAATCGTTAACATGGCGACCCTGCAGATACGCCGCCCGGGGATTAGTGGCCTTGACCTCTGAGGTCAAAACAGACACAGCAAAGTCGATTTCAGCCGGTCCGGCTACCTGACCACCTTTAGGCGCTAGGTCGATCAGCCGTCGGGCTGAGGAAGCCTCGGGCCTTGGCAAGTCAATTGTTGGCGGCCAAACCAGTTCGGTACCGCGGTTGGCACTGCTGGTGATAGGGGTGCCGGTGACCAGCACCAGCGCCAGAACCACAACCGGAATGACCACGGGGGCAGCCCCAAAGCCTGAACGGCGCGCCGTCAAAACCAATCCAACCATGGCCGGCAACGGCAGTACCCACAACATCCGCCAGGCGATGGCGTCAGCCTCGCCAACCTCGTTCAAAACATCAAATACGCCAGGGGCCCCAAACACTCCAAAGGCCGCCAAGGGTGCGGCCAGAAGAAGGAGGCGAGCATTCCGCTCGCGTGCAACTGTCCAGGCAAGTAGGGCGGCAGCCAATCCCACAAATGCTGTCGGTCCCCTCCCGAACACCATGCGCACAATGGCTATAGGTTCGGTTCCACTGTCCAGCCACTGAAGTGGATCGAGCGCCGCTCGTAGTCGAAGACCCGCCATCACAGCAGCCGAAGACGCCTGATTAACGAGGCGTTGCGGATCAGCAACGAGTGCCCAAAGTCCAACTAGTAACGCGGGGACAACCGCTCCTATCGCCCAGCAGATTCGAGTCCTCTGCACACGACCAACTAAAAATCCACCCGGCTCAGCCGACATAGCGCCTGCAACCGACGCAGCCACCACAACCGTGGGGGCCACCAATACAGCGGTTGATGATAGACCTAGTCCGGCTAACACCCCTAGCGAAGCAGCTCGGAGATGTCGTCGACATCCCGTGCCTCCCCAAGCGTTGGCGTGATGCCACAAGGTTGGGACCACCACGACGAGGAAGACGACCTTCCCCTGCCACGAACGCCCAGCGGAGAAGTTGCCAAAAGAGCCGTGCTCAACGCCATCTAACACGAGGAATGCTGTGCCCACCCACGTAGCTAGTGCCGGCGATCGAGCACCTAGTCCACGAAGGAGGCGCCAGGTTGCTAATACCGATAACGCAGCGACTAGTGGACCTAAGCCCAGATAAGAAAGTGAAGCAGCACCTACTGACAGCACGGCGGCGACTGCCCCCACAAGGGCTTCAACCGACGTGGGTAGACCAGCGGGCCGCTCAACGGGAAGTACATCATCACTAAAGATGGTGTCGCGCTCAGGGAACGTTGTGTCGTGTTCAGCAATCCACGTGGACCGGTTGACCACAAAAACGTCGTCTTGGTCGGGGCGCACCATGACAAGAGACAGTGCTGCCATCAGGACAGCGAGAATGATGACCGAAGCAGCGGCTGCGCCTGTGGCCCCAATGGGATCGACTTGCCTTCGGCGACCAGCACCGTCGCCACCTTTACCGCCAGCCGGGACCGACTGCCTAACCGCCATAACTAAAAAGCCTGCTAAAGCGCACCAGAGGCCTGGCCACCAAAGGCCGTCGACCTCAAGCCAAGCCAATACTGCGGCCACCGTTAGGAGCCCCCCCATAGCAATATTCTCAAATCGACTGTTAGCACTACGGACCGTTGACAGGGCTAAGGGCGAACCTCCGGATGGAACGGGGAACTGCCTTCGAAACACCAGCCAGGCCACGAGGCCTACCATCCAAACCACCAGAGCGACACTCCGGGTCAATTCCATCCAACGTGCTATGTGGAAGACCACCGTCCACGCCGCCAAGGCGGCCACAGATCCGTCTACTAGCCAATCGGCCCAACGGGCAGTCCGATCATGACCGACCAGGGCATCAGGTTGATCGCCCATCACTCAGCCGTGAAGTCGGGCCACTGTGGCCGCTACAGCATCGCGATGGTGCCGTAAGAGTGGATATCCGAGACGGCGCAGCACTGCACCATCCAGCGCTGAGTACTTAGGACGCACTGCAGGACGCGGTGCACCAAGATCAGCCTCATCCACTGAAACGATCCGTTCCGGATCAAATCCCGCCTCCACCGCAACCAGCCGACCGATATCGGCCCATGTCGCTACACCTCCATTAACTACGTGCACTATTCCAGCCACCTGTTCGTCAGCCAGGTGAAGAAGAGCGGGAACGAGGTCAACGACAAATGTTGGACAGGCCCGGCGGTCGCCCAGTAGTTCAACGACTGCCCCAGCCTCTCGGCTGCTTTCCAGTTTAGCCAATATCCGCCCTACCATCCCTGGGCCATCTGCCGGCTGAAGCCAGGTGGTACGCAGCACCGTTGCTGCATCTCCTGCAGCCACTTCGCCTCCGAGTTTCGAAGCTCCGTAAACGTTTAGTGGGCTGGTCGGGTCGTCTTCCCTGTAGGGGACGAGCGGTGCACCCGGCACCTGCTTACCGTCAAAGACGAAATCGGTCGACACCTGAACCAGGTGGGCACCGAACTCATGACACGCCTCGGCAAGACCGGCAACGGCCTGCGCGTTGATTAGATAGGCCTTCTCAGAATCGAGCTCACACCCGTCTACATCAGTCCAAGCTGCACAGTTGACGACCACCGTTGGCCGATGGGCTTCCAGCGCAGCCCAAACCGACTTGGGGTCAGTCAGGTCCAGATCTCGTCGCTCGAAAGCCACTACTGGACGAGTAGCTGACGCAACCCGGACAACCTCACGGCCCAACTGGCCCGCCGCACCAGTGACCAACAAGGTCACTTGGCACTCCCACTCCGGAAACGCTCCCACCAATCAGGATGGTCGCGGTACCACCCGACAGTCTCAGCTAGGCCGACATCTACGTCTCGTGTGGACTCCCAACCCAAGGCTCTGATTCGTGTTGTGTCCACTGAGTAACGCTGATCGTGGCCGGGCCGGTCGTCAACCAATCGGACTCGGTCTTCACCCACCTCACACAAGGCCAATAGACGTTTCGTAAGATCCCAGTTCGTAAGTTCATTACCCGACCCGATGTTGTAGACCGTCCCAATCTCGCCACTAAGCAGTAAGAGGTCGAGTGCTGCACAGTGGTCGTCAACATGGCACCAATCCCGAATATTTGAGCCGTCTCCGTACAACGGGACCTCCTCCCCACACAACAGACTGGTCGTGAAAAGTGGAATAATTTTCTCCGGATACTGGAAACGGCCATAGTTGTTTGTAGAACGAGTAACAATCACTGGGAGGCCGTAGGTCGCGTGGTAGGACAATGCGATCAGATCTGATGCCGCCTTCGATGCAGAGTAGGGCGAACTGGGTGCCAACTTGTCGGACTCAGTGGACGAGCCGACAGCGACCGAACCGTAGACCTCATCGGTGGAGATATGGAGCACTCGGTCCAATCCCACCTCGAGCGCAGAGCGGCAAACGATCGCCGTGCCCTCGCAGTTAGTGGTCACGAATCTTGACGGATCAACGATTGAGCGATCCACATGGCTCTCAGCCGCAAAGTGAACCACCGCATCGTGACCACGCATGGCATTCGTCAACAAATCACCGTTGCATACATCTCCTTCAATCAATCTGTAGTCCGAATCAGAATCCAAACCGTTCAAATTGTCCAGATTGCCGGCATAGGTGAGGGCGTCGTAAACGGTAACCGCATGTCCATCAGCCACTGCCTGATAAACAAAATTTGCGCCGATGAAGCCAGCGCCGCCAGTGACCAGTAGACGCACCTCAGCCCACTTCTCCTGCATCTAGGGTAAATACCGGCATCAGCTCCGCTGCAAGATCGACCCGCACCGGGTTGGCTTGGTCCCGGTCCGACAGGACAGGCTCGGTAAGGCCCCAATCAGCGCTAATCGCCGGATCATCCCAGGCCACACCGAGTTCATCGGCTGGGTCATAGGTTCTATCAACTAGGTAGACAACCGTGGCGTCGGTGAGGGCGGCAAATCCATGGGCCACTCCCTCAGGGATGTAGAGACCCCGGTTCCGTTCAGGCCCTTCTCCGCCGAGGTCCAGGCAGAGGGTCACTCCATCGGTGGGCGAACCAACACGTAGGTCGTGAAGCACTACACGAACTGCTCCATCCGCCACGGTCCAATAGTCAGCCTGAAATCGGTGATAGTGCAATCCGACCAGTGACCCCGCCGAGCGAGCGGCCCGATTTACTTGAACCATTTCCCGACACCCAGGTACCCACTCTCGCCGCCATGTCTCAACGAACGAGCCGCGATTGTCCACATGGACCATCGGGTCGACTAGCACCACACCATCGACAACATCGGAGAAACGGATCTCAACCATTGGAAATGACCTCATCGACTACACCTGTCGTGTCGACTAGCGAGTGGTCTCCCAGCAGGACCGACAGGACACTGGATCGCCTGTCTAATTGTCCACCTACCCCGTGTATTCCTGCTTCCCGACCAAGGACTGATCCCGTAACCATCTGCTGACCCATGATCGAACTCCCGTCCATCAGTACCGAGTCGTCTACAGTCGAACCCTCAATCCTGCACCCGGCACCCACAGCCACCGACGGGCCCACGGTGCTGTCGACGATTCGGGCTCCTGCAGCCACTACTACAGGACCAACCAGCGTTGATCTGATGACCTCTGCGTCATCATCGACGAGAACCCCATCTCCAGGTAGGCGTGCTAGAACCAGGCGATTACAGGCCAGAAGTGGGTCCTTCTTCCCCGTATCGATCCACCAGCCTTCCAACACCCGATGGTTGATATTTGCACCGTCATCTATAAGCAACTGAATGGCGTCAGTGATCTCCAACTCGCCACGAGCCGACGGCCGAATACGCCGTACTGCCTCGTGAATGGCAGCAGTAAACAAATAGACACCGACAAGCGCTAGGTCAGACGGTGGGTCGGTCGGCTTTTCTACCAGCCCAACGATGGCTCCTGAACTGTCAACATTGGCTACACCGAAGGCACAGGGGTCGTCTACGCGCGCCAACAACAGCCGAGCCGCCTCCTCAGAGTCGACAAACCCTTCAACTATCAGATCTAGGGACTCCTCAAACATGTTGTCACCTAGGTACATCACAAACGGGTCGTCGGCCAAGAAGTCCTGCGCGACCAGTACTGCGTGAGCTAGGCCCAGTGGCGCCGACTGCTCAACATAGGCAACTGTCGCACCCCAGCGAGATCCATCTCCCACCGACGCGCGAACTTCATCACCAGTGTCACCCACCACGATGGCGATGTTGGTCACACCCGCCGACACCAAATCCTCCAACACATAATGGAGGATTGGCTTATTGGCAATTGGGACCAGCTGCTTGGCGTTGGTGTGGGTAAGCGGGCGCAGGCGTCGTCCACTCCCACCGGACAGGATCAAACCCTTCACGATCTTGAGGGTACTGGTGTGGCGAGAACTGGCCCGTGCAAGAGGATGGTTTAGCGTCCCGCAGCTCGGGCCAGCGCCGTAAGAAAGACCAATACGGTTACCGAGACCTTCTGGGCTTCACTCCCGTTGAGGCTGAAAGCACTTGCAACTGTCTCTAAAGCCGTCTGATCACCGTCAGCAGCGAAGTAGGCCGTAGTCACTTCGTCGGCACCACTGGACGCCGGCACAACGAGGGGTTCAGGATCACCTCCAGAGAGATTCAAGAGGAAGGCCACCACCCATACCGCAGCCCTCTGGAACTCGGCAGTTGACATCTTCAAGTAGGCCGCAGCCGCCTCAACAGTCTCCATGTCTTCCACCGAAAATCCTGTGGTGACCCGATACTCGTCAACCCGGGTCGACGGGAACGAAGTCCCCGCATTCGGTGGTCCATAGACCACTCCAAACCAATTGGACCGTAGGCCGAACTCGCGCCGAAACCGGTCACCATTCACACTGAAACGATCACCAGTACGGGTCCTGAACTCGATCTCAGTAGCCCGACCTCCATCATCACCAAAGCCATCACGTTCCACTACCTCAACCTCGTAAAGCTGACCTAGCCCAAAGGCCTGTGCAACCGCTGAAGCATCTAAATCTTTCTTCCACGTGTGGACAGGATTTATCGACACGTCGTCACCGGCATCTGGAACACCCGGAAAATCAGCGGTAATGGTGTGCCCTCCGGTCGAGGCCGAGAACTCAGTACGCGAAACCACACCTCCGCTGTCGATTCGAACTAGCCCCCGTGTCGCAGCAATTGCGCTGTCCGTCTCGGATGCCTCATGGTCCCATTCACGCGACCCACTCCGGGTCCGTCGCCCCCCGTAGACCTGACAACGAATCGTGTCGCAAGTCTTTGCGTACGAATACCGGACCTCAGCAAGCGCATAGGACCTAGCAGCTACTGCCTGCACCTCGAGCGCTGTCATGCCAGCCCCATCGCCTAACACTGCCCAACTCGCCGACATCTCCCGGGGCACAACACCTCGGATGTACTGCTCGACCCTCACCCAGTTGACTGTTCGCTGGTTCCCGCCGTATCGAGCAGCGCGAACCTCACCCCGGTACCAAGTCCACGACGACGAGCCTTCGCATACCTGAAGTGTCTGGGCTAACGGAAGGTCTGACGCGTCGATTACCTCAAATGTCCGACCCATTCCATCTGTTCCCGTTATCGGTCCACCACCCGGAGGAAGTGTCGAGGTTGTGCCTCCACTATTGGATGGATGGTCGGGGTGGTCTTCCGGGACCGAAGATCCCGATACGACCGTTGTCGTTGTAATGACCTCAGCCGGCACCACAGTGGTCGAGGGCACAACGGGAACTGTCGACGACGCATGCATCATCGGTTTACGGTTCGCCTCTTGGGAAACGAGTCGGGCAACCCGGATTCTGGTCACTGGGCTGTTCACCACGATTCCGCTATCAGAAAATGAGCCACCACATGAACTACCAACTGACACGCGGTACCGGTCCACATCACCGTCCAGAGTTACCCGCACCGTGTCGGCATCAACAAGAGTCCAGCCCCCCACCTCACCCGCGACGGCAAGTAGTCCGTCGTCGACATGCACTGTGGTCGCTTTCCCATCACGCCCCAAAAGGCGAACCCCGATCTCCACATCAGGCACTATCCCGGCGATAGTTCCGCCGTAGTAGTGATCGAGAATGGCATCCCTTGACCACCCCTCATCTAATGCATAGCCCAGTGCCCCGTACTGTCCCATGCCTCGACCATGACCCCAACCTCGCCCATCAACCCGAATTGGCCCGTAATTGATTGAGTACACCGGATCTGCTGTTCGACCAGGAATGACCAGTTCTTGCCCCACCGAGAGCAAATTCGGATCGGTGATCCCGTTCGCTGTCGCCAATGCTGACACAGTCAGCCCATACCGGGACGCTATAACCGAAAGACTTTCTCCTGGCTGCACGGTCACGATCAAGGGCGGCAAAGTGGCAGCTGCGGCACTCCGGCCTGGAATGTTGAGGCGTTGACCAACCTGCAGGCGATCCGGGTCAGTTATGCCGTTTTCGGCCATGAGGGCGGCGACCGTCACTCCCTGGTCAGCAGCAATGCCGGACAGGCTGTCTCCTGACTGCACTACCACCACGGTTGGGCCTTTGGGGCGCGCCGTTGACGCCACCCCAGGGACGACTAACTCCTGACCCGGATGGACCCGATCCGGGTCATCGATAGCGTTTGCCGAGATGAGTGCCGCCAGCGTGATGCCGTACTCAGCAGCAATACCAGACAGGCTGTCTCCCGGCTGCACCACCACTACCAACAGGGGAAGCGTGGTTGGCGTCGCCCCTACCCCAGGGACCACCAGTTCTTGACCCATAAAGAGTCGATCGGGATCGGTAATGCCATTGGCTGTCATAAGCGCCGACAGTGACATTCCATACTCCGCAGCGATCTCTGACAAAGAATCCCCAGCCTCGACAACAACAACGACGTCGGCGGAAGCCGGTGCCACAACAGCAAGCGATGCCCCAGCCAGCGCGATTACGACAACAAGAGACCACATGTACGACGGGAAACGCCCTACACCCGCTCTCAAGAGACCACCCACTGATCGGTTGAAAGAAGCCGCTTGGTCAAAAGAACAGCCATAGCCGCGGCAACCACCGAGACTGTGACGAGCAGCGCCATTTCTACACGCAGGAATAGGTCGTCACCGAACGCCACCACAACCGGGAAGGCAGCTAATCCAAGTACCCAGGCCGCAGCCATCCTTCCCGGTGCTTGGCAGGCAATAAGGGCTTGAGCGAACGAGAGCGCCACCATCAGGACGGCACTTGACGCCGCCAGGAGAACCATGTCGCGCCGCGCAACAGCGAAGTCCGCGCCAAAGGCGATCTCCACAATCCATGTCCCAACTAGTGCACATCCAACAACAGCAACTGCACCAATCGCTACCACCAGTCCCAGAAGCCGACGAAACACCTGGATCAACTCATCGAAACGACCGGCACCGACAAGCGCTGACAAACGGGGGAGCAGTGAAGCCTGTATGGCTTGGAAGAAAAAGAGTGGGACCCGGGCGATAAGCAGAGCGTTAAGGAAGCGTCCCGGATCATCTGTCTGACTGGGTCCAGCCAGTACAGCGACCACCAAAGGGCTTACGTTAAGCACGAGGGCGGTCGCAACCGATGCAACTAGCAGAGCTCCGAGGGCCCGCGATAGTGCCCCCGCCGGCTCAGCGGGCCCCTCCAGAGACAATCCCCGCTGACCAGTCAGCGCAAGTATCACACCGGCAAATGGCGCCAGACCTACGGCCAACCCATAAGCGCCGACTCCGCCAAGAGTCATGCTAAGAACCAAGACCAACAGGAGGCGTCCGATGCCATCGCCGATGAAATAGCGGGCATAACCCCCGAATTGGCCGACACCCGCCAGCGCCCCCCGAACTAGGTGGCCAAGGCCTAGCCCGATAAGAACAAATACCAGACCGACGACCAACAAGCCATGACCATCGAACAGCTCATTTCGGATGCGACTCCCGAACACGACGGTGAGGACGACCAACAGGCCAACCATTCCACCGCCAATGGCCAACGCTGTGCGAACAACCGGTCCGATCCGACCGTCGCTCCGGGCGGCGATGACTCGGGCTACTTCCTGCTCTAGGGGCTGAAAGAATCCTGGTCCCAGCAGGAAACTCAAAGCCCATAACAATCCGATCGGGGTGTAGGCCTCAGGTCCGAGATCACGTGAGGCAAAAGTGATGAAGGCGTACGCAGTTACCCCATTGATCAGCAAACCGCCGCTCACCGCAACAGTCCCCTCGGGTAGACGATCAGCTACTGAGAGTCTGCGCCGGTTCATCGACCAATTGACCCGACATCAAATCCGAGTGCGTCCCAGTTCTCCAGATCCAAGATTCCTCGGGCATCCACGACATTAGGTTTGGCCAGCGCCTGAAAAACTGCCCTCGGTTCGACGGTGGCAAACTCAGGCCACTCAGTCAGGACCACCAAGACGTCGGCACCCTGACACACGGAGATTGCATCGACCGCTAGTTCCAACCCACTCGGGAGTAGATCCGTGTGTTGCGCGACCATCGGGTCATAGGCCACCACGCGCGCACCTGCCGCCATCATCCGTTCAATAACAGCAATAGAAGGTGAATCTCGGTGGTCATCAGTGCCGGCCTTAAAGGTCAGACCCCAGACAGCGACACATCGACCAGCAAGAGCGCCACCAACTGATTTCCCAACCTTGGCTACAACTCGGTCGAACTGTTCCTCGTTGACTGCTATGGCCGTCTCCAAGAACCGGAACTCATATCCACCGCGACGCGCCATATCGACTAGTGAACGTGTGTCTTTGGGGAAGCAACTTCCACCCCAGCCAGGTCCAGGCCGGAGATAGGAAGACCCGATCCGATGATCTAGGCCCAGCCCTTTTACTACTGCATCGACGTCAGCATTCAGCCCCTCGCATACGGCGGCTATCGAGTTAACAAACGAAAGGCGTGTCACCAAGTAGGCGTTTGAGGCGTACTTGATCATCTCAGCTGCCGACGGATCGGTTACCACCTTCGGCACATCAAGTGCCTCATAGAGACCGACAACCATGGCAGCAGCCTGGGGGTCGTCGGAACCAACGACTATTCGGTCCGGATTAAGAAAGTCCGATACGGCGGTGCCCTCTCGAAGGAACTCGGGGTTAGCGACGACTGCGAGGTCTGACCGTCCCAGCATCTCTGGCATGCGCCTCGCTGTTCCTACAGGAACCGTAGATCGAATGACGACGACCGTCTCTTTTCTCAGATGCACCCCGAGTTCCCGACATACCTCCTCAAGGGCAGAGAGGTCCGTGGAACCGTCAAGTTCAACCGGTGTTGGCAGGCTCAATAGGACAGCATCGACGCCTAGAACACCAACAATTAATTCCGTGGTGAACGAAAGTCGTCCACTCTTGATCCCAGCAACAACGCAATCCTCCAGCCCTGCTTCGACGATAGGAACATCACCGACAGAAAGACGTTCGATCTTCTCGGCATCACTATCGATGCAAACAACTTGGTGGCCAAGCTCGGCTAAGCAGGCGCCGGCGGTAAGACCGACATAACCAGTACCAACAACTGCAAGACGAGACATCTAGGGAGTCTCGCAGTCGCCGAAGCCGACGCGACGGAGGGGCAAACCCCGACCACTAATTTGAAGCGATAATGCCAACCACTTAGGCCTTGGGTGGTCCTGATACCTGCGGCATGCAAAGCCCGTCGAGATCCGCGATCTCTATCCGCTCTCGGTTTTCCCAGGTCACCTGCAGCGACGGATCTCGCTGCAGTCGGTACTCTCGGAACGACATTTCCAGGGCATCGAAGGCCACCAGCCTTCCAGAAAGCCCCTCGCCTAGCCCAAGAATCAACTTGATGGCCTCCAATGCCTGGATAGTTCCAACGATGCCGGGCAACACGCCCAGAACACCAGCTTCTGCGCAACTTGGAGCAAACTCCGCAGGAGGTGGCTCGGGCAGCATGTCTCGGTACGTAACTCCCTCACGGGGATCAAACACCGTCACTTGGCCCTCGAAGCGGAAAATTGAACCGTGCACTACCGGCACACCAAGTTTTACCGAGGCATCGTTCAGCAGATAACGACTAGGAAAGTTGTCCGCCCCATCAACCACTACGTCGTACTCCGCCAGGATCTCCATGATGTTGCTTGCGTCAAGCCGTAAGTCGTAGGTTGTGATGTCAACATCAGGGTTGATTGCAGCCAAAGTCTTCTTCGCTGAATCGACCTTACGCTCACCGATGCGGTCCACATTGTGGAGAATCTGGCGCTGGAGGTTCGACTCGTCGACCACGTCCATGTCGATAATGCCAATGTGCCCAACACCCGCAGCTGCCAGATACAGAGCAGCCGGGGAACCCAACCCACCAGCCCCCAGCATCAAGACGCTGGCTTCCAGAAGTTTCAGTTGGCCCTCCTCGCCCACCTCGGGCAGAAGCAGGTGACGCTGATAGCGGCTGCGCTGGTCAGAACTGAGGGTACGCGGAGTATCCCAATTGCGCCCCTCATCTTTCCACCTGTTGAAACCTCCATCCATGGAGACGACATCGTTATAACCAAGCTGCTGGAGGGTTTCGGTGGCAAATGCCGAACGAACACCACCGGCGCACATGACCACCAAGGGTTGCTCACGGTCGGCGATCCGATTCTCCACGCTCGCTTCAAGGTTGCCGCGGGGGATGTGGACTGACCCAGGAATAGCCCCTTGCTTGAATTCATCAGGTTCACGGACATCGAGCAGGAGATATCCCTTGGATAGGAGTGCTTCTGCACCCGCAGGGTCTGTCTCATCAATCCGGGACTTGGCGTCCCGCAATAGGTCTCGGAAGGTAACCATTTATAAATCTTATTGATCTAGTCAGGATTAGACCACGATGAGTCCTGTTGATCGGCACAACGGAGGATCTTCGGCAAGATGCTGCCAATCGAACCTCGAAGCGCCACGTCAGCCAGATCGTCCATATCAGTTGGCGAACCATTCACGATCACAACCACCCGAGCAGCCTCTACCGCTGTGGGAACCATCAGATTGACAGGGCCGACGGCCAAGGTTGTACCCACGACAAGTAGCAGATCTGCCTCTCCAGCCGCCGCTAAAGCTCGATCAAGGTCGCCATCAAAAAGTGCTTGCCCGAAGCTCACCGTGGCTCGCTTCAGTAGGCCTCCACATGACCCAAGGGTGCAATGCGGGTCTTCGTCTCCGGCCCGAACCCGCTCCAGGACACCCTCTATGTCATCCTGCACTCCGCACCGCAGGCACATTGACCGCCAGACCGTCCCGTGAATCTCTACAACGCGCTCAGAAGCGGTCCCTGACAGCAAGTGGAGGCCATCCACGTTCTGAGTCACCAAGGTATGGAGGCAACCCCGCTTATCTAAATCGGTCAGTGCATGGTGGCCAACGTTGGGTTCGACACTATTCCAAAGCCCGCTGGCCATAACCCGCCAGTTGGCTCGCCGAACCTCGGGCTCAGTCAGATACACATCAATGTTGGACGCCCGTTCGGCTTTCGGATTCAGCGTCCAGACTCCGGCTGGACCACGGAAGTCTGGGATACCGCTATCAGTCGAGATTCCTGCCCCTGTAAGAACAGCCACCGTCTTCGCAGCTGAAATCAGCGCTGTCGCGGCTTTAACCTGTTGCGCTATTTGCTCTTCTTTGGCTGTTTCCACCATTTATTGATTTTCCCAGATTGGGCAGTTGCCATAAACGAAAGCTTGATGGAACGAGTGTCACAACAGGCTTGACGATGCCGAGTTAGTTGTTCTGTGGTCCCAGAGCTTGTCCATTTGTCCGCAAACCACCCAAGAAGGCCTTTCTATCTTCTGGGTGGTGATCAAACGGCGAAAGACGTCGCTAAGTCGACCAATAGACGAACGCCAAAGCCAGTACCGCCCCGAACGACTTCAGCCTCGTCGGAGTCAGTAAAAGCCGGACCAGCAATATCTAGATGAGCCCAGTCGATGCCTTCAGCCACGAACTCACCAAGGAGCAACCCAGCAGTAATCGCCCCACCGTACGAGCCTCCGATATTCTTCATATCGGCTACCGGTGACTCAATCATGCATCGATAATCGTCAGGGAGCGGCAGACGCCACACCCGCTCACCAGTCCTTGATGAGGAGGCTTCCACCTGCTGGAGAAACCCATCGCCGCGACCCATAAGCCCAGCGATACTAGGGCCGAGAGCCACCATGCAGGCGCCGGTCAGGGTAGCCAGATCAACGACTGCGTCGGGCTTCGCCTCGGAAGCCACCGAGAGCGCGTCCGCTAGAATCAGGCGACCCTCTGCGTCAGTGTTGAGGACTTCGATGGTCTTGCCATTTCGAATCGTCAGAACATCACCGGGCCGAGTGGCGTCACCACCCAGCATGTTGTCAGTCATAGGTAGGTACGCCCGGACCTTGCACTGCGGTGCAACAGACGGCAGCACAGACATCGCTCCGACAACGGCGGCTGCACCTCCCATATCCATCTTCATATCCATCATTCCCTGGCCGGACTTGATGGACAATCCACCAGCATCGAAAGTCAATCCCTTACCTACGAGGGCCAGGGTGCCCTTTGAACGGCCCTCAGGCGTGTACGTGAGTTCCACAAAACGAGGCGGCTGAGTGGAACCGCGGTTTACACCCAGAAGGCCCCCCATACGAGCACGCCGGATGGCCGCCTCGTCCATCACTTTAAATGTCAGTCCTCGGTCCCGAGCCATGCGTCGGACCCGGTTGGCGAACTTTGGTGGTGTCAGGCTGCCCCCCGGTTCATTGACTAGATCTCTGGCCAACGTGACACCACGCGTCACCGCCACGGCCCGCTCGACTGCGGCACGTGTATTGGCCGAGGTGCTCCCGACAAGAACAATCCGAGTCAGTTTGTCGCTATGTACGGAACTCTCAGTCGACTGATAACCAAACCGGTACAGGGCCAGAGATAGGCCCTCAACAACTGCCGCCACACCTTCGACCTCAGCCGGTCCAGCGGCAGCGGCCACGACTGAGGCCAGATCAGTGGCTAAAGAGCGTTGGCCCCGAACAGCGCGACTGAGTGCCGCTGCAGTCTGTCGAAGACTGTCATTAGACAGGCTCTCCAAATCACCCAGACCGACCGCGGCCAATAACCGACCATCCACAGGAACGATCTGGATCTGTCCGGCTTTGGCGGTAAACCCAAGACGTAGCAAGTCAGCCCGATCAAGGCCTGACGGAAGGGCACTGTCTCCGTCTAGCCATGCAGTGGTTATCCCGTGTGCCACCACCTCGGATCGCGCCGGAAACCGGCGGGCTGTCGAGAACTTTGGTACGGAAAACGTGGTTGTCATTGTGCTCCCTAGGAAATCAGGCCGAAGCCACTCAGGTCAGTCGAATGCGGCGCTACGTGGCACCGAGCGGGTGGCAAGCGACCCACCCTCCTGCCATCGAGCCAGCGTCCAAAGTAGATCGGATAGGCGGTTTAGATAAGGCAGGACTGAGGATCCCTCAGCGGCTGCCGAAAGGGCCGAACGCTCGGCTCGACGGCAAACTGTGCGAGCCACATCGAGACGGGCTGACACCTCGTCCTCGCCAGGTACAACGAACTCGGTTGGAGATTCGAACTGATCTGAGACATCGTCGATAAGGGACTCTAACGCTGTGACCATTTCTGGAGTAGGTCGTGACCCACTCTCGTGCAACTGGTCGACCTTCTCAGGATTGCATGCCAACTCGGCCATCACCATCCAAAGGTCACGCTCAAGGCCAACAAGGATGGCGCCCAACTCCGGTCCGGCAGCTGCTCTGGCCAGACCGATGGCAGCCTGCGTTTCATCTACGTCCCCATAGGCCCTTGGTTGAGCTGCATCTTTAGCGACCCTGCTTCCGTAGAGCAGCCCGGTCGTTCCATCGTCACCGCGACGGGTGTAAACGCGCACCTCGGTCATCAGGGAGCAAATCCTATCGACTGTCAAGACGTGGCCCTAGGAATTTAAGTCTCAGGAAAGGGCGGCACGAGCCACTAGGTCCATGCTGAAGGCCATGAGGATTGCTAGGTACAGCAGCCCGGTAGCCGCCATCACTGCCGCGTACTGGCGCTCGCGTAGTGCTGCTCTGGTAGCCAACACGAGAATCAATGTTCCTATTGTCGAGGCAGCCCAGAACCACCCCAACAAGCCGTTGTACCCATCGTCGATGGAACCGTTCAGTACCGAAACCATGCCGGTCGGCCAGAGTAGGACGGCCAATTCGAACGGCCATATCAGGCCAGTCCACCAAACCAGTTCGATAAGTGGGCCGCGAGCCAGTCCTGGCTGTACCAGATACCAGTGGCCAAGCAGCATCGCATCGCTGACTGCACCGAGGAAAGCTGCACCCACGAGCAGCCGAGCCACCGACAGAGCAGCCGGCTCGCCATCAGCAAGTCCCGCTGCCACCAAGCCCACCATGCCGAACAGCGGCGCCATGGCGTCAAGGTGCGGCGGGAACTCCAAGCCATTGTCAGAAGGTTGGGCACTGCGGTCAATGCCAGTCATGGCAGCCACTCGAGCGGTCCTGCGCTCCTCTACACCACGCTGACCAGAAACACCGGCGCGACGACGTAACACAGAAACCACCATGGCAACCGTTGTGGCTGCTACTACGCCAACACCGGCCACCTCTCGTACCGGATTTGAGTCGACCAACAGGCCCACGACCACCGCCCCAGTCGCCATGAGTCCAAAAGTGATCCGCATTGTCCAGCCATAACCAATACCTACCTCGCGCCACCGACCGGTAACCCACAAGAAAAACAAGCCCCCTGTGGCCCACTGCAACAACACACTCGCTGCGTTGAGTTCGATCACCAGAGGGCCTAGCGCCTCAACAGTCGACCACGGCTAATCCATGGTCTATGCGGTTAAGAGGTTCCGGACCATCGGTTGTTGCCACCACGATGTCTTCAAGACGTGCACCCCACATCCCAGGTACATAAATACCCGGCTCGACAGAAAACGTGTGACCGGCAGCCAACGGGAGTTCATTGCCCGAGACCATGTTGGGATGCTCGTGGGCCTCGATACCAATGCCGTGACCTGTGCGGTGAATAAAGAACTCTCCGTATCCCGCAGCGTTGATAACTTGGCGAGCCGCTTGGTCAACCTCGGCACATGGAGTACCCACGGTGGCTGCTGCTACCCCAGCAGCCTGTGAGGCATACAACACTTCGTAAAGCTCAGCGAACCCGTCGGGCGGCGGTCCGATATGAACGCAACGGGTTATGTCAGAGCAGTAGCCCACCCCGTCGACTCCGGCCATCGTGCCGCCGATGTCAAACAACACCGACTCACCCTGCCGGATGACCCGATCTCCAGCTTCATGGTGAGGGCTCGCAGCATTAGGGCCGGATGCCACGATCGTGAAGTTCACCCGCTGGTGACCCTCGTCGATGATTCGACGGGCGATCTGGCCGGCTACGTCGACCTCGGTCCGCCCGATCAGAGGCATCGCACCAATCTGCACATCAGCGAGGATTCGATCCACCGCTGCAGCAGCGTGGCGGAGGGCCTCAATCTCGGCGGCATCTTTTACCATACGAATCGGTGCCGTCACCTCTGATGCTCTGGCCAACTGAAGGTTGGGGCATGCGGACAATAGATCTAAAGCGAATCCGGCCCAGGTTTGATCACCCAACGCGGCGGTCGCCGCACCGGATAAGCATTTAGCCACTAGGTCAATGGGATCCTCGCCGTCACGCCAAGTCACGACATCGAATACATCAGGCCGCTCAACGACGCGTGGCGCCTCCAAATGGGGAACCACGAGGGTGGCGTCGCCGTCACGGGGCACAACCAGCATCGTGAGTCGCTCAAGCGGCATGGCCTCGTACCCGCAGAAGTAGGGCAGGTCAGCACCAACCGAAAGGAGGAGAAAGTCGACTTTGCGGTCGACCATGGAGGCCCGAGCCTGGGCGAGGCGGTGTTCGAACACAACCACAGGTTACGGGGAGTACCCCGTGCCACAGTCACCGTCACTCAGTGGCAGATAGAACGCTCTAAGGGCGCCCTGAGATCTAATGAGACTCGCTGTGACTTAACGATTAGGCAAACTGTTGGGTCTGGTAAATGGACAGCGACAGGGCCCACGCATCCCATGACCATAAAGATCCCCACCGGGCACCATCAGGCGAAGGCATCAGTTTCAAGCCATTAGGTAATCGGTAGGTGATCGATAATTGGTCGCTATTTCTGACCGATAGTCACGGTGTTGGTTTCCCACCTTTACGTAGTCAGCCAGGAAGTCATCCACCCCTTGGCCAATATGCCTGATACCAACCATGATCAACGACTTGATAGATCAGTCCAGTCGCCTTACTGGCAACTAACACTGCGAGGCTCTGGGCGTAAGAAACTCTCGGCCGGGTCAGCACTTCATCCACACCACAGGCTCCACGTTGTGATCCAGCATGTCAGGTCCAGTTATCGAAGATCATCAACAACGTTTCGACATCACCACGGCAGGCGGGGGGTTGGAACTCGACAGTCGCCGCCGGCTCCACCTCCCGGATGACCTCTGCCGTGCACCGGTAGGCCACTCGCAGGTGAGGTCACGAGGCGACCACCACCTGAATGGTGAAGGCCACAAGAAGAGCCACCCCACAAACCAGCGCCGAGACAATTAGCATTCTCGTGCTCACACCTTCGACGGTACCCCGCCTAGGGTCAATACGTGAACCGACCCACTGTCGATATCAAAGTCGCAACGCTGTGTCTGGCCCTCCTAGTCACAGCCTGCTCGCCAGGGGGCCCTGAATCCCCGCTAGTCAAACCTGTTGGCACAACAGTTGCCCCGGTACTCGCGTCACCTGGTGGTACTTCTGACCAAATGAACCAGCCTTCACTGAACTCGTTTTCGGACCAAACCTCTGCAGAAGCGGCCAATTCAACGTCATATAAAATTCCAGATGAGTTGGCATTCACTGCCACATTGATCGGTGGCGAGCAGTTCGATGGCACGATTTTGGCCAGCAAAGACGTTCTGTTCTGGTTCTGGACACCTACTTGAGCAACATGCCGCAGAGAAAGTTCGGCGGTCGCCGAATTGAGCGCTCTTCCAGGAATCACAGTAATTGGAGTCTCAACGATTCCTTCCGACCAGATGGACTACGCCATAACGATTGCGGAGGAATGGGGTATCAATGGGTTCCCCAACATTGTCGACGACGGTCCGGTGCACATCCGGTTTGGCGTGTTCGATCATCCGACCGCTGTCGCCGTCAGCGCTGGCGGCTCGCTAGCCATGGCAACTGGTCAGATCGACACTAAAGGCGCCTTTGACCTGATTGATGAGGCCAAGGCTGAAGACACGTGATTGCTGGGATTAATCGGGCCGACAGCGGACCTGTGCCGTATCCTGACTGAGCGCGATCTTGTCCGACCAATCCCAGCCGGGCACTTTGTCCAGGAGTGACTATGACCGGTTCCCATAGCCCCAGAACCCTCAGCCAGAAGGTATGGGACCGCCACATCGTTCGCCATGTGGATGGCGAACCTGACCTTCTCTTCATTGATCTGCATTTGATCCATGAAGTCACATCTCCACAGGCCTTCGATGGGCTCCGAATGGCCGGCCGCAAGGTACGTCACCCCGAGTTGACGGTAGCCACAGAGGACCACAACGTTCCAACTGCCGAAATTGAGTTGCCCATTGCGGATCCGGTCAGCCGTATCCAAATAGAAACTCTCAGATCTAACTGCCACGAGTTCGGTGTTACCAACTACCCCATGGGTGATCCCGGCCAGGGCATCGTCCACGTCATCGGCCCCGAAAAGGGATTGACGCTTCCCGGAATGACCATTGTCTGTGGAGATAGCCATACCAGCACCCACGGGGCGTTTGGTGCTTTGGCCTTCGGTATCGGAACCAGCGAGGTTGAACACGTTCTGGCCACACAAACACTCCCACAGCAGCGTCCTGGCACACTAGCTGTCACCGTCAACGGCACTCTTCCTGAGGGCTCGACCGCAAAGGATGTAATTTTGGCCATCATCGGTCGCCTTGGCACTGGCGGTGGTATCGGCTCAATCATCGAGTACCGAGGTGAGGTCATCCGCCAACTCTCGATGGAGGGCCGGATGACCGTGTGCAACATGTCCATTGAGGCGGGCGCCAAGGCCGGGCTGATCGCCCCTGATCAAACCACCTTCGATTATCTGGCTGGTCGGCCGCGCGCCCCTTCGGGAGCCGACTGGGCCGCAGCTGTAGCGGACTGGCGGACGCTGGCCACCGACCAGGGCGCGACCTTCGACCACGAGATCGTGATCGATGGCGCAGAGATCACCCCACACGTCTCGTGGGGAACTAACCCCGGCCAGGTCATGCGAATGGACGGAAAGATCCCGGACCCAGCCTCCTTTGAAGAGCCCAGCCAGCGGGAATCTGCAGCGCGAGCGCTTAAGTACATGGGTCTGACAGCCGGCACCCCAATGCGCGATGTAGCCGTAGACACCGTGTTCATCGGCTCATGCACCAATAGCCGGATTGAGGACCTCCGGGCGGCCGCAGCGGTAGCCAAGGGTCGAAAGGTGAAGGACGGCATACGCACCCTCGTAGTGCCCGGCTCGTGGGTCGTCAAGGCCCAGGCTGAGAACGAGGGCCTGCCCGAGGTGTTCATTGAGGCTGGCTTCGACTGGCGAGAACCAGGCTGTTCAATGTGTCTAGCCATGAACCCCGACAAACTCACTGCCGGTGAGCGCTGCGCCAGTACCAGCAACCGCAACTTCGAGGGCCGGCAGGGACGCGGCGGACGCACTCATCTAGTCTCACCGGCCGTCGCAGCGGCCACCGCCATCACCGGCACGTTCGCCACGCCGGACGACCTGACCTAATCCACCACCACCAGACCAGAAACGAGAGAGGAACGACCATGGACGCCATCCAGATCGTGTCGGGAACCGCTGTGCCGCTCCGTCGCTCTGATGTCGATACCGATCAGATCATCCCGAGTGACTGGCTCAAGCGTGTGGAACGCACCGGTTTCGACAAGGGCCTGTTCTCCGAGTGGCGCGACGCCCGTGATTTCGTGCTCAATGATGAGCGCTACTCCGAAGCCGTCGTACTGGTGGCGGGCCCCAACTTCGGAACGGGCTCGTCTCGTGAGCACGCCGTGTGGGCCATCCAGCAGTACGGGTTCGGCGCCGTAGTCTCCCCCCAGTTCGCCGACATCTTCCGCAACACTTGCACCAAAAACGGTCTGGTGCCGGTGCAGGTATCTGATGAGATAGGGGCTGCTCTGCTAGACGCCGTGGAGGCCAACCCCGACCTAGTTATTACCGTCGACGTGGCCACCCTTACCCTCGAGGCACCCGAGGCCAACATCTCGTGTTCCTTCCCACTGGAGTCCTCTACCCAGGAACGGTTCCTCGAGGGGCTAGACGACATCGACATCTCGTTGCGTCATACCGCTGAGATCGACGACTACGAGGCGAACCGCCCAGGCTGGTTGCCCACCTCGGCATGACACGTTGGCGTAACTACTGGCGAATTCGCTCCGCCATCTTGGGCCTCTTCTTGGTAGTGACGTTGGTGACCAGTGCATGTGCCAAGGACCCTGAGGAGCACGGTCTGCCTGGAGGACGCACCACAACTACCGGCGCTGTCGACGTCTCGGATACCGAGTTAACAGCCGGCCTCGTCGCCTTCACGGCGTGCGAAGAACTCCTGCTTCATCTACAGGTAGAGGCCGTCGAGAGGGTCGGCCCCTACGGCCTCAGCGGCAACTGGTACGGCGGTCCGGTGATGCTGGAAGCCACCGCTGTGGCCGAGGACTCGATAGCAACGTCCGGACCTATCGCCCGGACATCAAACGAAAGGCTCGTCGAGGGGCAGGACTACTCGGGCACCAACGTCCAGGAGCTAGGTATCGACGAGCCTGACCTACTCAAAACTGATGGCCAACGAATCTTGGTCATCGAGGATGACCGGCTCCATCACGTGTCGCTGATTGAAGGCGAAGCAACGCTGACCGACACCCTGCGTATCGAGGGCCACTGGAGTCGGCAAATGCTGTTAACCGGCAATCGGGTACTGCTCGTCGCAGACACGTACCTCGACGGAGACCCCCTATTCCCGCCAGCCTTCTCAAGTCTCATACCCACAGGAGGCTGGCGGGAGTTGACAAGTCTCATTGAGGTCGATCTGTCGGATCCGACCGACCTACGGATCGCCAATGTCCTTACTGTCGAGGGGCACCACGTGTCCACCCGGGTGGTCGGCGGCTCAGCCCGCGTGGTGATCACCACACCGCCCGACGAACTCCCCTTCGTGTACCCGCAGAACAGCAACGGTGAGGAGCGGGCCCGGAGGTTCAACCGCGAAGTGGTAACCGAAACCACACTCGCCGATTGGATGCCCGGGTTCGTTCTGGAGTCAGCCGACGGCTCGGTGGTCGATGGGCTGCTACACACATGTGCTGACGTGTCCCGCCCTACCACGTTCGCTGGCTTCTCGACTCTTTCGGTGCTCACGGTTCCGCTCACCGAATCGCTGTCCCAACCCTCCACAACCGCTGTCCTTGCCGACGGCTCGACCGTCTACGCCGGTAACGAGCACCTCTACGTGTCAACCAACGCATGGGTGGATCCCGACGTGCTGGCCGACGACCAACGGCGATCTTGGTGGGACCGCAACTGGGACACGGCTATCCACCAGTTCGACGTGACTGATCCGTCCCAGACCGCTTACACCGCTTCAGGCCAGGTACCCGGCCACCTCCTGAATCAGTTTTCCATGTCCGAGCACGACGGGTACCTCCGAGTGGCGTCGACCACCGGTGGACCGTGGCGCTTCGACGATGACGCCGAATCCATAGTCTCGGTGCTTACTCGGCGCGACGCTGAGTTGGAAGTTGTCGGCCAGGTGGGTGACATGGGCCGGGGCGAACGCATCTTTGCCGTCCGGTACACAGGGGACGTGGCCTACGTGGTCACGTTCCGCCAGACCGATCCCTTCTACACCGTGGATCTATCTGACCCGACCGCTCCACGGGTCCGTGGAGAACTGAAAATCACCGGCTACTCCGGCTACCTCCACCCGGTGAGGTCGGATCGGATCCTTGGCATCGGCCAGGAGGCCACCGGCGAAGGTCGCGCCACCGGAACCAAGGTCACTCTGTTCGACGTCTCGGACCTCGATGCACCCGTTGAATTGGCCACTTGGTCACCTGGCGGTGGACACAGCGGTGCGGAATGGGACCACCACGCCTTTCTGTGGTGGAACGATCGGGCCGTCCTTCCATTCGACGACTGGCAGGCCGACGACCACGGCGCAGTCGTACTGAGGGTGTCCGATACTGGCATCACCGAAGAGGGTCGCATCAACCACCGCGACGCCGAGAAGATCGAACCGGTGCCCCCCTGCCCCGTGGTGTCGAGGCCCGACGGCGATGCATCAGTGGTCATGGTCTGTGATCTGGATGCGCCCACATTGATGTCAGGACACTGGTGTGAGCCGATGCCCCGCCAGGACACCAAGTGGTGGCCTGAGGAATTCGGGTTCGACCCGGAGACCCTTCCTGTAGATAGCGATCTCGTGGTGTGCTGGCCAGACGGCGGCTACATCCAGCCCATCCAGCGAACTCTCGTCATTGGCGACGGGCTCTGGTCGTACTCGAGACATCGGATCCAGGAGAACGCTCTGGACGGTCTGGCCAGCCGCCAGGTAATCAGGCTCCGATGAAGATCTGACCCCGGGGTGGCCGCCACCGACCCAAGCACCCCGTCGTCAATAAGCAAATCGAGGAAGGGCCGAAGCGGACAGTCCTTGTTGAGTTCACTTATGCGCCTCAGTTGATCCGGCCGGGGCGGTCGACCGCGTTGGGGTCCTCTCCAGACTTTTGGATCCGGGCAATCTTGTTGAGAGCACCGATGAACGCCCGAGCCGAAGCTTCCACGACATCCGTCGACAAGCCACGTCCCGAGACCTTCACGCCATCGCTGCTCTCGAAGGTGAGAGCTACGTCAGCCAGGGCGTCCACGCCGCCGGTCACCGAGGTGACGTTGTAGTCGGTCATCCGACCTTCGGCCCCGGTGGCCTTCTTGATGGCTGAACACGAGGCATCGACCATTCCGTCACCATCGCAAGATGCTGAGACCTCCTCACCGTCTACACGCATGACCAGGTCCGCTGTCGGGATACCGACGCTACCGCCGCGCACCTCGAGGCTCAAGAACTCGTAGGTGTGGTCGATGCTGCCGCCCACCTCCTCGATAGCCAAGGCCTCAAGGTCGGCGTCGCTGAGCTGTACCTTTCGATCAGCCAACTCCTTAAATCGGGTAAAGGCAGCGTTGAGTGCATCACCTTGAATATCGTGGCCCAGCTTCTGGAGCGCATCACGGAACGCCGCCCGCCCAGAGTGCTTACCCAACACCAACTGACTCTCACCCTGACCCACGGCTGCTGGGTCCATGATCTCATAGGTAGTGCGCTCATTCAGCACACCATGCTGGTGGATCCCAGCCTCGTGGGCGAAAGCGTTACGACCCACCACAGCCTTGTTGTACTGCACTGGGTAGCCGGTGAGTCGGCTGACGATCCGACTCGACTTCGCCAATTCCTCAGTACGGATGTCTACTTGGAGGTTCGGATACGAGTCTGGACGGGTCCGAAGGGCCATAACGATCTCTTCCATGGCTGCGTTGCCTGCACGCTCACCAATACCGTTAATTGTGCACTCGACTTGGCGAGCACCAGCCTGAACCGCAGCAAGAGTATTTGCTACTGCAAGCCCTAGGTCATTATGGCAGTGAGTGGAAATTACATAGTCGCCGCTGACCTGCTCACGGATGGCGCGGATACGTGACGCCCACTCCCCCGGGGTCGCGAAACCAACGGTGTCAGGAATATTGAGAGTTCCAGCACCGGCGTCGACCGCCGCTTGGAGAACGTCGCACATGAAGTCGAAGTCCGATCGAGAGGCATCCTCCGGACTAAATTCGACATCGTCTGTGTACTCCCGGGCCCGACCAACTGCTGAAGCAGCCTCAGCCAGCACCTGAGCTGGACTCATCTTGAGCTTGTGCTCCATATGGGTGGGGCTCGTAGCGATGAAGGTATGAATGCGCCGATTCGCTGCGGGCTCAATGGCCTCCCAACAACGGTCGATGTCCTTGTGAGCAGTTCGAGAAAGGCCACAGATCGTCGGTCCTTCAATTGCTGAAGCAATAGCGTGCACAGCCTCAAAGTCACCCTGGCTAGCAATAGGGAAACCTGCCTCGATGTAATCCACTCCTAGGCGAGCTAGCTGCTCAGCAATCTCCAACTTCTCACCCACATCGAGGGAGATCCCCGGCGACTGCTCGCCGTCACGAAGGGTCGTATCGAAGATGACCACCTGATCGGTCTTCGTCTGTTCACTCATGACTGGTACTCACTTCCGGGTGGCGCTGAAACGCACCACCATCGATGTGTTCGTGGTAAAAAACTTATTCTTATGCCTGTACATGGACCGATCGTTACTCCCCCGTTTGCCTCTCTGGCTGGACTCACCCCTGAAAACCAAAGAACCTCCTGAACCTTTTGGTTCAGGAGGTGCGGGCGGACGCGTATGTTGCGTTCGCCCTAAGTCAGCAGTAGGAGGTTGTAGATCAGTTTCACCTTGCTAAGTGTAGACGGACGACGGCCACTGAACACAACCCATTACGTCCACCAATACGCACAACCTCGCTTTGTATACAAATCACCGTTGATTCGCTGCCTGAAACAGGACCGTGCCATCCCAGTCCCGGAGGGCACCGAGTGCTCAAACTGATTCCGGCTCAACAGTTCACAACAGCAGAAATACCTGAACTTGGCGGTTGCACTTTCACGATTAGCTCGACCCACCTATTGGCGTTCTTTAAGTCACATAGCCTTCAGTCAATCGCAGTCAGCTGCTTTAAATCCAAACCGATCGGCGAAAAACGCAAGTTCTGCCTCCAGCGCTTGAACCACATTGGCGGCCTTGCGGAACCCGTGGCCTTCATCTGGAAATTCGATGAGTTTGAAGGGAACATCCCTGTGCCGCAGAGCACTAGCCATTGCATGAGCTTGGGAAGGAGGAACAACCCGGTCCTCAGTACCTTGGAGCAACAGCAGAGGTGTAGCCAGTTGGTCAACATGGTGGATGGGGGATCGCTCTCTGTATACGGCCTCATCTTCAGGCCATCTACCAACAAGACGATCCAGATATCTGGCCTCGAACTTGTGCGTGTCAGCGGTCAAGGCAGCGAGATCGGCTATGCCGTAACGGCTGGCTCCAGCAGCAAACACGTCATGAAAGGTGAGAGCGGCCAGGACTGTAAAGCCTCCAGCACTCCCACCGCGAATGGCGAGACGGTCGGCGTCCACCTGCCCGCTGACGGGACAATCTCCTGAGGAAAGGTACCTGGCTGCGGCCAAGCAGTCGTCTACATCCAGCACTCCCCAGCCGCCGCGCAGTCGATGCCTGTAGGGCCGACCGTAGCCAGTAGAGCCGCGGTAATCGACGTCCGCAACTGCGAAACCTCGGCTGGTCCAAAAGGCGACTGCTAGTTGCATCTGTGGACGCACTGAGCTGGTAGGCCCACCGTGGACCAGCACCATCAACGGGGGTTGCTCATCAGGCGGTGCTTCACAATCAGGATTCGTCGGTGAGTAGACAAAGGCGTGAGCCTGTTCACCACCAGAGGTCGGAAACGTGACGTGCTTAGGCACTGGCAGCCACCGAGAATTCAGTTTGAGATCACGCGCCCTCTGAAGCACTTCGGCACCATTTGCTGTAACTGCCACCAGAGTCGGCTCAGTGGTCCACGACGCCGCTAGCAGCACTACGCCAGTGCCATAAGCCGCCACCGATCCGACTGACGTGGCTGGGGCGTCAGTTGTCAAAGGCTCGACAGCGGTAATGGTGCCGTCGGACCCCAGCACCGCCAAACGGTCGACACCTTCTTCCCGTCGAGCAAACCAGATTTCATCTCCAACTAGTGCGTATCGGGATAGTCCGAACACCCACTGGGCGGTAGCCACCTCGAAGGTTCCCGCGGTCAAGCGGTCAAGGGTTTCGGTCTCTGGGTCTACCCGATAGAGATGCCACCATCCGTCCCGATCGGTGACCACGTGCAACACACCGTCTGCCCGCCACTCTGGCTGGGCAAACGACTCCCCAGTATCGTGACCACCTGTTTCGGTAGAACTGGATTTGCGGCAAGGGGTGATCTGTCGGGCTCCACTCAATCGGCCGTTACGTTCCAGTTCGCCCACCCAGAGTTCGGTGTCATCCCAAGGCAGTTCAGGATGATTCCACTGGATCCAGGCCAGACGGCGTCCGTCGGGCGACACACGAGGTGACGACACGAAGTCTGGGCCTGAAACCAGTACCTGGACCCGATGGGAGCCGTCTGTTGCCACGGCCACTAACTCATTGGCAGATTCCAAACCATCGGCAGCATGGGTCTCACGGACGCAAACGAACCAGTGGCCGTCCGGGGTGGTCCGACCATCGGCGTATCGCAATCCTCGGGGAACTTCAGGCATAGGAGTAAGAGCAAGTGGCTCCACAGTGGGCTGGCTAGGTTCCCGCCGGACTAGGCGCTCATCTGACCGGTCGGAGTGGTACAGCACGCCATCGGCTACCCACCATGCACCACCGCCATACTCATGGACGCCGGTTCGCACATCTATTCCAGTCGGCACTGCGTCGGTCACCGTACCGTCTACGTCTCGACGGACTACCACGGTCCTACCGCCCTCTTCTGGACGCGACTCAGCCCACCAAATCTCTTCGCCATCTACTAACACCTCACCGAGGCTTGCAGCACCAGCGACCAGCAACTCCGCTGTGATGGGCGACGGCCACGAGCCATAGGACAGGGCCATTAGTAATCCTGTTCTGTTCTGGAGCCTCTACTGAAGTCTGTTCAACCAGCCAGCAGCTGACCCACGCGTGTGAGACCTTCAACAAGGTCATCGTCACCTAGAGCAAACGACAGTCGGGCGTAACCGGGGGCCCCGAACGCTTCACCAGGAACGATGGCCACCTTGGCCTCATCAAGGATTATGGCCGCCAACTCCGCTGTGGTACTGGCCTCTCGGCCGGCAATCTCTTTACCTATAAAGGCCGCAAGATTCGGAAAGGCGTAGAAAGCTCCCTGAGGTGTCAGCAATTCCACACCGTCGATAGCCAGCAACATCTCAGTCATCGTTCGTCGACGTCTATCAAACGAGGCGCGCATCTCTGCCACGGCAGTTAAGTCGCCAGATACCGCCGCCAATGCGGCCTGCTGGGGCACGTTAGACACGTTGCTCGTGGCGTGCGATTGGAGGTTGCCAGCTGCCTTGACAAGATCCGAGGGGCCAATCATCCATCCGACCCGCCAGCCGGTCATGGCGTAAGTCTTAGCCACCCCGTTGATAGCTACAAAGTGGTTGTTTATCTCCGGCACAAGCGCCCGCATCGAGTGGTGTACATGGTTGTCATATGTCAAATGTTCATAGATTTCGTCAGCAAAAACCCAGATGCCATGCTCGACAGCCCACTGGCCAATCGCTTCGATCTCGGCGGCGGGGTAGACGGCGCCCGTTGGATTGGAAGGCGAAACGAAAAACAGTGCCTTGGTTTGCGGCCCTCGAGCTGCTTCTAACTGTTCGACGGTAACCCTGAAGCCAGAGGTTGTATCGGTAGGCAGTGGGATAGGTGTTCCCCCAGCCAGAGCAATGGACTCCGGATAAGTGGTCCAATAGGGGGCTGGAAGCAGGACCTCATCGCCAGGGTTCAGAACTGCAGCGCAAGTGTTGTACACGGCGTGCTTTCCACCGTTGGTCACTAAAATTTGGGACGTCTCGGGACGCCAGCCCGAATCCCGTTCGGTCTTTTCGACCAACGCCTCTCTGAGTTTCGGAAGGCCACCTGCGGGCGTGTACTTGTGGTTAGAAGGATTCTGACAGGCGGCAACAGCAGCCTCAACGATGTGAGCTGGAGTGGCGAAATCCGGTTCGCCAGCGCCAAAACCGATTACTGGTTCGCCGGCCGCTTTCATGGCCTTGGCCTTGGAGTCCACCGCCATCGTGGCCGATTCAGCGATGGCGGTAATCCGGTGGGAGAGACGCTCGGTGCTCATGGTCATCCTGAGAAGAGAGAGGTGGTATCCAAAGGCCTAGCCTGCCAGCACAGACAACCAATGCACGCAAGATTATCAACTAAGCCGGTGGTGAACCATCGGACGTTTATTGTCGCACTAGTGACGTTCTCAGCGGCTAAATGCTGAGATGACAGCCCGTCTGACAACTAACCCGGACTGAAGTTACATAATTCACTGGGGCAGCCACTTCGTCGGAACTCCGCCTCATTCAGGTCAGTCGCAGGCCACAAAGTAGGGCTGGAGGAACTTGCGGCCTGCCTCACCTCGGGCTTGTGTCGACAGACCCTGATAAGCGGTGCAGGCCCGGCGAATGAGTTCTACGGAAGTACAACCAAGCGCATCAGCTTGGTCGGCAAATGCTTCGGACTGCACAATTCGATCAAACTCGACAAAGGACCACTCCGAGTCAGTACCTTCCACATCACTCTGTGTGCGTTCACCAAGAAGGTCTAACGCCGTAGCGGCTGTTGCCCTGCCAGCTTCAACAAGTTCAGCACAAGTGGTAGCTCGCCGAGGGTCAGAGACCAGGTCGTCTCCACAGGCAGCCGTCAAGGTGACCACCAGACCAACAACCAAGACCAGCAGAGGCGTAACCCTTCGGATGCCCGGCAAGCAAATTTGAACCATCTCTATATGCCAGATCAACCAGTAACAATCAGACCCACCAGGACGAAATGAACAGCTACGGCGGCAGTCACTAGAGAGTGCCAGACCTCGTGGTAACCGAACACCTCGGGTGATGGATCGGGCCAGCGGGCACTGAGCATCAGAGCCCCACCGCTGTAGAGGAGTCCCTCAACCACCACCAATGCCAATTCGCCAGCACCCAGTGAACGGAACAAATCAGGGGCGACCACGATAGGCACCCACCCCAGCGTGATGAACAACGTGTTCATAAGACCTCTAGGGGGATGGAAAGGCAGCAGTCGAACACCAATACCAATCGCTGCACCGACCCAGACCGCCCATAGCAACAACGTGGCTGATCGTCCGTCCAAGACGCTCAAGCCGATTGGCGTAGTACTGGATGCAATCAGAATAAAAATTGCCGCATGGTCAATGCGGAATAGCAACTCCCAAGTTGGAACTGACCAACGGCGGAGGTGGACCAGGCTGCTCGCCGAGAACATGAGTACAGCACCCGCAACGAACACCGCAGCACCCACCCGGTCTTTTCCTGCTGGAGCGACAGCCACCAACACGACGCCAGCCATAAGCGCAATAGGAACAGCCAGCCGGTGCATGACACCCCGCCACCGCGGCCGGGGAAGCAGGAGCGACCGCTGCACCGAGGCTGAAACACCGGAAAGGTAAGCCGGGTCTAACTCAGACTTATTGATGTAATGATCTTACATGCTTCAAAAATAGACTGATTCTGACCTCAATGAAGCGCCAGAACTACAGGAGAGTTAGGTCAACAGGCGTATGCCGCCGGTGACGAGCATCGCTAGGCCAACCACGAGCACGAACGGTGCCCGACAAGAGACCGCCACAGCAGCCACCACTACGCCAGCCAAACGTGCATCAACTACCAAATTCGTGCCGTCCGCCAGGGTCATGAGTACGACAATTCCTGCAAAAAGAGCTGCTGGAAGCAGAAGGGTTACGGGTTCAAGTCGCGTCGCGAACCGGTGACCAGCAAGTACTCCCAACAACTTGGCCAGGTAGCACCCTGCAGACAGAACCAATATGGCCATCCAACTCATGAGGCTTCTCGCCTCCGGATCACCAATCCAACCGGTACCGCAAGCGCAGCCAACAACATCGGTACACCTGCGACGGTGAGAGGCACGGAGACCAACGCTATGGCGCCACCTAGTAGTGCAGTGACTTGACCAGCTCGAGTCCGCAAGTGTGGAACAAGCAGAGCGACGAAAGCGGCCGGAAAGGCTGCGTCGAGGCCTAAAGCACCCGGGTTGTCTAGGGCACTGCCTGTCAACACTCCTAGGACTGTTCCAACATTCCAGAAGACAAACAACCACAGTCCGGTAGTCCAGAAGGCCTCACGGGCCATAACTGGGTCGTCCTGAGCAGCAGCCATAGCTGCCGTCTCATCGATTACGAACTGGGCCGATAACGCTCGACGGAGAGGTCCCCCCTGTAAGAGTGGGGCAACTGAGGGGCCGTAGAGTCCGTTACGGGTGCCGATCAGCAGCGCACCTCCCACTGCGGCAATTGATGTGCCTCCACCAGCCACCACCGAAACCAGAGCGAACTGAGAGGCCCCGGTGAATGTGAGGATCGAAAGAGCAGATGCCTGAATGACTCCCAGGCCGGACGAGTCAGCAAAAACACCAAAGGTTATGCCGATCAGGAAGCAGGTTCCAGCCAAGAGAAAGCCGTCTCGCCGGTGAGCCGGCATTCTCCATGGCAAGATATGCGCTCTGTTCACCGCACGGGACCGAGCCGTTCCACCAGGATGCCGACTAGGTGGTCCAGCGTCGCCGCACAGGCATCGAAATCAGATTGATTACCCGAAGCCGGGTCTACCACCTCCTCCCACTCAGTTACCTCCACTTCAGCCAAACACAGTTCAGTGATCCGGTCCTTTAGGTCCTTGGCGTCACCCGTAGGGAGGTCCCGGACCAAACGGACCAGCGAAGCTGTCCGTCCAGCCAGCACCGGGTGGTTCCGGCGGATCCATCCCACGTGAGACGGCTCCATGGCCACCACTAAGTCCACCTTCTCGTGAGAGGCACCAAATTGGCGACTGCGGTGGTCGGGATCACTGAGCCCATGGCCAGCCAGCGCGTTACGGGTGCGCTGGCTCATAGGTAGTCCCTCTATAACTAGGGTTCCAGCGCCGACAGCCCCCCAGTCTGGTGCTCGATCGGCAAACATGGCTCTGGCCATGACTGAACGCGCCGCATTGCCAGTACACAGGAAGCACACTGTGGGCTGAGTCATCGGTTTTCCTGCACTCGCCGAGGAACAACAACAAAGAGAGCTTCAGCCTCAGCGGTCACTACCGGGACTCCTACCTCCTTGGTCGCATCGCCATCGGAAGGAGCGAGGCAACGAGCCCGGGCCACTAGCCGTCGGCCCGAACGGCTCACGATCCGGGCCTCGAACCGGAGGTTGACGTCGAGGGGGGTGGCCGCTCGATAACGAATCGAAAGTCGAGCCGTGACTGCCGGCCCAGCATCCACCAAGGACGGCACGCCACTAAGAACGTCGTCGAACAGGCCCGCCAGATAGCCACCGTGAAGACGTTCTGGTGGGCCCTCGCGCAACCGGTCGGATCGGATCACGCCAACTACAAACGGACCGTCGGCGTCAGACTCTGTGGTCACTACGAGGGGGGGTGCCAGCGGGTTGCGGCGACCGCGGAAAAGACTGTGATCTGTAGCCTCTGTTCGCAACTGGCGCTCCATGCCGTCATCAATGTCGTCAAAAGGAACTTCATACCAACGGCGACGCATTGTTCCCTCTAGCGCCTGGCGGGCCTCGGTTACTCGTTGGCGAGCTGCAGCCAAGCCCTCAGCGCCCGTAACCAACTGGTTCATGTCGGCCATAAGGGCCCGAACTTCGTCAGCTAACTCAATGCCAGCTGATCGAAGCGAATCATCTGCTTGTTGGTCCGTCATGCTTGAACAAGACCCAGACCGTTAGCCACACGGCGTCGGTGATGGCGGGCATCACCCCAAGACGCTGAAAGGGCCCAACCTCGCTTCAGCCAGAGCTGCAGGTCATGCTCAATCGTGTAGCCAATGGCGCCGTGGCACTGCAACGCCGAGCGGCATGCCAAGTCCACAGCATCCGATGCTAGGGCCTTGGCCATCGACACCACGACCGACGGACCTGAATCAATCGCTTCCGGTGGCACTGTGCCCTCTGGCGCCCGGCCAGTGGTCAACGACCAGGCTGCTGCATGCACCATGGGGCGGGCAAACTCTATGGCGATAGCCAGATTGGAGCAGTGGTGCTTTACTGCCTGATTTACCCCAACAGGCTGACCAAACTGCTCGCGCTCCGACACGTAAGCCACCGTAAGGTCGAGGAGTTGCTGGGCCACCCCAATGGCTTGGGCAGCCGCAGCCCACGCCCCGTGGTCCCACAAGGCGACGACTGCTAAAGGATCCTTCGACACTAACGTTTCTGAAGAGGTGGTCGCCTCAACCCGAGCCAAACGACGTGACCCGTCGACACTGACCTGGGCAACGGTTGATAGCGCCGCCGCTGGAACAACGTGCAGAGCATTGTCTATAGCTAACACCACTAGATCCGCTCGCTCAGCAGCCAAGACCAGTGGCTGAGAGGGATTACCAGCTGGTGACCCTGCGGTCAGCAACGCTGATCCATCAGCAGCTCGGCTCAACCATTCCTCTTGGACAGCAGTGGAAGCCCTATCCCGGAGTAACGGCACCGCTACCGCTGAGTGTTCAGCAATCGGTTCAGGGCAGGCGGTCCGACCAAGTTCCTCGAGCATCAGGACTTGGTCGAGCTGACCCAATCCGAGGCCTCCATAGTCCTGTGGCACAACAAGACCCAGCACTCCGGTATCGGCAAGTTTCTCCCAGAGTCCGTTCACCGCACCAGATGCATCGTCCCACGAGGCACGGACGGCATCTGGTGTACAAAACCGTTCGAGGATTTCTCGAAACGTCTCAGCAAAGAGAACACTGTCCTCATCCAGTGCAAAGTTCATCTTCTAATTCCTCCCTCTATTTTCTCGGGAGTCCGAGCACCCGCTCAGCGATGATGTTGCGCTGGATCTCGTTGGTACCTGCGTAAATGGGTCCTGCAAGGCTGAATAGGTACCCCGCCATCCAATTTGAGCCAAGCGGCGCGTCAACCAGTTCTGCATCTTCACCTAGTAGACGGAGTGCCGTAGCGTGCAACTCAACATCGAGTTCAGACCAGAAGACTTTGCCCATCGACGAGGCTGCACCCAACTCACCGCCAGCCGAAAGGCGAGCAGCGCTCTGATAGGTCTGCCAGCGATAAGCCTGTGCGCCTGTCCATGCTCGAACCACTTCATCGAGCAACTCACTGTCAGCGGAACCCACATTGACGAGTTCTCGGTAGAGGTCCGCTAGGCGGTCTGCTGCGGCCAAGAAACGGCCAGGTGCCCGTAGGTTCAGGCCCCGCTCGCTTGATGCTGTTGCCATAGCGACATTCCAACCGTCACCCTCTGCTCCTAAAAGGTTTGACTCATGCACCCGACAACCGTCAAAGAATAATTCAGCAAACGCTGGCTCACCATCGAGACGGCCAACTGGACGTCTCTCAAGCCCCTCCACATCAGCAGGCACCAACAGATACGAGAGGCCCCGGTGGCGCTGGGAATCAGGGTCAGTCCGGACAATGCAGAAGATCCAGTCAGCCCATGCTCCCCGTGAACACCAGGTCTTCTGACCATCAAGTATGAACCACTTGCCCTGACGTCTGGCCTTGGTTGAAATGGACGCCAGGTCGCTACCGGAGTCTGGCTCAGACCAACCTTGGGCCCATATCTCCTCACCAGAGGCCATCCGAGGTAAGAAGCGTTCCTGCTGACTTTCTGTCCCGAAGGCGTAGAGGGTGGGCCCAAGCAGACTAATGCCGTTGGTATTTACCCGTCCCGGAGCGCCCGATTGGTAGTACTCCTCCTCAAAGAGCAACCATTCCACGAGACCAACGGAACGGCCACCGTATTCCTCAGGCCAGGCCACCACTGACCACCGGGCATCATGCAACACTCCCTCCCACTCCCGGTGGCGTTCAAAGCCCTCAGGTGTATCCATGGGTGGCAACGAATCGGCTGGGACGTTGTCTGCCAACCAACTCTTGGCCTCGTCTCGGAAGGCCAGTTGCTCATTGGTGAACTCGAGGTTCATTGTGGTCAATCTCCTGAGAGAGGAACCACCGGGCCGCAGACGCGATCCAGGGCGGCGGAGGCCTCGGTCATCGTCCGGGCAATTAGTTCGGCACATGTCGGGAGCTCAGCGATAACTCCGACGCCTTGACCCGTCGGGAGAATCCCCACCTTAGAACGCCCCTCAACCATGGTTGCTCGAGTCAGCATCGGCGCGTTGGCTGCCATGGCTACTTGACTCCAACTCATCTCCGAAGAGCGCTTCATCCGAAAACCCTCTGCCACAAGTTCAGTCAGTGGCGTTGACGTCAGGCTGCGGAACCGCAGAGCGTTAGCAACTGCCCGGGGAAACCGAAGCAACCGAGAGTCTTCTAGTCGGGTCACCACATTGGTCGCCACCACCCGTTGTGGGGCACCGTCGACAGCCCGGGTAACCACTGTTCCGGTTACCGGCGTGGCTAGGTATACCGACTTGATGTCATGAGGGACATCACTATCAGCTGTCAGCAAAAACCGGGTACCCATGGCCACCGCATCGGCCCCCCAAGCAAGAGCAGCGGCTAATCCACGCCCATCAGTAAAGCCCCCAGCAGCTACGACAGCTACCCCACTTCCTGATAGAGCATCCAGAACTTGAGGAACGAGAATTGAAGTCGGAACCAGTCCGGTATGGCCTCCACCTTCGGCACCTTGGGCGATAACAGCATCCACACCCCACTCAGCGACCTTTTCCGCGTGTCGAGCCGCTCCGATAGTTGGAATAACGACCACCCCAGCTTCCTTCAGGCGCACCACGATGGCCTGACTCGGTGCTTGGGCAAACGAGGCGACCCGCACGCCTGCAGCAATTAAGTGATCGACCCGGCGGTCCACATCGGCACTATCGGTTCGGAGATTCACTCCAAACGAGGCATCGGTCGCTGCTTGAACCTCAGCGATAGCGGCCACCATCTCGTCGAAGGTCATCGGAGCCGCAGCAATGATTCCCAGGCCACCGGCTGCCGCTGTGGCAGCAGTCAGTCGAGAACCAGCTACCCAGCCCATGCCTGTCTGGACAATCGGATATCGAATCCCAACCAGACCACAGAACTCGGTCTGAAGGCGCGGGTCATCGGACATTGGGGCCACTATTCAACCGCCAAACTCGGCCTTGCGCAGGCCCCGAGGGTCAAGCACTTCGCGAATGAGATGAAGCTCTTCCGACGTTGGCAGTCGGCTTTCGGGCACGTCATCAGGTAGGTCTAATGCGAAGCCAGTTGCCTCAATTACCTCGTCAACGGTCACCCCAGGATGCACAGAACGGAGGCGCATTCTTCGGGGAGCATCGGGTTTACCGGGATTATCGAAGTCCATCACGGCGAGATTCGACACGACCCGCCGGATCTCATGGTTAGCCCGAATGAAGGCTGACAATGGGGCTACCCGGTCGTAACCAGGACCAGAGACCAAGTCGACGGTAGGCACAAAAGACCGGGTCGAGTGGTGCGGTATCCAATAGGTCGTGGCGTGGTTTGTCAAATTGCCAGGTGCCCCACGAAGACCCAACAATTGGGCCTTCGGGCGGTGCCAATCGCCGATGGCTGCGAAGTTTTGGTTGCCGTGGGCATCTATCTGGCTAGCCCCCATGACGATGTGGCGACGGCCCGACCAGACCACATCAAACACGTCTCGGTAGGGCATCCAAGCCTCAACCAGGCGCTCTGCGTCGTCGTCACCCACTGGCAGGATGTTTGCAGCCAGCACCGCAACAGCGTCGGTCATAACCATTGCCGGTTCGAAGGTAGCCCGAGCTAAGCGCCCGCCGATTATTGGTGTGGTGCCAATCGGATTGCAGAGAATCTCGCCATCACCCCGAAATGCTTCAGCAATAGCCACCACACAAACTTCGTCTCTGCTCGCCGGAAACTCCGTTGGATGGTTCATTGCCTCAGGCACTCTTCCCCACTTCAGAATCAAGTCGCGCTAGATACTCAGTATGGCTAGGGGCCTCTAACCAACGATCAACGAATGCCTGCCAAGCATCAGGATCTTTCGCAGTGGCAGCGTAGGTTCGTTGGAAAGCTTCGTCGCGTCCGTAGTCGGGCGGACACTCCGTAAAATGGGCTCCCCGAGGTGACTCCACCACCCCATCCACAAAGATCCGGGGAATCTTGATGGTGTGAAGCGAACCTTCATCAAGCAACTCGCCGGTCTCGACTACCTTCTCGCACGAAAGGTAAGTGGCTGACGCCGCTTTAGCGAACAGGTCGTCGAAATAGAGATCAGGGCCCAAAAACTGGCCATTGCCGGCTGGATCAGCTCGGTTCATGTGAACCAGAGAAGCGTCTAATTGAAAGGCTGGGATAGCCACCAACTCCTCGTAGGACCCATCAGCATCGACATACGGTGAAGTAACGGTCGCTAGACCGGGATTCATGAGCATCATGTCGCTACCTAGGCCCGCCCGTGTCGGGTAGAAGGGCACCCGATGGGCACCAGCCAGTAGACCTAGATAGAAGGCCCCCTCGTCCAACTCGGTGACTTCGATGGTCCCTAGTTGGCGGGCCTGCCGGAAGTGTGGCTCCAGTGGGATGGAGTCCAGCGAGACGAAGCCATATATCGCTCGGCGGACCTTGCCGAGAGCTGAGAGGATTCCAACCTCAGGGCCGCCGTAGCAGACAATGGTCAGGTCAGTCAGATTGCTGCGAGCGATTGCCCGCACGAGAGACATTGGCTTACGACGCGAACCCCAACCTCCGATTCCGATAGTCATGCCACTGGACAACCGGGCAATGACATCGTCCTCAGTCATCCGCTTGTCCGGACGACCATCAGGTGTCGCAAGCGTCGAAGAGCCGTATGAGGAGGTCACCCCTTCAACGGTAGACGAGGCAGACCGCTGGGGAAACCCTGACGGACCGTCAGATTGTGTGATCGGTCACCTCAGCGGTGGGTTAGCGTGCGCTACGTGAGCGCTCAACCTCCACTCGCCAACCCCCTCGACTTCACTGGACGATCAGTCGTCGTGACCGGTGGATCCCGTGGGCTTGGACGAGTTCTGGCTACCAGGTTTCTGGATGCGGGTGCCGAGGTAATCACATGTGCGCGCAATTTTCCCGACAAGCCCGTTACTTCAACTGACGGGTCCAACGAGGCCGGCTTCGTTGCAGCTGATGTCCGTGACCCTGAGCAGGTGCGCACCGTGGTGAACATGGCCATCGATCAATATGGGCGGATTGACGTTTTGGTCAACAACGCAGGAGGGGCCCCACTGGCAGACTCCGCCGACGTTTCGCCCCGCTTCAACGAGAAGATCATCGCCCTTAACCTCACAGCCCCTCTGACATTCTGCCAAGGCGTGTATCCCACGATGTCCGCCCAAGATGGCGGTGGGGTAATCATAAACATCTCTTCTGTCAGCGGAACCCGCCCCAACCCGCGCGGCGTGGCCTACGGAGCGGCTAAGGCCGGCCTCGAGAATATGACTCGGACACTGGCCCACGAGTGGGGCCCGGACATCCGGGTGGTCGCTGTAACTGTTGGCATGATCATCACGGACGTGGCCCATGACTTCTATGGCGATAGGGACAGACAGGCACGCGTCGCTGCCAACTTGCCTGCAGGCCGGCTTGGACAGCCAGCGGACGTCTCTGACATGTGTCTTGTTTTGGCCTCGCCTCTAGCCAAATGGGTCACCGGGACCTGCGTGGAAGTTCACGGTGGGGGCGAGGGACCGGCGTACTTAAAAACAGTGGGCGTTGACGGCGCCTGAGCGCCAGTTCATCCATTTGTCGACCTATGCCCTCCATACGCAGTTGGCGTTCACCAAAGATTGAAGTCCGTGAAAGTACCTTGGCTGGACTAGGGGTCTTTGCGATCGAACCAATTGCCACTGGAGAGATCGTGGCCGTCAAGGCTGGACATATTGTCCACCGTTCTGAGGTAATGCACTTAACAGCCGAAATTGGCGACCAGAGCCTCCAGATTGAGGACAACCTTTACCTTTCACCCCGAACGGTCGCTGAAGTAGAAGAGACGGCCATCCGAATTAACCACTCATGCGACCCCAACGTCGGATTCCACGGTCAAGTGATCTATATAGCCATGCGAGAGATTCCTACTAACGAGGAACTCTGCCATGACTATGCCATGGACCGAACTGACGACTACCGCTTGGAATGCGACTGCGGAACGGCGAGGTGCCGTGGCACGGTAACCGGTGACGATTGGCGCCTTCCCGAACTACAAGTCCGTTATGACGGCTTCTTTCTTGAATACGTGGCTCACAAGATCCGCAGTGAATACACCAACGCCACCTGAGTTCTCCTCAGTCAATGGGATCTGATTGGTCCTCCTCGTTCTCTGATGGGTCTGGCGAGCGATAAATCGGGCAGGATGCCACTATGCCCCCTGAGTTCTTGCACGAGGCCACCCCGCCCTACGGCGAGGTGGAGCAGCTCTCACCGCTGGTACGTCGCGTGGTGGCACAGAATCCATCAAGGTTCACCTACCACGGGTCAGGCACGTTCATTGTTGGACCGCCAGAGGGTGGTGAGGTGGCCATCATCGATCCTGGACCGGCCGACCAGGACCATGTGGCGGCTCTTCTCAAAGCAGTACAAGGCCAACGGGTTACTCACCTGCTAATTACGCATACCCACCCTGACCACTCTCCAGCTACTGCAGCTGTCCAGGCCGCCACTGGCGCCGCATCCTACGGTTTTGGACCTCATCCACCAGCAGCCATCAGGGCCCACGACGAGCGCGTTCGTAAAGCAATCGAGGCTGGCGAGGACCCTGAGCCCGAAGATGGAGAGGGCTCGGGAGACCGGGAATTTGTGCCTGATGTAGCAACGAGGGACGGCGACATCATTGCCGGCACTGCGTTTACTTTCGAGGCCCTTCACACTCCCGGCCACATATCTAACCATCTGTGCTTTTCTCTCCGAGAGGAGTCGACCTTATTTACTGGTGACCATGTCATGGGCTGGTCGACCACAGTTGTTCCGGCTCCGGACGGCGACCTAAATGACTACCTGACGAACCTCCGGCGGCTCCTCAAGCGCCCTGAGGTCATCTATCGACCCACTCATGGCCCAGCGATCACCGATCCCACCGTCTACGTAAGGGGACTGATCGAACATCGGGAAATGCGTGAGCGCCAGATTGTCGAAGCCATAGCCGACGGCCAGCGCAACATCCCATCCCTGGTGGCCGAGTTATATGCCGATGTTGATGAGAAACTTCACAAAGCCGCCGCCGCCGTTGTTTACGCTCATTTACTGGCACTGTCTCGCGCCGGACGGGCAGTTGCCCAAGACGAAGGAGACGGGAACTGGAGTGACGACGAAGACTCGCATTGGAAGGCCAACTGGCGACTGATCTAAACCAACCTCGAACTAGGAGCGTTGGCTGGAAACCGAAACGACCTCGCCAGTCATATAAGACGAATAATCACTAGCCAAGAAGACGACCACATTGGCTACTTCCCATGGTTCAGCACCCCGCCCAAAGGCCTCACCAGCCGCCAACTCGGCCAAGAGTTCCTTACTGCTGGTCTTCGCAAGAAACGGGTGGGTGGCGAAACTAGGGGCCACGCAATTGATTCGAACGCCCAAATCCACACCTTCAATAGCGGCACAACGGGTGAGGGCCATGACCCCAGCCTTCGCCGCTGCGTAGTGACTTTGGCCTGCCTGGGCCCGCCACCCAAGAACCGAGGCGTTGTTAACGATCACACCACGGCCTTGACTACCCATGATTCGCATGGCGGCCCTCGTGCAGCGCATCGAACCAGTGAGAGTGACGTCTAACACCCGGTCCCACTCTTCGTCGGTCATATCGATGAGAGAGGTATCACCACCAAGGCCAGCGTTGTTAACCATTACATCAATGCGGCCGTGGGCATCTAAAGCTGAGCGCAATAGGCCCTGGACCTGGGCTTCATCACGAACGTCGCATACTTCGCAAATCGGTCGATCACCTGCTAGATCAGCCAGCTCGTCAGCTGCTTCATCAAGACGACGCTCGTGGATATCTGAGATCACTACCGTCGCTCCCTCCTCAACAGCCCTCTTCGCCACTGCAAAACCAATCCCAGCGCCAGCAGCTGCGGTAACTACGACAATTCGGTTTTCTAGGAGCCCGTGCCCGGGCACGTACTCAGGAGTGTCCATGAGAGGAGAGTAGACCGGCTATCCGAGGCTGTCGGACCTAGGAGGCCGAAGCCTCCCCTTCAGCCGCATTCTTATTTTCCGCCATTTCCTTCATCCGCCGATCCAGGTCTGCGAACATGGGCATTTCTTCATCTCCAATAGTTGTCGGAAGCTTCTCAGCGATCTCGTCAACACTGAATGCCACTCCATCATCAGCCCACATGTGACGAAGTTCGACGGGCTGGTTCCAAACAGCAATGCGCTTGCCAGTACAGGTGTAGATCTGTGCAGTTACACCACGGGCCGAATCGGACATGAGCCAGACAGCTAGTGGGGCAATAGCCTCTGGGCCGCCTGCCTCGATCTCAAACGGAACATTCTCCGACATGCGAGTCATGGCTGCTGGGGCGATGCAATTAGCGTTGATGCCGTACTTGCGAAGGGCGAAAGCTGCACTCCGAGTTAGCGAAACAATGCCACCCTTGGCCGCTGAATAATTCGCCTGAGCAGTCGACGCTACGAAAGCCCCCGAGGTGAAACCGACCAGGCTCCCACCACTCTTTTGCTTACGCATGACGGCTGATGCAGCTTTGAAAAGCGTGAAATGGCCTTTGAGGTGAACCCCAACAACGTGGTCGAACTCCTCTTCGGTCATGTTAAACAGCATTCGCTCACGCACGATTCCAGCCACACAGACCACGCCGTCGATCGTTCCCCAGGCATCAACCGCAGTGTCGACGATGTACTGACCAACCTCCATATCAGAAACGTCGCCAGCCACCGCTACAGCCGTTCCGCCGGCCATCTCAATTTCAGCCACTACTGCGTCAGCAACCTTGCTAGATGGATTGCTACCTTCCATGGAGACTCCGTAATCAGCAACCACCACGTTGGCGCCCTCGTCTGCGCACGCCAATGCAATGGCCCGACCAATCCCGTTACCTGCACCGGTGACGGCAATATTCTTTCCTGCGAGATAGCCCATTTACTTCTCCGAAACGGTTTGTGAACGCCTCGAGCAGATCATCTCGATCCGACTCCTGACGGTTCATCAGATTATGGATTCACCCTACCGATGGCTGGCTGCACGGCCGTACTGCACTGCCTTCATCGGGCAGGCACAAGCCCTCCATCAACGGTAATGCACTGACCAGTCATGAAACTGGACGCATCAGAAGCCATATAAAGTACAGCTCCCACCATCTCATCTGCATCAGCCAGGCGGCCCAGTCGAGTCGACTGGGCCATCGACATCGCCCCTGCCTCCCCAATGTTGCGAACCATAGTTGTGTCGGTCGGGCCTGGCGCTAAGGCGTTAACCCGGATGCCTGCCGTGGCGTACTCGGCTGCCATTGAACGGGTGAAGTGAAGTAAAGCTGCCTTGGCAGCCCCATACAACGCTGCTCCCGGGGTGCTCAGGAAGGCAGCCGCCGAGATCACATTCACTACCGCAGCATGGTCCGATACCAAAAGATGTTCCAAACAAGACTGGAACAGGAAAAGCGGCCCCCGGACGTTCACATCAAAGGACTTCAAATAGGCGTCCTCAGTGATCGATCCGATCGGCAAGGCCAAAGGATTGGCCGCGTTGTTGACCAGTATGTCAATACCTCCGTAAGCACCAACTGTTGCGGCTACGAGACGCTCCAGATCTTCAAGTCTGCCGATGTGGGCGGGCACGGCTGTCGCCTCACCACCACTAGACCGGATTGATGCCACGGCCTCATCACATGCCTCAGACCTCCGACTAGACACCACCACTCGAGCTCCCTGGGCGGCAAATGCACATGCCACGGCGAGACCAATACCCCTGCTCCCCCCCGTCACTAGAGCTACCCGACCCGTAAGATCGTGCAACGCTTCGACCTCAACTCGATCCAACATGACCTCGACTTCCCCTCTGCTGACGACCAGCCGTACGTTGGTTATCTGCTAACAGCCTGCCCCATAGATACCTCCCAGAGAGCACCCGATGTCCAAACAAAATCTGGCATCCCGACACCCAGAAGCGAATTTGCCTTAGGTTCACCCTTGTGCTTAGTGACCAAAAAATCTTAGTCACTGGTCTCACGGGCCAAATAGGACATCCAGTCGCTAGGTTCCTTGCGGCCGAGAACGAGGTATGGGGTTTAGCCCGCTTCACTGAGGAGGGAAGCCGAGAACGTGCCGAAGGTATTGGAGTCCGAACCCACACGGCTGACCTCGCCACAGGCGAACTTGGAGATTTACCCAGCGACTTTACCCACCTCGTGCACTTTGCTGCTTGGCAGGGCAAGGCCGACGACCATGACCTTGCCATCCGTGCCAACGCTGAAGCAACCGGCCTACTTATGTTTCATTGCCGTCGGGCTGAAGCCGCCCTCATCGCTTCAACCAACTCGGTTTACCGGGCCAACCACGACCCACTCCACCGCTACACCGAAACCGATCCGCTAGGTGACCCCACTGCCCCCCACAGCCCAACTTACGGCATCTCAAAAGTCTCCCAAGAGGCAGTGGCCCGGACCATGGCCCGGGTAATTGACCTGCCCACAACAATCGCTCGTATAAACGCCAGTTACGGACCCAACGGAGGCCTGCCTGCGTACCACGGAGATTGGATAGCAGCCGGTCAAACTGTCTGGCTGAGAAACCCAGGACCCAATGCCTACAGCCCCATCCACGAGGATGACCTGTCTCGCCAGGTGGCCGCTCTCCTAGACGCCGCGTCGACGCCAGCCACCATTGTGAACTGGTGCGGTGATGACGTGGTAAGCGCAGAGGAGTGGACGGCTCTATTCGGCACACACCTCGGCGTGGATCCCGCGATTGTCTACTACGACCTCCCCGGAGGACAACCAGGAAGCGCCGGGGACCCAACCAAACGAGCCTCCCTGACCGGTCCGTGCACTGTCGACTGGCGAACCGGCATGACGACAACCGTCGATGCCCGTCGGTCGGCGCCTTAGTCGGTGTTCACCCTCCGTACGCGATTGAAAGGAAGTTGACACCAAAGACGAATCAGATGCACTGTCCGTCTCGTGGAAATTAATGGTGGGTACCGGCGGACTGCCCGGAGAAATCGAACGACGGAGACACGAAATGCTCTTTCACCTGCAGCCTTCACGGCCACGTAGTGGTCCTGGGTAGCCAAGAACAGGGCAAGGTTTGGTCGAAGAAACTCGACGACCTCCGGATGGGCGAGTAGGTCCTCTGTCAGGAACGCGAACCGATGCTCAGCAACATTCCACCGATCAGCTGCCATGGTTCGGCCAGCATGGTCGACCACCACGGCACCGTCTCCCGGGCAGAGTACAGGTAGACAGTCAGCTGCAATCCGGATCCAACAATGCCAGTCTTCACTAGCTACCAGCTTTGGAGACTCATCAAAACGATGCTCAAGGAATAAGTCGCGTTCGATATACACACCCGAGCATGAAAGCGGGTTCCCCTCTGCCAATACCCGGTTCATCGGCCCACGACCGACGGTGGGCTCATAGACGAGTGTGCCAGCTTCGTTAACCACCCGCGGCAGCTGGAAGACAAACCGGTAACTGCTGTCACTGCGTATGAACTCCACGCCCCGGTCCAACGCTCCACGGCTCAACACATCGTCAGAATCAAGAAATAGTATGAACGAACCGGCGGCGGCGGCGGCTCCCCTGTTGCGAGAAAACGCCCGTTCTTGATTCTCCACGTTGACTACCACCGTTAGATCCAGACGATCCTCAAATGAACTAGCAACCTCCACGGTCCGGTCTGTGGAGGCGTTGTCCACCACGACAACCTGAAGGTCTTCGAATCCTTGGGACACCACCGATTCGAGACATCGCCCGATATGGGCCTCCCGATTGAAGGTGGGCACTACCACCGTGAGGAAAGGTCGGCGGACCGTCACGGCTACGACCCTAGCCAGCGTCTCACCCCTACCGGTTTCCCATGTCGACCAATTGCTAGCGTCGCGTCAATGAACGGTGATGTCTTAATCGAGGTTGACCCTCAAGATCGACAGCGCATCTTGATCATCGGTGGAACTGGTCATGTCGGTGCGGCCCTAAGCCTTCACCTTGCTGAGCGCGGTCATCAGGTCACGGTGACTGGTCGCCGTCCCGTTCTGCTCAGCGACCCACGAATACGAACGGTTCTACTAGATCTCGCGCAGCCCGACCTTGACAAGGGAATTGGCCCTCAGGACACGGTGATTCTCAGTCCATGGGTTGCCACTGGGGCCACTTCCAGCAACTGGGTGACCGAACTGATAAACCATATGGCCGACCTCCGAATGCGATCAGTGATCTATTTTTCGAGCATGTGGGTGTATGGCAAACCACTGAGAGGGAACATAAGTGAACTGATGGAGGCTCGACCGGCCGATGCCTACGGCATCGGCCACCGAGCCAACGAACAGGTGCTAGCAGCCGAGGGAAGCCGTCTGGGCCTTGACATCACATTGCTCCGGATGTCAAATCTGGTCGGGGCCGATCCCCTCTATTCCGAGCGACTCAAGGTCTCCTTTACTCACGAGATGGCAGCAATGGCCATTCAGGACTGTCGAATTGTCCTTCGGTCAGCACCATCAACCCCGCGGAACCTGCTTGCAAGAAGCCGCCTCCACCACGACATCGATGCAATACTCCACCGCGTCGAGAGCCCTGGACGGATCGAGATTCTGAATGCCGGAGGAGATCAGACCACAACAGTAGGAGCTTTTGCGCGCCGGATAGCCAATGCGGCCACCGAGTACCATGGTCATGCCATACCCATCGAGCATCCCGAAGACCAGGAAGACAAGGTCGACTTCGTGCTCGAATCAGAGAAAGTCCGTTCGCTTGCTGGGCCATACCCAAATGACCTCGATCGGGAGATCTCGATGGTGTTTGACGACGTCCTATCGACCATTACAGGTGAACAATGAGCCGTCTAACTGAGGTCTACAAAGACCGTCGTGTCCTTGTTACCGGACACACTGGGTTCAAAGGTGCTTGGCTAAGCCAGTGGCTTAACCATCTAGGTGCCCAAGTGTCTGGCTACTCTGACTGCGTTCCGACCGACCCGTCAGCTTTTGAACTGCTGGGCCTTGAAGGTCACCTCAGTCACCATCTCGGCGACATTCGGGACCGGGGCCGCCTTTCTTCAGTTATTGATGAAGTCCAGCCTGAAATGGTGTTCCACCTTGCGGCCCAACCACTGGTGCTCCGATCACTCGCCGATCCGGTGGAGACGTTCGAGGTCAATGCCATGGGCATGGTCAATATTTTGGAGTGCATACGAGAACGGCCCAACATCCAAGCCGCTGTTTTGGTTACAAGTGATAAGGCCTACCGAAATGAGGAATGGGACTGGGGTTACCGGGAGACCGATCATCTTGGTGGACATGACCCTTACAGCAGTTCCAAGAGTTGTGCTGAATTGATGGCACACTCGTACCACCACTCCTTTCTTCAGAACGCACCAACCAGAACGGCGACCACTCGCGCTGGGAACGTAATCGGGGGTGGCGACTGGGCAACTGACCGGATCGTGCCAGACAGCATTCGCGCGTGGTCTACCGGACAATCAGTCACCGTCCGGAGCCCGCAAGCCACCCGCCCGTGGCAGCACGTGCTCGAACCGCTTAGCGGCTACCTCTGGCTGGGCAGTCGGCTCCTCTCTGATGCGAACTTGGACGGAGAAGCCTTCAACTTTGGCCCTGGGAATACCCAAAACAAGACTGTCGCTGATCTGTTGGAATCCATGACCCAAAGGTGGGATGGCGCCCGATGGGACATCTCACCGAATTCGACATTGGCGAACCGAGAGGCCTCGCTCCTTAAGTTGTCCTGCGACAAAGCCCTTCGGATGCTTGAGTGGCAGGCCGTGCTCCCCTTTAGTGAAACAGTCGCGATGACCGTCGACTGGTATCGATCTTGGCACCAAGCCAATGCCGATATTGGTGATCTCACGATTGACCAGATCAACCGTTACACGACGGTTGCTGAAGATGCAGGGGTTGCGTGGGCCCAACAATGACGACCACCTCCATCCACGACGTTCTCCTCACCGACCTCCGTCAGATCATCGATGAACGTGGTGCCGTCCTTCACCATCTCCGAAACGACGCTGTCGACTTTCACTCCTTCGGAGAGGCCTACTTCTCTGAAATCATTCCTGGCGCTATCAAAGCATGGAAACGCCACCGGACTCAGGGACAGAATCTGGCCGTCCCAATTGGGCGCGTTCGTTTCGCTATCCATGATGACCGGAGCGATTCACCGACCTGTGGGGCAGTAGATGTCATAGAACTTGGGCGACCGGACAACTACAAACGGTTAACCATCCCATTCGGACTCTGGTACGGCTTCCATTGCATCAGCGACAGTTCGGCATTAATTGCAAACGTTGCCGATATTCCACACAATCTCAACGATGTGGAACTCTTAGACCAAAATGATGACCGGATTCCTTACCGCTGGTGAGGTCCCAGCCAATCAGTGCTGGCGTCTAAGGAGCAGGTTCCACTGGTCAATACTCTGCGATACCTCATGGGCACCCACCTCACGAAGGTCGGTGTGTCGAATCAAGGTGCCAACCTCGTCAATAGCGAAAGCTTCGTACCCCTCAAGTTGTGAGATCAGATCAGCGGCCCAAGACGAACCGACCTCTGGTGTCACTTCCAATATTGCCGCCCGTACCCTCCGCTCGACGAAGAGTTCAGGTGCCCCGGCGAGCACTTCAGGCTCGTAGCCCTCGACGTCAACTTTTAACAAACCAATTTCTCGGTCACCCACGTATTCGGCAATCAGGTCCGCCAATCTCAACTGCGGAACCTCGATGGTCTGGCCTTCGAACCAGTTCTCCTTGAGTCCTGCGCGATGTCCGACAACTGCCGTCCCAAGACCACGATGGTCAGGGTTGTCCCATCCGCTCAACTCAACTGTGTCGGTTGATGAACCCAAGGCTGCTTCCACCACCGTGACGTTCTCCGCATCCCCCAGCACGAGGGCAAGATCCACCTGACACCGCGGGGACGGCTCAACGGCAACTACAGATCCTGTGCTCCCAACTAGACGGGATGCCCGAGCTGAAAAAATTCCGATGTTTGCCCCCACGTCGATACAAACATCTCCATTGTGAAGCAGATCCGGTAGCAGCCGGAGAACCTCGCGCTCGTAGGTCCCTTCATAGGAGCCTCGACACGTCCAGTCTGAAGGTTCATGAATAATTGGGATCCCATCTTCAACTAGTACTACCCCAGGAGTCGGATCAGCCGCCATGAATCGCGCGAGTCGCCAATAGCAAGATGCACCCCTTAACCCGGAGGCGGCTAATCGTCGAGCAACCCGGTGTGGAATGGGAAGCTGGACCGGGTTTACAGAAGGTCTCATACTGGGAATCGTAGGACTGCGACCTAGCAACTAGCTCCCTACACCGGCGTATAGGCGCAGGGGAGGTGCTTTATGCCATTAACGAAGTTGGATCGCAAACGATCCGGCTCACTGGTTGCGTGGATATCTGGTACACGAGTTAGCAACTCACGAAACATTACGCCTACCTCACGGCGGGCCAAGTGTGCCCCTAGGCAGAAGTGAGGACCAGGGCCACCAAAGCCAAGGTGAGGGTTCGGATCACGAGTTACATCGAAGCGGTCGGGATCTTCAAACACCGCCTCGTCTCGGTTGGCTGAGGCATACCAAAGCACCAGCTTGTCTCCCGCATTGAACTCGCGGTCGCCAAGCCGCACCCCGTTAGTGGTCGCTGTGCGTCGAAAGTAAATCACCGGACTAGCCATCCGAACGATCTCCTCTACAGCCGTTGACGTCACCCCGTTGAGGTCAGCCAACCAGCAGTCCCGCTGGTCCGGATTGGCTGTGAGGTAGTGGAGGCCCCACGAGATGGCATTTCGGGTCGTCTCGTTACCAGCGACACAAAGCAGAACAAAAAATGATGCCAACTCTTCGGCAGTTAGTCGCTCGCCGTCCACCTCAGCGTTTACCAGTATTGAAGTGAGGTCATCACCATCGCCCCCTCGGCGGACCTCTGCCGTCTCCTGCATGATGGCTGACAGGCCTGCCCCAGCGGACAGAAACGCCTCGAGTGGGTTAACCCCCTCCGGGATGTACTCCAAGTCACCCTGGCTCAGCACGATATTAGACAGACGAAACACCTCATCGTGGAACTCTGGAGCGATACCCATCATCTCGCAGATCACAACCAGCGGGAGTCGAGCCGCAACCTCTGTCACGAAATCACAAGATCCGAGACCGACTATCTGGTCCACGACGTTCGTAGCTGTCCGCTCCACACCCTCATCCAATGACCTCATCATCCGGGGAGTGAAACCAGCCGAGACAATTTTGCGAAACCGGGCGTGTCGAGGATCGTCCATGTTGATCATGGACCCAAAAAACTCCCGAAACTCCGCGGGAAGGTCAGGGATGTTGGTTCCCTCACCTGAGCAGAACGAATCCGGTCGACGGCTCACCTCAACCACGTCGGCATGACGCGTGACCGCCCAGTAGCCCGGACCTGCGGACAAGTATTCCGAATCCTCCTCGGGGAAAAAGCGGATCGGGTCATGTCGGCGTAACGCCGCAAACCCAGCCAGACGGCCTTCCATTGGCCCAGACCAGAACGGGTCAACACCCGAAAGGTCCAAGTCCGGATACAGATCTGCAGGCTCCGATGCGTTCTTCATGAGCGAAACCATAGGCACCCATCGGGAGTGAAGCCCGATCCAGCCCACTCTCATTCTGAGACCTAGGTTGCCGACATGGACATACAGGAAGTTTCAGACCGGATTGCTGTGGAGGATCTCCTTACCCGGTACGCCACCGCTGTGGACCGCCGAGACTGGGCCCGCTACCGCAGCGTCTTCACCCATGATGCCGAAATTGACTACACATCAGCCGGTGGAATCTCCGGCAACCTAGAAGAGGTCATAGAATTCCTTTCCAAATCTCTTCCCCTATTTGAAATGACCCAGCACTCGATTACCAATATCGACTTAGAAGTAGTCGGCGATTCAGCCACCGTCTCTGCCGTGTTTAACAACCCGTTGCGCTTGATTGATGGTGAGACCTGGTTTACCGGCGGCTGGTACCACCACGATCTGGTCCGGACGACCGACGGTTGGCTTAGTCGCCGGCTACGTGAGGAAAGTGCCTGGTTCGACCGAGCCCCCTTCTAGCAAGCACTGCGTTGATTTTTTCAATAAGTAAATTTGGATTTAGTTGCGACTGTCGCGCACACCGGCCCGTTCGACCACGTTCAGCTAGTTCAATGGGTGAAAACCTAGATCTTGACTCGTCAGGCTAAGGCCGACGGGTTCTGCCCAACCTCTATGTCTCTGCAACGCTGCATCGCTGCCGGAACCGTGACGTCATGCGTGAATACCCAGAAGCGTCCCGTTTGAATTGCCTCGACCACCCTGTTGGCCACTAAGTCAGCGCCAACACCGCGTTGAGCCAATATCTCGGCCAACGATCTCTGCGTTGTGTCACTGGTCTCGCCTGAGTCAACCCACTTTGGCCGGAGGCGGGCCACGTCAAAGATCTCCGTGGCAACCAACTCCGGACACAAGCAGGACACCCCCACCGAAGTCAGCTCCAACTCTCGGTAGAGCGCTTCCGACAAGCCCACTACAGCGTGCTTGCTAGCTGAATACATCCCGAGGAGAACATTGGTCATTAGACCAGCCTGTGAGGCCACATTGACAATGTGGCCAACGCCGGCTTCGACCATTTGGGGGGCGAAGTTCAACACACCATGTGCCACCCCCAGCACGTTTACATCGAAGGTCCAACGCCACTCTGAAGCGGTGGTTGCCAGCATCGCTCCCGCCGGACCCACACCAGCGTTGTTGCAGAGCACGTGCACCACCCCATAGCGATCTCTCGCTTTATCAGCCAGAGCGGCAACGGCGTCAGGGTCGACGACATCACAGACCACACCCGAGACACGGCCGCCGGCGTCAGCCGAGAGGCGATCTACCTGGGCAACTAGCGATACCTGATCGACGTCAGACAACACCACCGACATTCCCTCAACCAGAAAGGCCTCGGCCATCGCCAGTCCAATCCCTGAGGCCCCGCCCGTCACCACGGCCACTCGTCCGTTGAGATCCTCGATCATTAAGTCCTCCGGTTCAGCCAACTGAGCACACCTGAGACCGTAGAGGCCGCAGTACAGCCATTCGTTGTCCGACTGCTACCAAAATAAGTAGCGCGGCTACCGTCAGCCCATGTCTGGCCCGATGGAGGGAATCCGCATCCTCGACCTATCTGTGGCGCTAACCGGCCCCTTGGCCGCCGGCATGCTCGTTGATCAAGGTGCTGAATGCATAAAAGTAGAGCAGGCCCCCGTCGGCGACATTGTTCGATGGCTCGGATCATCAGTTGGTGGTATCTCCGCCATGTTCCAGATAGCGAATAGAGGCAAACGTTCCGTCGTGTTGGATCTCAAACAAGACGAAGGTGTCGCCATCCTGCAAGACCTGATCGCTGAGACGGACGTTCTAGTCCAAAATTTCAGGCCCGGTGTCGCTGAACGAATAGGGGTCACTTACGAAGATGTGGCGACTACCAATCCAGACATCATCTACGCTGACCTGACCGGTTTCGGGCCCATAGGCCCTTACAGCCACCGGCGTGTATACGACACAGTGATTCAGGCTCAATCAGGCCTGGCGGCAAGCCAGACAGGGTTGAACGACAATCAGCCTAAATTCCTCAAACAGTTGATCTGTGACAAGGTCACTGCATACACGGCCTGTCAAGCAATCACCGCCGCTCTTTTTGCCCGTGAACGAGGATGCGGCGGTCAGCACATCGAACTATCGATGTTGGACGCCTGCATCGCCTTCCTCTTCGTTGACGGCGCAGATCATGAGATCATGCTGGATGGGGACCATTCAGGTCCCCAGGCGATAGCGGCTAACAACACACCCCTAGCCTTCGATGGTGGATTCGCAGCCGTAGTTGTCCCCACCGACGACGAGTTCCATGGCCTAGCTCAAGCGTTAAATGTTGATAGCTCAGATTCCGATCTAGCAACGGTCCGTGATCGAACGGCCAACCCAGACAAGTCAAAGGCTGTTCACCGTGAGGTTCGCAACAAAGCTGTGCACATGGATATCGCTGAAGCCGAAGCCCGCTTGGACAGCAACCAGGTCCCATTCGGGATTATCCGGTCTGTCGAGGAGATCGCCAGCGACCCTCAGGTGGTGGCCAACAATCTGTTTGCCAAGTTTCAACATCCGGTGGCCGGATGGATCCGCCACCACCGCGTACCAACACACTTCCATGGTTCACCGACCTCGTTCCGTGAACCTGCTGCGCCGATACTGGGCCAACATTCTGACGAGGTGATTACCGAAATAGGCCGTGGTGCCAAACTTGGTGAGCTCCGGGCTAAAAAGGTGATCCGGTGAACTTGAACTACCCCGCACCAGACCAGGATGGCGCAACCGAACACCGAGACCATCGACGGTACGACGCCTACGCCCGCCATCACGCCGAACACGGTGGATCCGAATTGATACCTGCAGCCACCGTGGTAGTTCTGCGCGATGGCGAAAAGGGCGTCGAAACTCTGATGCTTCGAAAGAACTCCAGCATCGCGTTCGGAGGGATGTGGGTCTTCCCCGGAGGAAGGGTCGACGCCATCGACGTTGTACCGGACAACGTTGGTGGTACCAACGAGTTGGCTACAGCGGCTGCCGCCGCGGCACGTGAAGCAACCGAGGAAGCAGCAGTCGCCATAGAACCAACTTCCATGGTTTGGTTCTCCCACTGGGTACCACCACCAACTATGCCGAAACGGTTCTCAACCTTCTTTTTTGCAGCCCGCTACGAAGGAGTCGTCTCAGATATCACAATCGATGATGGTGAGATAACTGAACACGAGTGGATGCGTCCAATCGATGCCATAGTCCGACGCGACAACGGTGAGATTGAACTGGCTCCACCAACTTGGATGACGCTGAAGCGCCTGCAGCCGTTTGAGGCCGTATCCGAAGCCCTACGGATACTTGACGCCGAGGAACCCGTGTTCTACGAGACCCATATGGCCCGTACTGACGATGGACCGGTAGCCATGTGGCCTGGCGACGCCGGTTACGAATCCAACGACGCCTCTGCCGTAGGAACCCGCCACCGCCTTACCCTCTTTGAGGACGGCTACGTATTCACCGATACGCGTGCAGTGAGTCCACACCAATGAGTACCGGAGGAATCATGGAAGGTCTGACTGATGCCGAGGTTGCCGAGCGGATAGCTGATGGTCGGGTAAACGATGTACCTGCTGCTCCAGTCCGGACTACTGGGGAAATCCTGCGCGCCAATGTCCTTACTCCAGTCAATGCAATCATGGGGGCTTTACTCGTCCTGATACTGGTGGCTGGATTTCCTGGAGATGCTCTCTTCGCAGGGGTCATCATCTCCAACAGCGTGATTGGCACCATCCAGGAGCTTCGAGCCCGACGCACTCTTACCCAGCTGGCCATCCTCTCAGCCCCGAAGGCTCGGGTAGTTCGAAGTGTTGGCACCATTGAGGTGGAAGTCTCCGACGTCGTAGCCGACGACCTTTTGGCACTGATCCCAGGTGATCAGGTCGTAGTCGATGGCACAGTGCTAGACGGCGCTGGTCTAGAAGTCGACGAGTCACTCCTCACCGGTGAAGCTGACCCGGTTGACAAGTTCACCGGAGACGAGGTGCTTTCCGGGAGCTTCGTATCTGCCGGCACGGGCTACTTCCGGGCCACTCGAATCGGAGCCGGCTCTTACGCAGTGACTCTCGCTGAGGAGGCTCGCCGTTTTACCTTGGTGGACAGTGAACTCCGTTCCGGGGTTAACCAGGTCCTCCGCTGGTTGACCATGGTCATCCCCCCGGCTGCCGCGCTATTGCTGTTACGTCTTCTAAACACAGAAGACCTTTGGCAAGAAGCGCTGAGGGGAACAGTAGCCGCAGCTGTAGCAATGGTTCCCGATGGTCTGGTGCTGCTAACCAGTCTTTCATTCATTGTTGGTGTCATCACACTGGCCCGCCGTCACGCACTAGCTCGTGAATTGGCCTCGGTGGAGCTCTTAGCCCGGGTCGACACTCTTTGTCTCGACAAGACGGGCACCATAACTACTGGGGAGATTGCGTTCGCTGACCTGGAAGTCATAGGTGCGACTACCAACAGTGACGCCAGAACTGCCGTCGGTGCTATGGCGGCGGCCGATCCATCACCCAACCCAACATTGTCAGCCTTGGCGAGCGCTCTGCCCGCACCGGACTGGACAGTGGTCGACACCGTGCCGTTCTCGTCGGCCCGAAAATGGGCCGCCGCCACATTTGCTCCACATGGCCTAGACGGAACCGACCGCGTCGTTTACCACCTTGGAGCTCCCGACGTGTTGCTACCCACCGGCGAATGGTCTGTGGCCCGTGACCGAGTAGCCGAATTGGCCAACGATGGTCAACGAATTCTTGTCCTAACCCGCTCAGCACACAATCCCGACGCCCCCAGTGATCAACTCCCACCTGCGCGGCTACCAATGTCCCTAGTGCTACTGGAGGACACAGTTAAGTCAGAGGCACCCGAAGTCTTGGCCTGGTTTATCGATCAAGGCCTTGACCTGAAGGTCATCTCTGGCGACCACCCAGCCACGGTGGCATCCGTGGCGCGCCGGGCAGGCATACCCGGCGCAACTAGTGGTATCGACGCTCGGACTCTGCCCGATGATCCGAAGGAGTTAGCCGACGCTCTTAGCGGCGAGTTAGCCGAACACTCTGTGTTTGGTCGGGTCACTCCTCATCAGAAGCGAGCCATGGTGCGCGCCCTGCAAGGCTCCGGGCGCACGGTGGCCATGACCGGAGATGGAGTCAACGACGTGCTGGCTCTCAAGGACGCCGACATGGGAATTGCGATGGGTTCCGGAAGCTCTGCATCAAGGGCTGTTGCACAACTAGTGCTGCTCGACGACCGCTTCTCGACACTGCCTCGAGTCTTGGCCGAAGGTCGAAAAGTCATAAACAACATTGAGCGGGTTGCTAAATTGTTCCTAACCAAGGCCACCTACGCCTTGCTGCTTACCGCTCTAGTCGGCCTATTCGGGGTGCCTTTCCCTTTCCTACCCAAGCAACTCACTCTGATTGGTACGGTTTCAATCGGTTTGCCGGGCTTCTTCCTAGCTCTGGCTCCTGACGACTCCTTGGTCCGGCCAGGATTCCTTACGCGGGTTATCCGTTGGTCGCTACCTGCTGGGACTGCGGCAGCAGCAGCCACCTTCGCCTGCTACGAAATAGTCAGGCGCTCAGATGCCTCGTTGGCTGAGGCCCGAACGGCAGCCACCCTCACTCTCCTAGGTGTGGGTCTAACCATTCTGCTTGTGATCAGCCGGCCACTTCGTCCTTGGAAGATCGGCCTAGCTGGAGCTATGGGAGGCCTCTACGCGATAGCGATGGCCTGGCCATTTGTTCGCAACACTTTTGAACTGGTGGTTCCACCGGCATCGGCTTGGACCTCTGCAGCATTTTGCACAGCCATTGGCAGTCTGTTAATCGGCATCGTGCCGTGGATTACTCGGTATCGGGACCGCTAGCGTTAACAGAAGTAACGAAGTTCCAACAGGATCTTCACTCGACCCAAAGGGTCCCCCATGTCCGATTCGGCCACAAGCCTCTTTGCCACGGCACTGGATCAGTTCCATCGCGGGGCCAACCTGATCGACCTGTCGTCTGACCTACGGTCGATCCTCTCCCAGCCTAAAAATGAAATTATCGTTAACTTCCCTGTTCGTCTCAACAATGGGAAATACCAAGTTTTCAGGGGTTACCGCATCCAGCACTCCAACCTCCTGGGCCCCTACAAGGGGGGCGTGCGCTTCCACCCGATGGTCAACCTTGATGAGGTCAAAGCACTGGCTTCATGGATGACCTGGAAGTCAGCACTGTGTGATATCCCATTCGGTGGCGCCAAGGGCGGGATCTCATTCGACCCCAACGCCCTCGAGGTCGACGAGTTGGAGCGAGTTGTCCGCCGCTTCACCCACGCCCTGGGTTCGAACATCGGCCCAGACCACGACATCCCAGCACCCGACCTAGGGAGTAACGCCCAGTCAATGGTCTGGATGATGGACACCTACGCCAACTCGGCCGGTGCTGCTGAACGCCAGAATGTCAAACGCATCGTGACGGGCAAGACCATGGAGACCGGCGGCAGCCCTGGTCGCGATAAAGCCACCGGTCAAGGCGTTGTATTCTGCCTACAACACTGGGCTGACGAAGTGGGTTTCGACCTCGCTGGTGCCTCGGTAAGCATTCAGGGTTTTGGCAATGTGGGTGGCGCTACTGGCCGCATTCTCCAAGTCCATGGCGCGCGCCTTGTGGCAGTGGCGGACCACGGCGGCGCCATCAGCGACGAGGACGGGATTGATGCTTTCGACCTCACCGACTGGGTGCGAGAACACGGCACAGTGGCAGGCTTCCCAGGCGCAATGTGGATCGACCCGGACGATTACTGGAGAGTCCCGGCCGACATCCTCGTGCCAGCTGCGCTCGAGAACCAGGTCACAGCGGAAAACGCAGGCCAAATTCAAGCGCAGGTGATAGTGGAGGCAGCCAACGGCCCTACCACGTTAGAGGCTGAGAAAATTCTTACTGAGCGAGGCATCGAAGTGCTGCCCGACATCCTCGTAAATGCCGGGGGCCTGATTGTTTCGTATTTCGAGTGGCTACAGAACCGGTCCGCCGAACGATGGGACCTCGACGATGTCGATTACAGACTGCGGGAAACATTGTGGCGAGCCTGTGACGCCGTGGTTGATCTCCGTACAGACCTTGATGTGGATTCCCGCCGGGATGCTGCTTACGCAGTGGCTCTCCGCCGACTGCAGGTGGTCTACGAGCAGCGGGGCATTTTCCCTTGATTCGCACATTGCTAGTCGGAGCTGGGGCATTTGTCGATGCGCTTTGCGAGGGCCTTGAGGCCCAGGGACATGTGGTGGCCGTCGTTGTGCCCTCACGAAAGCCGAGTGCGGAGGTGACACCATACGATCTGGACACACCAGCGACTGGTTTGAACGTTGCCGCAGAACTATTGGGCTACCCCAACCTAGTTATTCATGTACCGGCAGTCCCCGCGGGTCCAACAGCTGTGATCAACCAAACGGTCGAGGACTGGATCGCTGCCTGCGAGGCACCCCTAGATGAAGCCGTGGCAGTAGTCCGATCTGTCCAACCACTGCTAGCCGGCCGATCGCCCGCAATGGGCGGACGACTTGTGTGGGTACTGCCTACGACAGCACTCAGTGGCAGTGCTGGCTTCGTCGCAACAGGGGCAGCCTGTGAGGGAATCCGGGCCCTAGCGAAGGGCACCGCCAAACAGTGGGGTGCCGATGGAGCGACCACATCGGTTCTAGTGGTGGATCCTGGGGTATTTTTCGCTGGTTGTGAAGCTCCACTAACCGAAGGGATGCGAGACCCCGCGCTGGCATCACTAGGGAGGGTGGGCGACCCAGTTTCCGATCTAGCACCATTGCTCGACCTACTATCCGACCCGAGAGCAGCCTTCACCACTGGTGGGACGATCGTCGCAGATGGCGGTACCTGGATGGCACTATGACGAGCAACTTCTCCCTCCTGCCGACGGGTCCACTCTTGGAGGGACGAGTTGCGCTCGTGACAGGTGGGGCCTCCGGCGTCGGACTGGGCATGGCTACAGCGATGGCCCGTTACGGCGCATCGGTAGTACTGGCCTGCTTACGGACCGAGACAGGTGAACCAGCTGCAGCCACTCTTCGGGAGGCTGGGCTAGACGTGCGCTGCATCCGGTGCGACGTCACCGTGACCGACGACGTATTTAACGTCATAGCCACCACGGTAGAGGAATTCGGACGACTTGACTGTCTGATCCACAATGCGGTCGCTGGGACCTTCACGGGAGCCGGACCACTCACTGGGGCTTCCTTGGATGGCTGGCGAATGTTGGTGGCTTCATCACTCCGGGCATCGTTTGACTGCGCCCGGGCTGGACATGCCGCCCTTCGGAAAGCCAAAGGATCCCTGGTCCTTCTGACATCTGCAGCCGGAATGGAAGGCAGCGCGGCGATACCCCTATACGGAGTGGTTAAAGCGGCCCAAAGAACCTTAGGCAAGGGGCTAGCCGCCGAATGGGGCCCCGATGGGATACGGGTTAACAGCGTGGCTCCACTAGCCCTCACACCGGCCTTCGACACCGCCATCGCCGCTGACCCGTCTCTTATCAAACGTCTGGAGGCCAGCACGCCGCTAGGGCGCATCGGCGACCCAGTGGAAGACATCGGCCCCGTGGCGGTGTTCCTAGCATCTGACCTCTCCAGACACGTAACCGGTCAGACGCTGGTTGTCGACGGTGGAGGGTTCCGAGGCCTCTGACTCACGAAACCCACTGTGCTCCAAAGTCGGCATTTAGCAGTTGGGCTCTGAGGAAGAACGACAGCATCAGAATCCATATCAACAAATGAGAGATCTCATAGGGCGCCTCTGGCCAGAGTCTCCGGCAGGTCACAAAGACACAACCGAGGAGGACGGTTAATGGCTACTACCCAGCGCACCCAGTATGGCCACCTGCGTGACACGCAACGATCGAAGATCTACAGGGCCGAGCACGTCCTTGGCCCACACACGCTAGGCAACCGGTACAAGACCGTCACCGACTGTCACGAATTCATGATGTCGGTTATCGAGCGCAAGACGTTCCAAGATTGGTTCCCGAGAGCAGCATCTACCCTCTCTGTGGGGCTGGAGGTCCGTCCCGGGAGAGGCGCCCGCCATGCATTCGCATCGAGCCCCTTTGCCGTCACGCTGCCTCGCTGGGCTCGTAACGAGCCCGTAATGATCCACGAACTCTGCCACCTAGTGGTTCACCATGAGTTCCCACATAAGGAAATCGCTCTGCACGGCTGGCAATTCTCCCAGACCTACCTCAAGATCGTCGGCGATGTACTCGGACCCAACGCCCACAGAAAACTCAAAGCCTCGTTCGAGGAGAACAGAGTTAAGTTCACTTCACCCCGCAAGAAACTCCCCGTTGCGGAAAATCAGAGACAAGTACTGCGAGAGCGCTCGGTCGCCACACGATCAGCAACACACTAAATTAGCCAGCCTCAGCCAATGCTGCAGCAGCCCTACGGGCCGCGACCTGCCGGCGACCAATTATCGGTGTGGTGGGAGCGAATCCGGCAGTAGCCCGCTCAGCCTCTGACTCACCGCCCCAAAAACCGAGTTCACGCTGGTCCCGGGCGTGCTGCTTACAAGAAATCGCCACTGGGCAAACGGCGCAAAGATCAGAAGCCCGAGCTTCACGTCGGACACGGGCCTCCGGACGCTCAGCGAACGGAGCAAAGAACAGATCACTCTTACCTCGACAGAGGACGTCGTTGACCCACCGCATCTCCAGTGAGTCGACGTACAGGTTCGCCGCTGCATCTGACATGATGTGCTCCCTCTGAAATCCACTCGAAGGCTTGGTGCCAAGGATGGAGACATTTGCCCCTCCTATTGACCAAATCACCCCTGTGGGTCCCGGTAAATTTGACTGCTGATTGTGCTGCGGCACCTCAACTAACCGCCCCCCGATGGTAGGAACGGAAATCACCGCGCTCCAGTAGTTCTCAATGATTGTTAGAGAACCTATCTATCGTTAATAAAGATAGATTTCGAGTATTTGGATACCTTCCCACGATGACCAGCGGGTAGCAAATGGAAAGATAACGGCCACGACCTAACAGCCGATCCCCTGTGAAGGCCAACCGACTGGCAGAGTGGGCAAGTGCAAAAGCAACAGGCTGACATCCAACACCATGACGGACCGTATTTCGATGACTTGGCCGTCAACCAGGTCATGGAGCCCGGACCTAACATCACCATCGGACCGGGCGAAGCCGCCGTGTACCAGTCCATTTGCGGTGACCCACTCGCCACCTCTCTAAGCCAACCACTAGCCGAGGCTGTCACCGGGCGAACAGGTGCTCTGGTCAACCCGGCGCTTGTCCTCCACGTATCTATCGGTCAAAGTACGGTGGCCACTCGGAATGTAATTGCCAATCTCTTCTACCGTGGAGTGGCACTACATCGGTCGATCCGTCTCGGTGAAACCCTACGGAGCACAGTAACTATCTTGGGACTTCGAGAGTTGTCGCGACGCGATGACCGTCCAGCGCGCGGCTTAGCCTTGCTCGGCATACAAACTGAATGCGTGGACGACAACACCATCGTGGTTGACTATGAACGGTGTGCCATGCTTCGATTCCGCAATCCAGAACGCCGCACCGGCCACAACGACGATCTCGGCCAGGCTGTCACCGATATCGACTTAAACGCTTGGACCAAATTCATTCCCACCGACTGGGATACCCAACCTCTCCGAAGAGCGGCGACAACTCTGCCTGTCTGGACAGTAGGCACCCAGAAAACTGATCCTCTGCGAGACACAGTCACCAGTGCACCAGAGTTGGCCCGCCTCACCCAAAACCTGGCTCCGGTTCATCGGGACCCACTGCTAGGACTTGAAGGGCGCCGATTGGTCTACGGAGGCCATACCATCGGACTGGCCCAAGCGTCGCTGGTCAGACTGCTACCAGACACCGCCACTGTTCTCGGATGGCAGTCATGCAGTCATGCAGCCCCAGTGTTCGAACATGACATTCTTTCGTTCCACCACACCCTTCTGAGTGAACAGCCTTCCTCGGGCGGTCGACTCCGAGCCATTCGAGTAGAAGTGGATGCCGAACGGGCGAACCAAGCGACGGAGCATGTGCTGGACCTGCGCATTGTCACCTGGGGGGCGTGAGCCACAGAACTCGTTTGGCACCGAAATCAACTCAGGGCTACTGCACCCCGGTCCACCAGGGCGCCCAGTTCAGCAGAAGTCAGGCCAAGTTCACCAGTCAGAATCTCCTCGGTGTGCTGGCCGAGTTGAGGCGCCACCATCGCACCACGATCCAAAGCACCCTCTCCCCCGAAGGCCAGCGGGGAGCCGGGAACCAAGTGGGTTCCTACGCCCAGCTGGTCCAACTCAGCAAATAACGGGTTAGACGTCGATGCGCGCGGGTCCTCAGCCACTAGTTGGGCGACCGTCCGATACGGACCCCAACAGACTCCGTGCTCGTTGAGTACTGCAGTTACCTCGTCCAATGTTCGGCTGGCAAACCACGGCTCGAACAAAGCACACAAACGGTCAGAGGCCAGATAGCGCTCGCCCTCGTCGGCCAGGTCAACACCGAGGTCCTCGGCTAATTCTGCCACCACTTCCGTTAAACCGGTAGCGACCTGTAGAGCCATCCACTGCTTGGCAGTGATGGCTACAACCATGGCCCGACGACCTTCACTTGTTACGAAGTCTCGTCCGAAGGCACCGTAGATGGCATTACCCACTCGGCCACGTTCATCACCATTTACCTGTACCTCAGCGAGGTTGCCGAGAGCACCAACGGTGGACAGCGCCACGTCAGACAGAGCAATGGTGACCAAATCGCCTCCCCCTTCAATCAGGCGCCGCCGATCAGCGGCCAAAAGCCCCATGGCTGCCATCTGACCGCACAATAGATCCCAAGCCGGGACCACATTATTGACTGGACGAGGATCATCGACGTGGCCAGTGATCGCCGGATACCCGACCGAGCAGTTAACTGTGTAATCGAGAGCAGTTGTCCCATCATGGCTTCCCGTGACCACCACCATCACCAAGTCTCCCCGGCCCAACTCTCGACACCGGTTCCGTAAGTGATCAGGATCCATCCAACCCCGAGCTGGGAAGTTGGTCAGGAAGTTGCCCGCCGCAGCAATTAAGGCAGTGAGCAACTCGACTACCTCTTGGTCCCGGAGGTCCACAGCCAACGACCGTTTCCCCTTATTCAAACCGTTCCAGTAGAGACTGACACCCTCTCTGGTCAGAGGCCATCGCTTGTAGTCAATACCACCCCCAATCTGATCGAACCGGATGACGTCAGCACCTAATTGAGCCAGCGCCATACCCCCCGAAGGGGCTGCCACAAAAGCCGTTCCCTCGATGACCCGCAGACCAGAGAGTGGCCTCGCCGTCAGCATGGCTGGGTCTGTCTTCGATCCTGCGTTATCAGGAGAGCAACCGGATGTCGTCCAGCACCGCCTCGGCGTGAGCCTCTTTATCTTGGCCAGTCAGGTCGTAAGAGCGCACGATGGTCCCCTCGGGGTCGATTAGATAAGTGACCCGCAGAGGTAGGCCGTGCTCAGGCATCACCACGTCGTAGGCCTCCCCCATCGTCTTATCCGTATCGGCTAAGAGCCGGTAGGGAAAACCTTGGTCGTCAGCAAAGTGCTTCTGCGCCTCCGCTGTATCAAAACTGGCTCCCAAAATGATGGCTCCAGCCTCGTCGTACTCTGGGGTTCGATCACGGAACCCCCCTCCCTCAATCGTTCAACCGGGGGTTGAAGCCATCGGATACCACCACAAGGCCACCCAGTGGCCGCGAAGGCCGTCAAGCGTGACCAACTCACCGTCTTGATCAGGCACCGAGAAATCAGGGGCCTTTGTTCCTACTTCGAGCATATGTACTCCTCTGACGACTATTTGAAGATTATGGACTGTCGATGGGTGTAGATCGCGGCACTAGCGCGTTAAAGCCCCCTTGAAGTCTCAGGCCATCCATGAAATGGCTTGCACCTCGCTGTAGGCCTCAAGGCCGGCGATACCGCGATCTCGACCAATACCTGACCGCTTAAAGCCACCAAATGGGGCGTCAGGGTGGGGGGCCAAACTGTTTAGAGCGACATTGCCTGTCTCGATCCGCTGGGCGATCTCTAAGGCCCGAGCGTTGTCACCGCTGTATACGTAGCTGTAGAGCCCATAGTCGGAATCATTTGCCAGCGCCACCGCCTCGTCATCGTCGTCGTGGGCCAGTACCACCACTACAGGACCAAAGGCCTCTTCCCTTACTGCGTGCATGTCAGCCGTGCAGTCGGCCAGCAAAGTGGGGGCAACAAAGTAACCCGGCAGGTCGGGACGCTCGCCGCCACAGACCAATGTCGCGCCGGCGTCAACGCCACCACGGATGAACGCTTCAACGCTGTCACGCTGCGCTCCACTGACCAGCGGGCCCACGAGAGTATCGCGCTCGGTCGCGTCACCGACCTTCAGCATTCCGGCTACAGCACCCAGTGTGGAGACCAGTTCGTCGACTTTGCTGCGGTGGCAAATGACCCGGGTTGGTGCGGTGCAGATCTGTCCACTGTGAAAGCCCCATACGCTCGCAATGGCTCCTACTGCTTTGCCTACGTCAGCATCGTCGGTCATCACGAGCGCTCCTTTGCCACCCAGCTCCATCAGAACCCGGGTCATGGATCGGGATCCATCGGCCATAATTCGCGCACCAACGGCAGACGAACCGGTAAAGCTCACCATGTGCACGTCGGGCGAGGTGATGAGAGCCGCTGGAGCCTCGGTGCCCGCCGATGTCAAGATGTTGACCACACCAGGTGGAAACCCAGCTTCCACAATGGCCTCACCAAGACGCAGGACACCTAAAGGATCCTGGGGAGCCGGCTTGATGATGCAGGTGTTCCCCATGGCCAGAGCAGGTGCCAACTTGCCAGCCACATTGACCAGCGGGAAGTTGTACGAGGTGATGCAGGCCACCACACCAACCGGTCGACGATAGACCGCAGCACCAACTAGTCCCGCTGGGCCAAGGGCTGAGGCAGCCTGGGGTACAGGCATTTCAGCCCGGTCCATGTTTCGGGGGATCGCGTACTGGGCATAGCGATCGGCGAGGTTCGCTCCAACCTGGATGGTCTCAGTCACGTTAATTGTGGCCCCAGTTTCAGCTTGAACCAGCGTCGACCAAGTCGGAGCCTGATACCGCAAAACGTCAGCGAGACGCTGGAGCATCACTCCTCGCTCAGCTGGCGAGGTTGCCGCCCACAGAGGAAGCGCCGCCTTTGCCGCTGCGATAGCCGCCTCGGCATCGACCACCGTGGCATTGGGTGCGTAACCGACCACGGCAGTGCTATTGGGATCAATGATTTCGTAGGTCGACGCGGGCGTCACCCACTCACCACCGATTAGAAGGCGCCATTCTTCTTGGGGATCGATACCTCTGACCTCGCCCATAGATCATTGCCTCCCGGTGCCGCTTACAGAAGATCTGATACTTCGTCAGACCACCTTTTCGTTGGTGATCGTACCGACGGGCCCCACCACGTTCCGCACTGGCAGCCGGAATGAGGCCAGAGGTCGATTCCTTACTACGGTCAAGTTGCATGGCCGACCACCGATCTTTCTTCCTCGACGAAAGCCTCCACGAATACGTACTCGCCCACACCACTCCAGCTGATGCAGTCCGGCGGTCACTCACTCGAGCTACGGCGGCACTCGGAGCGCAAGCCCGAATGCAGGTGGCTGACGATCAGGCCGCCTTACTGTCGGCGCTCGTATCGGCCGTCCGACCTGAACTAGCCATCGAGATCGGGACATTCACGGGATCGTCCTCGTTGGCTATCGCTCGGGCCCTACCAACCGGTGGTCGCTTACTGTGCTGTGACGTGTCAGATGAGTGGACGGCCATAGCCCGTCAGCACTGGGAAGATGCCGGCGTCGACGACCGCATAGACCTCGTCATTGGACCTGCCATCAATACCCTGCGTTCGCTCCCAGATCACACTGCAGTCGACTTCGCGTTCATTGATGCCGACAAAACCGGCTACCTCGCCTACTACGAAGAGTTAGTCCCCCGCCTGTCGCCCCACGGCCTATTAGCCATCGACAACGTTCTCTGGAGCGGGAAAGTGCTCGACCCCACGGCAGATGACCATGACACCATTGCCCTTCGGACCCTCAATGACCGGGTCGTCGCCGACGAACGCGTCGAAGTGGTCATGCTGTCGATAGGCGACGGTCTCACACTGGTTCGTCGAATCTGAGGCGCTGTTTGCGCTGACGTTCCGGTAGGCGAACCGAACAGAGGCCGGTCGGATGCACTTCGGTAGAATCGAGCCACTGGCCGGCAAACGCCAGAACCCAATCCCCATTGAGCAGGAGCCCACTCTCATGGCTGAAGCAGTCATTGTCGCCACTAGCCGAACCGCCATCGGGCGAGCTGGAAAGGGAGGTCTCGTTGAGGCCCGCCCCGATGATCTGTCCGCCTTCATTATTGACGACGTCCTGAGCAAAGTGCCCGATCTACCCCGCAACCATATTGAGGACGTGATCTGGGGCACCGCTCAACCAGGTGGTGAACAGGGCTACAACCTAGGTCGGGTGGCTGGCCTGCTTGCCGGTCTGGACGCCCCAGGCACCACCGTCAACCGGTATTGCTCCTCTTCGCTGCAGACCATTCGCATGGCCGCCCATGCGATCCGGGCCGACGAGGGCGAAGCCTTCGTCTCTGGTGGCGTGGAATGCGTGAGTCGCTTCCAGTTCGGTGCTGCCGACACCGGCCCCCACAACCCTCGTTTTGCAGACGCTGAGGCCCGGACTGCTCGTCGTAGCGGTGAGGACACGAGCGCTTGGGGTGAACCCGTGGGCCTTCCCGACATCTACATCGCTATGGGCCAGACCGCCGAGAACGTGGCAGATTACAAGGGTGTGTCCCGTCAGGCTCAGGACGAGTGGGCCGTACGCTCTCAGAACCGCGCCGAAGCAGCTCAAAATCGTGGATTCTTCGAGCGTGAGATTACGCCCTACACGCTGCCTGACGGATCAGTGTTTAGTGCCGACGAAGGCATCCGTGCTGGTACCACATATGAAAAAGTATCCCAGTTGTCACCAGTTTTCCGTTCCGACGGCACTGTGACTGCTGGCAACGCCTGCCCACTCAACGATGGTGCAGCAGCCGTGGTAGTCATGAGCGACACCCGGGCCGCCGAACTTGGAATCAAGCCACTAGCCCGCATCGTGTCAACCGGTGTATCGGCACTGAGCCCTGAGATCATGGGGCTCGGCCCGATAGAAGCCATACGCCAAGCTCTGGGCCGCGCCAGCATGTCTGCTAACGACATTGATCTATTCGAGATCAACGAGGCTTTCGCCGCCCAGGTACTGCCGTCCGCTGAAGAGGTCGGCATCGATTTAGACAAACTGAACGTGAATGGCGGAGCCATAGCCCTAGGACATCCGTTTGGCATGACCGGCGCCCGCATTATGACCACAATGCTCAATAGCCTTGAAGACACCGACAAAGAATTCGGTGTCGAGTCCATGTGCGTTGGTGGCGGCCAAGGAATGGCGATGGTCGTTCAGCGCCTCAACTAAACCACAGGTGGGCCGCCGTCACACAATCAATGGCCGAGCTCGGTTGCGGAGGCAACGGGCCAAGTTGAGCGCCGCCATTGCCGAGGTCTTCGGGTTCTCCGACAGCGGGTGGCTGCTGACTAGGACGTCAAGTTTACCGAAATCACCTAGAGCCGTAATCTCGTGCCGGTTCCCGGTGGCCTTAGGATCGGCGACGAGCGTGACCCGGGTGCGCTCCGGACCGATACCAGCCAGGGCCGTAGTCATTGCCACGTTGGCATTCTTGGGAAAGCGTGACGCGGCGTCAGCGGCTGTCCCTGTAAAGAAGGTCTGTGGCTCGTTGAGGGAATCCAAGGCGCAACGCTCTTCGGCCGGGGTACCGAGCCACGCACTGGGTGGCTTGGTAATTCGGTGCTCGACTTCCTCAATGCCCATGGCACTTGCGGCGGCGAGTGCCTCGACACCGCCCAGAGCCCCAGGCTGGATCTGGATTTGGGCCCGGTGATGGGCAGCCATGACCTGCAACTCCTCGAGTAGTGCTTTGTCAGCGAAGGCGGCCACAGACGATACGACAAAATCAGCACCCGCACCGAGGGCGGCGCGCCCCCATGGACCAACGCTCTCATGACTGGCTGTCTCGGCTACGACGTCCGGCATCGTCAATGCAAGCTCATGCGGCTCGGTGATGACACAGGCCTCTGAGGGCAAGCCTCGAGGCCACTCCGAGCCGGGCCGGATGGCGACGGCCACGACCTCAATCAAAGCATCATCAATGAGCCGAAATGTCTCCCGGGCCATTGCACCCCAACCCACGAAAGCCACGCGAAGGGCTACACCCGTCGACATTGGTGCTCGCCTCAAACCTTCAGTCCACATTGCTCAAACGCCTCTCGGGTGAGCCTTTTCTCGTCCTCAGTCAACTCGAGAAGCGGCGCTCGCACGCGACCGCCAACCTGACCAAGCAATTCCTGCCAGTATTTCTGGTGGGCGTGGGGCTTCTCCAGTGGTCGGGTATCCCGCAGGGCGGCCCGTACCGGGTCGAGGCTGGCACTGATAGACCGAGACTTCTCAACCTGGCCCTCGAACGCCGCCTGGGTGTAATCATGCATCCGACGATCAGTTGCCGTCTGCAGGAGAAACGGAGGAGAGGAGCACAGGTAGAGCTGCCAATTCAATTCGAGGATATTTTCGAGCCAATCCTCCTCGGACGCTGTACTCACGTGAATACGGTCTGATGCAAGAGCAGACAACTCCGAATACATCGGACGAGGCACGCTGTACTTGATGGCCACCACGGTCTCGATATCAGCAAGGCGGTTACATAGTGTCGGCGACATGAGATACCCGCTGTCGGGGTGACTCCACAGGGCAATACCAATGTCAACATGCTTGGCGATCTTCTGGTAGTAACCCAGAAGCGTCTCGTCTTGGGCGGCGTGGAAGTGGAGCGTTGGCGCGTGGACGACGATGTAATCAGCTCCAACGTCGACGGCATGACGGGCCAGTTCGAGGACCACATCCATATTCTGATCCGAGCAGGACATGATCGTGTGCCCCCGCCCCTTGGTCGCTTGGACAGCCAGTTCGAACGACCGCTTGCGTTCCCCAACTGTCATGGAAAAGAACTCACCCTGCTTTCCAGCAACGAACACGCCCTCAATGCCGAGGTCCTCAGTCCAATGTCTGACATTCTCGCGAAAGCCGTCCTCGTCCATCCGCAGGTCCACCGTGAACGGCATCAGTGCGGCGGCCCAGATTCCCTTCATGTGCTCGCGGGCGTAAGCCTTGGCCCCACTCCTGTTGTAGTCCATTTCTGGTGCTCCAGCCCTCTTCAGACAATGGGGATACTGTGAGAGACATTCTTCACCGAGAGATAATGGTGAAGACCCTCCGTCCCACCCTCCCTGCCGTAACCGCTGGATTTCATGCCACCGAACGGTGTCTCAGGGAGAGACGCCTCAAGCGTGTTGATCGAAAGGTTGCCAGCTTCCACCCGGTCGATCATCCGATCCACGTAGTCGGCTCGGTTCGTGAAACCAAAAGCGGCGAGGCCGAATGGAACTGCATTGGCGCGTTCTATCGCCGTGTCGAGTGAATCGACCGGGTTTACTATCGCCACGGGTCCAAAGGGTTCCTCTCGCATGATTCGGGCATGGTCACCCACGTCGGCCAGAACAGTAGGTTCGTAGAAGTAACCCGCTTCACCAATCCGGTGGCCACCGGTAGTAAGGACGCCCCCCGCGTCACAAGCGTCAGCTACCAACTCGGCCACCGATGCCAATCGGCGGTCGTTGGCCAGCGGCCCCATCTCGACACCGGGCTCCATGCCGACTCCCACCACGGTCGCTGCACTCCCCCGCGTGATGCCATCGAGGAACTGCTCATAGACAGCCTGGTGGACGAAGAAGCGGGTCGGTGACGTGCACACCTGGCCGGCGTTGCGCATGGACCGGATCGCCGAACTAGCTGCCGCCGCCTCAACATCGGTGTCCTCGCAAACAATCACTGGTGCATGCCCACCCAACTCCATCAGCACTGGCGTCATGTGATCAGACGCCAGGCCAGTGAGATGTCGCCCGACCGACGTCGAGCCGGTAAAAGCCACCAACCGGATTACCTCACTGGCGATGAGATGCTCAGAGATGTCGGCCGGAATACCGAAGATGAGATTAAGCACACCTGGCGGCAGCCCGGCATCGTGGAATGCTCGGACGATGTGAACAGCCCCTGCGGGGGTTTCCTCGGCGGCCTTGAGGATGATTGAACACCCAGAGGCAAGTGCGCCAGCTACCTTGCGGGCAGGCTGACTCAGCGGAAAGTTCCAAGGTGAGAATGCGGCTACTGGGCCAATCGGTTGGTGATGGACCACATGCCTAACACCTGGACCGCTGGGGATCACTCGGCCGTAGGTTCGCATCGCCTCACCGGCATCCCATTCGAAGAATTCGGCGCCCCTGATCACCTCATCCTGTGCCTGAGTGAACGGCTTGCCATGCTCAAGTGTGATTGAGCGGGCGATCTCGTCTCGGCGGGAGCGAAGCAGCGCCGCAGCAGAACAGATTAGGTCGGCCCGATCACGCGGGGGCGTCCGACGCCACACTTCGAAGCCCGATGCCGCTGCAGCCAGTGCATCGTCGAGGTCAACGGGACCCGCTATTGGGACCCGTCCGATAACGGCTTCAGTCGCCGGATCAACAACCGGCAGGTCTGCTCCAGTTGTCCTCCAGGCACCGTTGATGTAGAGCCCAGGCTCCAGATAGGTCGTCATGGGTGGCGTTTCGCCTCTCAAGTTTGGTGGATTATTGATCAGAAACTGGCACGGATGGCCCATAGATCTGGGAAAGCCGGGCGGAAGAGTGTCGTAGCAAGATAGGCGGCGCCATCAGAGCCTCCAGTGCCCATATTCGTCCCAATGGTCCGGCGGACCATCATGACGTGTCGATAGCGCCACTCTTGGACACCCTCGTCAAGGTCAGTGAGAGTCTCACATAAGCCAGCGAAGCCGGGATCCTTGTAGCACTCAACGATGGCGGCCTGGACATCTTCGTCCTCAGTTATACCCCCCCGCACATCTCGTTCGAGGGCAGAGCTCGGCAGGTCATAACCAGCGCGATTCAGGAGGTGGAGGAAGGCATCCCAGAGGGTGGGTGCTTCGTAACGGATCCTCAATCGATCGCCCTCGGCGCCACGGACTCCTCCTGCCTGGACCCGGTCTTTGACCCCTAGAAGGAATTCAAGTTCACGAAACTGAGTCGACTGGAATCCACTGGCATTAGCCAAGAACGAGCGAAAGCTGGAGAACTCAGCCGGAGTCATAGTCTCTAGGACGTCAACCTGACCGACCAGTGTCTTGAGAATCTTCAGGACTCGCTTAAGGCGGTGCCTTGCACCATTGACATTCTCTCCATCAAGCAATGTCACGATGTAGTCAAGTTCATGCAGCAATTGCTTGAACCACAGTTCATAGATCTGGTGGATGACAATGAAGAGGGTCTCGTCATGTTCCGGCCTTCCAGTCTCCGGGTCACGCGACACGCAACGCTGCAGCGAAAGCAACTCAGGCACCATCAAGTAACTGCCGTAGGTAAAGCCATCGTGATTCTCTGTGGGGAGTGTCATGAGATCGAAAGGGCATTGGGGTCGGCCAACGGATCGAGCGCCGGTAGTTGGGGCAAGGCGGCAACTAGAGCGTCGATGTCAATCTCAGGATCTCTCATAGCCGCGCTTATGACGGCAGCCTGTCGAGTCGCACGATCCAAAGCCTCCGCATACGGCATCGTCGTGAACATCACCATGTTGTAACGGGGGCTTAAATGGTTGGGGTGGCGGCGTTCCAACTCAAGAGCCAGTGAACGTCTGGCCACGTGATCAGGGTCAATGACACCAGCTCGCATCTCGTCATAATTATCCAATGCCATTTCAGCAATAGCATCTGCATCCGGCTTGCGCTCACACTCGTAGCGACGAAATGCACCGGCTATGTCTCTGGGCGACTCGCGTAGATGCCGGTCGAGCACCCGGACTGACTCCATCGCCAGGTTCATTCCCTGGCCATGGAACGGGACGATGGCGTGAGCTGCGTCGCCAACAAGTACCGCTCGATCCCCATAGCTCCAGCCGTTAGCCCTCATGGTGCCCAATGGGCCCATTGGATGGGCCATGAACTGCTCTGCAAGATTTGGAACCATGTCGGCAAAGTCGCCGAATTCTGAAGCGAAGAAATCCAAGACAGTGTCGACCGAGACCAGCGCCTCAAACGTGGCCGTCGGAGCGAACAAAGTGACGGTGAAGTCACCTGTCGGATTCGCCAGGGCAATTAGCATAAATTCGCCACGAGGCCAGATGTGCAGAGCGTTGGGATCCAACCGGTGACTGCCATCGCACTCTGGAGGCAGGGTTAGTTCCTTGTATCCATGATCGAGCCAGTCGGTTTCAAACTGACAAGCCCCCCGGGCAGCAATCGAACTTCGCACCCGAGAGCCAGCGCCGTCGGCACCGAACACGACTCCGAATGGCTCAACCCGGCGGTCAGCGAACCGGAGGACAGAATTGTCGAAGTCGACCGACTCCAGTTCAGCTTGGAACTCAATTCTGACGCGTCCCGTTTCCTCGGCAGCATCGAGAAGAACGGCGTTTAAATCAGTGCGTGAGATGGAGTGAATGACCTCGTGGGACCGGCTGCCGTAGGGCTGCAGCACTGGCGTCAGGCTGTCGCGCTCGTGGACCATACGGCCGCGCATTGGAATCGTGATGTCATCGATCTGCCCGATCAAACCCACGTCAATGAGCGGAACAATGCCCCGAGTGGCCAATGCGAGGTTAATCGAACGGCCGGCCCCGATATCAGTCCTGCGGAGGTCGGGCCGACTGTCGTAAACGGTCACCTGATAGCCCTGTCGGGCAAGGTAGATCGCTAGTAGTGCGCCCGCCTGACCAGCACCGACCACGATTAAAGGGCCATTCATCACATGATCTCGTCAAGCACGTCAACGAAACGGTCAATGTCGGCAAACGAGTTGTAGAGGGGTACGGGGGCGACACGGATGACATCAGGCTCGCGCCAATCGCAGAACACCCGTTCTTCCCGGAGAGCCTCAAACACTTGTGGGCCGACACCGTCAACAATTCTTAGCGCCTGCTGGCAGCCGCGTTGGCCAATGGCCTTCGGTGTGATGTTCTCAATCCGATCATGGAAGGTCTCCGCTAGGCGTCGGTCGAAGAACTCGATCTGACGCTCAGACTTTTCCCGCAACGCACCCATGCCACCAGCCCGGTCGATGACATCAAGTGAAGCCCGCAGCGCTGCCATAGGGAGAATTGGGGCGTTCGATAATTGCCACGACTCAACAGTGGGGATGGGCTCAAACTGGGTCGCCATCTGGAACCGGGTCGCGGGGTCCGCTCCCCACCATCCAAGAAACTTTGAAAGATCTCTATTCTCAACAAAGTCGCAGTGGACGAATGCCCCTCCAACCCCGCCTGGCCCACCGTTGAGGTACTTATACGAGCACCAGACGGCGAAGTCGACACACCAATCATGGAGATTAAGTTCTATGTTGCCGACAGCATGGGCCAGATCGAACCCAACATATGCTCCCACCCGGTGGCCAGTTGCGGTCACCTCGGCCATCGGTAGAACCTGGCCCGTGTAGTACTGCACGCCGGGCAGAAGCACAAGCGCCAATTGTTCGCCGTGCTCAATTATGGCGGCAAGGAGGTCTTCCGTGCGCAGGGTCTCTTCTCCGGGACGCGAGGCGACTTTTACCAACGAGGTCTCGGGGTCGAAACCACGCTGGCGGATCTGGGACTCAACCGCAAAGTGGTCGGACGGAAAGGCGTGGTCCTCGATAAGAACTTTATGGCGTTCGGTGGTTGGGCGGTAAAAACTGACCAGCAACAGATGGAGGTTGACGGTGAGCGAGTTCATAGCCACCACCTCATCAACCTGCGCTCCTGTGAGGTCGGCCAACTGCTGAGTGAGCAATTCGTGGTAGGTCTCCCACGCAAACTGCCCGCTGAAGTGGCCCTCGCCTCCGAGTGTTGCCCACCGATCAAACTCCTCACCCACATAGTCCCGTGCAGCCCTCGGGAGTGCACCAAGCGAATTCCCGATGAGGTAGACCCCTTTGGGTAGATCAAACTCATGGCGCAAATTTGCTAGTGGATCGGCAGCATCCAACTCGGCAGCGTCAAGCTCCACAGCGCCCACTAGCGACGGGAAGCTCATAATCGGGCACTGGTCCCAGGATGCAGGTCCCCGCAGTTGGGGCAAGTTCGCATACTGTCGTCGGCGTTGAAGGCGGCGAAGAGTGGTGGAAGATCTGCATCGATGGACTGAACTTGGAGCTCTACCCGCCTGACCAGATGGGCGCATGAGAAACAGACCCACTCGAACCCATCCAATTCTCCAATATCGCGCTGGTACTCAACAACTAGGCCTATTGAATCGAGATCAGGACGCTGTGGAGAGTGTCGGACGCCGGAAGGGAGCAGGTAGACCTCACCCTCGCGAATAGGCATACGAAATGGCGGTGTGCCCTCTTCCATCCAGATCATCAGATCCATATCACCCTTGATCTGGTAAAAGAACTCCTCGCGCGGGTCGTCATGAAAATCGTTGCGTTCATTACCACCCCCGACGATCATCACGATCATGTCGGCCTCTCGCCAAATCTGTCGATTAGCAACCGGTGGGGTGAGATCTTCGCAGTGGTCCTGAATCCAGGCCCCAAGGTTGAATGGTCGTCGCTCCTTCGGGGCAGGGTCATAATCGGTCATAGCAACCTCATCCATCGTGACCGGCTCACCTGACCCGGGCCTCTCCACCCGTCACTGTGGGGGCGCCAGACTCAAGGAACGCCGTGACCTCCCGCAACCAACCGACCAGTTCGGTGAGATCACCGACGCCTGCCAGCGCCTCTGCTTCGAGACGCACAGCCTCGGCAATAAGCATGGCCGTCAGCGATAGGCCATCGGGTGTGAGAGAAACGACCCGCTCGCGCCGGTCCTCGGTACTGACTGTCCTCAAGACCAGTCCCCTTTTCTCGAGCCGATGCAGGGCATGGGTCACCGTTGGCTGGGGGCTCAGCGCGGCAGTAGCCAACTCGGCAACTCGGAGTTGTCCGAGTTCTTGGAGGACGGCGAGAACCCGCCAATCAGATCGAGCGACACCTAAACGAGTGAGGACCGCGTAAAACGGCGCCGACAACGTCTGGTCGGCCTTCCGAAGGAGGTAGGGAAGATAACGCTCCAAAAAAGGTGACCGGTGCAGTGTCATCAGTTAAAGAATATATTCATATAAATGCACTGTCAACGCCTAGACCTCCCTCCTCATACCCGAATATCTGGTCTACCCAAATGACCCTGCGCTGGCCGTCGATGACAGATGTTGAGCGGGAGCGCGAATACTCGCCAAGTTCATGCCTTCAAGACGGCGACTACCAACCATTCGTTACCAAGTATCGGCGAACCAGCGAGGAGGCTTGGTGCCGACTAACCGAGCAGTCGGGAGTATCAATCCACGTTGTTCCATATGGAGACACCGACTCCCAAAACATTAATGTCGCAGTCCCAGCCACTGACCAACCAGTCCCGCTCCTAGTGTTTATCCATGGCGGGTACTGGCAGGAGCTCACCAGTTCAGACTCGCTCTTTCCGTCGCAATCCTGCCTCGAACGGGGATGGGGCTTCGCAGCCATAGACCACACCCTCGCACCAGAGGCGTCCCTCGACCAGATCGTCGGTGAGTGCTGTCTGGCGGTATCCACACTGGTGGCTCAGGCCGAAGCACTGGGATTCGACGCATCCCGACTGATCCTCACTGGCAGTTCAGCCGGTGCGCACCTTGCGGCCATGGTGGCCACCAACCGAGGTGACACTAGGACCGACATCGCGGGCCTAGTACTGGTATCAGGAATCTTCGAATTGGAACCATTAATCGGCACCTCGGTGAACGACCGACTCGGTCTGGACCAAGAAGTGTCCCGAAGGAACAGTCCTCTCAAGCTGGAAGTTGCCGGATTCCCATCGACACTCATTGCCTATGGTGCCGACGAGACCTCAGAGTTCAAGGCGCAGTCCGACGCGTTCGCCGAGCATCTTGCCGAAGCCGGCACAACGGTCTCTCTGCTAGAGATCGCTGGACGCAACCACTTCGACGTCGTACTTGAACTGACTCAACCAAAAACGCCTCTAGGTGACGCGGTAGGCCAACTAGTCCAATCGCTCCGTCACACTACCCCTGGCCTCCAGAGGCTTCCTGAACTGAGACCTTGCCAGCACTGATCCACGGCATCATGGCCCTCAGTTCTGCACCCACCTTCTCGATGCGGTGCTCGCGACCCTCGCCTTCGAGCCGGTAGAAGTTCTCACGACCACCATGTGCCTCAGCAACCCACTCCTCGGCAAACGCGCCGGTTTGGATCTCATCAAGGATCCGTTTCATGGTGGCGCGCACGTCGTCGTTAATAACCCGAGGCCCACGCGACAAGTCGCCGTACTCAGCGGTGTCTGACACCGAATACCGCATACCACCAATGCCTTGTTCGTACATGAGGTCCACGATCAACTTCAACTCGTGAAGACACTCGAAGTAGGCGATTTCAGGCTGATAGCCAGCATCAACAAGAGTGTCAAAGGCGCTGCGAACCAACTCGGTCATGCCACCACACAAAACAACCTGTTCGCCAAAAAGGTCTGTTTCACACTCCTCGGTGAATGTGGTCTCAATGACCCCAGCCCGAGCACCCCCAATGCCATCAGCGTAGGCCAATGCTAGAGCCTTGGCGCCACCCGACGGATCCTGCTCTATGGCGATCAAACATGGTACTCCGCCACCCTCCTCGAAGGTCCTGCGCACTAGGTGACCAGGACCCTTGGGAGCGACCATGATCACGTCCACATCGGACGGAGGGTTGATCAGATCAAACCGAATGTTGAAACCATGGGCGAAGGCCAGTGCATCTCCAGCATTCAGATTCGGGGCGATGTTCTCTTGATAGACAGCGGCTTGGTCGGTATCAGGCAGTAGCACCATGATTACGTCGGCCCAAGCCGAGGCATCCGACAGCGACTTCACGGCTAAGCCAGCTTCACCAGCCTTCGAAGCAGAAGCTGAGCCGTCACGCAAACCAACACACACATCGATCCCCGACTCCTTGAGATTCAGAGCGTGCGCGTGGCCTTGAGAGCCATAACCGAGGATGGCCACCTTGCGATCTGCTATTGCAGAACGGTCGACGTCCTTCTCGTAGTAGATGTTGGCCACTGGATTCTCCTAGCTTGGTGTCGGCCGGCCGGACGGCCGGATCGGTCTTGTAAGTCAAAAACAAATCAGTCGAGAGCGTCGTCAAGGCTGGCTAAAGCCACCCGACCCGTGCGTTGTAACTCCAGAATTCCGTACGGTCGGAGTAAATCCTCGAATTCATCGATTCGACGCGGGGGTCCAACTATGGAAAGCATCATACGATCGGTACCCAGACTGAGGACCTTTCCACCCGCTCGGTCCAACTGTTCGACAATCTCGTCGCGGCGATCTGGTTCAGCGGTCACTGTGACCAGCATCAACTCGCGCTCTACCGCATGACCAGGGGCCAGTTCGCGGATCTCAACCACATTGACCAACTTGTCGAGCTGTTTGATGATCTGATCCAGCGGAGCTGACTCCAAATCAACCACCACGGTGATCCGACTCAACTCATCGTCATCAGTTGGAGCTACGGCAAGCGACTCGATATTGAAAGCCCGACGAGCGAAGAGCGAAGCCACTCGGGCTAGGACACCCGACTTATTCTCAACAGTGACCACGAGCGTGTGATAACGACGTTCTGGTTCATGGATGTTCACCGGGATTGCCCTCGCTGAAACTCGGGAACTATCAACTCAGAATTGGTAGCACCCGACGGAACCATCGGGAAAACCTTTTCAGCAGCCGCCACCCGAAAGTCAATTACCACCGGTCGGTCATCGACCTCGTTGGCCTTCACGATCGCCCCGTCAACCTCCTCAGGGTCATCAACCCGTATTCCCA
>JAQWTI010000025.1 GCA_029242745.1 Acidimicrobiales bacterium | reverse complement strand
GGATTTCGCGACTACTTTTCCCAGTCTGACCTGCAGTTATATACATACCCCCCGCTAGGGAAAGGGGTTCGGTTTGGTCCCTCTCCCCTCCCAGAGATGAAGGTTCAGTGGAACGGATCGAAGGATGTTTTCCTTCCAAATCCCTTCCAAACCGGCTCCAAACGCGCCAAAAACCCCCACCAAATAGGGGTTCTCGTGGTGTCGGAGGGGGGACTTGAACCCCCACACCCTTTCGGGCACCAGCTCCTTAAGCTGGCGCGTCTGCCAATTCCGCCACTCCGACGTGGTGTTCGGTAGTCCCGAACGGGCTCAATCTACCCTTCCCCCGCACACGCAACTCAGGTCAGGCGGTAGTCAGAATCCTAGAAAAGTAGACCAAGGGCGATCGTAGTAAAAGCAAAAAGCAGAGCTGTCAATACCGTAATCCGATCGAGGTTCTGCTCTACCACTGTCGATCCAGCGGTCTGTGCACCAATACCGCCGCCGAACATGTCGGACAATCCGCCCCCCTTTCCACTGTGGAGTAAGACGAGGAAGATGAGACCAAGGCCTGATAGAGCCTGCAAGATTGCAACCAACACGAACACACCGTGAGGATACCCGGGCTGGATCTACGATCGGACGACACGAAAACTAATGACAACCCTCAGCCAACTAGCCGATACGCAATAATCCTCGCAAACTCGTCAGGATCAAGCGACGCTCCGCCGACCAATGCCCCATCAATATCTGGTTGTCGCATCAGATCCGGTGCGTTGACCGGCTTAACTGACCCTCCGTACTGAATTCGCACTCCCTCAGATGCCTCTGCACCCCATTTTGAATGCACAGCGTGCCGAACCGTTGCACACATTTCCTGAGCATCTTCTGGTGTCGCCGTCTTCCCTGTACCAATAGCCCAGATGGGCTCATACGCCAACACAAGGCCAGCCACCTGCTCAGCCTTTAGTCCGGCCAAGCCTTCCAAGATCTGGCGGGTTACCTTTTCCGCCGCCTGTCCCCCCTCTCTCTGCTCTAGCGTCTCACCGCAACACACGATCGGTGTCATACCACTAGCCAACACGGCGGTGGCCTTACGGTTCACTTCCTTATCTGTCTCACCGAACAACTCACGCCGCTCTGAGTGGCCCACGATCACCAGCGACACGTTGAGTTTGGCCAGCATTCCAGGGGAAATCTCCCCAGTGAATGCCCCGCTGTCCTCCCAGTGGCAGTGCTGGGCCCCGAGAGTGATCGGAATCCCGTCGGACTCAATTACCGTCTGGACCGATCGAATATCGGTAAATGGTGGGTGAATCGACACCTCCACCGCATCGTGATCGTTAGACGACAGCACGTACGACAACTTCTGCACGGCCTGAATGGCCTCAAAATGATTGTGGTGCATCTTCCAGTTGCCACTTATCAGAGGTCTGCGCTCTGCCATGTTCTGTTTCCTTACTCGTTAGTGTCCGCCCCGCAGAGCCGCTAGGCCCGGCAGGTCACCCTGTTCGATTAACTCCAACGCTGCACCACCACCGGTAGACACATGGTTCATCTGGTCATCTACTCCGAACTGGCGGGCTGCTGCAGCGCTGTCACCTCCACCCACCACGGTGAAGCCCCTGCAATCAGCGACCGCTGCAGCCACCGTTCTGGTGCCGGCGCTGAAACGATTATCTTCGAAGACGCCCATCGGGCCATTCCAAAGCACCGTGCGGGCTTCACTGATCAGATCGCAGAATTCCACAGCCGAACCCGGACCAATATCTAAGCCCATCCAGCCGTCTGGCATTGAAGTACCAACTTGCCGTACCTCTCCACCAGCCGAAGGGTCTCCGATGCGCCCACCCGGCCCAAGAGCCGTTATATCGATGGGTAACCGAATAGGGGCACCTGAATCCAGAAGCCGAGCGCACGTCGGAATCATGTCCTCTTCGAGGAGCGATGATCCAACGTTGGCTCCCATGGCGGCTAAAAAGGTGAAGCACATTCCGCCACCCACAATGAGCTCGTCAACCACATCAAGGAGTGCTCCAATGACTCCAAGTTTGTCACTGACCTTGGCGCCACCCATGATCCCTATAAATGGTCGACGGGCAGACGTGCGCAAACCACTCAACACCTCAACCTCGCGAACCAGTAAGCGCCCCGCCGCAGACGGAAGATATCTAGGTGGTCCGACCACCGAAGCGTGGGCACGGTGAGACGCCCCGAACGCATCGTTGACGTACGCGTCTTGCCCTTCGATGAGACGTTCAACAAATTGTGGATCATCGTTGAGCTCGCCTGGGTCGAATCGAAGATTTTCGAGGAGATCCACCCCTGGAGCAAGTTCCGCCAGCCGGGCTCGGAGAGAATCCATGGCGTACGCCGGGTCAGGTCGACCTTTGGGACGACCTAAATGCGAACATGCCGTAACATGTGCACCTGCATCGACCAAGTAGTGCAGGGTCGGCAATGCCGCCCTAATACGCAGATCGTCGGTAACGATGCCTGCAACCTGCGGCACATTGAAATCACAGCGCACCAACACGCTGCGACCCTGCAAGTCGCCAAGGTCCTCCAGCTCAGGTAGCTCCATATCTCAAATTTCTAACCGTAGAGAAACTCGTTCTGGCACTACTTCCGCGTGGCGACCTTCTTCACTCGGACCTTCTTGGAGCGTCGAGTTCCCACACTTTTGGTCAGGTCGACCAGCCGAGTTGAATACCCCATCTCGTTGTCGTACCAACCGCAGACCTTGACCATGTTTCCAATGGACATCGTGAGTCCGGCGTCGATTGTGCACGAGGCGGAGCGGCCCACGATGTCTGCCGATACCAGTGGATCTTCACTGTAATCAAGGACCTTGGAAAGACCGCCAGCTTTCGCTGCTGCCGCATACGCCGAGTTGACTTGCTCAACGGTGGCATTCTTTTTGAGTGTTCCCACAAAGTCTGTAATCGAGCCGTCGGGAATTGGTACCCGCAGCGAAATACCGTCCAGCCTCCCCTTCATCTTGGGCATGACCAAACTAGTAGCGCGAGCCGCACCTGTGGAAGTGGGCACGATATTGATCGCTGCACCACGGGCTCGCCGAAGATCGCTGTGGGGACCGTCGACCAGGCTCTGGTCGCCCGTATAGGCATGCGTCGTAGTCATGAAACCCTTCTCGACTCCAAAAGCGTCATCCAAGACCTTGATCATGGGCACGAAGCAGTTGGTGGTACAAGAGGCGTTAGATACCACATGATGCTTGTTGGGGTCGTAACTGTCGTCGTTCACACCTACAAC
>JAQWTI010000038.1 GCA_029242745.1 Acidimicrobiales bacterium | reverse complement strand
AGCAATCGCCAACTCGACACCACGCTGGTTTGGGACACCCAAGAACGCCACATCGCCACTAATGGCGTTCAACGAACGAATCTGGATCTCCTCACCATCACCAACACGAACCACACCCAGGCTTCCATCACCCAAATGATCCTCTACCGTGCCGACCTCTTCTTGAGCCGGAGCCGCAGTCGTCGCCGGAGCCGCAGTCGTCGCCGGCGCAGCAGTCGTCGCCGACGCAGAACTACCACTCGAACTACCACTCGACGAAGAACCATCGTCTCCACCATCTGACCCACAAGCACTGGCAATCAAAGCCAGGCCAAGCAGGAGCGCGACCAATCCGCGCACACGTCGAAACATGTTTATTTCCCTCCAAATATTGAATGGTCCAGCGCCAGCATTCGAGGCAATGGGCCGGCGGTCCCTACGACCACCACTGAGAAAGGGTACGGATTAGCGAGACACTTGTCACATCGATGCTTAAAAAACCAAAAACAGTAATGTTTTCGTCACACGATGATTCGGGACACTTTGTCTTGTCTATTTTGGGAATAGTTGGAAATCCCCACCTAGTTCTACCTAGAGTCGAATAGGTGATAGACGGCACCGAACCAGTGAACGGCCTGCTGGGTCACTCATACGAACTGGCGAGCGGCGCCGAAACGCTTACTCATTACGAAACGTGGGCCGACACCTACGACAGAGAGATCAATGAGGACTTGGGGTACGCGCAACCGACACGCTGCGCGGCAGCTCTAGCAGAAGTAACCGGATCTCGAGGTGGGGTGTTCGGAGGCCATGTCCTCGATGTCGGCTGCGGCACCGGACTTTCCGGTATAGCGCTCCGCGATGCGGGGTTCATCAATCAGGATGGCTGCGACTTCTCACCATCAATGTTGAAACGGGCAGCAGAAACTGACATTTACCAAAGACTGTTCATAGCCGACCTCAATGAAGGTCTGGGCACCGCCGACGAGACCTACGACGCTGCAGCGGCAGTCGGGGTCTTCAGCTTTGGACACATTCAACCTTCGGCGCTTCGGAAAATTCTGCGGGTAGTGCGCCCTGATAGCGCCGTGGTCATCGGCTTGAATGACCACTTCTGGGAACTAGGAACGCTTGCTGCTGAACTTCACGCAATTGAAACCGAAGGGGTAGCAGAAATAGCGTTCCAAGAGCATGGCGACCACCTACCCGGGGCAGGAATCGGTGGCTGGGTGATCGTGCTCGTCAGAGCATCGACCTAACCACTTGGCTTATGCGTGAGCGTGCTGCCAACCGAAGCGACCTTTTATGCACAGGTGTCCGTGGGTCACTGAGTGGTCGGCAGGTGAAGTGACCTTCACGATCCGTTCGTCCTGAGTATGCAACTCCAAGTTGCAGCCAACACCGCAAAACGGGCAAACCGTTGTCGTAACGGACTGGCTCGACTCATCCCAAGTTCCCGCCTCGCGCATGTCATGTTCGGTCTTGAAGGCTAATGCTCCAGTCGGACACACCCCAATGCAGTTGCCGCAGTACACACAAGCCGAGTCGGGCAGGGACACGTCATGCTCCGTCGAAATGTGGGCGCCGAAACCGCGCCCAGCCGTAGCAATAGCGTAGGTGTGCTGGGCATCATCGCCGCACGCCTCCACGCACTTGTAGCAGAGGATGCAACGCTCATAGTCCCGTACATATAGATCATCCTGAACCTTTACCGGCTGGGCCACAGTAGCGATCTCAGATCGGTCACCCATCCGCTCGGGCCGGGCGCCATAGTGCTCCATCCATGCGTGCACCTCGGGATCAGCTCGATCCATCTCTACGGATGAAGCCAACAACTCGTAGACCATGCGACGACTAGTTCGAACCCGTTCGCTATCAGTCGCAACGACCATGCCCTCCTCAACAGCGCGTGAACAGGACGGCACTAACACACGGGAGCCCTCGACCTCCACCACGCAAACACGACAAACGTTGACCGGGGTGAGGTTCTCAGCCCAACAAAGCGTAGGAGTTTCAATGCCTTCACGCCGACAGGCATCAAGAATTGTCGACCCGTCGGGAACCTTCACGACCTCATCATCAAGCGTGAACTCGACCATGGTCGACACACTGACCGGAGTCTCGTTCATTAGTTGCTCCCTCCATCGCCTGACTTTGAGCCGGCCAACAAGCCTAGTTCGATAGCGCTCAGCACGGCCCCGGACGCAGTCTGCCCTAAGCCACAGATGGAGGCGTCCTTCATGACGGTCGCTAGGTCCTGCAGCAGATCTTGCTCCTCATCGATAGTCGACCCACTACTGAGACGCACCAGAACTTCCTCCTGGCGGACCGTACCTACCCGACATGGCACGCACTGGCCGCAAGATTCATCTCGGAAGAACTCGGCTATTCGGCGAACCGAGTCAACCATGTCGTCATCCTGATCGAACACCATGATCACGCCCGATCCCAGCGAAACCCCGGCAGCTCGGGTGTCCTCGAGAGTCAGCGGTAGGTCCAATGATTCTGGACCAACAAAACTGCCGGCCGCGCCACCCAGCATCACAGCGCGCAACTCCCGGCCGTCAGGCACCCCGCCAGCGAGATCAATTATTTCCCTCAGCGTGGCACCAAACTCCACCTCGTAGGTGCCGGGCTGGACCACCCGACCACTGAGGCAGAACAACTTGGTTCCCGGTGAACGGTCTGTTCCTGCGGCGGCATAGGCCGATCCGCCCATGACGACTATAGGCAGGACATTGATAAGGGTTTCCACGTTGTTGATGGCCGTCGGTTCACCAAACAAGCCATGAGTAGTGGGGAATGGTGGTTTATTCCGGGGCTCTCCGCGAAACCCTTCAATGGAGTTAAACAGTGACGTTTCCTCACCGCATATATAGGCCCCAGCCCCACTACGTAGATGGATTTCAAAACGTTTACCCGAACTGGCCACATCAGCGCCCAAGAGGCCCGCAGCGTAAGCCTCGCTGATGGCATGCGTCAGCCGGGCAGCAGCGACTGGGTACTCACCGCGAATGTAGAGCCACCCCTGCTCGGCTCCAACGGCAATGCCGGCCACTGTCATGGCCTCAATAACTGAGAACGGATCACCTTCCATTACAACCCTGTCCTTAAAGGTCCCAGGTTCCGACTCGTCAGCGTTGCACACCAGATGGTGGGGACGACCCTCTTGATCGGCTACTCCACGCCATTTCACACCGGTGGGAAATGCCGCACCACCGCGCCCCGACAGGCCCGCTGCGGTGATCTCATCGATAACCCGATCAGGTCCCATAGTTAGAGAGGCCGCTAGCGCCTCATAGCCACCGTGGGCTCGGTAGTCCACAAGACTGGATGGATCAACCACACCGACCCGGGCCAACAACCGCAGCTGGTCGGATCCAGCTTGGGAGAGAGTGACCGATGGCGTCGAGTTGGCACCGTCAATAGCAACCGCAACTTCGCTTGCAGCGAGAGTAGTAGTAGAGGATCCGCCATCAACTGCGGTCACTGTCAGATCAGACCCGGCGGTGCGCTGAACTAAGACTGCTGGGCCCCGCTCACATTGACCCAAACACGGGCTGGCCTTCACGTGGTGACCATTATCACGCAGGTCCTTAATCAATTTGCCTGAGCCAAACAAACGACACGCCACGTCGTCGCACACATGAACTGTGTCAGCACTGGTCGGTGGTTCGTGGGTGAACAGGTGATAAAAGGTCGCCACCCCGTAGGCCTCTGCAGGCGGCACCTCAAGTTCCGCACATGCATGGTCAAGCCCACCCGGACTTATCCAACCCGAAGCCCGCTGCAGCGAATGCAGGACCGGCAGCAAAAGGTGACGCCGTTCTCTAGTTCGGCTCCGACCAGCATGAACTAGGCGTTCCGATTCTCGGATAACTACCGGGCCAAAACCAGAAATAGCTTCCGCTACCGCAGTCCGCTCTCCCGCCGTGGCCTCATCAGCCGCTCCGAAGTACAGGTCAGGCACTGTGGCTCACAGACACAGGTTGCCCTGCAGCAACCGGCAGTCGATCGATCCGGATGGCTGCCGCCTTAAACTCCGCAGTGCCAGACTTGGGGTCTACGGCATCACTAGTTATCTGGTTGATGTCGGTGGTCTCAGGAAAGTGGAACGTTGTGTGACACAGGCCAACGGCCAGATGCTCCTCGACCTCCACAGTCATGGTGATCGATCCACGTCGTGACGAAACGTTGACCCGCTCACCATCCACCACACCAAGAGCCACGGCGTCGACTGTCGAGATTGACAACGCTTCACCCGTCCGGATGGGCGATGAATAATGTTCGGTCTGAACACCGGTGTTGTAGGAGTCCAGTGCTCGCACCGTAGTGAGACGCAACGGAAACTCGTCCGTTAGTACGTCTAGCGGTGGACGATCTTCCACACATGAAAACGGAGCCGGCCGGCCTTGAACAGGTCGCTCCCAAAGTCGGCCATGCAAGAACTGGCTACCTGGATGGTCTTCAGTCGGACACGGCCACTGAATACCCCCCTCAGCCTCAAGTCGGGCCCAAGACATCCCGCCGTGCATTGGTGACACCGTCCGTAGCTCGTCCCAGAGTTCCTCTGGTGTGGGCTGACCCCAGTCATCATCTCCCATTGCTGCCGCTAAGTCGTTAATGATGTCAACCTCTTGGCGGGCTTGCCCAGGTGGTGGGACAGCGGCGCGTACCCGCTGAACCCGACGCTCACTGTTGGTGGCTGTGCCATCAGACTCAGCCCACCCAAGCGCAGCAGGGAACACTACGTCGGCCAGCTCGGCAGTCCGGGTCATAAATACGTCTTGGACAACCAGTGTGTCGAGACCCTCGAGCATGGCCCGAGCATGGGTGGCATCGGCCTCAGAGTCCACCGGGTTCTCGCCGATGCAATAAACAGCCCTAATCTCGCCCCTTCCCATGGCCTCAAACATTTGGGTGAGGTTCCAGCCGTTGATCGGTGGAATGGTGCAGTCCCAAGCAGCCTCGAATTTCGCCCGAACTTCGTTGTCCTCGACATCTTGAAACCCAGTCAACTTGTTAGGGAGTGCACCCATATCGCCCCCACCCTGCACATTGTTTTGTCCACGAAGCGGCACCAGGCCCGAGCCCCAGCGTCCAACGTGACCGGTGAGCAAGGACAAGTTGCATAACGACTGAACATTGTCAACCCCGGTGTGGTGCTCGGTTATCCCCAATGTCCAGCAGATCTGGGCTTTACCAGCCGTCGCGTAGGCATGAGCTAACTCACGGATGGCTCCAACGGGCACACCGGTTACCTCTGATGTGCGCTCGAGTGTCCACGGTTCGACAAAAGCCACGAAATCCTCGTAACCGGTGGTGGAGTTCTCAATGAACTCCTCATTCTGCAGGCCAGAGGCAACAATTTCACGTGCTACGCCATTAGCGAGCGCTATATCGGAGCCGACATTGAGTCCTAGCCAGTGGTCAGCAAACTTGGCCGTCCCGGTACGCCGAGGGTCCACAGTCCACATACGGGCACCATTGTTGACACCACGGAGGGCGTGATGAAAGAAGATTGGATGCGCATTACGCGCATTAGACCCCCACATGATGATGACGTCCGCCTCCTCAATCTCTTCATAGGAAGAAGTGCCACCACCCGCTCCAAAGACCGTCGCCAGACCGACGACGCTGGGAGCGTGTCAAGTTCGATTACAACTATCAATATTATTTGAGCCGATAACCCGGCGAGCGAATCGCTGGGCGGCGTAGTTCACCTCATTGGTGGTCTTAGAACAACTGAACATTCCGAACGACGTCGGGCCGTGAGTATCGACCGCATCGCTGAACCCAACAGCAGCCCGCTGCAAGGCTTCCGCCCAGGTGGACTCACGAAGAGCACCACCATCGCGAACCATCGGGGTAGTCAAGCGCTTACTCATGTGTTTCCCTGTCGCTGGTAAGTATCCGGCCATCTCGGACCGGTGTGATTTGGAGTCCTCTAAAGCAGGTCCCAACAATCTCAAAAACTAGCGCACTTTGACCAAGACCGGACTTTCCCAATAGGAAACTAACATCCCTCCCAGTGGGGATTGCGATTTTCGGTGAAGGCTAGTGGTCCTTCAAGTGCATCAGCAGAAGCCAGCATCCGTTCGTAAGCTTCCAATTCACCGGACCGCAGGTAGGCAAATGCATCTCCAACCGACCGATGGCAACTGACTTGGCCGATAGCCATCACCGCTTCCACCGCCAATGGGGCTGCGGTAGCAATCCGTCTCGCAAGATCATGAGCCACAGTTAGCAAGTCATGAGACGCCACTACCTGGTTCACTAAACCCCACCGTTCGGCCTCATCGGCGTCCAACCGACGTCCACCATAAAGCACTTCGTTGGCTACTACAGCCGGCAGGATCCGGGGCAGCCGGATAGCACCAGCGTCTGGAATAATTCCCAAAGCGGTCTCCGGTAGAAAGAAAGTGGCGTGTTCCGCAGCCACTACGAACTCAGCAGCCATGGCGATCTCGAATCCCCCACCCACCGCCATGCCGTTCACCGCACAAACAACTGGCTTATACCGTCCCGGCAATTCGCAGAACCCACCAAACCCACCCTCGCCATAGTCAGCCTCGAACGCCTCTCCCCCAACGGCTGCAGCAAGGTCCCAGCCAGCCGAAAAAAATCGTTCGCCAGCCCCTGTGAACACCGCCACCCGTAGAGCCGGATCATCCCGAAAACCAGCGAACACCCGACTGAGTTCCTGACTGGTCGCTGCGTCAATGGCGTTGGCCTTCGGACGGTCTAACACCACCTCTAGGATCGGACCATCCACCGTTGTCCGAACTGTGGGCCCTTCACTCCTTGGTTCTTCGCTCACTGTTCCTCTCCGTAAATCTCAATCTCTATAAGCGCGTCGACCACTGTGGCACCCCCCGGTCCGACGAGCACCGGGTTGACCTCCAGTTCCACCACGCCCGCTACCACCGTGGCCAGCTCCGCAATTTGCTGGATGACGACCACTAAGGCATCAAGGTCCACACCAGGACTTCCGCGATGGCCGTCCAGCAACTGGCCAACGGCCAATGCCTGGAGCGCAACCCGTATGGCATCGTCGGTCACAGGGAGCAACAGATTCTGGGTGTCGCGCAACAACTCAACTAGAGCGCCTCCAGCCCCAATGGTGAGAAGCCAACCGACAGGGGCGGCCCGACGCACAGCGACTAGCAACTCGACCAGCCTGCCAGCCTCCGGATCAACCACCTGCGCCTCGACCAGCACCTGTTTACTGCCCGTAGTCGCAAACATTTGTCGGGCAGCCCGAGTGACATCCTCAGCGCCAATCAATCCGACGGCTACCCCACCGACCTCGGTCTTGTGGGCCACACCAACAGCTTTGACTACCACCGGTCCACTTATCCGTTCAGTCACTTCCCCAGCACAGTCGACCGGCACTACTTCACCGTATGGAATGGGCACCCCGTGGTCGGCCAACACGGCCTTCGCTTCACTTTCACTCAGAATTCGACAGGCCGAACTTGTTGGTCCAACCGGGGTTGGCCCCAGCACATCAATCCGACGACCCCACCACGCGGCAGCCTCCAAGCCCAAGAGCGCCTCGTCAATACCCCGCACCGGAACCAAGCCGAGGTCGACTGCTGCGGACTCCACTTCTGTCGGCAGATTCTCAGCCATTGAGGCCGCCACGACCCCAGGCGTACCAGTAATCACTGATGCAGCACCGAAGGCCTCCAGCGCAGGCCACCAACTGGTGTCATCAAAATTGCTGGACGGAAAATCCACAACCAACATGGCGGCATCTGGACCCTCACCCAAATGTCCAATGGGCTCAATAGCCGCAGAAAAGGTGGCCGTCAGACGCTCTCTGTCACCCCAAATAAAGGTTTGATAATCGAATGGATTGGACACCGAAACCATTTCAACTTTTTCACCATCACCCAGAGCGCTTCGAATCTGTTTCACCTGCATGGGCTCAAACGCCGGCAATACTAGATCTAGACCGTCGCACCGGTCAGCCACAATTGACGCTTCGCCTCCTGAGCAACTGAGGCTGACGATCCGATTCCCATTAAGGCCTCCAAGGCGGTCCAACACATGAAGAGTGTCTAGCAGTTCGGGAATAGACCGGACTCTCCGCACCCCTAGTTGCTGAAACAAAGCCTCGTATGCCTCGTCGATACCCACTATCGATGAGGTATGCGACGCGGCAATCTCTGCACCTCGATTCGACGACCCCGTCTTGAGTACCACCACCGGTACAGCATCAACTGAGGCACGTTGACAGGCACTTACAAACCGGGGAACATCGTGGAGGGCCTCCACATGGAGGCCAACCGCTGTAACCGCCGGGTCGGCCACCAGTGTCTCAAGGCACTCCTCGATACCTACGTCAGCCTGATTACCCAGTGTGAGTAGGTGGGCGATTGGCATAGGCCGGGTCTGCATACTCAAATCCAAGCCAATGTTCCCGCTCTGAGTAACCAGCGCTACACCCCGATTTACCCGGTTGAGACCTTGCTGGTCGGGCCATAAAGCGACACCTGCCGTAGCCGACACCGTCCCGTAACAGTTGGGGCCCACCAGTGGCATGCCAGCGGCTGCGGCCGTTAGGGCATTCTGGAGAACTTCTCCTTCAGGTCCGGCCTCAGCAAATCCCGATGCGTAACAGACTGCGGCACCAGCACCAACAGACGCCAGTCGACCAACTACGTCGATCGCGGCATGACGATTCACGGCCACCAGAGCTGCGTCTGGGACACCGGGCAGATCATTTACAGTTGGCACGCAGGCCACCCCTGCCAGATCCGTCCGAGTCGGGTGCACGGCCCACAATTCGCCTTCGAAACCCAGACGTCGGCACTGCTCAATAGCCAACTCAGCGGGACGCCCACCGACCATGGCCACCGACTGTGGTGCCAGTAAACGCCCCAACCTCCCCATCAGTTCATTTCCCCGCGCAGACCAGCTCAGGCACCCAAAGGACGCAGCATCTCGCGACTCACGATATGACGTTGAATCTCGCTCGTTCCGTCCCAGATTCGGTCTACTCGAGCGTCTCGCCAAATCCGTTCCAACGGCAATTCGTCCATGAGGCCCATCCCTCCGAGAATCTGGATGGCCTCGTCCGATACGAACTGGAGCATCTCCGTTGATGAGATCTTTGCCATCGCCGCATCGCCGTCAGCCATCTCACCCCGGTCCATAAGCCATGCAGCCCGGTAGGTCATAAGTTCAGCCTCGATCATCGTCGTGCGCATGTCAGCCAACTTGAACGAGACTCCCTGAAACTTGCCGATCTTCTGACCGAACTGCTCACGGGACGCCGCCCAGTCCAGCGCTACGGCCAGAGCTCGGTCGGCTCGACCCAAGCACACTGCAGCAACCTGTAGGCGGGTGGCACCCAACCACTCATTGGCGACATCGAAGCCCCGGTGCTCCTCACCAAGCACCGCCGAGGCCGGCACGCGGCAATCATTGAAGTTAAGGATGCAATTGTGGTAGCCGCGATTAGACACCGATTGGTATCCCTGGGCGATCTCTAGTCCTGGCGTGTCATGGTCGACAAGAAACGAGGTGATCAACTTCTTGGGGCCACGGGGTGTTTCCTCCTCACCTGTGGCAGCAAAGAGGATCGTGTAGTCGGCTAGGTCTGCATGGCTAATGAAGTGTTTGGTGCCGTTGATTAGGTAATCAGCCCCATCTTGAACCGCCCTGCACTTCATTCCTCGAACATCGGAACCAGCATCAGGTTCACTCATGGCTAAGCAATCGACCCGCTCACCAAGGATCGTGGGGAGGAGGTACTCCTCGACCTGATTACCGACGCAGGCTTGAAGGATGTTGGAAGGGCGGGCCACTATGTAGTGCAGTGCGTACTGGGTCCAGCCAAAAGCCCGATCAACCATCGCCATAGTCAGGTTGTCAAGTCCTCCACCGCCCAGTTCGGCAGGCATATTGGCCGCGTAAATTCCAGCAGCTATAGAGCGATCGCGTATCTGGGCCACCAACTCAACCGGCACATCTCCAAGGCGCTCAACCTCCTCTTCATACGGCACCAACTCACGTTCAGTGAAGTTCCGGACGGTGTCAACCACCATCTCTTGTTCATCGGTTAGGGCGAAGTCCATAGGGGCTCCATACGCAGTAGGGGGTAGGTCAGTTCTCCATGGACGTCCGGGTCACGCTGGGACCCGCATTACCCGACCAACTTGAATCGGAATAGACAACTCGGCGTGGGCTGCGGCGATAGCAGTTAACGCCGCGGCTGGGCCGGGCAGGAGAGGTGCCGTCGATCCTGTCTCGGTATCGACGTGCAGCAGCATCTGCTCAGTGGTGCAAAGCAACTCTCCAGTCGCTGCATGATGCATGGCATGGAAAAAGTGCAGCCGCTTAGAATCCACACCCAGCACCTGGGTCGTGAAATGTAACGGATCACCAAGGGAGGCCTCGCGTACGTAATTGAGGTGTGTCTCCACCGTATAGAAAGAGTGGCCCGCCGCCCGATAATCCTCATCGATACCGATGTAGCGGAAAAGTTTGTCACTCGCCCACCCAAAAGCTGTGAGAAACGCCCACTCAGACATATGGCCGTTGTAGTCCACCCAGTCAGGCTCCACAACAGCCTCGTACAGCGCCAGTGGTGCAGCCACCACATCACCGCCAGCCCACTGGGCACCTACGACTGCGACATGGATCCGGGCCTCTCGCTCGGCAATCAACTGACCAGCACCGAGGTTGAGGGGTCGAAGAGAGCGCATCACCCCAATGACGTAGTCATCGCGTAGGCGCTCCAACTCGGCGATCGAGCGACCCTCAGCCTGTTCCTCGCAACCATCAGCCATCGCCGTAATCAACTCATTAGTCAACTCCGGCGCCTCAAGTTTTGTCCACGGCAACTTAAGAGATGGACCGAACTGTCGAAGCATGTGGCGCATTCCCTGATCACCACCAGCCAAATGAAAGGTCAAGTTGGTGCCCATACCGGCCCAGCGCAAGCCAGGCCCGTAGCTGATGGCCTCATCCAACTCTCGGGTGGTGGCCACACCATCGTTAACAAGGTGCAGAATTTCCCGCCATAACGCCTCCTGTAACCGGTCAGATAGGTAGCCCTCGATCTCGGTTCGGACCACAAGCGGATGCATTACCAGATCGTCGTAATGGGCAACGGCATCGTCAATGGTGGCTGCCGAAGTCTGCTCTCCAGCCACAATCTCGACCAAAGGCAACAAGTAAACCGGGTTAAATGGATGACCAACGAGCACTCGTTCCGGATGGACACACCCATTCTGGAGATTCGTAGGTAACAGACCTGACGAACTTGAGGCAATCACAACCTCACGACGCGAGTGGGCAGCCAGCGTCTGAAGAAGCGAACGCTTGATGGCTTCGTCCTCCGGAGCACTCTCCTGGATCCAGTCGACACACCCAGAAAGTTTCTCTGCACTGTCAACCCACAGGAGGCGCTCCAGATCGGCACCCGGGAACAACCCCAGCCGAGTGGCCGACGGCCAGGCCCGCTCCACAGCAGCCCGCATACGCTCCTCGGCGTTCGGCGCCGGATCCCAGGCCACCACATCCAAGCCTCGGGCCAGCGCTCGAACCGCCCATCCAACACCGATGACTCCCGCACCGGCAATACCAACTGTGCGATTGGTGTCAGAAAAATTCATCCAAGTTCCAGGGTCTGACGAGCGTCAGTTGCCGTCTGGATACGCGAACCCATCAGTTCGACAACTCGGATTGCCTTTTCAACCAGCTGGGCGTTGGTCGCCAGAACACCGCGCTCCAAATAGAGATTGTCCTCCAAGCCGACCCGCACGTGGCCACCTAGCATCACCGACTGAGCCACCATCGGCATCTGCATCGCGCCGAGTCCGAAAGACGTGAATTCAGCCTTGTCCGGTAAACGGTTCACCATGGCCTGCAAGATGCCAATATCAAGAGGTGCCCCGTAAGGAATCGATAAGCAGAGCTGAAGCCAGTAAGGGGCATCAATCAGGCCCTCTTCGATCATCTTCTCCGCGAACCACAAGTTGCCGGTGTCGAAGATCTCCAACTCGGGACGTACCCCCAGCTCACGTACCCTCTCGGCCATAATCCGGAGCATCGACGGAGTCGACACGTAAACCTCGTTGTCGTCACCAAAGTTCAAAGACCCACAGTCCATCGAGCAGATATCCGGGCGAATGGCCTCCACATGGGCCAAACGCTCCAGGCCACCAACCAAATCCGTGCCAGGTTGCCACGACATCGGGTCATGATCAGGTCCAACGTTGAGATCTCCACCCATGCCAGCCGTTAGGTTGACGACAACGTCGGTATTTTTCTCGCGTATGCGGTCAACCACTTCGCGATAGTGATCCACATTGCGTACGCCCTTGCCCGTATCGAGGTCACGGACATGGCAATGAACAATGGCCGCACCGGCGGAGGCTGCGTCAAGTGCCGATGCAGCAATCTGTTCCGGAGTGACCGGCACGTACTCGCTGCGACCGGCTGTATCACCGGAACCAGTGATGGCACAACTGATGATTACCTCACGGTTTATGGATCGGGTCACGAGGCCCCCCTATTTGGAATCACGTTTTGGTTTTTCAATGAAATTGCAACCCTACGAGGCTGGACCGATTGTCCCGGGCACAGACCGTGCGTAGGCTTTCCCCAGTCAGTGTCTCTCAAAAAGAGAGGCCGTGACCATCTCTAAATCCGCGGAGGCTACCCCGACACCCGCACCTTAGGTGCCGTTGTCGGCGTGCCGAAGGAGAAACCATGAGAATCTTGATCGCAGATGCGCTACCCCAGGCGCAAATCGACCGACTCAGCAAGCAAGGCGACGAGTGCGTCGTCTCTCCCGAACTGGGCGTCGACGACATCCCTGACGCCATCGAGGGATTCGACGTACTAGTCGTCCGTAGCACCAAAGTAACTGCTGAAGCCATCAAACGATCGGATCGCATGGGGCTAATCGTCCGCTCGGGCGCCGGCACCAACACCATCGACTGTCAGGCCGCAGCAGACGCTGGCATCTACGTATGCAACGTGCCGGGAACCAATTCGGTTGCGGTGGCCGAACTAACACTCGGCCTGCTGCTCGCTGTCGACCGAAAAATCCCTCTGGCATCGACAGATCTCAAAAACGGCATATGGGACAAGAAGAAGTACTCGAAGGCTGATGGACTAATGGGCAAAACGTTTGGCGTAGTCGGTGTAGGTGAGATCGGCTTGGCAGTTGCCGAGCGGGCCCGTTCATTCGGGATGACCGTGCTGGCCATACGCAAGGGTGACCGGCGTCCCGACGTCGAGGCCCGGATCCGATCTATCGGAATCCGTCTCGTGGAAGATTTAAACCAGTTGGTATCCGAGTCAGACATCGTCTCTCTCCATGTACCCGGCGGGGACTCAACCAAAAACCTGGTCGATAGGCACTTTTTGAATCTCATGAAGCCGGGATCCATCCTGATCAATACCACCCGGGGCGAGGTGGTTGACGAAGAAGCACTAATCACCGCTATCGACGAGCAAGGTATCCGAGCTGGTCTAGACGTATTTCGGGGTGAACCAGCCAGCGGGACGGGAGAGTTCACCTCAGCGCTGGCCGCACATCCCAACGTGGTCGGCACACATCACATCGGGGCATCAACCCGACAGGCCCAGGATGCAACCTCAGCGGGAACTGTGGAGGTGATTGAGGCCTACCGGGCTGGTAACCCGATCAACTGCGTGAACGTAGTCCAGACACGCGTAGGTTCTACCACCATCACTATCCGACACTTCGACCGGGTAGGCGTGCTTGCCGCCGCTCTCGAGTTGTTGCGACAAGCTGACATCAACGTCCAAACCATGGAAAATAAGGTCTTTCACGGGTCGAACGCAGCCATGGCCATTATCGACGTGGCCGACACAGTCACCGAGGACCTAACGCGGAAACTGGCCGGTCTAGACAACGTGATTCAAGTCCAAACCACCTCCCGTAGCCAGTGAGTTTGCTCCGCCCCTTTCCTGGGTTGGTCATCGACCCCGGGTGGGCAGATCAGGTCACCACCGGCCCCTATGACGCCTACTCCCCCGAAGAACGAGCAGCCATCGCCCAGTCCAACCCGTACAGCTTCTTAAATGTGACTCGGTCCCAAGAGGACGTGCCCATCGAAAAGCGTGACAACGTTGACTGGCTGATCAGCCAGTGTGCCGAGTCAATGCAGCGCATCTATGAGGCCGACGTTTACCGTCCCCACAACGAGCCCTCCCTGTTTCTCTACCAGATGGAAACCATCGACCATGTACAAACGGGGGTCATGGGCCTAGTGCCAGTGACTGAACCAGGCGACCGTCGAATACTGCGGCACGAAGCCGTCCGCCCTGCGCGAGCAGACCTACTGACCCGCCACCTGCTTGAAGTTGGGATGTCGTCCAGTCCGATCTCACTCACCTACCGCACCGACAAAGGGGTCGATGCTGCCATCGTCGCCGGTTGTTCCGGTAAACCAGTATTAGAAGCGGCAGGTGGGGGCATTCACCAAACAGTTTGGGCGCTGGCCGGCAAATCAGCCTCCGACCTCATCACCGCAATGGGTGACCGACCGTTATACGTCACCGACGGACACCATCGACTAGCAGCGGCTCTCGAAGCCCGACGTCGAAACCCCAACATCAGCCAAGAACACCCGCTGCAGTGGACTCAAGCCGTGCTCTTCCCTGATGTTGAGATGCAGGTATTAGCTACCCATCGGCGGGTGGGTGACCGGGCCACTCGCTCTGCCGATGCCCTTGTCACGGCCCTTTCTTCCATTAGGGCGCTCAAACCATGCACCGACGCTGCCGCAGCACGTCCCAAGCAACCAGGCTTGGTAGGCGTGTACATAGGTGGTCGATGGTTTTCCATGGACCTACCACTGGCCTCCGGGGAGCGTGCGGTCGATCTCCTGGATGTGTCGCGCCTGCAAGATGGGATCTTGGCCCCGATATTTGACATCATCGATCCTGGCAGTAGCCCAATGATTGACTACGTACCTGAACCAGTCGGCATCAGCGCCCTAGCCACTCGCTGCGACGCCGACAACCGTGTCGGCTTTGTCATGTATGCCACCTCGGTAGCTGAGATGATGGCTGTCGCCGACGAGGACGGTCTCATGCCACCCAAGTCGTCTTACTTCGAACCTAAACCACGGTCAGGCGTGTTCGTGCGTCGCCTCGATCGCGAGACTGCCCCATCGGGATTCAGACCCTGATCATGGTGGCTCTGTGACCCAAGGATCAGTTCAGCGAGCACTGCTGCAGTTCCCTGTCGATGGCCGGCGGAGATGGCTCACCTTCGAGACACCAAGAGACTGCATTGTGGCTGACGAGTTACGCGACGTCCCGGCAGCTATGGCTGCTGCTGAGCAGGCAGCTGCCGACGGCCACTGGGTGGTCGGGATGGTTTCCTACGATGCTGGGCCAGCCTTCGACGAGGCAGTACGGGCCGCCCGACTACGCCGATGTCCACTAGTGTCGTTCGGGATATTCGACGGCCCCAGGCCGTCTTCAGCTGGTCTTGACGGACAGCCCTCAGCCTCGGGCGGATACTACGTAGGCCCATGGATACCAAACCGGTCTCGCCCTGCCTACCTGACTTCGGTACGGACCATCCGGGAACTCATCGCTGCAGGAGAGACGTACCAAGTTAACTACACGCTCCGACTGCGATCTTCGTTCCAGGGGGACCCTTTAGGTCTTTTCGGTGATCTGGTTAGGGCTCAACGAGCTAGCCACGCCGCCTACCTGGACCTTGGTGATCGTGCTGTCTGCTCAGCGTCCCCAGAACTATTCGTTCACCGTGACGGCCGACTCCTCACGTCACGACCCATGAAGGGAACCATCGGTCGCCACCCAGACCCTGAATTCGATGCCTTGGCCGCCACCCATTTAGCCCGGTCCGAAAAAGATCTAGCCGAGAACACGATGATTGTCGACATGGTCCGCAATGACTTAAGCCGCTTGGCCGACCACGGCTCGGTACAGGTGCCAGCACTCCATACCGTGGAGACCTACCCGACTCTTCACACCATGACCTCCACGGTGACAGCCGAGTCGGACGCTGGTCTTGGCGAGATATTCAACGCATTGTTTCCCGCCGCCTCAATCACCGGCGCTCCGAAGGTTCGCACTACCGAGATCATCGAAGCGCTTGAAGGTGATGGAAGAGGCGTCTATACAGGCGCTATAGGAGCCATCGCCCCTGATGGGACCATGGAGTTCAATATCGCTATTCGGACAGTATGGGTCGACCGGGACCGCTGCACCGCTGAATATGGCGTCGGTGGTGGCATCGTCTGGGATTCAGACCCCCAAGAGGAATGGACCGAAGTTGAGCACAAAAGTCGCGTACTGGGGAGGGCCCGATCAGACTTCCAGCTTCTGGAAACGATGCGTTGGACGCGCAGCGATGGAGTGCTGCTCCGCGACCGGCACGTTGCTCGCATGGCTGCGTCAGCTACGCACTTTGGCTTCGAGTTCAACGAAGCCGGCATCAATGCACTCCTGGACGGTTTTCGACCCACAGAGGACAAAGAACAACGGCTCCGCCTGCTAAGTGCCCCCGATGGCGCCCTCAGCCTTGAGGCCCAGCATGAACCGGCCCCACCCAACGAACCGTGGTTCGTGCCGGTGGACTCCGAACCAGTGCCATCAGGCCACGAGTTCCTGTTCCACAAGACAACTATCAGGGAAGTCTACGACGACGCGCGGGCCCGATTCCCCGAAGCGCCCGACGTCTTACTGATCAATGAGGTCGACCAGGTCACCGAAACCACTATTGGTAACGTGGTGCTCGATCTTGATGGCAGATTAGTCACCCCACCTATTTCTAGTGGTCTGCTACCTGGGACCTTTCGAGCCCAGCTTCTGGATGACGGAACGATCGCTGAAAAAGCACTGGCCCGAGAGGATTTGTACCGAGCTGATTCCGTGTGGATGGTCAATTCAGTCCGAGGTTGGGTCCGGATCGTCCCACTGACAGATCCCTCTCTAGCCCTCAGAGTAGAAAGCCAGTGCTAGAAGTGGGCTGACTCAGCCCTTACGACGACGAATCTCTTGTGTGATAGCCGGAATGACTTGATGCAAGTCGCCGATAACTGCATGTCCAGCCCGGGAGACCATATTGGCTTCTGAGTCAGTGTTGATAGCCAGAATGTTCTTTGCCGCCATGGCGCCAACCCAATGCTGGATAGCTCCCGAAATGCCGCTTGCGATGTAGATATCTGGCGCAATACGCGTGCCAGTCTGGCCAACTTGATCGCTATGTGGCCGCCATCCGTTGTTGGTCACAGCGCGCGAACAGCCCACCACACCGTTTAGTTCTGCAGCCAACTCCTCCAGCGGAGCGAATGCCTCAGCAGATCCCACACCCCGACCGCCGCCTACAACTACCGGAGCCGTCGAAAGCGTGACCCCCTTGGTAAGCACTACCCGGTCAGCTACCACAGTGTGGACCGTCTCCTCGCCCAACTCCGGGCTGAACGACACAAGACTGCCGGCGGCTGGTGCTTCAGCGACCTTCGCCTCTACTGCATGGTGTGCCACAGTCATGAGGCGGATCTCGGCGGTCAGATCGATGTCTTCAAGTAGAGATCCACCCCACTGGACACGAGTCATACTCCACTGGTCACCCGTTGGGTCCACGCTGCGGCAATTGGCCACGAATGGCAGATCGAGGCGAGCCGCCGCCTGCGCCACGACCTCATTACCTCGGTCGGTTCCACAGGCCAGTAAAGCGCTAGCCCCAGTGCTAATCATCAATTGGGCCACCGTCTCACCCCAGGCTTCCGGTCCGAAATCAGTCAGCAATGGGTGCGAGGCCGTGTGGACGATATGTGCACCGTAAGCACCTAGGCCCTGTCCAGCTATCTCCGCCCCTTCACCGATAACTACGGCAGCCATTTCCAAACCAGCAGCCCTTGCAAGTGGGTGAGCGAAGGTGAGTGCTTCCAACGAGGCGTCAGCCAGGCTGCCCCTGTCATGGTCACAGACAACGAGCAGACTCATGAGAGCACCCCTAACTCCTCAAGGAGATCGACGACAGCTGGGGCAGCTTCCGGACCAGTACCGAGGATCACGGTCTCGGTAATCTGCTCCACAGGACGATGCAGACGCAACCGCAACTGCCCTCCAACCTCAACTGTCCTCTGGTCGGTGACCACCACCGCTTTCTTGGAGGCAAGGCGGCCCTTCATGGTTGGGTACCGGGGAAGGTTGATGCCCTCTTTGACCCCAAACACCGCAGGCAAGGGCACTTGATAGACCTCAAAACCACCATCAATTTCCCGACGAGCAGAGGCGAAACCCTCCACATTCTCCCCATCTAGATCGATACCCTTGATGCCGTTTACAATCGGACGACCCAAATGGTTGGCTACTCGGACACCAACTTGGAAGCCACCGGAGTCTGCGGACTCGTTTCCGAAAAGAACTAGGTCGAATGCACCATCGGTCTCCTCGATTGCAACTATCGCCTCGAAAAGAGCTGTGGCCGTTCTTTGTGGATCCCAGTCCACCTCACTAATCGGGATCAGAACGAAGTTGTGGGCGCCGACACTGGCTGCATAGCGCAACTGTTCCTCAGCTTCAACGGGTCCCAGAGTCATGACAGTGACCTCACCGCCGTGGGCTTCCGTAAGTTGGACAGCCTCCTCCACTGCACATTCCTCGTGAGGGCTGGTGGTAAAGCCCAGATGGGCAGCGTCAACCGTCTGGCCATCGGCAGTCACGTTTATGCGGGCACCAGGTGCAGGAACGCGCTTTACACAAACGAGAATCCTCATAAATACGACTAGCCCTTCATCCTCGAGTCAGTTGGATCGAACACTGCCCCGGTTGAAGCCACCTTCACTGGGTACAACTCATTCATGTACATGACCTGCAGGTTGGTATCAGGAACGGCCAACTCCTGTGGAAGATAAGACATCAAAAGATGCTTACGGACAGAAGGCCCGTAGCCCGCCGAGGTCACCCGGCTGACCCGACCGTGGCTGTCAACTATGCGATCACCACTAGCATCCAAAATTGGCTCGTTGCCACCCATCATGTGTCGGGTTCGGCCTTGACCATCGGTCTGATCTTCAACAGTGAGGGTGCACATTGCCACCTCGGGGGGGCCATCTGCGCGGGCCTCCAGATAGGCGGCCTTCCCAATAAAGTCTGCGGCCTTTACCCTGGGTCGGGCTAGGCCGGCCTCCAACGGGTTGTACTCACTCTCCAACTCCGCTCCCATCAGCCGATAGCCCTTCTCGAGTCGGCCAGAAGATCCGTAGACACCACCACCGGTTGCCCGGATGCCCAAATCTGCACCAACTTTCATGAGAGCATCCCATAACGCAGGGCCGTTTTCCCAGCCGGTGTAGAGCTCCCAGCCTGCATCACCAACGTAAGAGATGCGGAACAGCTGTACCGAGATACCAGCGACTTCAGCGTCAATAATTGATCCGTAGGGCGATCCGTTCTGGCTCAGATCCTGGCCGGTAAGTTGAGATAGCACAGCGGGCGCGTTGGGACCCCACAACCCGAGTGTGGTGAGTTGCTTGGTGATATTGGTGAACGTCACCGAGCCATCGGTCGGCATATGACGCCGAGCCCAGAACTCGTCACGGCCGCCATCGAACACACCTGTGACGATCCGCATCCGATCTTCACCTAGGCGCATCATGGTGAGGTCAGAGTGGAAGCCACCATCGGCGTTCAACCACGGGGTGTATATCGAACGGCCGACATCCACATCAACCTTGTTTACAGCAAGGCGCTCTGCGTATTCAATGGCTCCTGGACCCTCTAACTCGTAAATCTGAAAGGCACTTAAGTCGACTACTCCACAGTGCTCACGCATATTGAGGTGTTCGCCAATGGTGATGGGGCTCCACCAACGATTATCCCACTCGACCTCGCGTTCAAGAAGGCCGTAGCGCTCAATCAAATCAGCATTGGCTCCGTACCACTGCGGCCGCTCCCAAGTTCGGGCCTGAAAGAACATGGCGTCGAGACTCTGCTGTCGAGAAAAGTACGGGCCAACCTGGAGGTTGCGGCGACCCTCCCACTGCTCCGCTGGGTGGACGATCCCATAGGTCTTGATGAAGTGCTCATCAGCTCGGGACCAAATGTGATCCTCAGTCCGCTCCTCATCATAAAAACGGGCTATGTCAGCGCCATGGACATCAATAACCCGGGGATAACCGTACGTCATCCACTCGGCTACCACCTGAGCCATGCCCGGGCCCTCCTTTACCCACACCGCAGCAGCCGACCACAGATTACGCACCTCTGTGGTTTCCCCAAGACAGGGCATGGTGTCAGGGGTGAGCGACAGCAGACCGTTGATTGCGTACTTGATCTCAGCGTCACCGAGCATGTCCATCAACTCAATGGCCGTCTCCATCTGGTCATCGAAGTCATCTGGTGTAAACGGCATCTCTGTGGGCGACAGGGCAGCTTCAACGTTGGACGGGATCTCATCCGGATGATGAAGAATTGCTCGATGGCCGTAGGAGCCAACTTCCATTGAACCCGCAGACTGCCGCTCATAGCAGAAGGTATCCATATCTCGAACGATCGGGTAGCCGATCTCGTTGTTGGTCTCAGCCAGAACGTCCATGGGGCCAACGTCGGCCATCTGGTGCACAGCAGGCACCAATGGAATGGTGGCTCCAGCCATGTTGGCCATACGGTTGGACCAAACACCACACGCAATGACTACGTGATCGGCCTCGATAATGCCCCTATCGGTCACTACGGCCCGTACGGTTTTGATGCCCCCCTCTCCGTCAGTGGTTTCGATGTCGAGCACCTCGGTGTTGGCGAACACCTGACAGCCCGCAGTCTCAATTGCCTCCCGGCGCATAGTGCTACCAGTCTCCAACGAGTCCACTACTGACACCGTCGGACAGTAGAAACCACCAAGAATCACGTCATCGTTGATGAACGGCACCAACTCCTTCACCTCAGCCGGAGTTAAGAGATGGGCTTCAATACCCCAAGCTTTTGCTGAAGTCATACGGCGAGTTAACTCCTGCATCCGCTCTTCGCTGCGAGCCACCTCGATGCCGCCAGAGTCAACAGACAAATCCATATCCCGGTACTGGTTGGCGCTCTGCTCGCCAAGCAGCGCCATCTCCTTGTTGTGATCCACCGGAAAGATGAAATTCGAGGCATGGCCGGTCGAGCCTCCAGGATTGGGCAACGGACCCTTATCCAGCAGAACTAGGTCAGTCCATCCAAGGCGGGCTAGATGACCAACAAGACAGTTGCCAACAATGCCAGCACCGATCACCACGACACTGGCGTTAGTCGGGAAATCACTCATTTGGCTTTTCTCCTCCGACGCAGCCCCGTTCAAATCAGCCGCTAGAAAGTGGCCTGGGGTCGGTTTGATGGGACCCAACGGTAATCACCATAGGGAGACGGAAGCGTACCCATCACCCCTTGATGATGTTGACGGTGCAACTAACTTCCACAATGAATGCCATCATCGTCAATTAATGAGAGGGGGCAGACGCTGATGACCAAACCGCAGCGAGTGCTGATCACAGGAGGGGCTGCAGGCATCGGACGAGCCATGGCCCACGCGTTCATCGATAACGGTGCCCGTGTTCACGTAGCCGACCTAGAGGTCGCACGCGGTGGGGAACCTGTCGGCTGCGACTTCACAGGGGTGGATGTATCAGATCCTGAAAGTATGGACACTCTGTTCGAAACAGTTCTGGCACCTAATGAATCTGGCGGTCTAGGTGGGTTAGACGTCCTGTGCGCCAACGTTGGCATCGCCGGCCCAACCGGAGCGATCGAGGACCTTGAGCCCGCAGACTGGGACCTAACTATGGCCGTCAACGTACGCAGCGCGTTCCTGTCTTGTCGTCGAGCCATCCCAGCCATGCGGGCCGCTGGTGGCGGATCAATACTGCTGACCTCGTCAACCGCCGGGATTACAGGCTTCCCAATGCGGTCGCCCTACGCGGCGTCCAAGTACGCCATCGTCGGTCTAGGCGACACATTGGCTATGGAGGTCGGAGAATTTGGTATTCGAGTGAACGTTCTATGCCCCGGATCGGTGGACGGTGAACGAATGAGGAAGGTGATAGATGCCGAAGCCAACCTCTCCGGTCAATCTGCTTCCGATGTTCGGGCCGCCTACGAAAAGCAGGTCTCGATGCGGACGTTCGTGGAAGGCAGAGACATTGCAGCCATGGCTGTGTTCCTAGCGTCACCAGCCGCCCGGTTCGTCAACGGCCAAGTGATCTCAGTAGACGGTGGCCTCGAAACTCTCCGCACAAACTGGCGTACCTAAGCCCAATAAAGCGAAACTTCTGTTCAGTTAATATTGGGTAGGCGGGCCTCTCCGAGATAGCCGAGAGCCAACGAAATCTCCTTAGCAGACGACCGCACTCGATCGGACACAATGTCTCGCAGGTCGTCGTCAGGGAACCGATAACTCGGACCATGGCTGTGAAGAGCCCCCACCACCGCACCGGCTGAGTTGAACAACGGAGCAGCTACCGAGGTAATACCTTCGGCAAACTCTTCCTCCATCCAGATAATGCCGGCGTCACGGATCTCCGTTAGCCGGGCCCTAATTCGCTTTGGCGTGACCACCGACTTGGCTGTATATCGATCCAACTTGCGGCTGAGGTACCTATCAAGGGCCTCTTCAGACCAGTAGGCAAGAACGACCAGGCCCGACGGCACGACGTGCATGGGCAGGCTCACCCCAGTCCAGTCCTCCACCCGAACAGGATTAGCACAATCCATCTGGCCGATGTAGTGAACGTCATAGCCAGCAGGTATCGATAAACCGACCGCCTCGGCCAACAGATCAACTAAATCCTGCATGGTCGAATGGGCCACCGCCAGGAGGCTCTGTGTGGGATCCACGCTGGCTGCCATCGTTACCATCGACGGTCCAATCCGATAGCCACTTTCGTCGACTAGACGTTCAATGGCCCCTAGACGCTCGAGGGTGACCAGCAACCGCGCCACGGTACTTGTCGGAAGATTGAGGCGTCGCGACAACTCACTAATCCCTGCTGGATCATCAGCGACCTCGGCCAAGATCTGGAAGGCTCTATCAATGCTCTGAACACTCTTCATTACCTATTCATCTCCCCTCCAGACCTCTTGCCCTAAGGGTGTCATCGTCCAATTCGATACATGCAGAACTGGAAACAATCTGAGTCCGCTCACGTCAGAACTTCAGACATCTAGACCCACATATTCGAAATGTTTGAAATTCCTCACTCAGGTAAGTAGGTTTTCCCACTATACAGGATCTTCCCACCTGTCGGGAAAGAATAAACTTCCCAACTACGTGACGATGTTCCTTTCCACCCCTGAGAACAAACAAAACTGACCAATCGACATGCATGCGTCCCCCGATCCGCAATGGAGCGAATCTATGGCCGAAGATCAGAACATCGAAGAAGAAATCGATCTAGCAAGCCTCAGCGATGACGACCTCACCGCCCAGATGCATGACGACCTCTACGACGGCCTAGCCGACGAAATTGCCGAGGGCACTAACATCCTCCTTGGGCGCGACTGGGCTCCAAGCCGGGTTCTAAACGATGCCCTCGTCGAGGGAATGAGGGTTGTCGGCATTGACTTCCGCGACGGCATCCTCTTTGTCCCCGAGGTGCTGCTTGCCGCCAATGCCATGAAAGCCGGCATGGCCATCCTCCGTCCCCTACTAGCGGAGACGGGAGCTCTACCGATTGGAAAAGTGGTCATCGGCACCGTAAAGGGCGACATCCACGACATCGGGAAGAACCTCGTCGGCATGATGCTAGAGGGTGCGGGTTTCGAGGTCATTGACCTCGGAATAAACACCGACGTCGAAGAGTTCCTCGGGGCGCTGGACGAGCACAAGCCCGACATACTGGGCATGTCGGCCCTGCTAACAACAACTATGCCGTACATGAAGGTCGTCATTGACACCCTTCTGAGCAAAAGCCTGCGGGAGGAGTACTCGGTGATTGTCGGTGGCGCCCCACTGAACGAAGAGTTCGGTGAAGCCATCGGCGCCGACGCCTATTGTCGCGACGCCGCTGTAGCCGCCGAGACAGCCAGCCGCTTGGTTGCTGAGCGCAGGGCCGCAGCAGTCTGAGCAGGACCGTGATCCAGCCCACCGGCGTTCCCGCAGCGCCCGGCGGGCGAACCCTTGTCGTCGCCTGTGGTGCGCTCGCCACTGAGCTACTTCAGGTGGTGGAAGTCAACAGCCTTTCCCATGTCGACGTCGAGTGTCTGCCCGCTTCATTCCATAACACACCTGATGTCATTCCTGATGCTGTCGCCGCAAGGATCCGAGCCGCCGTGGATCGTTACCAACGAATCTTCGTGGGTTACGGCGACTGCGGCACCGGTGGCCGCCTCGACGCGGTATGCGCTGAACTTGGAGTAGACCGCCTACCCGGCGACCACTGCTACGAGTTCCTGACTGGCAGTGCCGCTTTTGCCGACCTCCATGCCGAAGAGTTAGGAACCTTTTTTCTTACTGACTATCTAGTAAAACATTTTGACCGCCTCGTAGTGAAAGCATTCTGGTTAGATACCCACCCCGAAATGCTTGCCACGGTTTTCAACAACTATCGGCGCCTGACCTACCTCTCCCAAACTGACAATCCCGAGTTAGTGGATCAGGCACGGGCCGCTGCAGAACGGCTAGGCCTCACGTTCGAACACCGGCCTACCGGGCTAGACCACCTAGAAGCCCATCTCCTCGCTGGTACCAGCGTCACCATCGAAGAACGCTCAATGCGGTCTGCTGTGACCGTTCCACCCCTCACCACCGCAAAGCAGACCCAACTACCATCCCAGATAGGAGGCCACTGAGATCATGGCCGCCCAACTCGTCACGATCTACTGGCGCGACATCCCTGCTCAAGTGACTGCGCAACAAGGGCGGAACCGGGAAAAGGCCCTCCTCGACGCTCGCTTTCAACATGCCATCGACCGGGCGGCCATGATCGCCAACATGAGCGACACCGACTCTTACGTCGCCCAGTGGCGACGGGAATCAGTGCCGTTAACCACCGACCTAGCAGCTGCGGTGGCCAGTGAGGCCGCCCGTATCAACGCTTCCTACGACCGAGAGCGACTTGAGCGCCTCGTGCACCTGGGTGGCGTTGAGGGTTAAAACGTCAGTATCCGAATTCCGGAAGTCCGGGATCATTGCCCACCAAACCGAACCAATTCTAAATAACCAAACGCAAGATAGAGAGCAGCCCGACAGATGACCGACACCATCCTTAGTTCCGCCACCCGGGAAGTAGCCATTGGCTTCAATCGGCCGTTTGTGATGATCGGTGAACGCATCAATCCCACCGGCCGCAAGCTCCTTGCCGAAGAAATGAAGGCTGGGGACTTCAGTCGAGTCAAGGCAGATGCAATCGCCCAAGTCGAGGCAGGCGCTCAGATGCTGGACATTAACGCTGGTATTCCCCTAGCTGATGAGCCGGCACTTTTGGCTCAAGCCATCGAACTGGTGCAATCCGTGGTCGATGTTCCACTTTCTATCGACTCCTCAATCATCGACGCCTTGGAAGCCGGGATTGCCGTGTATCAGGGCAAACCGCTGGTCAACTCAGTAACAGGTGAGGATGAGGTGCTCGAGCGAGTCTTGCCGCTAGTCGCACGCTCTGGGGCTGCGGTGGTAGCTATCTCCAACGATGACACCGGCATCTCGGAGGATCCCGACGTGCGTTTCGACGTAGCCAAGAAGATCGTTGAGCGCGCAGCCGATCATGGCATCTCAGCCGCCGACGTGATTGTCGACCCCTTGGTGATGCCCATCGGCGCTATGGGTACCGCTGGGCTACAGGTTTTTAGTCTGGTACGACGCCTGCGTGAGGAACTAAAAGTAAACACTACCTGCGGAGCGTCAAACGTCAGTTTTGGCCTGCCCAACCGACACGCCATAACTGGCACATTTCTAGCCATGGCTATAGGGCACGGTATGACTTCGGCCATCATGAGCCCACTCCACCCTGAGGTAAAAACAGCCATCCAAGCGGCCAACGTGCTGACTGGAACCGATACCGACTGCGGTACCTGGATCCGCCAGCACCGCGACCCAAATGCGGCCGGTGGCGCTCGCGAACGCCGCAGCAACCGCCGCCGTACCGTCTAAGTACCAACCGCCCCACCTGAAAGCGCAACAAATACCGCAACATCATGACCAACACCGATGAACATCTAGTCGTCTTCACCCCATCAGGGTTGCGCGGCTCGTTCCCACACGGCACCAAGGTCCTAGATGCTGCCCGACAACTTGGGGTGGACCTCGACTCAGTTTGCGGAGGACGCGGAATCTGTGGCCGTTGCCAGGTGGAACCCACCTTCGGCGAGTTCGCAAAGCATGGGATTACCGCCAATACCAACCACCTATCAACTCGAGGTGTGACTGAAAATGAATACAAGGGCCGACGAGCACTGACCGACTCCCGACGTCTGGGCTGCGCGGCAATGGTCTTTGGTGACCTAGTGGTAGACGTCCCTGCCGAGAGCCAGATCAACCGCCAGATTGTGCGAAAAGATGTCAACTTAGGCGACTTGGAACTGGATCCAGTAGTCGTTCTCCGCCTAGTGCAGGTCCCAGATCCCACATTAGATGAGTCCGTTGGAGAGGTTCGCCGTCTGATGACCGCACTCGGCGAGCAGTGGAACCTCGGGGAGCTTAGAACGTCGGACATCCTAGTGTCTGACGTGCAGCGCGCCCTAACTGCCGGTAACCGCACAGTTACCGTGGCCATCCGGGACGACCGTGAGGTAGTAGCCGTGTGGCCCGGGCTACGCGACCGAGCACTGGGTATCGCAGTGGACGTCGGATCGACGACCATCGCAGGGCACCTTTGCGATCTGGCCACTGGTGCTGTGCTAGCCACCACCGGGGTAATGAACCCACAAATCCGCTTTGGAGAAGACCTGATGAGCCGGGTCTCTTACGTAATGATGAACCCTGGTGGTGAGATTGAACTAACTACCGCCGTCCGAGCTTCCCTCAACCAACTAGTTGGCGACCTTGTCGACCAAGCGAACGGAACCCGAGATGAAGTCCTTGAACTGGTGCTGGTGGGGAACCCAATCATGCATCATCTGTTTTTGGGTTACGACCCCACACCACTAGGTGGAGCCCCCTTCGCCCTTGCTGTAGACGAAGCACTCAATCTCCCGGCCAGAGAGTTGTCCATCGAGGCCCACCAAGCAGCCCGGGTCCATGTATTGCCATGCATCGCCGGCCACGTCGGTGCCGATACCGCGGCCGTTGTGCTTGCAACCGGCCTTGATCTCAACAAAGAGGAAAGAGAAGACCAAAAATCTGCCCCCATCCGACTGGTTGTCGACGTGGGCACCAACGCCGAGATCGTACTGTCAGGTGCTGGTCGAGTACTAGCCGCATCGAGCCCCACTGGACCGGCGTTTGAAGGTGCACAAATCTCTTCAGGTCAGCGAGCCACCTACGGAGCCATCGAACGGGTCAGGATTAACCCAGTCACCGGCGAGCCTCGCTTTCAGATCATTGGTGTGGATTCTTGGTCCGACGAGGACGGCTTTGTTGAGGCGGCAGTGACCGGGGTGACTGGTATCTGTGGCTCCGGAATAATCGAGGTGGTGGCCGAGCTCTGGCTGGCTGGCCTCCTAGGGGCGGACGGGGTAATCGGTGGCGCAGGGACCAAGCCCTCAACTCGGATCGAATCCGATGGGCGGACCTTCTCTTACCTGTTGTATGACCCTGCTGATTCTGGCCTCGATGGTGAACGAATTCTAGTAACCCAAAACGACGTCCGAGCTATCCAACTGGCCAAAGCCGCTCTGTACGCTGGCATTCGCTTGCTCATGGATCGCCTAGGAACCAACTCAGTCGACGAAATCAGTCTGGCTGGCGCGTTCGGCAGCCACATCGACACCATTCGAGCCACCGTGCTGGGACTCATCCCGGACTGCGACCCTGATCGGGTGGCAAGTGTCGGCAACGCAGCAGGCGCTGGGGCAGTTATCGCTCTGCTATCTGGATCAGAGCGAAAGCGGATCGCCAAGGTGGTCAGCAGGATCGAAAAAATCGAAACAGCATTAGAGCCAACTTTCCAGAATCACTTTGTGGATGCGATGGCCATACCGCATCGGACTGCCGATTACCCCCAACTATCAACCCAAATCACGCTCCCTGAACGCCTCATTGAATTCACCGGCCCCGAACAAACCAATAGACGACGTCGCCGTAAAAGCGCATCGAGAGAGGGAGACATCTAATGAACGACGAGAACTCTTCAGCGTCCGACAGCCGAGGTGGCCGACGCAGTGGTGGCCGAGCAGCCCGTCAAGCCGCTCGATCCGAAGTCACTACACAAACACGGGCTTACTTGACGCGTACTATGGCTCCTTTTGATGCCATGTCCACAGAAGGCCTCGAGATCATTGAGCACTCGGCTGACACAATTCTCGAGGAAATTGGAATTGACTTCTGTGGCTATCCTTCAGCACTTGTCTTAATGGCCGACGCTGGTGCGGATGTGGAAGGCGAACGGGTCCGGTTTCCAAGAGGCATGTGCCGCCAAATAATTCAGGCTTCCGCGCCCAGTACGTACACCCAGCACAGCCGCAACCCAACCCGTAACGTGCAGATAGGTGGCGACGCCACGGTGCTGGTTCCAGCCTACGGCTCACCCTTTGTGTACGACCTCGATCAGGGGCGCCGCTACGCCACCATAGAAGACTTCCGAAACTTTGTGAAGATGGCCTACTTGCATCCCGGCTTGCACCATTCGGGAGGAACAATTGTAGAGCCAGTGGATATCTCGGTCTCTAAACGACACCTAGACATGGTTTACTCACACCTCAAGTACAGCGATAAACCCTTCATGGGGTCAGTGACGGCCGCCGAACGGGCCCAGGACTCCATTGACCTAGCCGGTTTTGTTTTCGGGACAGATGTCGTCCAACAGAAAACGGTGATGACCAGTCTCATCAACGCTTCATCACCCATGGCGTGGGACGCCACCATGCTTGGGGCAGCCGAGACCTATGCCCGCTCCAACCAAGCCACCATGCTTAGCCCCTTCATCTTGGCTGGAGCCATGGCGCCAGTCACAGTGGCCGGTGTAGCCATACAGACACTCGCCGAAGCTCTGGCTGGCATGACCTTCGTACAACTGGTTAATCCAGGAGCCCCAATGGTGTTTGGTTCATTTGCCATGTCGATGTCAATGCAGACCGGTGCTCCAACTTTTGGCACCCCGGAGCCGGCACTGGTGCTCTACACGGTGGCTGCCTTAGCCCGGCGACTCGGTGTGCCGTTCCGCTCCGGTGGCAACCTCTGTGCATCCAAGGTGCCTGATGCCCAGGCAGCGAGCGAATCCATGGCGACGTTTATCCCAGCTCTCATGGGGGGTGTGAACTTCATGCTGCACTCAGCTGGTTGGCTAGAAGGTGGCCTAACTATGGGCTACGAAAAGTTCGTGATCGATGCCGACCAGTGCAATCTGGCTGCCACCTTTGTCAATGGGGTGGATATGTCAGAAAACGGCCTAGCCATGGACGCCATTCGAGAAGTTGGTCCCGGCCAGCACCATTTGGGAACCAGTCACACACTGGCCAACTTTGAGACTGCATTTGCCCGATCCGCCGTAGCCAACAATGACTCATTTGAAAAGTGGGCCGAGGAAGGCAGTCTTGACGCCGCCCAGCGAGCTAACGGCATCTGGAAAGAGATGCTGGAGAGTTACGAGGCACCCCCACTGGACGAGGCCGCCGATGAAGCCATGCTCGATTTCATCGCTCGCCGCAAAGAAGTAATACCTGACGAGTTCGGCTGACCCAGGTTTTCCTGAGAGTGTCGATTCTTTCTGGGCAGTAGATCTCAATGCTGTGCCTAGTTACAATCTCGCAGCCACCTCCTCACCGATGATGCAGCGTCAAACCCAACCAGATCCACTCCCCGACTACGGAGCACAAAAAATCAATGTCGTTTCCCTCTGACCTCGAGATCGCCCGCGGTGCAAAGTTGCGCCCCCTGATAGAGGTCGCCGACGAGGCTGGGATTCCAGCCGATTGCCTCGAGCAGTACGGTGAGGGATCAGCCAAGATCAAACTCGACGCCATCAAGAGGATGGCCGATCGACCAGACGCTCGATACGTGGTCGTCTCAGCCATCACCCCTACGCCACTTGGCGAGGGTAAGACCACTACCACCGTCGGCCTCGGACAGGGATTCAGCCACATTGGCCGAAAGGCGACCATCGCCATCCGGCAGCCATCGATGGGCCCAACCTTTGGGATCAAGGGCGGTGCAGCGGGTGGCGGCTACAGCCAGGTCGTCCCCATGGAGCTGTTCAACCTCCACCTAACCGGAGATATGCACGCCGTCACTGCAGCCCACAACATGTGCTCGGCCATGCTTGACGCTCACCTCTTCCATGGCAACAAGTTGGGTCTGGACCTCCACAACATCACCTGGCGGCGAGTTATGGACATTAACGACCGGGCCCTCCGAAACATCGTGGTCGGCCTAGGTGGCCGCCTTGATGGCGTGCCCCGCGAGACTGGATTTGACATCACAGCGGCATCCGAGGTCATGGCCGCGCTGGCCCTGTGCACCTCGCTAGCCGACCTGAGGGTCCGGATGGGACGCATTGTCGTGGGCTACGACAAAGCTGGTACCCCAGTAACCGCAGAGGACCTTGGTGTGGCCGGCTCCATGACCGTGATCCTTAAGGAAGCCATCAAGCCGAACCTCATGCAGACTCTCGAGGGAACTCCAGCTCTGGTGCACTGTGGACCATTCGGCAACATCGCTACTGGCAACTCTTCGATCATTGCAGACCAGATCGGCATCCACACTGGCGACTACCTCCTGACCGAAGCTGGCTTTGGCGCAGACATGGGAGCCGAACGCTTCTTTAATATCAAATGTCGTTACTCGGGTATCGCTCCTGACGCCGCTGTACTAGTGGCGACTGTGCGAGGACTCAAGGCCCACTCCGGCAACCACAAGATTGTTGCCGGTCGGCCACTACCCGAGGGACTCCTAGCAGAGAACCCTGATGAGGTTCATCAGGGTGGCGACAACCTTCGTAAACAACTGGAAAACATGAAGATCCATGGAGTTTCCCCAGTAGTGGCTATTAATGTTTTCCCGGGCGATCACGAGGGCGACATCGCAGCAATCAAAGAGATTGCAGATGAATTCAATGCCCGATCAGCCGTGACCACCCACTTTACGGACGGCGGTTCGGGTGCCGCTGAACTCGCTGAGGCCGTTGCTGAAGCAGCAGAAGAACCAAGTAAGTTTCAGGTGCTCTACCCAGACGAGATGTCACTTCGTGACAAGATTCGCACAGTTGCTGAAAAGGTGTACGGCGCCGATGGTGTCGAGTTCTCACCACAGGCCGAGAAGCAAATCGACTCTTATGAAGCCAACGGCTTCGGAAACCTGCCCGTATGCATAGCCAAAACCCATCTATCGATTAGTTCCAATGCCTCACTTAAGGGCGCACCGACCGGTTGGACGCTTCCCGTTCGTGAGGTCCGGGCGTCGGTGGGTGCAGGATTCGTGTACCCGATCTGCGGCGATATGCGTACGATGCCCGGACTTGGCGCCCAACCAGGTGCCATCGGAATTGACATCGACCAGGACGGCGAGATTGTCGGCCTGAGTTAATTATGCGGACTAGCACGAATTCCGCACCACCAGTGAGCGAGCACCACCGTTCCCAGGATTACAGAGGAGGGAGGCAACGTGGCCACCCGAGCAAAGATCGAACGATCCAAAGCAGATAAGCCCATCCAGCAGCGCCTGCTCGAAGGCATGACTTACGAGCTCATACCGCTGAAGAACTTGGCCGACCAGAGCGCGCACCTTCCTGATGGTGCCACCGTCTCGGTCACCTGCTCACCAGCCAAGACGATTGACGACACCATCGACCTCTGCGCCGAATACGCCGACAAGGGATTCGCCGTGATCCCACACTTCGCTGCGCGCATGGTTGAGAGCGAAGAGCACGTCACGAAGATTGTTCGGCGGGTAAACACGATCGGTATCCGCAAGGTCTTCTGCATTGGTGGTGATGCTGAGCCCCGTGGACCCTTTACGGATGCAGCTGGCTTTCTGGGTTCATTCCTCGACCGACGCCCCGAGATCGACGTTGTGGGTGTTGGGTCCTACCCCGACGGTCACGCCAATATCCCCGACCAGCAGCTCGCCGATGCTCTTATCGAAAAACAAGAGTTGATCCGTAATGCTGGGCTAGAGGGCTACATGGCCACTCAGATGTGCTTTGATGCCCAAGTCATCGCCGAGTGGCTCTCAGAACTCCGGGCAGGTGGTGTGGACCTACCCTGCCACCTAGGTGTACCCGGGGCTGTAGACCGCACCAAATTGTTAACCATCTCGATTCGTTTGGGTATTCGCCACTCGTCCCGGTTTCTTAAAAAAAATAAAACCTCAGTTATCCGACTGCTCTCACCTGGTGGCTACAACCCAAACAAGCTGATTGCTCCACTGTCGAGTCGGGCCAACGATCTGGGTATCACTGGAATCCACTGCTTTACTTTTAACTCAGTGGACACCACCGAGGAATGGCGTCGTAAATCCCTGAAGAAACTAGCCAACTGAGAATCTGGCCTGAACAGCACAAAGCTGAGCGGTTGGCCCAACAGCCGTCGATCGGGCAGGATTCTCGACGTGTCATCAGATTCCAAAATCTCAGGTTTCCACCCACTCCTACTTTCGCCTATCCGTGTGGGACCACTGGACCTTCGTAACCGAATTGTCCTGCCGGCCATGGACCAGAACGCCTGTGACGACGGCCTGATCACAGACACTCTCATCACCCACTACGCCGAGCGAGCCCGGGGCGGTGCCGGCCTGCTAATCCTCGAGACTTCAGCGGTGGCGTTCCCCCACGGGGCCACGGCCCGCCACCAGCCGGCTCTGTCACACGACGGCGTAATCAGAGGACTACAACGCCTGGGTGAGGCTGTCCACGCCCACGGAGCAAAGATTGTCGTCCAAGCAAACCACCACGGGCGGATCTCCAGCGTGGACACAGCCGAAGACCGAACAGTTCTTGTGCCCAGTCTCCCCGTACCAGACACCGACCCCATGGCCATTTTACGGGACACCACTATGGAAGAACTCACGTCCATGGCCACCCTAACTGGGGGCAAGATGCCGTCTTACAACGAAGCCACAGTGGCCGAGTTGGCTTGGGTGGTCGACCGCTTCGCTGATGCAGGAGCCCGAGTTCGGGATGCGGGGCTAGACGGCATTGAAATTCATGCCGGCCACGGTTATCTCATAGATACCTTTCTCTCCCCTGCGTGGAACCGGCGTACAGATCAGTACGGGGGGACCGTAGAAAACCGCGCCCGCTTGTTGGTCGACGTAGTACAAGCCATTCGGGCCCGATGTGGCACAAAATTCGCCATCCTGGTGCGGCTCAACGGGCGCGATACGGCTCTCGATGGCGGCATCACCCCCGACCTGGCTACCCAATATGCGACCCTGGCAGTAGCCGGCGGCGCGGACGCCATTCACGTGACGGCATACTCGTCGATCACCGGTGGGCCAGGTTTCACTGAAGGGCCGCTGCCGTGGCTGGACTGTCAGTACGAAGATCTCGCCCGCTCAGTCAAAGCAGCTGTCAGCGTCCCAGTCATCGCTGTAGGCCGGATACGCCCCGACGATGGTGAACGAATCATCCGTGACGGAGGTGCCGATCTCATAGCCATGGGACGCCAACTCCTAGCCGATCCCGACCTCCCTAACCGACTTGCTGAAGGACGGCCCGATCTAGTCCGCCCGTGCATCAACTGTTTTGTTTGCGTAGCCCAGAACTTCTGGTCAGCAGCCCCCATCTGTACGGTAAACGCCCGTCTAGGCCACCAGAATGAACCCGAACCATCACCAGCAGCCAATCCTGGCCATGTCGTTGTAGTAGGTGGTGGACCTGGGGGCATGGAGGCAGCCCGGGTGTCAGCTAGTCGAGGTCACCGGGTGACTTTGTTGGAACGAGCCGACCACCTGGGAGGCACAGCCCGGTTCTCTTCCCTCACTACACCACTAAACGGTGACCTAGTGCGCTATCTAAAAGCCGCTATCGAAGAAGTAGAGGTGGAAATCCGGACCAGCACAGTGGCTACCCCCGCCACAGTCGCCGCCCTATTTCCTGATGCTGTCGTGGTGGCCACGGGGGCAGTCCGAGGGCGACCTAACGTGCCTGGCGCAGACCTGCCGCACGTCCTCTCCGGAGATGACCTCCGCAAACTTCTCACCGGCGACGGCGATCTGAGCGCCCACCGCCCTAGTCCAGTCACCCGGGCCGCCCTAGCCGTAGGCCGCTTGCTCGGTATCACTACTGACCTCAACCGAGTTCGGAACTTGTCTCGGCGGTGGATGCCAATAGGGCGTCGTATCGTTGTGGTGGGTGGTGGTCTCGTGGGATGCGAGTTGGCTGAGTTCCTGGCGGAGCGAGGCCGGATAGTCACCGTCCTAGAAGAAGGCACCGATCTGGCCGTCGAAATGGCCCATCCGCGCCGTTGGCGGGCCCTGCACCAGGCCCGAGAAAAGGGTGTGGATTTCCGGACCAGCACGCGCCTAGTCGCGATCACGCCCACTGAGGTAGCGGTTGAAATAAGCTCCTCTGATAGCGCCGAGAAAATAGAACTGCAGTTCGGCGCAGACACTGTGCTACTCGCTAGTGGAGTAGAGCCCGATTCGTCGCTAGCCGAAGCCATCAAGGACGTCTTAGCCGAAGGCGTCGAAGTCCACGTGGTCGGCGATGCTGGTGAAGTGGGCTACATCGAAGGTGCCATCCGTACCGGTCACGCCATTGGGTCCCGTCTATAGCGACTCTTCGAACCCAAGTCCCCTGAGGCCGACAAGTCGAGCCCGGTTCGGACCGGAGATATATCCGTCAGTAGCGTGCACACCATGAGTAACGGTACCGATAATCCCGAGTTCGCTCCTTCTTGGGATCCCTTTGACCCTGAGTTCCTCTTAGACCCTTATCCAACCTACGCAAGGCTGCGTGACGAGGACCCAGTGCACAGGAATCCTCTTGGCATCCTCATAGTCAGTCGCTACGAGGACATCCACCAGGTGCTGCGTGATCCTCACACCTCAGTGCGCCGCTTTGATTCAGGTGCGTACACCCCAGAACACATGAAAGTTCTGCATAAACGAGGGGAAGACCGGCCACCATCAATTCTTGGCCTCGATCCCCCTGACCACACCCGCCTTCGCAAGCTAGTCCAACGGACGTTTACTCCCCGCTCAATTGCCCGCATGCGCCAGCGGACTACCACCATCGTGGACGACCTACTCGACGAACTTTCGAAACACGCCACCGACGACCCCATCGACCTAATCGCCGACTACGCCTTCGTCATCCCCTTCGCTGTTATCCACACAATGCTCGGCCTGCCCGAAGCCGATGTAGAACGGGTGCGTTCATGGTCCCACGCACTGACCCAAACACTTGAGCCATACCTCACTCCCGAACAGGTTCAAGCTGCAATAGCCGGTGGTGACCACATGGAAAATTACCTCCGAGACGCCATCGCCTGGAAGCGCCAAGAACCAGCTGATGACCTACTCAGTGATCTAGTTCAGGTTGAGGAAGAGGGTGATCGAATGACCGAGGACGAACTTTTGGCCATGACAAACCTTCTTTTCGTAGCGGGGCACGAGACCACAGTGAATCTGATTGGTAATGGCACACACGCTCTGCTGCGTCATCCTGAGCAACTAGAACTCGTACGTTCCGATGAATCGACGGATGGGACAGTCGCTGATGAGTTGCTGCGCTATGACAGTCCCGTACAGACCTCAGGGCGTCGCATGATGCACGACGTTGAAATCGCAGGGATTGAGGTCCCTGCAGGTGAGTTGGTGCTTACCGCCCTTGGTAGCGGCAATCGAGACCCCATATTTTGGGGCGAAACTGCTGACGATCTGGACGTGACCCGGACTAACGCCAACAGACATGTGTCGTTTGGTAGCGGCATCCACCACTGTCTGGGAGCTGCACTGGCCCGGATGGAGGGTGAGATTGCTGTGACCCACCTAATCCGAAGGTTTCCTGACCTCACTCTGGCTGCCGAACCCACCTACAACGCCCGGATTATCCTCCGCGGCCGTGAAACTATGCCCGTCTCCCTCAATCGAGCCACCTAACAACCCCGTTAATCCACCCGGACAACCCGACCTGGGCAGGCAACGGCACAGAATGCAGCACCAGCCACAAACGTGCAGAAAAGATATATCCAGACCCGTTGAAACGCAGCCAGAGGACCGAGATGCTGGGCGGAAGAGAACACGGCTATAGCGATAGCAATGCCCGAAGCAAAACCGATCGAACCGAGTGTCCGCATCATCGCACTCGCCGTGGCGAACTGGGCAGGTGAAACGTCACGAAGACCCAACGAAGCGTAAGTGGCAAACGAGCACGCCACTGCTACCCCGAGACATAGCTGGGCAGGCAGCAACGAAGTGAGCCATGAGGAGTCAGCACTTACGGTCACTATCAGCCATAGAGGATTCAAGGCTGCCATAAGTGCTCCAAAGACCACTATTTTGCGGTGACCTAGTCGGTCCACGACTGCGCCCACAGGCCCACTCAGAACAGCTGCAAGCGCTGGACCAGGCACCACTCCGAACCCGGCGGCCAGCACCGGCCATCCCCAAAGATCTTGAAGCAGGAGTGTGTGAAACAAGATTGTGGCGATAAACGCAGCAACAAAGAAGATTTGCCCAACTCCGGCCGACCAAAACGACCTGATACGGACAAGCGACAGATCAATCAATGGACTGGGATGACGAGCTGACCGCACAAACAGCAGCCCTATGAGTGACAAGCCCAGGAGGACCGATAGAACCGACGGCGCCGAAAAGTAGCCCCATTGCTCACCCTGGACTACTGCTAAAAGCACTAGTGCTACCCCGACTGTGCCCGCCGGTACCCCCACTAAGTCAAAGCCGCCGCGCGCATCAGGATCGGAGGACTCCCGTACGAACCGAGGAGTAAGAACAAGGATCAGCGCACCAATCGGCACATTCACAAAAAACACCCATCGCCACGAAGTGGCGTCAATTAGCAATGCCCCAATAGACGGCCCAAACGCTGCACCAAGCGCAGCCGAGGCACCCCAGATTCCAATCACCGTGGAGCGGCGGTCACCTGGAAAAGCTGGAAGGATCATGGCCAGCGAAGAAGGGCCAAGGATGGAACTTCCCATACCTTGGACTACCCGAGCCGCGATAAGGGTCCCGGCAGAGGTAGCCATGCCTGCCAGTAACGAGCCGACCACAAATACCACAACCCCAACAAGGAAGAGGCGCCGACGGCCCTTTTGGTCGGCGAGTCGTCCGGCGAGCATAAGGAACGCCCCTGAAGCGATCGAGTAGCCGGAAAGCACCCACGAAAGACCAGCTTCCGTCGCCCCAAGGTCTCTCCGAATCGACGGAAAGGCCACATTCACAATCGAGATGTCGATGGTGGTCAGTAGAGCAGCCAGCGTGGATACACCCAAGGCCACCCAAGCCCGTCGGTCAACCAGCGTCACGCTCTCAATTGACGACATCGGTCCCTCCCCGCCTGATTCCGGTGACCCTAAAGTTCAACTTTTTCTCCGGACAAGGTGGTCCGATCACATTCTCTCTAAATCTTCATCAGTGGATTGTTTACATCGCGTGGTCCGTCACTCCCGCCCTTAAGAAATCAACAAGGATGCACCCATACTTTCAATGCATAGGTGCAGGTGCAGGTGCAGGTGCAGGTGCAGGTGCAACAGGAAAAACAATTAGGACCGACGCCAAACTCCTCCACTCAACTCAGGCATACCCATCCACAGGTGTTGTCGAAAAAACTGCAGAGCTGGACCAACCAATAAGGCAAAGACCACCGTACCGATGCCAAACTGACCTCCAAGCACGACACCGAGCAGCAGAACTGTCGTCTCCAGAAGAGTTCGGGCAGTCCTGAGGCTCAGCCCCAAGTCGGCTAGGCCCGTCATGAGACCATCGCGAGGGCCGACCCCCAATCCACCGCCGATGTAGAACATCGTGCCGAGGGCCGTCACCAATGGGGCCACAGCCACCAAGCCCAGCCGGACCACCATCATCGATGGGGGCTCCACAAGAGCCAAAATGACGTTGACCGTCAGTCCGATGATGACCACATTGGCCAATGTCCCCGGTCCAATAGGTTGCCGGAGCGCCGCTACACCGACCACAACTACCACTCCCAGTCCTGCGATGATCGTACCCGGCTGGCGGTTGAGCAGGCCAGCGATGGCATCGTGCAACACATCCCAGGGACCGGCACCAAGTTCTGCAAGAAACAGAGAACTGATACCAGCCGCAAAAAGCAACAGACCAGAAACCACTGCCACCGACCGCGTAAACAGATCCCTCACGTACTCGACCCTGAAGAGCAAGTCGCCACTCTAGGTGGCTGCACCAAGAACCAAGAACCAAGAACCAAGAACCACTAAGCACAAAGCACAAAGCACAAAGCACAAAGCACAAAGCACAAATAATCTCAACTCGGCGAGAAGTTCTACCTTTGCTAGTCAGTCTCTTTGCAGTTGTCGGATTGTTCTGGAATGATTCCTTCGCCATCCAGCACTTCTCGTGCTAATCGAAAGGCTTCAACTCCTGCTGGAATGCCTGCATAGATAGCAAGTTGTATGAGACAGTCACTGAGTTCCTCTAAAGTGCACCCATTGTTAATAGCCGCCCGAAAATGTGTCTTAAACTCATGTGATCTATTAAGAGCACCAAGAATACATAGGTTATTAAGACTTCGTTGCTTGTCGCTTAGCGCTGAACGAGTCCAAACTTCGCCCCAGCAATACTCGGTTACCAACCTCTGGAAATCTTGATTAAAGGAATCTGCACCGAGGAGTGCCTTATCGACATATTTGTCGCCCAAAACTCTTCTTCTAGCCTCAAGGCCACGATCAAACTGAGTCATCGGACCATCACAACCAGGGGGCGCTTGCGACCGGCCCACTCGCTTGGTCACTTTCGCCGGG
>JAQWTI010000036.1 GCA_029242745.1 Acidimicrobiales bacterium | reverse complement strand
CGGTCGAACCGAATCCCTTACCTCGAGGGTGTTTGGTTCACACGGCCGGAAACAGGTTCGGACTTGTTCTAACTCCTGTTCGGGGTCCAGAACATCACCGCTGCGGGACAGTGCCGGAATCTCACCGGCTTCGATTTTCCGATCGCCCGGGCAGTGTAGCGATAGCGGATGCGCCTAGATGGTTCAGGAAGATGAGCTGAGTGATTTATTACTAAACCGTGCGTAACACGGCATGAGAGGAAGAGCGTTGAACATCTCCAGAAACTGCCATATTCCGTCAACCAAAACGCGAATCGGCGCTCTGGGCGTTACAGCGGATGTCCTACTCGGCGCAGAACTTCAGATCTCGTAACTGGCCGTTAAAGCGGTGTGATCAGAAGAAAGGGAACCTTCAGTGGAGGTGTGCCCGGCCTCAACGGGTGGCAGTATTATCTCTGAGGTGACCAAAACTCTTGTTCTGCCTGTTGCAGGTATGACATGTGGAGCGTGTAGCGCTCGGGTCGGTCAGAGCCTTTCAGGCCTTAATGGGGTTGTATCGGCCGTCGCTAATCTAGCCACAGCGCGCGCGACGGTGATATTCGACCCGTCGATTGTTGGCCTTGAAACCTTTAAGGCGACAATAATTGCAGCTGGTTATCAGATCTCAGAGGTGGCCTCTACCGAGAGAGACTGTGGTGCTGATGTAGACGAGGCGCACTCTTCGAGTTGGTTGGTTCGTGACCGTTCAACGCAGATTTTAGGTATTTCTGCGATGCTGACCACACCGATTGTTCTGATTTCGATGCTTCCGGTCCTGCAGTTCGACGGTTGGGAATGGCTGGTGGCAGGTCTTGCCACCATGGTGGTGTGGGGTGGCGGCATCGGTTTCCATCGGGTGGCTCTGAGAAATCTACGACGTGGTACGACGAGCATGGACACTCTGGTAACTCTCGGAGTCCTGACCTCCTGGGTGTGGTCTGTGGGAGCACTCCTCTTCGACTATGGCCATATTTATTTTGAGACTGCGGCAGTAATCGTGACCGTAATCTTGCTGGGTCGTTGGCTCGAGACAGGAGCCCGAGATCGCTCTGGTGAAGCCATTCAGGCTCTTGCAGGCTTATTGGCCAAGGAAGCGGTTCTAGAAGACGGGTCGAGTGTTCTGGTCGAAAATATTCAAGTCGGCATGCGACTGCTGGTGCGCCCAGGTGGGCGCGTCCCTGTTGATGGGCGAGTAGTTCAAGGTGATTCAACAGTCGATGAATCAATGTTGACTGGTGAAGCGATGCCGGTCACGGTCACTCTTGGCGACTTCGTCACGGGGGCGACGATTAACGGACACGGCCCTCTAGTTGTTGAAGCAGTTCGGGTAGGGGCTGCGACCACCCTGGCGCAGATCATGCGGATGGTGGATGAAGCGCAGATGACAACGTCACCTGTTCAGCGCCTGGTCGACCGCATTTCGGCCGTGTTCGTGCCATCGGTATTGCTGATTGCCGCAACTACCTTTGTGATTTGGTTACTTATAGGCAAACCGGTAGTTGGGGGAATCGCAGCTGGAATAGCGGTGCTAGTAGTCGCTTGTCCATGTGCCCTAGGCCTAGCAACTCCGGCGGCCATCATGGTGGGAACCGGGCGTGGTGCCCAGCTCGGAGTGCTGATCCGCAACGCTCAGGCCCTCGAATCGACTCGCCACATCGACCATGTGGTGCTTGACAAGACTGGCACAATCACTGCGGGCCGAATGGTGGTGGTTTCGGTAGTCGCGCGGGATGGGGTCGACTCGAAGAAGGCTTTGCAGATAGCGGCTTCGATCGAGGCCAAATCCGAACATCCGATCGCTTCTGCGATTGCCTCTGCTTCAGTGGAACACCTATTCGCAAAGGACATCAAAGTGCTTCCTGGCAGCGGAGTGCAGGGGAGGGTGGGTGACACCGAGGTCCTTATCGGCCGAGCTGACTTATTTGATCCTTTACCTGATGAGTTGAACCTCGCTCTGAATCGGGCGACCAAGAGCGGGCACACAACCGTGGTGGTCGGTTGGGGCGGTGAGGCACAGGCGGTGCTGGCCTTGGAGGACGAAGTGCGGTCCACGAGCATCAGGGCAGTAGCCGAACTACGCGATCTGGGGCTGGAGCTGACGATGCTCACCGGTGACCATGAGCGGACGGCCAGAACGGTGGCTGATGCAGTTGGCATCGATCGGGTTGTAGCTGGCGTGCTTCCCGCCGAGAAAGTTTTAGAGGTAGAGCGCCTCCAAGCTGCTGGTCACGTAGTGGCCATGATCGGTGATGGCATCAACGATGCGCCGGCCCTGGCCCGCTCTGATCTCGGCATATCGATGGGAACAGGTACCGGTGTAGCTATGGAGGCCGCTGATATGACCATCGTGGCCGGCGACCTCCGGGCCGTAGTAGACGCCATCAATCTGTCAAAACAGACTCTGGCGACTATACGCGGCAATCTTTTCTGGGCGTTCGCCTACAACATGGCCGCAGTGCCGTTGGCCGCGTTGGGTCTTCTGAATCCAATGATCGCTGCAAGCGCTATGGCGTTCTCGTCGGTCTTCGTGGTTGGCAACTCGCTGCGACTTCGTAGCTTCCAAGGCCGTACGGTTGCATCCTTATGAAGACACTTGAGCAAGTCGGAGAGTTCCTTTCCACAGAGAGTGGTTTGGCTGTAGTGAGTACGGTCCGGGCTGACAACAGTGTCCTTTCGAGTGTCGTCAACTGCGGGTTGGTAGACCACCCAGAGACAAAAGCCCCGGCAGTCGCCTTCGTCTCCGGGGGCTCTGCCGCCCGCTTGGCTCATATCGGGCGCGGGTCGTGGGCGACGATCGCCGTGCGGCGGGGTTGGCAGTGGGTTTCGGTAAGCGGGCCGGTAGATGTGCTTGGTCCTGAAACGCTTGACGACGGGTTCACCAGTGAGGATCTGCGACTTCTTCTTAGAAGAGTCTTTGCTGCTGCCGGTGGGGAACACGATGACTATGAGGAATATGACCGGGCTATGGCAGCCGAGGGCCGAGTCGCTCTGCTCGTGGCACCTAATCGGATCCTCGGCAACACATGAGAGTAGACAGAAACGCCGCAGGTTGTTGACCTGCGCCATCACGTGGTGCTGATGGGCCATTCGTTCCCGGCCTAGTTCATCGATGCGTTCCTCCTTTCACTGGGGTCCGTTTTCCAAGTTGGTGGGGGGGAGAAAATTGTTAGCCAGACTGGAAAACTTGACCAGCTTTCCGTTTTTAGATTTACTCTGCGGATGGCTATCGCCGCGATCGAACGAGGAGTTCGAGTCCTGCGGGCCGTGGCAGCGGGCTACGGCACGGTAAGCGAACTCTCGGAGCACACGGGTCTCGCCCTGTCGACGACGGCGCGTGTTCTGGAGACATTAGAGCAGTCAGGAGCGCTGGCGCGTCGTGACAAGGTGTACCGAATCGGCCCGACGGTCTTCGAACTCATCTCGAGCGAAGCGACCACCTACGACCTGCTTGGTCTAGCGAAACCACACCTCCATGCACTCGCTGCGAGCACCGGTGAAACAGCCGGCTTAGCACAGTGCGAGTCGAACGACATCGTGCATCTGGGTCAGGTTGAAACCGAGCATGATGTCTCAGTTCGTGATTGGACAGGCTTTCGTGTCGGTTTGCACAGCGGTTCGATCGGTCTAGTGATTCTTGCCCATTGGCCTGAGGAGGAGATCACCCATTTTCTGGCGGAGCCTCTCGAGCGGTATGCCGAACAGTCGGTGACCGAACCCATCGCTATTCGAGAGCGACTTGAGATCGTGCGCCGGTGCGGCTGGCTCGTCACAACCGACGAGTACGACCAGGGTGTGACCACGATTGCGGCACCGATCCGCAACCGGGATGGACGAGGGGTGGCTTCGCTTCATGCACACGGCCCGTCCTATCGGTTTCCCGGTGATGTCGATGTCATCGACATCGGGCACCAGCTGACCGAGCGTGCCCGCATGATCAGTGTGGTGCTGGGTTTCAACGGAGGAAATCGATGACCGGCCAAGCCCAGCGCAGGCGAGGCCGACGCCGAGATCACGACAACGCCGATGGTGTGACGCAGCGCATTAAGCAGCAGCCGTTCCAGTTGCATCGCCGGATACTCGAGCCGACACGAGTCGTCTCCGACGACGAACTCGAAGCCATCCATCAGGCATCGCTTGCGGTGCTGCGCGATATCGGGATCGACGTGCTTCATCCGGGCGCCCGAAATTTATTACTTGATGCCGGGTGCACCGTCTCCATTGATGACGAGCGGGTTCGGTTCGACCCTGAAATGGTGTTGGACTACGTGTCATCCGCTCCGGCAGAGTTCACGCTCCACGCCCGGAATCCTGCGCACACCGTGCAGGTCGGCGGCGACAATGTGGTGTTCAGTGCGGTTGCCAGCCCGCCGAACGTGAGCGACGCGGCTGGAGGACGACGCACCGGCAACCTTGCAGACTTCCAGAATCTTGTGCGCCTGAGTCAACATCTCAACGCAGTCCAGGTTCACGCCGGATACCCGGTCGAGCCCGGTGATGTCCATGCATCGGTCCGACACCTTCACGCAATCTCCGACTTGTGCCTATTGAGCGACAAGGCGGTGAATGCCTACAGCCTGGGTGCAGAACGTAATCGTGATGCGCTGGAGATTCTTCGGATTGCGCATCAGTTGACTCAGGATCAGGTCGACGAGCACACGATCATCTACTCGGTGATCAACACCTCGTCGCCGCTCAGGTTGGATCTCCCCATGTGTGCCGGAATCATTGAGTACGCCTCCAGAAACCAGGCGTTGGTGATCACTCCGTTCACCCTCGCAGGAGCGATGGCGCCCGTCACGATCGCTGGAGCGGTGGTACAGCAGAACGCTGAGGCGCTGGCCGGTATGTGCTTAGCGCAGGTGGTGCGACGCGGAGCGCCCTTGCTCTATGGCGGGTTCACCTCCAATGTCGACATGAAGTCGGGGTCCCCTGCGTTTGGGACGCCCGAGTTCATGCAGGCAGCGATGCTCGGTGGACAGCTCGCTCGCCGCTACGGCGTGCCGTACCGGTCGTCGAACGTAAACGCCGCCAACGCTGTTGACGCCCAGGCCGGCTATGAATCCGTGTTCTCGCTGTGGGGCGCCGTAATGGGCGGCGCAAACCTAGTTCTTCATGGCGCCGGCTGGCTCGAGGGAGGGCTAAAGGCCTCATTCGAGAAGATGGTGCTGGATGCGGACCTGATCAGCATGGTCGCAACCTTCCTCCAGCCCGTCGTGGTCGACGAGGCCACCATGGCGCTGGAAGCAATAGCCGAGGTTGGCCCGGGAGGGCACTTCTTTGGCGTCCAACACACCATGGACCGGTACCGCGACGCTTTCTTCTCCCCGATGGTGTCCGACTGGCGAAACTTCGAAACCTGGCAGGACGCGGGTTCACCCACCGCCGACCAGAAAACTGCGGAACTGGTCCGACAACTACTCACAGAATATGAGCCGCCACCCATCGACGACGCAGTCAAGGCCGAGATCGACGACTTCGTCGGCCGGCGGGTCGCCGAAGGCGGCGTCGAGACCGACTTTTGAACAAGACGCCACAAGACCGAGATGCGAAAAGAGGAGTGTTGCAATGAAGACCGATGCTCAGGTCGTAGTGATCGGCGGCGGCGTAGTCGGATGCAGCGTGCTATACCACCTCACCAAAAATGGCTGGACCGATGTAGTCCTACTCGAGCGCACTGAACTTACTGCGGGCTCCACATGGCATTCAGCCGGCGGAATGCACACACTCAACGGCGATCCAAACGTAGCCAAACTCCAGCAGTACACGATCGAGCTCTACCGAGAAATCCAGCAGTTATCTGGGCGGGACTGCGGAATCCATCTCACCGGTGGTTTGATGTTGGCCGACACAGACGAACGTCTGGACTGGCTGCGGATGGCGCACGCCCGCGGCCGCTACCTCGGAATGGAGACCGAACTGATCTCCGTTGCTGAGGCGAAGCGTCTTATGCCGTTGCTGGAGGAGGAGTACTTCGTTGGAGCGATGTACGACGCTCATGAAGGCCACGTCGACCCCTCGGGAGTCACTCATGCCTACGCACAGTGCGCCCGCAATAACGGGGCGGAGATCTACCGGAACAGTTGGGTCCACTCGCTCGCGCGGACAGCCGAGAGTGAGTGGGACGTTGAAGTGATCGATACCCCCACAGGCGAAATCAAAGGCACGATCCGATGCGACCATGTCGTCAACGCAGGGGGCCTGTGGGCCCGCGAGGTTGGGCGTATGGCAGGCGTTGAGCTGCCCGTGCTCGCCATGGAGCACATGTACCTCCTCACCGAAGACATTCCGGCGATCACTGCGTACAACGAGGAGCATGGCGAGGTCCTGCACTGCATCGATTTCGGTGGCGAGATCTACATGCGTCAAGAAGGTGGCGGGCTGCTCCTTGGAACTTACGAACAGCGCGGTAAGCCGTGGTCCCCCGAAGAGACCCCATGGGACTTCGGCATGCGGCTGCTCTCACCCGATCCCGACCGCATAGCTGAATCGCTAGACATTGGATTTCGGCATTTCCCTGTCTTCGCTGAAGCAGGTATCAAGCAGGTCGTCAATGGGCCATTCACCTTTGCACCCGACGGAAATCCGCTACTAGGGCCAGTGCGTGGGTTGCCCGGCTTCTGGAGTGCCTGTGCTGTTATGGCTGGTCTCAGCCAAGGTGGGGGAGTGGGCCTGGCACTTGCGAACTGGATGACCGGCGGTGACCCCGGCTTCGACATCTGGGGAATGGATGTCGCACGATTTGGGGACTATGCGACCCTTGAATACACGAATCAGAAGGTCCGGGAGAACTACTCGCGTCGGTTCCGTATCCAGTTCCCGAACGAGGTTCTTCCTGCTGGACGCCCCTTGGAGACATCGCCCATCTATGACCGACTGGTCGCCGAGAACGCCGTCTGGGGCGACAGCTTTGGCCTCGAAACGGCACTGTGGTACCAGCGCGGCGGGCTCCAGCCGTTCGAGGATGTCACGTTTGGCCGTTCAAACGCGTGGGAACCAGTACGCGAAGAAGTCCTTGCGGTTAGAAACGGCGTCGGCCTCATGGAGACGACCGGATTCTCAAAGTTTCTATTCGAAGGACCGGGCGCACGGGCATATCTCGACTCGATCATTACCAATCGGATACCGAACGCGGGTCGGATGGCACTTGCCCCGATGGTCAACCACAACGGAAAGCTCCTCGGCGACCTGACGGTCGCCTGTCTCGGAGCGACACCAGGAGAGGCAACGGGCCCACTCGCGACACTCACCGGTGGAGCCACTCAAAATACTGGTGAACACGAGCGGTTCGTCGTGTTCGGTTCAGGTATTGCCGAACGGTTTTACGAGCGATGGTTCGATCAGCATCTACCAACCGATGGGTCGGTCCGCTACCGCACGCTGAGTTGGGAGATGTGTGGGCTGTCGATCTCTGGGCCGGCTTCACGTTCCTTGCTCGCACGCCTTACCCGTACAGACGTCTCTGATGCAGCGTTCCGATTCATGGACTTCCGCCCTCTCGATCTGGACATGGTGTCCGTCTGGTGCGCACGGGTCTCCTTCAGTGGCGACCTCGGCTACGAGCTCTGGATGCCCGCCAGCTCGCAACGGGTGGTCTTCGATCTACTCCAACACGCAGGCCGAGATCTCGGGATCAGACTCTTTGGACTCCACGCTCTGGACTCGCTCCGACTTGACAGGGGATTCGGCACCTGGGGTCGGGAGTACCGCCCCCTATACACCCCTTATGAGGCTGGCCTGGAACGTTTTGTAAAGCTAGACAAGGGTGATTTCGTTGGATCCCAGGCCCTTAGAGTCGCTGCGGCGCAGGGTCCTGAGCGGAAGCTGTGCACGTGGACGGTCGAGACTGACGCTGGTCCGGAAGGCGCTGATGTCGTCGGTGACGAACCCATATGGCACGACGGTGATGTCGTGGGCTGGGTCACCTCCGGCGGCTACGCCCACTTCAGCGACACATCAGTCGCCATGGGGTACGTACCGGCCGCACTTGAGCGCTCGGCCGGTGTCTTTGAGATCGAGATTGTCGGGATTAAGCGCTGCGCCACCTTGGTGGATGGCTGCCTTTGGCATCCCAACACGGTTAAGGGGGCGACAAGCCAGTAGTGGACCCCATTCGGGGGGTTATCTAAAGGGCCCGTTGTAGGAGGGCACCCCGGTTATCGATTCACTATTCTTGACTTTTGGAAGCCCCATAAGCCGCTGCTCTACTTCGACTAGTCGGCCCTTTAGGGCAGCAGTCCTGTGAAGCGAAACGATCTTGGTGCCGCTCGTGCTTTGCTCCCAGGGAGCGTTTGTGTCGAAAAGGAGAGCGCCGCAGGTCTTTGACCTGCGGCGTCACGTGGAGCTAGAGGGAATTGAACCCTCGACCTCTTCCATGCCATGGAAGCGCTCTGCCAACTGAGCTATAGCCCCGAGGAGCGCATAATCTACCAGCGAGGGTTAGGGACATGGCCCGGCTCAAGAGGCTTTCGGGCGTCCGACGCTGACGACCGGGTCCTAGCCTGATCGGCGATGCCTGATTCTCAGCGAAGCCACGAAGACAACTCTGGACTTGGCTCTGCTCGCTACGACCCACAGACAATCGAAGCTCGTTGGCAACAACGTTGGCTCGATGAGGGCACTTACGAAGTCGACAATGACGACCCCCGCCCACCGTTCTACGTACTTTCCATGTACCCCTACCCAAGCGGGCCTGCGCACATGGGCCACGTTCGGAACTACACAATGGGCGATCTTCTAGTCCGCTATCGGACTATGCGCGGCGACGGAGTCCTCTCACCTATCGGCTTTGACTCTTTCGGGCTGCCAGCTGAGAACGCTGCTATTAAAACCGGCACTCACCCGCGGATTAATTCCGAAAAGAACATCGAACTACTTTCTGCCTCGTTGCGCCGGATTGGTGCTGTTTACGACTGGCGGAGGGTGCTTCGCAGTCATGACCCGGCTTATATCCGTTGGACTCAATGGATCTTCTTGAAGTTCTACGAAGCCGGGCTTGTCTACCGCGCTAACGCACCCGTGAACTGGTGCCCCGGTTGCCAAACGGTCCTGGCCAACGAACAAGTGCTGGGTGACGGCACCTGTGAACGTTCCGGCGATCTTGTGGAGCGCCGCGACATGGAGCAATGGTTCTACCGCATCACCAACTACGCCCAGGAACTACTGGACGACATGGAGAACGTTAAGTGGCCTGAAAAAGTCAAAATCATGCAGCGACACTGGATCGGGCGATCCGAAGGAGCAGAATTCGGCCTGCCGATAGCAGATTCTGACGGCAACTCCCGAACCGACGTCGAGCCCCTCGCTGTCTACACCACGAGGCCCGACAC
>JAQWTI010000001.1 GCA_029242745.1 Acidimicrobiales bacterium | reverse complement strand
TGTGGTCCACATAGGACATCTCAACGGTCTCAAGGCCCTTGTAGCCCAATTTGTCAATCTTCTTCGAAACTGCAATGCCCTCGAACGACTCCCCGGGGTGCTTCTCCACCAGCAGGCACGTGATCCGATCATCGGGAGTTCGGACCATCAGCATGACCAACGAAGCCCGAACACCGTTGGTTACCCACATTTTCGTGCCATTCACTACCCACTCATCACCGTCTCGCTCGGCTCCACATCGCAGAGCCCCAGTATCGCTGCCCGCGTCGGACTCAGATAGTGAGAAAGCAGCCCGAAACAAGCCATCACACATGCGAGGAAGAAACCGGTTCTTCTGCTCCTCAGTACCGAACCGGCCGATCATCGTGGCACCGATCTTGTGGGTGTTCAGGATTCCAGCCAGCGACATAAAGCCCCGGGAAAGCTCTTCGACAATACGGGCGTAGGTGGTGATGTCCAGACCTAGGCCCCCATATTCCACGGGGATAGTCGAACCAAAAAGGCCGAACTCGCACATCTGGTCAAACATGGCCTGCGGAAATTCGTCTGCGTGCTCAAATTCGGCGACGTTAGGTATCACGTCGCGTTCCACCCACGATCGAATGGTGCCAACGATCTCGTCCGCCACCGTCTCGTCGGTCGCCATTGGATTTCTCATCTCTACTAGTAAGGACGTCATACAGGAGCGTACGGCCGTGATCCTTCCAGCCGGAAGACAACTAAGGCCACACGCGTGAAGAGGTTACGACTATGTGGTGTGGGTACCAGCCAAGTCAATCTCTGACATGTCTGGTGTGCTACCCACTAACGGCCAAGAGGCGTCCAACAAAGCGGAGACTCGAATTGAGTTCACATCAGCAGGAGGAATCTCCTACCTCGACGGTCCCCAGCAAACTGGTTAGTAGCCGAGCTCCCAACTCGGGTTCCACCATTGGCCAGAGTACGGTCCGCCGAGTGCACGAGTATCACCGGAATCGAGACGCCGATACGCAACCGATCGGTACCACCCCCAATTTAAAGAAGCAGTACACGACCTTCGTCGAGGAGCGAGAAATCGCCGTGCACCGCAGCGTGGCCTTCGATGCACTCTGTTCGCTGATTGACGAGAGCACCGGAGGGCCCCTAATAGACGGTGCGTCTGGACCCCACTCCCTAGGAGCCCGATTCCCATTCGTGTCCAGCGGCATGAACCTCACCGAAGAAATCATTTCCTTCGAGCCCCCGTGGCGGCGGGTCTACGAACTTTCAGGGGCTCCTGTAAACCTCTATCAAGCCACCACGGTCTTTACCGACCTAGGCACCTCTTGCATCATGGCATGGGCTGTTCTCATTGATCCTCTTCCCAGCGGAGCTTCTGATGCCTTTATCGCCTCTGCGCAATCGTTTCTCAGCCACATCGCCGACAAGTTGAAAATCCGCGCAGAGGATATTTAGACCTGCGTCATTTGGACTAAATAGTTAAGGTGACCATGGTGATGAAAGTCACTGACATCGACTCAGAAGCCGCCAACAGAGAGTACGGCCATCATGCACATAGCCCTTAACGCCTCCGCGGAACTTCTCCACGCTGACCTTGGACGCTTACGAGAGCACGCAGCCAAAGCCGCTGATGAAAGTTTCTCAGGTTGGTGGCTGGCACAAACTGGCCTTATAGATGCCTTAACCGCCTTTACCGCTCTCGCCGATACTGGGCCGGGTATGGAGTTCGGCACTGCGGTCATTCCGACCTTCCCACGGCATCCCACCGCCTTGGCCGGACAGGCCTTGACCACTGCTGCAGCCCTCGGCGATCGACCACTGGTATTGGGAATTGGCCTGTCTCACCAACCGGTCATTGAGGGCATGCTCGGCCTCTCGTTCGACCGGCCGATCCGCCATCTCATTGACTACTTGGAGATACTCCAACCCCTTCTGAGCACTGGATCGGTGGACTATGACGGTAAAGCGTTCACCGCACATGTATCAACGAATCGTCCTGCGGGGCTAGCACCGTCGGTAATGGTGGCGGCGCTAGGCCAGCAGGCCCTGCGGGTCACAGGGCGACGTACTGACGGCACCATCCTTTGGATGGTCGGCGAACGGACGGTGGCCGACCACATCGCACCGCGCGTGCGTGAAGCGGCTACCGATGCCGACCGGCCGGCACCCCGCATTGTTTGCAGCCTGCCCATCTGTGTCACCAGTGACGTCGATGCGGCACGCTCTGCAGCCAATGCTGTTTTTGAGATCTACGGACAACTACCGTCCTACCGGGCCATGCTCGATCGCGAGGGGGCTGCAGGCCCAGGTGACGTGGCCATTATCGGATCCGAAAAGGAGGTCGAGGCACGCATCACTGCTCTGGCCAATGCTGGGGTAACCGATTTCTCAGCCCTCGAATTCGGCACTAACCCCGACGAGTCTGCTCGAACCCGAGCCCTGCTCGTCGACATTGCCAATCGCTGATGACCACGACCTCCGAGCAGACCAAGGGCACCGCTAGGGTGGACACCAAATCTGACGGACCGTCAGAACACCGCAGGAGTTCCTATGCCGACGATCCCCCGCATCATCTCAGTTGATGACCATGTAGTCGAACCCCCTGACCTATGGACCTCGCGCCTTCCAGCCAAATACCGTGACCGGGGCCCACGGGTAGAACGAGATACCGCCATCTTCAACTTTGAGGGTGGCATCTTCTCTTACGAAAAGGGCGTAGAGGGCGGTCAGATGTGCGACTGGTGGATGTACGACGACCTCGTATATCCGTTCCCCAAACTCTCCGCCGCCGCAGGATTCGAAGAACTCGATGTTGTACCTGTGACCTTCGACGAGATCCATCCTGCGGGTTGGAAGCAGGCCGATCGCCTAATCGCGATGGACGAAAACCACGTCGATGTGTCCATCTGCTTTCCCAATGTGCTTCCGCGGTTCTGTGGTCAAGCATTCCTGGAACGCGATGACAAAGAGTTGGCCCTGCTCTGTGTCCAGGCCTACAACGACTGGATAATCGATGAGTGGTGTGCTGGTGATGCTCGCAGTCGACTCATCCCCTTGACCCTCATTCCCCTGTGGGACCCGGTCGCCGCAGCCACCGAGGTTCACCGTTGCGCCGACAAAGGTTCATTCGCCGTGGCATTCTCGGAAAACCCCTATCCGCTCGGACTCCCGTCGATCCACGATGCTGACCGCTTCTGGGACCCTTTCTTCCGGGCGTGTGAGGAAACCAACACCATTGTGAACATGCATATCGGGTCAAGTTCAAAAATGCCCTCCACCTCACCCGACGCACCGTTTGCGGTCTCATCGACCATCACATTTTCTAACGCCATGGGTTCGATGTGCGACTACATCCTCTCCGGCACGTTTGTGCGATTCCCAAAGTTGAAGATTGCTTACGCAGAGGGCCAAGTGGGTTGGATGCCCTACGTCATCGAGCGCATGGACAAGATCTGGGCTGAGCGAGGTGACGCAAGTTTCGGTATCAACTTGCCCGAACTTCCCAGTTCATACATAAAAGGACATATCTGGGGCTGCATATTCGACGATGAAACCGGCCTAAGAAACCGGGACGCCATCGGCATGGACCAGATCTGCTTCGAGGTGGACTTCCCTCACGCTGACACGACCTACCCGCACACGCTAGAAGTAGCGACAAAGATCTGTGCGGCGGCAGACCTTGATGATGATGAGATCTACAAATTGATGCGAGGTAATGCAATCGAGGCATTCGGACTTCAACGCTTCGGCATAACAGCCTAATTTTCTGACATCATCTCCGAACCAGCAATACCTGAATTGGAGTTAAGGATTATGAGCGAGTGAAAGCTGGGCTGAGGGCATCCTTTGGTATCTCGTCTAACGCAGTAGCAACCTCGGTAACCGATGGCCCGATGCGCTCAGCCAACGGGGCTAGCGCATCTAAGTCGATTCGATAAACCTTTGATGCTGTCTCTGCGAAGATCTTCCGCAGGTCGGCCTCATCCCATTCGCTGAATGACCGCCGTAGGTGCAGTCGGTTGTAGGGAAAGGTGCTCTCGTTGTGCGGGTAGTCACTTCCCCACATCATGCGGTCGATACCCACGCTCCGCATGGCTTCCGCCTCTGATGGACTCGGGAAACTTGCCCCGATCCAAACATTCTGAGCGAAGTAGTCGCTCGGCTTATTGGCGAGGATCAACTCTGCTGGAAAGCCCAGTTCACCGACTCGTCCTGAGGACATCTGGATGTGATAGCCATCCATGCGCCGTAGATCCTCGATGACCCAACTCACGCCTTGCTCGGTCATGACGTAGCGAAGTTCAGGGAACCTGTCGAAAACACCAGACATGATTAGATGTGAAAGGTTCCGATGGGCAAAGAACGGCACCTCCAGCAGAAACATGAGAGTGGCAGCCGGCGCATCTCCATAGTTGGGATTGCCAGATCCACCGTGCTGGGTGATGGTCAGGTCGAGGTCCCGACACACCGACCAAACTCGATCATAAATCGGATCGTAGAGCCCAGGCATTCCTGAGTCGGGCGGAATCGCTGGAAGCATAAAACTAGAGTGGCCATTGACGGCTGCCAACTCTAGGTCCGCAATGGTGTCGTCTAAATCGTTCAAAAACACCTGCGGGAGGCCACAGCGCCGCTCGGGATGAGCAGCACAGAAGTCGGCCAACCACCTGTTGTGAGTACGGATGCCTTCTAGGCGCAGCTCGTAATCCGCCCGGTTGGTAGCGGGATAGGTGATGAGCGCACCGGTTGGGAAAAACGGGGGGACCGTGTTTGGGAAAATAATCTCTGCGGCTATACCTTCAGCGTCAAGATCTCCATTTCGCCGATCACCGTCCCAGTTCCGGGACCGGCCGTCATCCTGGAGATCACGGAAGGGGTTGGAATAGCCGCCACGCCAGTCTGCAAATGCCTTGCGATGCGACGGAGAGAGATACTCCTCGTAGGCCTTCATATTGCCGCCGGCGTGACAGTCCGACGAGATCAGGGTGTAGTTGGAGGTCATGACTACTGATCATAGGCATTTACCTATTGATCGTCTAGTCCCACTAGCGTGGTCGTGTGGCGCGCAAACGGGGGTTATCTAGAAGTGACGTGGTGGTTGCCGGTCTATCCATCCTTGATGACGGAGGGCCAGACAGCCTGAGCCTTGCCGCCGTGGCTGGACGTCTAGATATCCGAGCACCTTCGCTGTACGCCCACGTTGACGGCCTGGCAGGGCTGCGCCGTGACCTAGCTCACGCTGCGACCATTGAGTTTGGCGAGGTACTCCGTGATTCCGTTCTAGGGCGAAGTGGATCTGATGCCGTCCGGTCGTTTGCCTGGGCCTACCGAAGGTGGGCCACCAGTTTCCCTGGTCGCTACGAGATGACCCTGCTACCCATCTACCCCAACGACAACGAACGACATTCTGGTGCTCGCCTCGCCCTCGGCGCAGTAAAGGCGGTTATTCGCGGCTTTGGCCTAGACGATGAACATGCCGTGCTCGCCGGCCGGTCCCTGCGATCAGCAATGGACGGATTCAGCCGACTCGAAAACGCTAACAACATGGGTCGCGGTGACCACGACGCCGCCTTTGCCTTCCTAGTTGACTTGCTCATTGAGGGCATCTGCCAGGCGGCGGCAACACCTGCAGTGCGTTCCTAAAGCGGATAGGCCGTTCGATCACAGATTGAGCGCAAGGCAAAACTCGACACCATCCGGGCTACACCTGGAAGCTGAGCCAAATGAGTTCGGTGCAGCACCTCATAGTTGGACACGTCCTTCACGACCACATGAACTAGGTAGTCAAATTCCCCCGCCATTAGATGGCAACTCAGGACCTCCGGACGATAAGCCACCGCTTGCTCGAACGCCTCGAGAGTGGCCTCGTCTTGGCCAACCAACGTGATCTCTACAAACACGTCGGTTCCCAGGCCTATAGCCGACGGATCAACGAGAGCCACATACCGATCGATCAGCCCACCCTCTTCGAGCCGGCGGACACGACGCAAGCAGGCCGACGGCGAGAGGTGAACCACCTCTGCCAGATCTACGTTTGACATCCGGCCATCTTCTTGGAGTAATTCAAGAATGGCACGATCTACGGTATCAATGATTTGAAGCACAGTTTTTTACTGTATCAAGATTTTTAGACACAATTATATTGTGTTAATCAACTGTATAGCGCCTATTTACACAATCCGAAAGCGCGCCTTAGTCCTTACTATTGCCCTGACTAGAGAGCCCTTCGCCGACCGCCACAGGAGCCGACCATGGATGCCGGAGTCCCCTCAGAGATAAAGGCTGCCGAGCGACGAGTGGGACTAACCCCAGCCGCTGCTGGAGAACTGGTCAATCATGGGCACAGCGTCACCATCGAGACCGGCGCCGGAGTGGGAGCCGGTTTTACTGACCTTAACTACAGAGAAGTCGGGGCCGTTATAGCCGACACCGCCGCAGACGTCTTCAACCACTCGGAGATAATTATCAAGGTAAAGGAACCCCTTCCACCCGAGCGGGCGCTCCTGCAGCCCCACCACACACTCTTTGCATACCTTCACTTGGCCGCTGACCGCCCCCAGACTGACGAACTTCTGGCTACCGGTGCTACCTGCATCGCCTACGAGACAGTCACCGACGACGTCGGGCGTCTACCTTTGCTGGCCCCCATGTCAGCCATTGCCGGACGGATGTCAATTCAGGCTGCCGCTCACGCGCTCGAAGCCACACACGGTGGAGCCGGACTTCTACTTGGCGGTGTACCGGGTGTACGCCCCAGCAAGATCGTGATCATCGGTGGTGGTGTGGTCGGTGAGAACGCAGCCGAGATAGCGGCAGGGATGGGTGCTGAAGTCACTGTGTTAGATCGCAGCAGCACCGTGCTTGACGGACTGGCAAAGCGCTTTGCTGGTCGAGTTAAGACCGTGTTCTCCACTAAGGCTGAGTTGGATGCCTCGGTATTCGACGCTGACATAGTGATAGGCGCCGTCCTAGTCAAGGGCGCCAAGGCCCCCCGATTAGTCACCCGCGAGATGCTTGGTCAAATGCGACCTGGCTCGGTAATTGTTGACGTGGCAGTCGACCAAGGTGGTTGTTTCGAGACCACCACGCCCACCACCCACACCAACCCGGTATACGTGGTTGACGAGATAGTCCACTACTGCGTTGCCAATATGCCGGGTGCTGTACCGCGAACCTCCACCCATGCCCTGTCCAACGCCACCCTGCCATTCACCCTCGCACTAGCAAACCAGGGGACTGAGGCCGCCCTCAAGGCTGATCCCCACCTTCTTAATGGCCTCAACGTCTGTGCCGGGCACATAACCAACCAAGCGGTGGCCAATACGTTTGCTCTCGTGCACGTTGACCCCCTAGAGGCACTGAAACTCCGCTAGGCATCCAACGACTCCTAGCACAACCGGAGCAGGGCTAGCGTCCCACCCATGCCGAACGCCACAATCGACCTCGTAGTGGTTGGTGGCGGCATTATCGGTCTTGCTGTCGCCGATGCTCTGCAGGGCCGTCTACCCGGAGTGTCGGTCGTAGTCCTCGAAAAAGAAGACGCAATAGCTGCCCACCAGACGGGCCACAACAGCGGGGTGATCCACGCCGGGCTTTACTACACCCCCGGATCACTCAAAGCCGATCTGGCCGTACGAGGTGGTGCTCGTATGGTCGAGTTCTGCGCCGAGCACGCCGTCGCTCACGATCGCTGCGGCAAACTCGTCGTAGCCACCTCTGCCGACGAGGTTTCCCGTTTAGGTCTCCTGGCCGAAAAAGCTCAAGCCAACGGTGTTGCTATTACCCATCTGACCTCCGAGTCGGCCCAGGAGTACGAGCCTCACGTAGTCTCCGTCGCCGCCTTCCACGTTGCGGCTACTGGCCGAGCCGACTTTGCTGGTGTGGCTACTGCCTTAGCTCGGAGGGTCGTTGCCAACGGTGGCGAAATTCGCACCAAAGTCCGAGCCGGACGGGCCACTCCGATAGCCGCCGGTTGGGAGATCACCACAGATCAAGAACCAGTGGTGGCAAAGTTCCTCGTGGGATGCGCTGGCCTTCACTCTGACCGGGTAGCCCAAGCATCCGGCGAGAAACCAGATACCCGCATCCTTCCCTTTCGGGGCGAGTATCTGGATGTAACCGGTCCTTCAGCCAACCTCGTCAAGGGCCTCGTATACCCGGTACCTGATCCGCGATTCCCGTTTCTAGGCGTTCACCTCACCCGGGGCCTCGACAATCACGTCCATGCTGGCCCAAATGCTGTCTTGGCCTTGGCTCGCGAGGGTTACCGCTGGTCAGACGTCTCGATCCGCGACTTAGTTGACACGGTTGCCTGGCCGGGCACAACGCGCCTCATTGGTCGCTACTGGCAGTCCGGCGTCGACGAAATGACGCGGTCACTCAGCCGCCGCCGATTCGTCAATGCTGCCCGTCGCCTCGTCCCTGACCTCGACAGCGTCGATTTCAGCAGGGGTTCGGCAGGGGTTCGAGCTCAGGCTGTGGATCGACGCGGCAACCTTCTCGACGACTTCGTTCTCCTCGATGGTGAACAATCACTCCACGTCCTCAACGCTCCGTCACCAGCCGCCACAGCATCTCTCGAGATCGGCGCGCTGGTTGCCGAACGAGTGGCCCAGTCCCTACGCGGCCCCAATTCCACGTCACGCTGACCAAAAAAGAGACTCTCGACCATTGCTACGACATCGAATCCCTATGTAATTTTCGTCATACGAGTCAAGCAACAGAAGGATTCCCGTGTCTGAGACTATTGGCTTCATTGGCTTGGGCAATATGGGTCGACCCATGTGCCTACGCCTTCTGGCCGCTGGCTACGACATCGTCGCCTTCGACCTAGTCGATGAGGCCGTCGCTGAGGTGGTCGCCGCTGGAGCCATTGCCGGGGCCACTGCCGCCGATGTCGCTGGGGCCGCCGACGTCTTACTCACCTCGCTGCCCCGACCCGACCACGTTGAGGCAGTCATGGAAGGCGCCGGCGCCCTAGCCGCCCTACGGCCGGGCTCGTGCTGGGTCGACCTAACCACCAATCGCAGCGAGTTAATCCAGCGCCTCGCCAACGCTGCCCCTGCCGACATCTTCGTGGCCGACTCACCACTCACCGGTGCCGTCGATGGAGCTCGGACCGGCCGCCTCACCCTGTTCATCGGCGGCGACGACAAAACGATCGCCCGGGCCACACCCATTCTCGAACACCTAGGCCGGGTCATCGTCTGTGGCCCCCTAGGCACCGGCAACGTAGTGAAACTGGTGACTAACCAGTTGTGGTTCATCGCAGCTGCCGCCATCGGTGAGGGATTCGCCCTCGGCATGAGCCACGGTGTCGATCTCGCGGTCCTGTGGGATGCCATCACCGATAGCGTCGCCGATTCCTTCGTAGCCCGCCACGATGCGCCGTCAATCTTCGCAGGTCACTACGACCCGTCATTCACTCTCGACCTCTGCAATAAGGATCTAGGCCTTATCGGTGAACTCTCAGTCGGACTGGGTACTGACCTCCCTATGACCGAGGCGGCGGCCGCCGCCTTCGCTCGAGCCACCGACCGCTACGGGAGCGACGTCGGCGAACTCCACGTCGCTCGCCGCATCGAGGATGACACCGACTTGTCGTTCCGTCTAGCCGGCAACTGGATACCACCGTGGGAGCAGTAGGAACCCAACCATGACCGCTGCTACCCAACTATGAAGCAGCAGAAAGCTCCCGCGATCGTGGTGATGAGCTAAGGGACTCGGCCCCCTACCGCTGGTCGCCCCATTCGTCTAGCGCCCGCCCATCAAGCGACGTCGTCGTACCTAATATTTGGAGCAGAGGCAATGAACGATTCAGACAGCGTGTCCTATGACGCCATCATCATCGGTGCTGGGGTGATCGGCTCCGCTATCGCCTTCGAGCTGGCCAAGAAGGGCTGGAAGACCCTCAATATCGACAAACTGCCCGCATCGGGCTACGGCTCGACAAGCAATTCATGCGCCATCGTACGTGCCCACTACTCCACCTTCGACGGGGTGGCCATGGCCTACGAGGGCTTCTCCTACTGGAAGGACTGGTCGAACTACCTCGATAGCGAGGACGAGCGCGGCCACGCCCTCTACATTCAGAGCGGCACCGTTCTGTTCATGCTCGAAGGTGGCCACCACGAGAAGGTTCTTCCCCTGTTCGACGAGGTTGGCGTACCCTACGAAGTGCTTTCCAACGAGGAACTGCGCGCGCGGTACCCGTTCTACGAACACGGAACCCACGGCGAGACGTGCCGACCCGAGGACGACCGCTTCTGGGACGAACCCACTGGTGAACTGGTAGGGGCCCTCTACACCCCAGACTCTGGCTACGTGTCTGACCCTCAGCTGGCCAGCCACAACCTACAACGCGCCGCCGAGGCCAAGGGCGGCGAGTTCTGGTTCAATACTGAGGTGACCAACGTCCGTCAGACTGACGGTCGGGTGGCTGGGATTACCCTGTCCGACGGCACCCAAGTCGACTCCCCGGTGGTAGTGAACGTGGCGGGCCCACACTCGTTCGTCATCAACAAGATGGCCGGCGTATACGACTCGATGAGCATCAAGACCAAAGCACTACGCCATGAAGTGCACCACGTGCCGTCACCAGCAGGTATCGACTTCGAGGCCGACGGCCTGCACTCGTCAGACTCTGATTTGGCTATCTACGTCCGCCCCGAGTCTGGCAACAACATTCTGATTGGCTCTGAAGATCCGGCTTGCGACCCACAAGTCTGGGTTGACGATCCTGACGTGTACGACAACGTGGTGTCCGACGAACAGTGGAACGCCCAGGTTCTGCGCCTGGCTCGTCGCATGCCTGAACTGGGCATACCGACGGAAAAGAAGGGCGTCGTCGACCTTTACGACGTATCCGACGACTGGATCCCTATCTACGACCGGACCGACCTAGACGGCTTCTACGTAGCCATCGGCTCCAGCGGCAACCAGTTCAAGAATGCTCCAGTGGCTGCCTGGTGTATGGCCGAACTTATCGAGGCGGTTGAGAACGGCCACGACCACGACACCGAGCCGCTGGTGGTGACCGGCGTGCACACCGGCCTTGAGATGAACATGGGCTTTTACCGGCGCAACCGGGAGATTAACCCCGACTCGTCGTTCTCAGTCAACGGCTGAGCCAGGTAGGCCACGCACTCAGGCCTGTTTGCCTTCACCTTCGCCTTTCGCTTCGCCGTCGACGAGATGCAGTGCATGCCGGAACTCACGACGGGTGTGTTCGTCACTGAGACTCTCCTCGTCCCCCGGTTGCTCGACGAGCGCTGGAGGATCAGCGTCATACTCAAGACGGAGAGCTCGGCTCATTACGCCATGCATGGCATACGTACAGACGATGTACGTAAGCTCCAGAATCTCCTCGTCAGATAAATGAGCCTGAAGTGAGGAGAACACCCCATCGGGAACCCTGCCATGCTGAATTGAAAGGGCATCGGTATAGGCCAGCACGGCCCGTTCGACCCCACTAAAGCACTCAGAGGTCTCCCATGCATCGATTGCATTGATTTTCTCCTCAGAGACTCCGACGGTACGACACACCTTGCGATGCTGGGAGTAGACGAACTGGCTTCCCACGCACCAACCAACTCGGGTCTGGCCGATTTCCCGAAGGGCCGGATCGAGAAGTCGTCTTGAACTTCGGTAAAGCGCGAAGCCACCGACTGCGTGATCAAACACATCAGGAACCAAAGCGAAGGTGCTCCACCAGTCTCCGGGTGTACCAGTTGGGGTTCCCGGCTCATCTATAGGGTCGCGATCACCAAAAAGCATCTGAAAGATGGGTTGAGCGCCGACGTGGAGGTTCTCGCGGCGCACTCGTCGCAAGCGCGGCATGGCCGGAGCGTAGGGGCAGGTCTACAACTAACTCGCAGCGGAGCACCCAACTATCGAGATTAACTAATTGGGCTGGGAGGCAGGTCGTAACGGTCTCTACTGTCTCCGGTCCCCTCAGGTTTCACTCCGATCACCACTTGGGTATGGAACAGTTTGTCGATAAGCCTCTGGTTTTTCGAATCCCAAAGTGGCCAAAGGATGTCGATGAGTTGTGCTGTTTGACCGGGACCCTGATTACCACTGATCAGAACCGGGATCAGCCACCGACCGACACCTTTTGCTCCACCAGGAGGCTCCCCCGTTCTGATATCGATTAGACGAATATGTAAGCGACGCTTCCCTGGTGTAACACCGGTTACTCCCTGTCGATAGCCAAACAGCCAACCACCCCAGACGAAGGCACTAAGCGCAAGCAGAGCCCCAACCACAGTAAGGGAAACACCGACACCATTAGCCACCCACCTACCTGGGACTACCTCATCGTCCCAGCAGAGACTAAGCCCAACGACAAGGGTCGCCGCCGGAATAACCAGTGCACCGACAAGCAGCCCCAGATCCATAAGGGCTGCCTTTGCCCGTGTCCACCACCCGGCAGCCTCTGGTGTCGAAGAACCCAAGTCGGCGTCTAACGGATCTCTGGAGCGAGCCATGTTTTGAGGATAGATCCAAGACCCGACTCAAGCGGTGGACGTGACGAGCTTCCACCTAGTGTGCAACCAATGGCCAAATGCCCCCATACCCATCTCACCGTGGAGCAGATTGAGACTTTCGCGACCGACGGTGTAGTACACGTTCCCGGCGCTGTCAGCGCCTCGTTGATAGGCGACATAAACGTCCTAGCCGATAGGCAGCTGGACAATCCGGGCCCTTGGAGCACCGATACGGGCGCCGATTCAACTCACGGTCGATTTTTCACCACCCGTTACCTGTGGCGCGATGATCCAGTCGTTCGCCGGTTTGTATTCGAGTCAGGTGTGGCACAACTTGCTGGGGATTGCATGGGATCGTCATCAGTCCGGCTTTATACCGACCACCTTCTAGTCAAAGAACCGGGTACGGAAGAGCCCACCCCCTGGCATCAAGACATTCCGTACTGGCCCTTCCTGGGACAGAGGATCTGTTCTGTATGGGTGGCATGTTCGACAGCCACCGTTGAGGAAAGTTCCTTGGAGTTCGTCCGAGGGTCACACGAATGGGGTCGTTACTTCGCCCCAGAATCATTTGACAGCGAGGGCGGCTGGACAGATGAATTCGTCGGTGAGCGTATCCCCGACATCGAATCTGACAAATCGAGTTACGACATCCTGGGGTTCGATGTGGAGCCGGGTGACGCCATCATTTTCTCTGCATGGATTATCCACGGATCTCCTGGAAATACCGGCCCCAATCGCCGAGTGGCCATATCCACACGGTGGTTGGGAGAGGATGCTGTCTGGCATCCGCACCCAGGTTGCGATCCGGCCGTGACCCAAGCTGAAACTACAGCTGTTCCTGGGCAGCACCCATCTGACGATGACCGATTCCCACTGGCCTAATTTTGACCTTGGTCTCAAACCATTCCTGGAATCCAAGAACTAAACACAAGGTAGCGCCGCAGCGAGGGCCACTAGGCATACAGATTGCCATGTTGCTTGAGTATTTCAAATGAATTAGTGGGCGAAAGGACCCGTTTGAGGTGCTCTATTCAATGCGCATACCCGAAATGGCTCTTGAGATCACCAATTGCTGGATCTGCTCAGTACCTTCGAAAATGTCATGGATCTTCGCATCTCGATGCCACCGCTCAACAGGCACCTCTCGGGTGTAGCCAGCACCACCAAGAATCTGAATAGCCCGCTCAGTTACCCACGTGGCCGTTCGGGCGGCTTTGAGTTTGGCCATCGAGCCTTCGGCATTAACGAATCCACCCTGCTTGGCTAGCCACGCCGCCCGCCAAACCATTATCCGACTCGCCTCGACCTCGGTAGCCATATCAGCCAGCATGAAAGCAATACTCTGGTTGGCGATAATTGGGCGGCCAAAAGCGTGACGCTCCTTGGCGTAGTTCAACGCGTACTCGTACGCGGCCCGAGCCACTCCGACGGCCTGAGCGCCAACGGCCGGCCGCGTAGCCTCAAAGGTCTGCATCGCGGCCTGGGCATTGCCTTTCTCACCGCGCCGCACCCGAGCAATACGCTCATCCAGTTTCTCTTTGCCGCCCAGCAAACACCGGTCTGGGACCCGCACGTCGTCTAGAAGGACCTCGGCAGTGTGACTAGCCCGGATGCCGTGCTTCTTGTACTTCTGGCCTTGGCTCAAACCAGCTGTTCCGGGTGGTACCACGAACGAGGCGTGCCCCTTGGAACCCAGATCTGGCTCGACAACAGCAACTACCACATGAATGTCGGAGATCCCACCGTTCGTGATCCACGCCTTAGCACCGTTGAGTACCCACTCACCGGTCGCCTCGTCATATACGGCGCTGCTTCGGTACCCACCAACATCAGAACCAGCATCAGCCTCGCTGGCACAAAACGCTCCAAGCCGCACATCGTCAGGGGTTCCATAACACTGAGGTACCCACTCAAGGACCTGCTCCTGAGTCCCTGCAGCAGCGATCCCAGCCGCCGCTAGACCACTACCCATAATGGCCATCCCAATACCAGCATCACCCCAGAACAGTTCCTCAATGGCCACAGGCATGGTTAAACCAGTCTTGTCGCCGAGCATTCCTTGAGCGAGAAAATCCCATCCGTAGAGGCCAATCTCGGCTGCTTGCTCAACGATGGGCCACGGGAACTCCTCTCGCTCGTCCCACTCCTCGGCATTAGGCCGGACTACGTCAACACAGAACTGGTGGATCCAATCCCGCAACTGTTCCTGCTCATCAGTCAGAGACAGGCTGAACTCGGTCACATCATGCTCCCAGTGTCGGTGGCTCTATAGTCGAATGTTTGACAAGCTGGATCCTATTATTACCCATCGGTAACTTTACTTACTAGTCAAAGATTCTGTAGATGGAGCAAACGCTGCCAGTGGAAACCCTGAGGATGGATTAGAGGCCCGCTAGTAGCCTCAGAAATTGATGAACCACGCTACCCCTTCGGCAGAATCGCCGTCGCCCTCAATCCCTGATCGCCCCGGCCTGGAAGGGCTTGAGGACCACTGGGACAGCAATTGGGAACAGTGGGGTACCTACCGCTTTGATCGAACAGTCGAACGAAGCCAAGTCTTTTCCATCGATACCCCACCACCTACGGTCAGCGGATCGCTCCACGTTGGGCACGTCTTCTCCTACACCCACACTGACACCATCGCCCGCTATCAGCGTATGTCTGGTCGAGAGGTCTTTTACCCAATGGGTTGGGACGACAACGGGCTACCAACCGAACGCCGAGTCCAGAACTACTTCGGAGTCCGTTGCGAGACGTCACTTTCCTATGATCCCACCTTCAAAGCCCCTGAAGACGCCGGCGATTCCCAAGCCATAAACAAACGCGGCAACATCGACGTCAGTCGCCGCAACTTCATAGAGCTATGTCACATACTGACCGCCGAAGACGAACAGGCTTTCGAGACCCTGTTTCGTCGCCTTGGTTTATCTGTTGACTGGACACAGAACTACACCACCATCGACGAACGCTGCCAACGAAGTTCCCAGCGAGCCTTCCTCCGTAACCTGGCGCGCGAGGAGGCCTATCAGATTGAGGCACCGTCACTATGGGACGTAACTCACCGCACGGCGGTAGCCCAAGCTGAGCTTGAAGACCGTGAGCGCCCCGGCGCCTACCACCGCCTCACCTTCCATCTGTCCGATGGTGCTAGCGGCCCCGACGGCAGCAATGACCTCCATATCGCCACTACCCGCCCGGAGTTACTAGCCGCCTGTGTGGCCCTAGTTGCCCACCCGGATGATGAGCGCTACCAGTCGCTATTTGGGAGCCGTGTGACCACGCCGGTGTTTGGCGTTGAGGTCCCAATCAAGGCACACCAACTGGCTGACCCCGACAAGGGAACCGGCATCGCCATGATCTGTACGTTCGGCGACACAACCGATGTGACCTGGTGGAGGGAACTCGACCTGGACGTGCGCGCAATCGTGAGTCGTGGTGGCCGGATCATTCCTGAGCCACCTCATGGCATCGAGTCACAGTCGGGCCGGGAGGCCTACGCCCGTCTTGCCGGCAAGACCATGTTCTCCGCTCAGGCTGAGATTGTCGAAATCCTCCGAGAGACGGGCGAACTGGTCGGCGAACCTGAGCCCATCTCCCATCCAGTCAAGTTCTTCGAGAAAGGCGACAAGCCGCTGGAAATCGTCACAAGCCGACAATGGTATATACGCAATGGCGGCCGCGACCCCGGTCTCCGAGCTGCGCTCATTGCTCGCGGTGACGAAATCCAGTGGCATCCCGCCTACATGCAAACTCGTTACACCAACTGGATCGACGGACTAAACGGTGACTGGCTCATCAGTCGCCAGCGCTTCTTCGGTGTGCCCATCCCACTTTGGTACCCACTGGACTCCGGGGGTGAAATCGACCACGACCACCCGATTATCCCCACCGAAGCCAACTTGCCCGTTGATCCGTCCTCGGACACCGCTCCCGGCTATGACGAGGCCCAGCGTGGCCAACCCCATGGCTTCGTGGGTGATGCCGACGTCATGGATACTTGGGCCACCTCATCGCTCACCCCACAGATCGCTTGTGGCTGGGAGGAGGATGACGACCTTTACAGTCGCACCTACCCCATGGACCTTCGCCCTCAGGCCCACGACATCATCCGGACCTGGTTGTTTTCTACAGCCGTGCGCTCCCACTTTGAGGCTGACGCTGCCCCATGGGGTCACTGCGCCCTGTCCGGCTGGATTCTTGATCCCGACCGCAAGAAGATGTCTAAGTCCAAAGGCAACGTAGTCACGCCAATCGACCTATTGGATCAGTACGGATCCGACGCCGTCCGATACTGGGCAGCCAACGGCCGACCCGGCACTGACACTGCCTTTGACGATGGCCAGATGAAAATTGGTCGGCGTCTGGCCGTCAAGGTGCTCAACGCCAGCCGGTTCGCCCTGGGATTTGGTGCAGAAACTGATACAGCGCTCGCCATCAACCCGGAAGCCATCACCCAGCCTCTCGACCGGGCAATGCTCCTAGGACTAGCCAACTTGGTCGAAGAGGCCACCAAAGCATTTGACCACTTCGACTACGCTCGAGCGCTCGAACGCACTGAGACGTGGTTCTGGACCTTCACTGATAACCACGTCGAGCTCGTCAAGAACCGTGCCTACGAAGGTGACGAGGCCGGTGCGGAGTCGGCACGCCATGCTCTACGCCTCGCTCTATCTACGCTGCTGCGCTTGTTTGCACCTTTCCTCCCGTTCGTGACCGAGGAGGTCTGGTCGTGGTGGAGAGGCGGTTCCATACACCGTCAGACTTGGCCATCCGCTGATGAACTACGGTCCGCCGCCCTCCATGCAGATGCCGCTGAGCAGTCAGTCGACCCAGCAGTAGCCGAAGTGGCCGCAGCCGCACTGGCTGAGATCCGACGCCACAAAACCACCGAGAAGCGCTCACTGGCGACTCCAGTTATTTCCTGCACGCTGACTGACACCCCAGAGCGTCTGGCCCTACTGCGTCTCGTACTCGATGACGTCGTTGCGGCAGCCAGAGCCACCCACATTGATCTGGCCGAAGGTGCGGCCCTCTCAACCTATGTCGAACTGGAACCTTCAGAATCTAAGCCCGCATCCGACTAGGACGCTGCCTTAATTCTCGGGCAAGATCGACCCATGTCCGAAAGCGCACCCCCTCCCGAATTCAGAACCATTGTTGTCTCTTGTGACGGTCGGAGAGGCACCCTCATCCTGAATCGACCCAATCGGCTCAACGCACTATCCAATGAGTTGATGAGCGAGGTAGCCGACGCTGCAGCATGGTTCGACCGCCAGCCCAACCTCCGGGTTGTGGTTGTTCGCGGTGAAGGAAGGGCATTTAGTGCAGGATTTGATCTTTCCGCATTTGACGACAACGGAGTATCACCAGCCGGGGGCCGCGTCCCGGCAGACACGGGACGCCTGATGGCTGAAGCCCTGGAACGCACTTCACCCGTACTGATTGCAGCGTTGCATGGCCACGTAGTGGGTGGCGGATTGGTAATCAGTTCAGCATGCGACCTCCGAATTGCCACCACTGACGTGTCCTTCTCTATCCCTGAGGTCGATTTGGGTATTCCGCTGGCTTGGGGCGGCATCCCGCGTCTAGTACGGGAGATAGGCCCGGCGTTAACAAAGGAACTGGTCATGACCTGTCGGCCGTTTGGTGCTAGTGAGGCGATGAATGCTGGGTTTCTGAACCGTGTCGTGCCCCCGGGCGAACTCGACACCGCGGTTAATGAACTGGCCGAAGCTGTAGCTAGCCGGCCGAGGGGCGCCGTGTTGTCTACCAAGCGTCATGTCAATGCAGTGACTGAACAGATGGTTGGTACTGGACGTTCATGGGCCGATGCCGACGGCCTCGCTGCCGCCTTACGCGACCCCGAAGGTCGATCGTCCCGGGATGCTTACTTGGAGCGACTCCGCTCCAAGAAGAGTTAAAAAGTTACAGGAGCGAACAGATGCCGATCGCAGACCAGTTATTCACCAACGCCACTTTCCATACTCTTAATCCCGCCACCTCGGGTCTACCTCCCGCTGAGGCGTTGGCTGCGTGGCGCGGCAGGATCGTGGCTGTGGGTACTCGCTCCGATGTCGATGCCCTCGTTGGGCCGAGAACCGAAGTTATCGACCTCCAGGGCACCACCGTCTTACCAGGGTTTATTGAAACCCATATGCATCCCATAATGGCCGGCGTTCAGATGCAGGCGGCCCAAATCAACTATCCGACCTGTCGCAACGTTGCTGACGTGACTGCCTCACTGGCTGAACGGGCGGCCATCACCCCGATTGGTGAACCGATCCAGGCGTGGGGCTATGACGATTCCCTTATGGTTGAAGATCGGCACCTCACCCGTGATGACCTAAACCTGGCCAGCACCAAACATCCAATCTTCATCCGTCACGTCTCTGGACACCTGTCGTACGCGAACGACCGCATGCTGGAATTGGCTGGGATTACAGACGATGTGAAGGACCCCAAGGGTGGCGCTTTTCAGCGCGACGAGTCGGGGCGCCCTACTGGCTGCATGGAGGAGACCGCCAACTTCGCTGTCGGATCCACTCTGCCATTCGCCCCGAAAGAGACAATGGCAGCTGGCGTTAAGGCCATTTCAGACCACTGCCTCACTGTTGGCACAACCACAATGACCGATGCTGCAGTGATGGCCAATGACATGTACGCCACCTACCAAAACGGCGTCGCGGACGGCTCCATTCGAGTCCGGGCCCGCTTATTCCCCTACTGGAGCAATACCGATACTCCCCCATTTCGCACGGGCATGGGAGACGAACGCCTATCCATCGGAGCACTCAAGTTCATTTCTGATGGTTCAATTCAGAGTTACACCGCCTGCCTCTGCAAGGGGTACCACGACCGGCCTGACGTGAACGGCTACGAGGTAATACCGGCTGCTCAACTCACCGAGATGGTCGTCGAGGCTCACGCTAAAGGCTGGCAGGTAGCCGTACACGCCAACGGTGACGCAGCGATTGATAACACACTGGACGCCATCGAAGCAGCACTAACCGCTCATCCCCGAAACGATCACCGGCACCGAATCGAGCACTGCCAGACGGCACGTGAAGATCAACTGGAACGAATGGCCCGCCTGGGCGTATTGGCGTCAGTGTTCGCTAACCACATTTGGTACTGGGGCGATCGCCACCGAGATCGGTTCCTCGGGCCAGAACGGGGCTCCCGAATTGACCCGCTAGCCAGTTTTACTACTCACGGAATAGTTCACGCATTGCACTGCGACATGCCAGTCACACCGCTCGATCCACTATTCACAATCTGGGCTGCCGTAAATCGCATCACCCGGGACGGAGCCCTCCTAGGCCCTGAACAGCGAGCACGAGTTTCTGATGCCGTTGCCGGGTACACGTCGTCTGCAGCATTCGTGAACATGGAAGAGAATGACAAGGGAACACTTGAGGTGGGCAAGTTGGCTGATCTAGTGGCCCTAGATGCCGATCCATTCGAGGTTGACCCAATGGCCATTCGGGATATCACAGTTCAGGCCACGGTGGTAGGGGGCATAGTCGAATACCAGACTTAAAAGCAGACTCCCCTAGGGGCCCACTCATCCCCTTGTTGCGATGGGTGGCGCCCGAGACGATCACCACCGCTGGACCGAACAAGCCGGCTGCGCCACTGGCCACGCTAAACAATCAACAGCAGATGACTTGACCGACTCGACGGGCTGGTTGTTCCACTCCCGGCCTATCACCAGCAAGCCCAAGAGCACCAATGAAAGCTGTACTGATCTTGCAACTATTGCGCCGCTTCTCAGTACCCATAGGTACGACATCACCAACCCAACTATTCACCGTTGGGAATTACTGGGTTCGAAAGCCTTAGCAACGTTCCAAGAGGCCTCGGTAGAGCGACTCGTGTGTTAGGTCCGTATGAACATTGCCGGTTACCGGATGAGCCCCGAACTTAGCGACCACTAGATCCTTTTCTGGGTGACAGAACAACCGCTGCCCATGGACACCCATCGGTAGAAATCCACCCAGAGTACTTTGCATGTTCCAACAGTGTCGATGGAAAGTCCATCCTTCGCGAGTCGGGTAACCGCCTCCGCTGCCAGGGTAGGGCCGCCCACCGGCCGCTATCGCATCTGCTACCAGGGACGGGACGGCCTGCCGCTCACCAGCACCTTCACCAACCCGACCCGACCGAGAAAGCATCCGTCCAAATCGAGCCAGGTCACGGAGTGTGCACGACATGCCACCAGACGAAACGGCAATTCCTCGGTCATCTAGCATCACTGACGCGTCTTGCTCGGCACCCATTGGCATCCAGATCTTCTCAGATACGCCGTCTATCCAGCGTTGTCCAGTAGCCCGTGCCGTAACCCATGCCAGCACGTCAGTGGTCACTGACTTGTAGCGGAACAATTTGCCAGGCGGTTGATCCCGTTCAGTGAAGTCCATGATCGCCTCGTGGATTCCGTTAGGGCCATCCCAACCAACGGGAACCGGCGTGAAAGCCATTGCCACCGCATACTGCATGATGTCGGATCGCGGGTCGCCGTAGTCCTCTATAAACCGTATCCCGTCGGTCATGTCCAGTGCCTGACCCACTGTCACCGGAGCGAAAGCAGTGTCGATCAACTCGGGCACGTGCGCTGTCAACAAGTCGTCGAGGTTCATTGCTCCCTCGGCCACAGCCATTAGAGCCAGCACCCCGGTCACGGTCTTGGTCATTGAGAACATGATGTGCTGTGTCGATCGATTCATTTCATTGAAATACCGCTCGATCACCACTTGGCCGCGATGGAGCACTAGGAAACCGTCGGTGTAGGTGTGGTGGAGCATCTCGTCGAGTGTCCAATTTCCACCTTCGCCGTCATCGACGGTTAGGTCGTGGAGATCAACTGGATCGACACCAACGTCCACCGTTTCATCAGAAACAGCCACACTACTGATATTGGGTAGTAGGTCACCGTCCAAGCCCCCGGTCGCAATACGCGCTGATGCACGCAGTTCATCCATGTGGGTAAACGACCAGCGCGTGTGAGGCCATGCCGTCCAGTTGCCATGATGGACTCGCCGTTCCTCTGGCACGGGGGTACCCCTCATCAAACCAGCCTCAGCGGCCGTTATCGGCTGAGGCAACACATCCACCACGGTTGGCATCGGGCTCCCAGTATCAGGACTGATCATGGTCACGACAAGTGGGGTCAGCACGGAATAGCTCTATTCGTCAACATGGGTGGTTCAACGCTGAGGGTTCCCCAAAGGGAGGTGATTCATCAGGAATAAGGACGGTGTTTAACGCTGCAGCAACGTCTGGAGATGAGAGCACACCGGGGGCGGTGACAACCACCAGTACACCAGATGGAGATCCCGGAACAGACTTGATGATCGGCTCCTTCGAAACCCGTCCCGCTGCCAGGTGAACCGCAGTCGGCATCCTGTCGAGTGACTCCACAACCGCTTTCGCCCGCAGCATTCCTGGTCCCACCAGTTGTCGGATCTCATGTAGCACAGTGGCGAGGTGGTCTACATCTACCCGGCCAGGAGCCCGCCACGTTGAGGTCTCCACCGGCACGTCGAGCGACTCGGGGCTTGTCTGACTTGTGCTGAAGGCGACCGCCTCGGTCGGATTCCAAGCGAGACCACCGAGGATTGATCGGACCCAATGGTCCGGTCCAGCAAAGTCAGCCACGACAACCGGCACCCCAGGAGCAACTGCGGCACACCATTCTCTTACACCGATTCCGCCATCAAGAACCAAGTCGGTCTTAGTCACCACTAATAGGTCAGCAACTCGAACTTGACGGACAACCAAAGGTCCATATGTTGAGTCATTAGCTCGCTGCACTACGTCAGTGGCATCGACAACAACAACAATCCCGTCGGGGCGGATCCGTCGCCGGTCGCCGTAGGCGGCTACGCGGTCAGGTTCAGCCACACCGCTCGCCTCGACCACCAGTCGGTCAAGTGGTCGACCCGTTGATCGTTCAGCCAGCACAAGATCTCGCAGAGTTACAGCCAACGAATCACCTATCGAGCAACACACGCAGCCGTTGGTGAGTTCCACCGTGTCACCGTCACGAGTCGCAATTAACTCAGCGTCCAGATTCACCTCGCCAATGTCGTTTACCACTACAGCAATACGCTCGCCGTCTGCGACCTGTAACAAACGGTTTACCAGCGTCGTCTTACCAGCTCCTAGCCAACCTCCTAGCACTACCATCGGAATCCGTTGCATCCCAACTTCAAACGAGTTGCCGGTGGCGTGAGCAGGCACGACAACTTCGGTCATGTTGGAAGCGGGTAAACCCGACCCGACAACATTGTGGCCTTGATGGGGATATCGGGCCACTTCGCCGCATTCAGTTCGAACGGATCGTCAGCAAGCACCGTTACGTCGGCCAACTTGCCCGACACCAGTGAACCAATCTCATCATCTAAGAACATCTGCCAAGCCGCTTCAATGGTTACTGCGGCAATGGCGTCATACGGACTCAGGCACTCTTCCGGACAGAGGACGACACCAGAGGCCGAACGGCGAGTTGCCATGATCGAGGCGGCCAGCAGGGGCTCCAACGGACCCATCGGCAAATCCGAATGCACCGCCACACTCATTCCATTCCGACGTGCCGAACCCACCCGGGTCATCTGCGAAGCCCTCTCAGTTCCTAGCCCTTCAGCCACATACTGGTCACCGAAATAACGCAGGTAGTAACCATTAGCTTGAATAGCGCAGCCAAGTGCGGCAGCGCGACGTGACTGTGCCTGAGTCGATACGCCGACGTGATGCAACACGGTCCGGTGGTCGAACCGGGGCTTCTCACTCAATAGTTCAGCCACCGCATCCAGAGTGGCTGCCATTCCCCTATCACCATTTACGTGGATATTTACCTGTGATCCAGCATTCCAATGAGGCCGGATGTGCTGCACAATACGATCCGGGTCAGCCATCCAGGCCCCCTCATGCCCATCGATGTAACCGGGCTCACCCAGTTGCATAAGCTGAGCGATAAACGCCCCGTCAGCGAAGAACTTGGTTGCGTTTAGAAAGCGGATCCTCTCTGAGGCCCGCCCCTGAAGCGTTTTCATGCGCTCCGCCGCCTCAGTTCCGTACTCCCTTTGGAAAGCTGCTACCTGAGGGATTAGGTACTGGCGAAATGGGATGTGGTCGCCCTCGTGGACCTGAGCCAGTACTTCCAACTCTCGATCAGGTAGCGCCATCCCACCGAACCCCACATCGGCGATGGTCGTCACTCCTCCTAGGTGAACTAACTGGGCCACCTTCTCCATCATTATTTCGTACTGGCCTCCCCCGATGAGGACCTCTCGCAAGGTTCTCAGAGCCCACGCCATGCCTGACTCCCACATTCGTCCGGTCCCTAGATCAATATGAGGATCCCAAGCTGCACCCTCTGCAGCATCAACCATTTCTAGGGCTGGACCGTTGCACCGCACCTCATGGAACGACCGGCCCCACACCACAATGGGGCGATTAGTCGATATGGCATCCAGATCGGAACGGGTTACCTCGCCATGGGACTGCTGGTGCCACCCGAAGGTAATAAACGGCTGATCCAGAGGATAACTAGCCTCCAGTTCCGCTAGTCGAGCCAGATAGGCATCCCGTCCGCTGGTAGCCGGCACCTGACAGCCTGGAAGATTCCAAGACTCTGGCGTAATCCACTCAGTAGCCATCAGCAAAGCCATCAGTGGAGGATGGACGTGGGGATCAATCAGGCCGGGCAGGAGAACCAAGTCACCGAACCTCTCATCAATTTCATGATCGTGGGTGTCCAACCACGGCCTCAAAGACTCGAGTGTCCCGACTTCAACAATCCGTTGACCTCGCACCGCCAGAGCCGTAGCAGTGGGTAGCGATGGATCCATCGTGTGGATCCGTCGTGCTAGGTACACCGTGATCACGAAACAGATCCTTCTTCAGAAAGGGTGTGTCCCCCCGGATCTTGATAACCCAGAGCACGGATAGCCAATAGCCTAAATGTCTTGATCGCCTCGTCGTCAATAGGTTGGTCGTCGAGGACCCCGAGGTAGTGGATCGGCCCAATCAAGAACTGTTCTAGATGGTCGATGTCAAACTCTCCACTAATATCCCCGCGACCAATCGCTCGCTGCAGAATATGTCGCAAGGTGTTCCAAGTGGCGCGACGGTCAACGGCCATGGCTTCACCAATATCTGGGTCGTGGGTAGCCAGTTCCGACACGCTAGTAGTTATTGCCCGCCACCCAGGAGTGTTGTACTCCCCTTGGCGGTCGGCGTACCAGGCTTCCAACTCTCGACCCAAGTGGCCGACATCTTCCACCTCTGCACGGCGCACCCAGTAACTCAGAACTGCTCGAAAAATAGCCTTCTTGTCCGGCCACCGACGGTAGATCGAAGTCTTAGAAACCCGGGCCTCAGCGGCCAGACGATCGGTGGTGAACGCTGAAAGGCCGCCATCAGCCAGTATCCGAACTGCTGCACCAAGGATTGCTGCTCCCGCAGGATCGCTAGCAGAGTCGCTAGCAGAATCTTCAATATGACCGTCAGTGGAAACGCCAACAGTCACTTTCGAAGCAGGTCCCATTTTCCTATTTGCCACTAGATCACTCACTTCGAACCGCACTCACCAAAGAAGGTCTTAGCCAAATCTCTGCCACAGTTGCATCTTTCCAACCTCGTGGCCTACCGTCGCGCACGGTTGCGGCCAACTTTTGCGTTCCCACTATTCAAGACATACCAACATTCCCCGTGGAACTCTTCTCATGGAGGATGGCACTACCTCTTGTTGAGGTGAGAACAGTACAGTACAGTACCGTACCGTACCGATAATTGAATAACCGGCTCCTCATCTGTCTTTGAAGCAGGTGTTCGGCTACTTTTGATTCCAAAACCTTGGAGGGGACAATGCGGGGAAACCGACGTGTACTAATGGCTCTAGGCCTGGCTTTCACTTTGCTTGCTGGTGCTTGTGGCTCTGATGGTGGGGGCAGTGTGGCCTCCTCGAGTGGTAGTTCGAGTGGTAGTTCTGCGTCGGCGACGACTGCGGCTCCTGCGGCGACTGCGGCTCCGGCGACGACTGCTGCGCCGGCGACGACTGCGGCTCCGGCTCAAGAAGAGGTCGGCACGGTTG
>JAQWTI010000024.1 GCA_029242745.1 Acidimicrobiales bacterium | reverse complement strand
GGCCGCAAAGCGAGGTAGTTCTTTGTCCCGGTGCACACCTAGGACCTTTTCAAGAAAAATTCGGTGAATGCGGCTACGGGTGTTGGCCACGTTGGCCAGGCCACCGGACGCCCGCGCGAACGTAGCCGTGCGGTCAGGGTCGCCTAGAACGCGTTCACGGATTCCTAGTCCTTCGGCACGAACTTTTTGGGCCTTATAACGGTGAACCAACTTAGGGAAATCCAGTTGAAACTCATGACCGTCGCGCACGGTATAGGGGCACTGGACCTCACAGAGTTTGCACTGGAAGCACGAACTCATGACCTGGTCGGTCTCAATCTTGGTGATGGCTCTCACATCACCATCGTGGTGATCGTCTAGAAATGAGAACAGCGACGGAAACGAATCGCAGTACTTGAAGCACATTCGACAACCGTGGCAGATTTCGAAGGTGCGATCGATTTCACCCTGAAGCGCGTCAGCGTTCCAGTAGATGGGGTCGGCTGGATCGTAGCTAAGTCCAGAGGTGGGGGAGTAGGCGATGTGGTCGGCCAATGGCTTCAGTTCCTCCTCAGACGCGGCACACCGGCCGTTCTCGATGAGAAACGACCGGTGCGTTCACGTGCAGGCGTAGGGGTGGTCTTAGCTGACTCCGTCGAGTAGGGACTGGAAGCGACCAGCGTGCGCCTTCTCCGCCTTGGCAAGAGTCTCAAACCAGTCGGCGATGTCGCTGTGACCTTCCTCTCGAGCGGTCTTCGCCATACCCGGGTACATCTCGGTGTACTCGTGGGTTTCGCCGGCTACCGCAGCAGCCAGATTCTCCAACGTGTCACCAATGGGTAGCCCAGTGGCCGGGTCGCCGACGGACTTGAGGTAGTCGAGGTGGCCGTGGGCGTGACCAGTCTCACCTTCAGCGGTGTCCCGGAAGTTGCCGGCGATATCGGGGTAACCCTCGATATCGGCAACCTTGGCGAAGTAGAGGTAGCGGCGGTTGGCCTGAGACTCGCCGGCGAAGGCGGCCTTCAGGTTCTCGAGTGTCTGACTGCCGTCGAGGCTCACAGTGGTACTCCTAGTTCCTTGATTTCTGGACGTAATCGGTTCCCGGTGGGAATCCGTACCACCAATCTAGACGAGTGTCACCAAGACCGGTCCCTCAGATGGAAACAGGATTAAAGAATTGATCCTGGTGCAGCTTAATTATCTTGCTAGTGGTCACCACCAAAGCGAGAAGCGTTCAGTCCGACATAGGAGATAAATAGTTCAAGAACTTCACCGGGTTCGGCATGTCGACCCATTTCGGTCTTGGAGTAGATGATTGCGTCATCAACGACCACGTCGAACACCCCGTTCTCACCAGTGATAAGAGTGAGATCGGCGATGACGTTCTGATAACTCGTTAGCAGATCTTTAGCCACGCTCACGGCGTGAGACGAATAGTCTCAGGGCACACAGTAAGTGATCCGGATCCGGTAGCTCATAGGACGACTCTAGACGCGGCCAGTTGGATGGGTAGTGGCGCCTGCTACCAGAAGAGCACCTGATTGGACGGCAATGGTTATAGGCAGCGAGCCAAACGATTCGCCGTCGGCCCGGACGGTTGGATCGGCGTCCAACGCTTCCACTTGAACTTCAGTTGCCTGAAGCATGGTCACCTTCGGGTGGTCTACGTGTGCCCCTGTGCGCACCTTGGGAAAAGCTCGGAGAAGTTCCAAACGCCCGACATCACCCACCAGGCAAATGTCGAGTAGGCCGTCGTCCGGCCGGGCTTGCGGACAGATACGCATGCCACCGCCAAATAGACCTGTATTGGCCACCACCACGACGGCTGCAGGCTCTTCTAGGACCCGACACGCGCCAGAGTCTTTTTGGGTCCCGCCGCGCAGAGAAAGACGGAACCGGCCTGGTTTCATCGCTGAGATGGTTTGCAGTGTGGCCAAGGTGTAACGCACTGGGCCGCGCGGATGGAGCATGGCTTCGGCTCGGAGATTGACGGTGACGGGAAAACCGGCAATGCAACTTGTCACAGCGTGGAGCGGTTTAGACCAGCCGGGTTGGCTGCACGCCAGAAGATCAACTGGTACAGAATCACCCAGTGCGCGAACTACCCGTCGTTCTAGGCTGCCGGCCGCTAGGCCTAAGGCATGGGCGGCGTCGTTGCCTGTCCCAGCGGCCACGACCCCCACCACAGTGGCTGATCCAACTGCGGCGTTAGCTGCTATATGAAATATCCCGTCGCCACCAATAGCGATCAGTCTGTCGAATCCTGCCTCCACGCAACGTAGAGCAGTTGTTAGAGCGTCGTCAGCTGAGCTTGGATCAAGTACTAAGGGGTCCACACCTCTTAATCGCAACTGCTCCAACACTCTTTTGATATCGGCTGCAGCCCGCCCTCGTCGCGCTGCCGGGTTCGCTAGGACGGCGACGCGAGCGGATCCTCGTGGAACGAATAGACCCGGTTCTGTAGCTAATTTGGGCATAAGACCATCATCGCCTATCGGTAGCCTTCGGGCTATGGATATTTCTCGTAAGCGGCGAAGTTCAGGTATCTCGATTACAGGTTTTGTCGTCCTTGGGCTCTTCACTGCGGCCTGCGGTGGGAGCGGAAGTGAGTCGACGGTGGAACCGATAGCCGATGGCACTCTCGTGGTAGTCGGCGACGACACTCAGGCTTTTGATGCTGAGACATATCAGATTGCTGCCGGCGAGGTTACTTTTGAATACAGACTTGATGGTTTCCAGGAACACAGTCTCGTTATCGAGGGCCGAGAGGACGAGATGCGACTTGTGGTTGAAAACGGTGAAACTGACCGTGGGACGATCACCCTCGAACCTGGGCGGTACATCCTTTACTGCGATATCGCTGGCCATCGAATTGGTGGCATGGTAGCGAGGCTTCTAGTCGGGTAGTGGAACAACTGGTTTCCATCACCCGAAAGACACGAAAGGCCCGCCCCAAAGGGCGGGCCTAATCGTTTGAGAAGGTTGAGTTCAGGCGACGATCTCGAACAGCAGGTAAAGAACCAAGGTGATACCTAGACCGTAAGCGATGGTGTTCTGATGCTTGTCTAGAAGTTTTTTACACAGAACGTTGTCGTAGCCACCGAGCTTTCCGAGGGCTGAGACCTCCATGGCGATCCAGATCACAAGGAATACGATCCAGATAGTGAGACGTGCCCCAGAGTCAGGGTTGCCAAACTGTGCGCCGAAGTGGCTGGGCCACAACATGAAGAAGATCAGTGGAAAAGAGAAGAGTGTGTTGACTCGGCTGGCCCGACCGGCTCGCTTGGCTGCTGCAGGAGCTTCCGGGTTGGCTTCGCCACCCTCGGAGACGGCAACCGATGAACCAATGACAATCTGTTGGGCGGGCCAGATGACCATCCAAACGTTTGCAGCCATGGTCGTTCCGAGGACGACACCCATAGCGATACCCATGCCGGCCGCAGACTTCCAGTAGTCGCTGCTGTCCAACACTTCTTGGTGGAACAAGATCCAGATACCTGACACCCAGGTCAGCAGCGCGGCCCAACGGAACCACCACAGGGTTCGCCAAGTTATCTTGCGGAGCGCCTCACCTCGGGCCGCCTCACCCATCTCACCGAAGGCAGAGCCCTGAATGAAATTGAAGAAGTAGAGGAGGCCGATCCAGGTGATGCCACCTAGATAGTGGGCGTACCGGCCGACAGCCTGGCCGCCTCCTGCCATTCCCATCCAGTCATTGAACAATTCCACAAAAGTCTCCCTCAACTCGGTGTGGGCGGACCCCGATCATTGCATGTGGAGCTGGCTCCTACAACGACCAGGCTAACTCGGACAGTATGCCCTTAATCCACACTGACGTGAGCGAATTGGTCTCGGAGGGTTTTCTTGGAGAATTTCCCGACAGAGGTCTTTGGCACCTCGCCGATGAACTCCACCAGCGCAGGCATCCACCATTTTGCCACCCGTCCCTCTAGCCAGTCCAAAATCTGCGCAGCAGTGACCTGGGAACCTTCTTGTGTTACGACGCAGGCCAAGGCTCGCTCGCCCCATTTGGCTGACAGCACGCCGATGACTGCCGCCTCACTGACGTCAGGGTGGGCCATGATCTCGTTTTCTAATTCCACTGAACTGATCCACTCGCCACCAGATTTGATGAGGTCCTTGGTCCGGTCCACGAGTCGTATGTAGCCTTCAGGGTCAGCGTTGGCCACGTCTCCGGTTTTCAGCCAGCCGTCGTTCGTGAACGACTCTGCAGCCCTATGGTCGTTGTAGTAGGTGCGGGCCACCCATGGGCCACGGACCTGCAACTCACCTGTTGCGGCACCGTCCCAAGGCAACTCTTCGCCAGTCTCTGGCTCAGCAATTCTGAATTCGACTCCCGGGCTAACAAGGCCAATAGTGGTTCGGAGATCAGCCTTGGCTTCATCGTCTAGATGATTGAGGGTTGACTTGATGTTGCAGACGGCCGCTAGTGGACTGGTCTCCGTCATACCCCAGGCTTGGAGTATGGGCATGCCTGTCGTTGCCCGGTAACCCTCGGACAGCGACTTTGGTACTGCTGAACCACCGCAGGTGATATTTCGCAGTGCCGACGTGTCCCGTCCATCGAGTTCAGGTAATACACCCATCCAAATAGTTGGTACGCCTGCAGCCATCGAGACACTTTCCTCTTCGATGAGCGTGGCCAACGCTTGCGGCGATAGGTCGGCGCCGGGCATGACCAGCGTGGCACCTGTGGCCACTCCAGCGTGGGCTAGCCCCCAGGCGTTGGCGTGGAACATGGGCACCACAGGCAGGATCACGTCTCGCTCGTTGACGCCGAGAGTGTCGGTCATCATTGTCCCGAAAGTATGCAGCACCATCGATCGATGTGAATACACCACACCCTTTGGGTTACCTGTGGTGCCTGAGGTGTACATCATCGAACCGGCCTGATTTTCTTCTACCTCAGTCCAGTCCACTGGTGACGCGTTGGCGAGCAGGTTCTCATAGTCGTGGACTTCCGGGGCGATGGCATCATGATCGGGTACGGGCGCACCGTCATCCATGAGAACCACGTGGCGGACTGTCTTGAAGGTCTCCATCAGAGGCCAGATCAGGCCGGCAACGGAATGGTCGAGGAAGATGACCTCGTCCTCAGCATGGTTAATGATGTAGGTGAGTTGCTCAGGAAATAGTCGGAGGTTCAATGTGTGACAAACCCGACCGGTGCATGGCGGAGCAAAATAGAGCTCGAGGTGGCGCGCCGTGTTCCAGGCGAAACTAGCCACCCGACCGTCATCACTTATGCCTAGATTGTCAAGTACTCCACCAAGGCGTCGGGTGCGCTCGCCCCAAGCCTCATAGGTAACTCGCTCCAGTCCGGAGGGAGTGGCTGTAACCACCTCTTTGTTGGGGAACAGGCGGGTGGCCCGGTCAAAAAGGTGAATCAAGGACAACGGTGTGTCCATCATCAGGCCATCCATGGGGCTAACTCTCCTATTGGCTTAGCGGCTGGTATTCCGACGAGCGGACCGTGTGGACTACTGGTTGGCGGCGTGGGTGACCGCATTTTGGACAAGGGTTACTAGTTCTGAGCGTTCACTGTCAGACAGGCAAGAGTAGTTCTTGGCATCGGCTGCGTGCGTAGCTGCCTCGATAGACGAGAGTTGGTCGACCGAGGCGGGTTCATGGTCGAGGTTCTGATACCCGTGGAGTCTGGCCGTGCCTTCACCGCCTTGAGCTAGAACCATGGCTAGTGGATCAGAGTCAGCAGCTCGGCAGACGGACATGTGGTGGCACCCTCGTAGTTCACGAACGACCGCCAACAGCAAATAGGCCCGACCGGGACCGTCATCTGGTCGAGAGGCGTCTCGCCAACCGGCAAAAAGAGCGGCCTTGTCGTCATCCGCGGTATCGGCGACCCTTTCCAGCAGTTCAGCAAGCCGCTCTGCGTCCTTAAAGCCCTCGAGGTAGAGACGTCCGCGTTCTGCGCAGATTGAGGTATACGCCACACCAGCTTGAGTCTTCGACAGATCGGAGGGTTCGTTCCAGGTGGCGGCCACCAAGTTTTTGTCGAAGAAGAACATGTTGTCGATTGCCGTCTCGACGTCAATGTCGCCCATGACGCCGAGTCGTCCGTGGACGTAAGAAGCCAAACTGGCGGGCAAGCCCAACTCGGCTGAGCGAGAAAAGGTAATTGGATCAAGCATGAACCGGGCACCGAAGTGGTTTATCGGTTTTGCGAGAAGCTCTACTGCGCTATGTGTGTCCATGGGATCGGTGGTTCCGTATGTCGGTGGAAGAGATATGTAGCCCGGACGGTAGCAGCCACCCCGGTGGGGTTCTCAGCCGAGGGCAGCAATGACACCGAGGGCAATGAGACCGATATTGCGGACGAGACTTCTCCACGACAGCGGGCGCTGCGACCAGCCCCCAAAGCAACCGCAGGCCTCTCGGTGGCCAGCCAGCAGTCGGCCGACAATCAGGGTGGTGAAGGCGGCGAGTAGAGCCACAGCGCACTGTCCGCCAACCCGCGCGTCTACTACCAAAAGGATGGCGGTGGCGACTTCAGTGGCTGGCAGCACACGTGCGAGAAGCGACGGATTTGGGAGTCCAAAGTTGGTGAGTGTGCGCTGGGTTTCTATTTTGTTACGCAGTTTGGCAGTCGCAGCGACTGCAAAAACTGCAGATAGCAGCCAGGCACTGGCAGCGACGACGGCGTCGGGCACGGTTTGTTACCTGGGTCCCTGCTGGTCCGAGTTGGATCAGTAACCGAGGGTCGCGTCGACCAGGGCCAGTAGGTCCTCACCGGCGCAGAATCGTCGGACATTTTCCATGACGAACGGTTCCAGAAGTTTTAGGCCCATTTCTGGGGTATTGCCGATGTGTGGTGTGATCAGGCAGTTGGGTTCCACCCAGAGTGGATGGCCCTGAGGGAGAGGTTCGGGGTCAGTTACGTCAAGGGCTGCAGCGCCAATCGAACCGTTACGTAACGCAGCGACCAGATCGTCCGTGACCACGTGGCCTCCTCGCGCCACATTGACCAGCAACGCATGGTCTGGGAGTGCGGCTAATTCAGGTGCTCCGATGATCCCAGACGTTTCGGGTGTGAGAGCAAGGGCTAAGACAAGAACATCGGTTCGGGGCAGGACTTCCATAAGGCGCGATGTGGTGATAGTCCGGTTAGCCCCATCGATCGGCTGATCGGTGCGGCGTATAACGGTCACGTCACATCCGAAAGGCGCCAAAAGTGGCAGGAGATGCCTGGTGATGCCACCTCCACCAAGGACTGTGATCCGACTTCCACGAAGTAGGCGGCCGACAGGGTGTTGCCATGCAGTAGCCCTGGCGTAGCCATGAGTGTTCTTGCAAAGAGTCAGAATTTGGGCGAGGACGGTTTCGGCCACTGCTGGGGCGTAGACGCCTTTAGCGTTAGTCCACCAGCGGTCCCCGTCGAGGTATTCCATGAAGTCCTCTATACCGGCGAAGGGGAGTTGGACCCACTCAACTTCTGGGTTGAGTGCCATGACTTCAGGCAAGAGGCTGGCTCTGGGATCGGCCCATATGAGGGCCTCGGCGTCTGCCATGTCGACAAGTGTGGCGCCGCCTTCGGCCACGGAGCGACACAGGGCGGCATGCATGTCCGGCCGTGTGGCTGGGGTGACGGCGATCGGGCGGCCGTTCATCGGATCCTCTTCATGTCTGAAGAGGCAGGCACTCGGCAGCCACCTTTTCGATAGTGGCGTGCCAACCCTCGGGTCTGCTGATGTGGCCTTCAGGCTCATCGAGTGGGAACACCACGAACTTGGACGCACCGGAGTCGAAAAATTCATTCAGACGCGTGGCCAGGCCATCGATGCCGTGAGCTACCACTTCTCTGATGTCTAGGTCGGGTTGACGAGTCTGGAGGCGCTCGGCGAAGCGGTTGGGGAGACCCCCATGAACGAAAGGAACTAGTACCCCAAAGTGGTCGCGGTCGATCTCTCTACCGTTTGCTGTTGCCTCTTGGTCAACTAGCCGTATTCCGTCGGCCACCGCCGCTGGTGTTGTAAAACTTGGAAGCCAGCCGTCCCCCAAGCGACCACAACGCCGGAGTTCAGATGGTGCTCGACCACCCATCCAGACTTCGAACGGGTCCTGAACCGGCTTGGGTAGAACTCGGGCTCCGGTCAGATCAAACCGTTCGCCGTGATGGTCAACTTTGTCCTCGGTCCAGAGGCGACGGATCAGTGGTAGCGCTTCGTCGAACCATGCTGCCCGCTCGTAACGGTCTACGCCAAACGCCTGATGTTCGGCAGCATCGGCAACACCTAGACCGAACGCCGGAAGTGTTCGGCCGTTCGATATGCGGTCAAGGCTAGCCAACGCCTTGGCGCAGAGAACCGGGTTGCGGCCCGGCAACACCATGACCGACGGTCCGAATTTTAGTTTTTCTGTGCGCCCGGCGGCAAAGGCCATGGCCACCATCGGATCCATTGTGGTGCCAGTAGCTCGTTCACTAACCCAGAGCGAGTCGAAGCCCAGTCTTTCAAGGTCGTCGACTACTCGCCCGAAGACGGCGTCATCGCCGATCTGCGCTGAGCCGCTGTAGCCAAAGCCAACACGAATTCGCATGATGCGCCAGTCGGATCGTCGGGTAGTTGTTGGATCAGCCCAGCGCGGCAGTGCCCGCGTACGGAGCAGGGTCCCCGATGACTGGGATTTCGGGACGCGACCAGGCTGTCATGTCGGCAAGATCCGCTGCCGTAGTCCGCCAACTTTCAGGATCCCAGCCTTCGGCGGTGCCGATGACTGAACCATCCTGCCGAATAGCGATAAAGGCCGGGAGATGTTCCAACCCCATGGACCGTGCAATCGATCGGTGTGGATCAGCAAGTGTGAGTATCTGTTCAGCGAGTGGGCCGATGAACCTGGCGGCTCCCTCCACGTCGGCTCCAGCGACCAAGAAGGCCACCCGTACGTCGGCCTCACAAAAGACGTTGAGGATCCGGCAGGCGGTGTCAAGTATCCATGAACTTTCATGGGTGTATGGGTCGACCACCACTGCAGCCAACGGAAAGGTAGTCAGTAGCTGGGATAGCGCTCGAGGGGCGCCGTCCACTGGCTGGAGTTCGATCGAGAGGTCGGGTGCATCTGCCACGGTTATTGACGCTACAGCGAACAACTCGTCGAACAGATGGGATTACCTTGGTAGTAATGGCCGAGAACGATCGCACACTGCGGACAACTGACGGAGAGTCGAGCGCAGACGTAAAGCACTTGCCAGTTGAGTTACTCGGCTGGGGCCGAAATCGGCTCCGTGATCTGCCGTGGCGTCAGGTGCGAGACCGCTGGTCAATTCTTGTGGCTGAGGTGATGCTCCAGCAGACGCAAGTTGCCCGTGTCGAGGAGTATTGGTGGCGCTTCCTGGATCGCTTCCCAACGCCTGCAGCGTGTGCCGAAGCGTCTGCTGGCGAGGTCATCGCTGAGTGGGTGGGGTTGGGCTACAACCGTCGACCGCTGAATCTCCACCGGACGGCTACCGCAGTGGTGGATCGTCACGGTGGGGTGGTGCCAGCAGTACTCGCTGATTTATTGGCCCTGCCGGGAATTGGTCCGTATACCGCTCGGGCCGTGCTGGCCTTCGCTGACGAAGCTGATGTGGGAGTCGTGGACACCAACGTGGCCCGTGTCTTGGCCCGCTGGGTTGGGCGGCGCCTTACCGGGTCAGAGGTCCAATATCTCGCTGATGCTTCGGTACCACTTGGCGAAGGGTGGGCTTGGAACCAGGTTGTCCTTGATCTAGGTGCCACCATCTGTCGAGCCCGCACCCCGGAATGCTGGCAGTGCCCCTTGAACGCGCACTGTGCGTGGCGTCAACAAGGCGACGATCCCGCTGTTGGTTCTGCGGGGGTTAGTCGGCGACAGAAACCCTTCCAGGGGTCAGATCGCCAAGGTCGGGGCCTGCTGATCGCTGCACTGGCCTCTGGGCCTGTCACTGCTCCTGAACTGGCTAACACTATGGGTTGGCCTAATGATCAGTTGCGTGTAGAGCGAGTTGTAACTTCTCTGGTGGCTGAGGGTTTGGTGATCTCTGACGGTTTTTGTTACACGCTTCCTGGCGGTTTAGAAGTCTGAGATGGTTGGGTCAGGATTGGGTCAGAGCAGACACGAGTTTCTCGATTGCTTCGTCTGCAATAACTTGCATCTCACTGTCGGTCCGGTCCTGGATTGGATGCGGCGTTAGTACCCGAGCAATTGCGAGGCCTAACGCCCGTTCTTGGGCTTTGGCGCCTTCGTCAAATGGTTCGGAGGCCACCATTACTGAGGGAATACCTCGCCGCTCTAGATCGTCGATGTCGTGCACACTGCACGTTGTGCAGGAGCCTCAATCGGCAAGAGCTTCGATTACCGCATCGCATTGGGTCGCTATCTGGTGCCGCAGATCGGCTGGCGCGGGTTTAGTGAACGTCGGTTTAGCGAACCGCAGCACGGTCGCGCCCCGCTGGCCGAGGTGTTCTTCCAGGCGGTCAAGAAATACGTCACCGCGTGGTTTATTGATATCGAGCAATCCGATGGTCAGGCCACCTATTGATGCGCTTCGAGGAGACAAATCTCTCTTGGTCGGAGTCGACTCGGAGGTTGGGTCCAGAAGGGTGATTCCAGTTTTTGACTCATCCATCAAGGAGTGATCTCTCTGCTGGTCGGTTCGCTGCCCATTGGTCCGTTTAACCACCCTCCCACTACGGCTGAAAATAAGCCAGCTGAACCGCCGGCATGCACTACCAGTAGTCCGCCTGGACGAAACTTTGGCAATTTCAGATCAGCATTATTTTCTGAGGACTCTTGTCCGAGGTCGCCCGAGCGGTTGAGTTGGATCTCCGCGAGATCGATCATCAGGTGAGGTGCCAATTCTGTCATGAATCTTTCACGATCCCAGCCGGAGTCCCGGAAGCGAGCCATGTGCTCTGGTGAGATCACCAACATTCCGTCCATACCCATCACCACATCGTGAGAAATGCTGGCTCTTAGCCCCTCTGCCAGCATTTGGACAAGCGATTCGGCTGATCGACTTTTTTGATCAACGAGGATTCTCGGCGCTTCTCCACAGAACACGGTAACTACGTCAGAGTTCCGGTCGAAGCCACGGTCCTCGGCCAAGGTGGTCCACGGTGTGCCAGCCTCATCCTCTGAGAAGCAAAAAGACAACTTGGCTGGACTCCCATGTGTAGCGCGGTCGACCCCACCGGGCCGGCCACCACCCACGTTACGGACCACCAATTGTACGGCTCGGCCAATGGTGAGGTTGGCGCGGTTTCCTTGCCCTAGTGCATTAACCCCACTATTCATGCCTATGCGCTTAGCGATCGGGCCGTTCACCACCAGGACAGGCCCCACGCCCATCGTGGTGGCAAGGATTCCGTGCATGTTGAAGTCGTCGGTGCACACGGCCTCAACTGCGGCGAGTACGACTGGCAGGTATGTGGGTCGACAGCCAGCCATTACCGCGTTGATTGCGACTTTTTCAACGGTGCACTCAACGAGGTTGGGGGGTACAAGGGCCACCACCTCATCGGGTTGGCGTGTCGTGCCTTCGAGCATCCGTAGAACTCGACTCGCTGTAGGGGGAACCACTGGAAGGCCATCGGTCCAGCCCCGCTGAAAGATCATCTCGGTTTCATCTTCAATCGAGGCGACCTCTACTCGTCGTGAATTCAGGCTAGACCCACCGAAACGGACTCTTAGTTCGTCAATCCGCCCGGGATCGACCGTCAACGATCCTCAACCGGGTCTGAACGGTGGCAAGTCAGGCCCTAGCCCGGCGACTCCTGTGAAGTCCTCCCAATTGGTTCGGTCCCAGCCGATGATGCGCGCTGTTTCAACACCTTCTTCGATTCGCAGAAGGGTGGGCACATTGTCTAAGTCAAGATTCCAACTGACAGATAGATCGGAGTCGTCTATTACCCAGTCGGCCTGGGCAGGAAAACTCGGATCGTCTTGAGTGAAGGTAATCAGGTCAGCTCGCTCAGCGAGGTCGGCCAAAACAGGTTGGATGAGAGTGCAGGTTGGGCATGAAGCCTTGACCACGGCCACCAGTCCATCGGGGATTTTGATCGGAGGCTCAGATGGGGCCTTTTCGACTGTCATACGCCAAGTCTCGCGCAGTTGTCAGCGGAGGCCCACTGAGAGATTCGTCACATCTTCGCTCTGGCTGAATGGCTCTCTCTACCCTTTAATCCTGATGAGAGAGACGCTCGACATCACGTTCTTCGGAGTACGGGGTTCCACTCCGAGCCCGTGTGAGGAGAACCGCCGTTACGGAGGAAACACTTCGTGCGTAGTGTTGGACGTTCCTGGGGGGGACCCGATCCTCTTCGACCTGGGAACTGGCTTGCAGTTTTTCGGGTTGAACGAGCGCTGTGGGTCAGCCCCATTCCGCGCCACTGCACTGGTTAGTCATCTGCACTGGGACCACATCCAAGGACTTCCGTTCTTTGCCCCGCTCCACTGCGCAGATACGCAAATTGATGTTTACGGCCCTGGGGATGAGGGCAGCACACTTGAGAAGTCCCTTGACATGTTTATGACCCCACCGTTCTTCCCTATCTGCTACCGGGAACTAGAAGGTCGAGTTTCCTTGCACGACACCATTGAGGGAAGTTTCGATGTGGGTTCGGCGCGTATTACGGCTCGGTCAGTTCCCCACCTGGGCAGGACATTTGGCTATCGGGTTGATTGGAGTGGCCTCAGCGTGGCCTATATCAGTGATCACCAACAGCCAGTCGACGGTTCCTCAACGGTTGATGATCAGGTGCTGGCCCTAGCCGACAGTGTCGATCTCCTGATCCATGATGCCCAGTTCACCCCCGCTGAATTTGCTAAGCGCCCCCACTGGGGACATTGCACGGTGGACTACGCACTTGAAGTGGCTCATCAGGCTGGTGTCGGCGAGTTGGTTCTCTTTCACCACGATCCGGCTCATAGCGATGACGAGATCGACCGCCTGCTGTTTGAAGCGCGCAGCCGGGCCACCGAGCTTGATGTGGGCTGCGTCTCAGCGGCAGTCGAGGGAAAGACGATCTCACTGATGCCGGCTGAGGACACCTTGGCGGCGGCGGCGCCCCGCTAGGTTCGGACTTCGACCCCGTTTATCGGTGGGGAACGATAGGAGGGGGTGAGTCGTGGCTGACGAGATGATCAATGAGATTGATAGCAACCTGTATCGGAAGGTACTGGGCCGTTACCCGACAGGAGTAACGCTGGTGACGGCTATGGAGGCTGACGAACCAGTAGCCATGGTGATTGGTTCCTTCGTGTCGGTGTCAATGGACCCACCGCTGGTTGCCTTCCTTCCTGGCAAGGAGTCCTACACCTGGGGGCGAATGGCATCGGCTGGTGGATTTTGCGTCAACGTGTTGTCCGACAAACAGACGGATCTGTCCAACGCCTTCTTCCGGAAAGGAGATGACCCTTGGGTAGACACCATCTGGCACGCCGCCAAGGTGTCTGGCTCACCGGTGATTCCGTCGTGCTTGGCCTCGATCGACTGCATGGTCCACTCCGTGGTCGATGCCGGTGATCACTGGTTCGTAATGGGTCGTGTCGTTGAGGTCTCCCACGTTGATGAAGGGTCCCCACTGGTTTTTCTTGGCGGCAACTACGGCGAGTTCAGGAAGCAGGACTGATGGCTATCTACGCCCTAGGTGATCGGGTACCGGTAATTGATCCGACGGCCTACGTTCATCCCCTGGCAGCGGTGATCGGTAGCGTTGAGCTCGGCGCTGGAGCGAGCGTTTGGCCTCATGCTGTTCTGAGGGCCGATGACAATCTGATTCGTGTAGGTGCCCGCACATCAGTCCAAGACAACGCAGTACTGCACTGCACTAGTCATCTGCCAACCTTGGTCGGCAACGATGTCACCCTCGGCCATCTCTGCCACCTTGAGGGCTGCACTATTGAAGACCTGGCGCTAGTCGGCGTAGGAGCGGTGGTTCTGCATGAGGCAGTCGTTGGGCGCGGCTCGATTGTGGGAGCCAACGCAATGGTGCGAAACGGCCAGATCGTGCCACCACTGTCAATGGCTCTTGGTGTACCTGCCACTGTGCGCGAGGGGGTGGTGCCTGAAGGTGCAAATGTGATTAATGCTGAGTTCTACGTCCAGCGGGGCCGCCAGTTCCGTGACACCCTCCGCCGACTGGACTAACCGGTATGTCTCGTCCTGGCAGTTCGTCGCCCCCCGGGGTCGACCAGTTTGAAAACCACCGCTTTCAGTCTGGTGACCTCACGCTGGCAGCCCATCTGGCCCGGCCACCTGACGACCCACAGCGGACAGGGCTGCCCGGTGTTGTGATCTGTCACGGTTTTCCCAGCGGCCCAGATGGCGGCGCCAACTCGGTTGCCACTTTTCCCGAACTGGCGTTTCGGATCGCCACGGAAATCGGTTGGGTGGCCATGGTCCCGTACCTCCGGGGTATGCCCGGTTCTGGAGGTGATTTCAGTCTTGATGGATGGCGGGACGACGTAGTAGCTGCTGCTGCTGATCTTCGTAATCAGGTGGGGGTTGATCGGGTATGGGCAGTGGGTTTTGGAAGTGGCGCAGCGCTTGCAATCTGCGCCGCAGCAATCGACGACGGCATCAGCGGCGTGGGTGCACTGGCTGCGCCGGCCGACTGGTCGGACTGGGCAGCCAATCCAAGGCGACTTCTCTTACACGCGCGCGATGCTGGACTTTTGACCATGTCGGATTTGGCACCTGATTTTGATCGATGGTCAGGTGCGCTCGGAGATCTATCTGCCGAGCGCTCTGTTGCTTCCCTGGCGCCCCGAGACCTTCTGCTGGTTCACGGTGGTGACGACGAAATTGTGCCACCACTTGACGCTCGGGTTGTGGCCAGTGCTCATGGTGCGGCCACTTTGCGGATTATCGCTGGAGCAGGCCACCACCTTCGTCACGACCCGCGCGCTATCGCCATCCTGCTGGGCTGGCTGGACCGACAGCGTCGCCAACACGCATAAACGGTTAAACGGAGCGAAGGATTGTTACTATCCCCATAGGGTAAATTGATACCCCGCTTATTCGCCTTCTGGGATTGGAGTTCTGTCGATGTCCGTTACTGATCTTGGCCTTGATCTCAGTCGATACAAACTCGGCTGGAGCGACGAAGAGGACTACGTCTTCAAACCCACTAAGGGTGTTGACGAGAGTGTAATTCGTGAGATGTCCTGGATGAAAGGCGAGCCTGACTGGATGCGGGATTTCCGCCTCAAGTCTTTCCGCAGCTTTGGTAAACGGCCAATGCCATGGTGGGGTGGCGACATGTCGGGGATCGACTTCGACGACATCTACTACTACATCAAGCCCACTGAGTCTCTGACTGACAACTGGGACGACGTGCCCGAATCCATCAAGAACACTTACGAGAAGTTGGGTATTCCTGAGGCTGAGCGCAAGTACTTGGCTGGGGTAACTGCTCAGTACGAGTCTGAGGTGGTTTACCACCGCAACCGGGAAGACCTTGAGGAACAGGGTGTCATCTTCTGCGACATGGATACGGCGCTGCGTGAGTATCCAGAGATCGTGCGGGCCTACTTCGGTCGAATTATTCCGCCAAATGACAACAAGTTCTCAGCACTCAACTCTGCTGTGTGGAGTGGTGGTTCGTTTATCTACGTCCCACCGGGGGTCAAGGTGGAGATGCCGCTGCAGGCCTACTTCCGTATCAACGCTGAGAACATGGGCCAGTTTGAGCGGACGTTAATTATCGCCGATGAGGGTTCAGAGGTGCATTACATCGAGGGCTGTTCAGCGCCGGTCTACACCACCGACTCGCTCCATTCGGCGGTGGTGGAGATTGTGGTGAAGCCATCAGCCAGAGTCACGTACACCACTATTCAGAACTGGTCCTCAAACGTTTACAACCTGGTGACCAAGCGAGCCCGGGTGGAGGCTGAGGGCCACATGGAATGGATCGACGGCAACATTGGGTCTCGACTGACCATGAAGTATCCAGCCGTGGTATTGGTCGGTCCGAAGGCTTCGGGTGAAGTGCTATCGGTGGCCTATGCGGGACCCGGCCAGCATCAGGATGCAGGTGCCAAAATGACTCACGCCGCACCAGAGACCACGTCTAAAATTGTTTCCAAGTCGATCTCCAAGGATGGCGGCCGGACTAGTTACCGGGGACTGGTTCGGGTCGAAGATGATGCCTATGGCTGCAAGAGTCATGTTCAGTGTGACGCTCTGATCTTGGATGACGACAGCATTTCGGATACCTACCCTTATATGGAGGTTGGTTCGGCTGACGCGGTGATAGGGCACGAGGCGACCGTTTCCAAGGTGGCTGACGACCAGCTCTTCTACCTGATGAGTCGGGGACTATCAGAGGAACAGGCCATGTCGATGGTGGTAAATGGCTTCATCGAACCTGTCACTCGAACGCTACCGATGGAGTACGCGGTGGAGTGGAGCCGCTTGATTGAGTTGCAGATGGAGGGCTCGGTCGGCTGATCTAGTGGCTACTTAATGCTGGGTTGCCCCAAGAATTGGCTGCTCATAGGCCACACTGGGCATTATGCCCATGCGTCAGGAATGCAAACATTTCGAGAGCCGTAGTTATCCCAACGGGGACACGGTGAGAAAGTGCAACTTAGATCTCGCGCCTGAAGCTCCTTGGCGGTGTCCAGCAGAGTGCCCGTCGTTTGCTAAGCGTCGGTTAGATGTGGACTGGAGCCTTGGAAGCCTTGTTATTCCTGAGACCCCGGACGAACCAGCGGGCCTTGGTAGCGACGAGAGCATTGCTGCCCTTTTAGACGCAGCAGAAGACATCGTCAATGAGGCTGGCCCCAGGGTAATTGCTGATTTGAATGCTGGGAAGGCCAAGAAGGGCCGGTTTCTTCGCAGCAAGGGGAGCAGCAAGCGCAGGGGTCGCAAAGGTAAACGTCGGCGAAGGTAGTCGTAGGTGGGAATATCGGTGGTCGCTCTGATGACACCCGTCAGTTGACGGCTATCCGGAGGCAGACGATGAATGCGGCACGACGGTTGCTGATCTGACAACTGCAGGGTCGGCTAAGAAAAGTAGGAATCTGGTAGGTAGGTGCCTGTTGCTTTGACCAGAAGATCTTTGCCGAGCGGTCCTACTAGGCCAGCAAAGCCTAAGCAGTAGAGGCGTGTCCTTAGGCCGCTGGGTAGTCGTCCTCTCCGAAGATGCGCGTAATAGCAATCGGGTATTCGGGGGTGCTTGCATCGCACATACGGGCATGATTATCGGGTGGAGGACCGTTACGACGCTGTCGATATTGAGGTGAGGCGGAGCGAGGGGCTTACTGTCACGTTCGCTGACGGACACGTAGCGGAGTTTGATCTGATGCGCCTTCGCCTTTTTTGCCCGTGCGCGACGTGCCGCACGCTGCGAGAGCGCGGTGAGGAAGCCTGGCCCCGTGATGGCAGCCCGGTTCGGTTACAGATTACGGATGCCGAGCTGCACGGTGCTTGGGGCTTGAACATCACTTGGAACGACGGGCACAGCACAGGCATCTATCCATTTGAACAGTTGCGACGTTGGTCTACCCCATGACGCAGTGCAGTGGCTATTAGAGCCAGTAGGGACACACAGGTCTACTTTCACTCTTGTAACTTGGTTTTTTACTTCCAATGGCTCTGCATCTGGCGTTGTTATCGTTCTCATGACAGGCTTCTAATATGTTGGAGAAGTTGCCCTCTGAGCAGTACCCATGGCCGATCGTCGGAGCGTTTGATGTTGCTCGGTGTGCACTGTTAAGCATTGATTTTCAGGTTGAGTACTGTGCTTCGGACGGTTACTTCGCCAGCCTTGGCATCGACACGGCCCACATCCGTTCAGTACTCGATGGAGTAGCAGAGGTTCTTGCGGCGGCCAGAAAAGCAGGAATGCTTGTGGTGCATACTCGCGAGGGCTTCAGGTCGGACCTATCGGATTGCCCTCCGACGAAGGTGGCTAGAGCTGTTGAGCGTGGTCATCCAATGGGGCGAGAAGGCCGTTACGGGCGCCTTCTGATCCAAGGTGAACCTGGATGGCAGATAGTGGACTCGGTTGCCCCCAACCCTGACGAATGGGTGGTTGATAAACCTGGTCAGGGTGCCTTCTATTCGACTGATCTTGATCTACGGCTGCGCAACCGCGGAGTGGACCTCCTGGTAATCATGGGTACAACTGCAGACTGTTGTGTCAGTTCCACGGTTCGTGAGGCCAACGATCGGGGATACGACTGCCTTGTGCTCACTGATTGCGTGGCTGACGTTTCTGAGTCTCGGACTGTTGCAACCCTTGATTCTTTCCGAATTAATCCGCTTGGGGCAACTGCCGAGCGGTCGGTCCTTCTCTCTGCGCTTCGGTAACGCACCTCAAACGGGGGGTGGTAACCCGAGGTTGTAGTGGGACACCCACGGCTGTGAGGCCGTGGAAGTTGTCGACCGAGATTAAACGTCGTTCTTAGAGGTCGGGTGGCTCAGAGGTGTTCGGCGGTCATTCCGATCACCCATAGTGTGGAGTCTGTGGATTTGCTTGGACCGGGCTTGCTGGTCTTTAAACATGAAGAAACTGGGCGTTCTCTTTGGCACTGATCGATGTTTGAACGACCGGTAGGAACTCGATGAGCGTTGCTCTGACCTGCTTTGCTGGGGTGCTCTTTGCAGCCAACGCGACATTCACACGGTTAGCCCTTGATCGCACAAGAATCCGAACTGATGTAGCGGCAGCAGTCACGATCTTGATAGCGGCGAGTGTGGCCGCAGTTATTGCCATCGTGGGCGGCACCCGAATCAACGATCTGAGTTGGGCCGACTCGCGTGGGTTTTTCGTCATTGGGGCGATCTCTCCTGGTATTGCGCAGTCGACCTTTTATGCCGCAATCCGCATGGCTGGACCATCTCGGTCGACCATCGTGCTGGGGACAGTGCCAGCATGGTCGGTTGTTCTAGCCACCATCTTCCTTAATGAACTCTGGTCGGCCTCAGTGGTGGTTGGAACCCTGCTCGCCGTTATGGGCAGCATTCTTTTAGCAACGGAAGGGGTTAAGGAGGCAAGCGTGTCGCGGTTGGGACTGGCGCTTGCCGGTCTAACTGCTCTCCAGTTCGCCTTGCGGGATGTGCTGGCGCGATCCGTCACCCAAGAAAGCAATCTCAGTAGCTCCGCAGCGGCGGCTATGACTCTCGGAGTTGGGGCTGTAGTTCTGATCGTCGTAGCAGTTGGGGCCGCTAGACCAAGCGAGTTCGCTAAGAATCTGCGTCGTAGCATGCCGGCGATGCTGATCCCGGGCTTGGCTATCGGCCTTGCTATGCCCGCTCTTTTGGCTGCTTTCGAGCGTGGACGTGTTGGGCTCGTATCGCCAATCCTGGGAGCCACACAAACTGTCGGAACAGTCTTACTTTCCGGACTGTTAATGAGAGGGTCGGAAATAAATAAAAGAGTTATTTTCGCAGTCAGTGTGACGCTGGCCGGAGGCACCCTGATCGGCGTTACGCGTTGATCGGGCCGCCAGCCAATCGGGACAGCACCTAACTGGATGGCTTGATCTGGAAGCTGGGGTGGTGCGCTTTCACCAAGGCGCCGTCCTGGTTGACCGTAAGGACCGTTCAGTGGAGTTCGTGAAACGAAACCACCCACGATCGGCGCAGCGCCACCAACAAGCGAGATGTTGACGACTTGGCCACCCACGGCCATGCCAGACCGCTGGCCTCCTCCTGGCTCGCCGAGGAGGGAACCCCGAAAACTAGTAGGGCGTGCGATGCCGGTCTGAACTGGGCTGGCTTGCTCCTTGAACTCGGTAGAGCCCATAAACGGGGCTTTACCTGACATGTCGAGCGCAGGGCAAACGGTTGCCCAGCGCTCGCCGTCAACTGGGCCCGCGCACTTTGAGATAGAGAACCGCACAGGTTTCGGACCGGCTTCGTCGAAGATCTAGTGAAAAGCTGTGTAATCCGCAACTCCGTCAGCTGCTACTAGCAGATCCATCTCGTACCCCGCACTGGTGCAGGCCTCGATAAACGGAACCTCACCGTCACGCCTTAGCCGGTTGCTGTAGGTACTCGAACTAGTTCCACTCCCAAAGTTCCCAAGAAGCTTCACCATCAGGGGCAACGTCCCACTCGTAAGCAATTGCAACACCATTCAGGGAAGAAAGTGAGGGCGCGGCAGTTTCAAAGTAGGCGACGCCCCTAAACGAGAAACCACCATCAGCTGTAGGGGCTCCAGTACCGGTTGCCCTGAATGTAGCCACCCCGTCTGCTGTCATTATCACGCCAGAGTTGGGACACTCGCCGTAGAACGAGCCGTCAGCTCTCATGGTCGCCGAGTAGGTAGCGAAACTCATCACCTCTGCACCAGCGAGTGTTCCGGATAAACCGGCGGCGTTCGTTTCAAATGACGGGCTGCCATTTACGGCGGGAAGCGCTTTCATCGAGGTAGGGCCTTTAATGGACCCGACTTTTTCACCCAACATGTTTAATCTCCTTATTCGAATATGCGGTCGAAAACCAAGCCACAGTATGAGGCAAAGTAGGTTACTTAGCCAGCTCCAGGTCAAAATGCGAAACAAAACGCTGCTTGGTTGAGGCTGTGCATACTATGCGAAACTGGTTTAGCCAGCCGGAGCACATCCCCATGCAGATGTTGCCCAACGTTGCACACCCCCAAGGAATGAGGCTACTAATTCCAAATCTCCGCATCGTCAGCTCTCAACAATGAGAGAGGCGGTAGTTCGTACCTTGGCCATCCTCGTCGGTTTGATCCTGTTTGGCGTCGGGATTGCCCTACTGTTCCTGGCCGACTTGGGTGTCGGCTCATGGGACATCTTGCATGATGCGCTCGCAAAGTTGCTTGATCACCAACCGGGCACGGTGCTGATTGTTCTTTCGGTCCCGATCGCTGGTCTCGTGCTGTTTCTACGCCAGCCAGTCGGCCCGGCCACAATCGCTAATGCTGTGATTATCGGGGTAGTTCTAGATCTGGTTTTGGCTCTAGTGGAACCACCATCGACGATGGCGCTCCGAGTGGTTCTCATGGCCGCAGCTCCGCTCGTTGTGGGCTTCGGGTCGATGCTCTACCTGGGCGGCGGTCTAGGTGCCGGAGTCCGCGATGGCCTAATGACCGCACTGGTAGAGGCTGGCCTCAGCACCCGGGCGGCTCGAACTTGGATTGAGGTCTCCGTCGGAGTTGTCGGCGCCGTCCTCGGTGGAGCCTACGGAGTAGGAACACTCGTTTTTACCCTGGCGGTGGGGCCATCTCTCCAGTACTTCCAGCGCCGTGTGTGGGCCGGATTCTCTGAACCGCCGAACTGGGTCTATCGAAGAATCTGAAACTAACGGCTGGTGGAACTACGGTCCGGCGGTATGCACCCAGCCGCAGGAAAGTCCCCAATCGACAAGCGGTTCGCTACCGTCAACGGAAAGCGGATGGCCTATGTGGAAGATGGTGAGGGCGACCCGATCGTGTTCCTACACGGTAACCCCACGTCGTCGTACCTGTGGCGCAACATCATCCCGCACGTGGCCGACCTCGGACGCTGTATTGCCCCTGATCTAATCGGCCAAGGCGATTCGGAAAAGTTGGACGGCTCCGGCCCCGGTTCGTACCGGTTCGTGGAACACCGGACGTACCTTTGGGAACTGTTGGAACAGGTCGGCGTGACAGAGCGCGTGACCCTCGTCGTGCATGACTGGGGCTCGGCTCTCGGGTTCGACTGGGCCACCAACCACCCTGAAGCGGTGGCCGGCATTTGCTACATGGAGGCCATCGTCAGACCTTTAGCAACTTGGGACGAGTGGCCAGCGACCGCACGAGGCATTTTTCAGGCCTTTCGGTCTCCGGCGGGTGAGGAGATGGTTCTGGAGAGGAACCTTTTCGTGGAGGAGGTCCTCCCTGGAGCGATGATCTGCGAACTGGCATCCGATGATCACGACGAGTACCGGCGACCGTTCGCCGTGGCTGGTGAAGGGCGGCGTCCCACCCTGACATGGCCACGTGAAATCCCCGTTGCAGACGAGCCAGCCGACGTGGTGTCGATCGTTTCGGCGTATGCAGACTTCATGGCGTCGGCCCCATTTCCGAAGTTGTTCGTGAATGCAGAACCCGGCGCCATCCTGACCGGAGCGCAGCGTCGGTTCTGTCGTACCTGGCCCAACCAGACGGAGGTCACGGTCGCTGGAAGCCACTTCATCCAAGAGGATTCCGCTAATGAGATAGGAGCCGCAATAGCTGACTGGCACGCGCGTCTGTAGGGAGCAGGGTCTAACGCTCTTGCGCTACGGGATTCACTCCCAACAACTTCCAACTGATTGGTGTTGGCTCGGGGAGTTTCACTTTGAACTAGGGCACGGAGCAGACTCCGGAAGCGTGCTACACGAACCAAAAGGGATCGCCGGGTTCCTGCTTCAAATGGCTCTAGCTGGTGCCAGCATTGTCGTCC
>JAQWTI010000021.1 GCA_029242745.1 Acidimicrobiales bacterium | reverse complement strand
AGGTGATGCTCTACCAGCTGAGCTACGTCCGCGTCAGACCAAAACGATAGCGGTCGGGCGCTGCTTTGCGCCCCATGGGTCAGTCGTCGGGATGTAATGCAGGTTGTGGCCGGAGGTCAATCCGTAAAGTCAGGATCCCATCGGTGAAAGTAGCTTCAGCGTCACCCACGATGCCGAAGTCAATTAGGTCGTCTTGTGCCTGATTGATGAACCGCTGCCTCTCCTCTCCCCCTACCGGAGGCAGAGTTCGACTCCGGACGGCAGCCGCCCGTTCTTGAAAGCGCTTGAGCATCGCTTCAACATTTAATACTGGTTCACTCATCAGACCACCTCATCGAATCCATCAACTGGAACATCTGAATTGTCGATTAGCTCGTCACTTATTGGATTAACGACCGATACGGGGCGAGTTCGCCACCAGAATCCAGCAGTGGCTACCAATACTGTCACTCCAAGGATTCGCAGCGTTACCACCACCTGTCCGACGCGTTCACCAGCCGTACGCCCGTCATCGTCCACCTCAGGTGGCACCGTTTCGACAGTGGTGACCTGTGCCGCCACGGGAGCCACCCACGCTCCAAAGTAGAGACTCCCAGCAAATAGAAGCCCAGCGAGGCAGGCACGGCGGCTCGTCGCTACCGAACTCGTTTCCTGCATGCTGGAATCGTACTTCCGACTCCCTGCATCGATGGTTCAGCGCTGATGATCAATACACCACCAACTAGTTCGACCACCCACCGTGTCTCGCCGCAATGATGCCCCATCGCGTGGACATACTCCACCTAGGCGTCGGTGCTCAAACAGATCACCTGTGTGGCTGCCTCCCCGACGGTCCATCTGATTGAGCGTTCGACGAATGATCTGGTGGAGACTCCGAACCTCATTGTCAGCCAGCGTGCCCGCTTGACGGAGTGGGGACAGGTCAGCTCGCCAAAGAATCTCGTCGATCAGAAGGTTGCCGAGACCAGCGACTCGGCTCTGGTCCAACAGGCGGGCCTTCAAAGGTCCTCGGCCGCCGACCAAGGCTGTCCGAAGGTCGACTAAACCCAAAGCCCACACGTCAGGACCCAGCACTTTCAAGTCAGGTTCCAACTCGACTCCACCAAGACGCCGAGGGTCATCGATCCAAAGCCGACCACCACCACGGAACTGGATGCCGAACCTCTCCCAAGCCAGATCAAGCCGCCGTCCACCCCATTCCAAGTTTTCAATTGCAGCCTTGCCGTCGACCAGTAACCGGCCGGTCATTCCAAACCGAAGGCCGAGGGTAGGGCCGCCTGACTCCAGTAGGAGAACCTTGCCATGCCGGTGAACTGCAGTAATTCGTCGACCGGTCAGGGCATCGGCCACTACCTGTGGCGTAGCCCCTCTCTTTAGAAACCATTCGTCAGGGGTTTCGACAATGCTGATAGTCCGCCCTACTACCAGCAGAGCCAAACGGCGATAAGCCTCAACTTCCAATATTTCCGGCATTGAACCAAAGGAGTCGCTGGTTCAGGCGCCAGCGGCGTCGAGCCCTTGGGCGAAATCACGTACCAAATCGTCGACATGCTCCAGTCCGCATGACACCCGCACGGTTCCCTGACCAATCCCGGAAGCAGACAACTCCTCTGGCGTAAGACCCACGTGTGTGGTCGTAGCAGAATGACACAGCAGTGTCTCGGGGCCACCCAGAGACGTTGCCTGACGAGCGATTGATGTGGCTTCGACGAACAACTTCCCGGCCTCGACACCACCAGCCAGATCGAAGGTGATCAATGCCCCCATAGACCGCATCTGAGCGACAGCAAGGTCGTGTTGGGGATGAGAAGCCAATCCCGGGTAGCGGACACCGGCCACCTCGTCTCGACCTTCGAGGTATCTGGACAGGACTAGAGCCGTCTCGGCCTGTTGACGCAGTCGAGCACCGAGAGTCCGCACACCACGGTGAGCGTTGTAGGCATCGTAAGGTGAGGCATTCGCCCCATGGAGGGTGGTAAACCCCCACAGCCAAGAGATGAGATCCTGTGAACCAGCGATCACCCCAAGGGTGGCATCGTTGTGGCCGGCGATCCCCTTGGTAGCCGAGTGCAACACGAGATCCACCCCGTAATCCAGTGGGCGTTGGCCTAATGGGGTAGCGAACGTGGAGTCGACAACGGTCAAGGCGTTGCTGATGGAGCCCAGATCACTGAAGTCAACTAGGTCTAGCCGAGGGTTGGCTGGTGACTCACTAAACACGAGCATCGTCTTCCCAGGCACGATTGCTTCGACAAAGGCTCCGGGGGCTGTGCCATCAACGAACGTGACGTCAATACCCATACGGGGGCAGACGGTCTGGAGGAAGAGTTGGGTCCCGGCGTAAATCTGACGTTGGGCCACTATGTGATCTCCCATCGAACAAATACCGAGAATCACTGCACTGATTGCCCCCATGCCTGAGGCAAAGGCGCGTGCCGCCTCGGCCCCTTCCAACTCTGCGATGGTGGCCTCGAAGGCATTGATAGTTGGATTGCCATAGCGGCTATAGAAACGTTCTGGTCCGATAGCCGTAGACAACCGATGGCCCTCATCGACTCCATTAAACCCAAAGGTCGACGTCGGATACAGAACAGGAGCTAGCGACATCTCACTATCAACCCTTCCACCCAGCACGGCGACTGTCTCCGGATGTACCGGCGCTCGTTTCAAATTGCAGGGCTCAGTCATATTGATTCCACTTCTGTAAGAAATACATCCAGAAAAGAGCCAACTTCTCGAGTAGCCAGCAAGAACCCATCGTGGCCGTCGGGGCTCTGGATTACATGGTGATCGCAACGCCCGCCTGCGTCACGAATTGCGTCGCGGAGGGCGGCCTGCTGGCCAGTCGGATACAAGGTGTCAGAACTGATGCTGAGAGTCAGTGCCGGTAGGTGAGCCAGCCGACGCACCGCAGCGTCCATGCCACCACGATCGCGGGCCAGATCGTGTAGATCCATAACCCGGTTCAGAACCAGATAGCTGTTGGCGTCGAATCGGCGCACAAGCTTCTCGCCGTGGTAGTCAAGATACGACTCAACTTGGAATCGATCCCACTGGCCAAACAGTGCTCTTGGGTTGACCAACTCTCTAGAGAACCGGTGGTCAAACACCTCACTGCTCCGGTATGTGATCTGGGCTACCGATCGTGCAATAGCCAGTCCAGCAAACGGCCCATCACCAGGTTCAGCGTCGTAATAGTCGCCACCCCGAAACCGTGGGTCGAGAGCAATGGCTGAACGTCCAACAGCACTCCAAGCTACCTGCTGCGCACCAGCGGCCAGCGTGGTGGCGATCGGAGCAATCGACCGCACTCGCTCCGGATACATCACGCCCCACTCAAGGACCTGCATCCCACCCATCGAACCACCAACCACTGCGAGCCAGCAGTCAATACCCAAGTGGTCGGCGACGGCGGCCTGACAGCGCACGATGTCACGGGTCGTCACTGTAGGGAAAGTTGAGCCATACGGTCGTCCAGTCCTCTGGTTAACCGAGGCTGGCCCAGTTGTGCCCTGACAGCCGCCGAGTGAATTCACACATACGACAAAGTGTCGGTTGGTGTCAATGCCACAACCGGGCCCAACTACACCATTCCACCACCCCTCGGTGGCATGACCCTCACTCGATGCCCCGTGAACGTGGCTGTCACCGGTCAGGGCATGGCAGATGAGAATAGCGTTGTCACCTGTGGGTGATAGTTCGCCCCAGGTCTCATAGGCCACGTCAATGTCGGTCAGAGTTTGACCACTCTCCAGAGCGAGGGGTCGCCCACCACCCACCGAGGTGAAGAGCCGCTGCCCTACTGGGTCGCCAGGCTTCCACGCTCCAGTGGCCGGAAGGCCAGTGGTGTAGAGGCGCGGATGTATAGGCAGGTTGACAGTGTCTCCACCAGTTTCTGTTGATTTGTTCGTCATGCCACCGCCATCTCATCGGACGATAAAGGAACTCGGCGCCGACAGGATGGCCATAGAGACCAACCATCGGACACTTCATTGCCCCTTTCGAGGCCACATCCCCACCGTCTCCGACAGGCGAGCACCTTGGGTGTCCGTCCCAGGTTGCCGGACCCGGCGAACCGAGCCTCTCTTGATGAAGTCCCTACATTGTAGGCGGCCCGGTGCGCCTAGCCTCTTACCTGATTTGGGCTACGCGCAATTCGATCCAGACCCGACATTGTGGCGGGCCGGATGCCGAGACCACCACCAGCCCACAAGAGAATCCGCAGTGGGCTGATCCGTAACACCGTAGGCCGCAGTCATGGTCTGACCAAAGGCCCACCAGGCATCAGCGGAGGACGGAAGCCCAGGTGGTCGGTGCAACCCACGCGCCAACTCCGACCCCTCGCTCCACGCCCCAAAATCTGATGGCAACGGGAAATCTGCTATCTGGGAGGCCGACAGCCGGAGCCGGCCAGCCGAACGAGCCGCCCCGAGGGATTGGCGCACAGCTAGAGCGGTAATCGACGGAGCCGAGAGAGCCGCCGCAAGCCGCCACAACAGTTCGAGTTCCTCATCAACTGGTTCAACCACCACCAGAGGAGTAACTGGAACTAGATCGCCTGCTGGGTCTACCACCACCTCGACCACCGAGGTCTGGGAGGCGACAAGCAACTTCGGTCGACAATGGTCGTCGAACCACTTTCCAACATCGGCGTCAGCTGCCGCCACGGCAGCGAGGTCCACCACCGGCGCCCACCAACGACGCCCGTTAAATCGACAGGAAGTCTTGGACCAGCGAAGGTGAAGTGGGTCCACTGACGCCGTAGTCACCATAGGCAAACGCTGGTCATCTGACCCAGTGCGCTCAGCGACGCCAGCCACCAGACCGTAGAAATGCTGACGAAATCCGGCAGTCGTAGCAGCAAGACTCCCAAGACGTGCGGCTGGCAATTCATTGTCTGTTGTGAGGACTGGGGGAACGCCGAGTACATCTGCTAACACTCCGCCCCATGTCTCTCCAACCAATGGAGCTTCCGCTCTACCTTGAGGTACCACCTGACGGTCTACGAATACCCCCACACCAGCGCAACTAACGGCGCTTGGCCGCTCAACTACCGGAGCGCACACCCCAGCGTGGCCTTCAAAGACCCGGGACCGGTCCCACCACAAGCCGATTAATTGACCCTGGGTCACCATCTGGTCACGAATTGGCCCCGCATCCCGGGCGGCGAGTACTGATTGGGGCTGAATTAGCACCATCCGACCACCTTGCGCCAGCAGGTCCAGCCCTACGACCAAGAATAACCAAGCCACGTCGGTGTAGGCAGCCATTAAGCCCGGATACCTCTGCCTTAACGCCAACCGGGCGCTAGCCGACAACATTGTTGAAGATCGCAACTGGCCGAGAAACGGTGGGTTACCTACCACGGCATCAAACCCACAGTCTGGGCCATCTGGCCAGACTTCATGTCCTTGGTGCAGTGGATTCCCTACCACTACTCCTGTGACCTCAACCGGATCGATCTCAGCCCATGCAGCGAGGAGCTGTCGGGTGGCATCCACTGATGCCTGGTCAACGTCTGCACCGTATAAGTGTTGGCGCGCAACGGTGGGCGGATCAGCCACACCCTGGTCGACGAGCTGGCGGCCAGCCGCCAGCAGAAACACCCCACCACCACATGCTGGATCGACCACCGTAGTAGTCGCAGAACCAACGGCTAACCGGACAAGCTCGCCGGCAACGTCAGCAGGCGTGAAAAACACCCCTCGAGCCTGTCGGTCGTCAACCTGTTGAAGTTCATCAGCCAGTTTGTTGGCTAATTTGTCGACCGAATCCACTACCCGGTCGACGATCATGGAATCGGAGATCAGGCTGCTTCGACAGCCGGATCCCACGCCATCAGATCATCAAGCCGAACATCGTTGGAAAACACCTCAACGATGGGATGCTTCATACCGAGACGGCGCAGCAATTTGCGTACTTCTAGTTCTTCATTCCAGAGCACGAGACTCACGACCACACCTGACTCCCCAGCACGGGCGGTCCGGCCCGACCGATGAACATACGTCTTAGCATCTGATGGCGGGTCGTAGTGAATGACCACGTCAACGTCATCTACATGTATGCCTCGAGCAGCCACATCAGTGGCCACCAGACATTTGATCTTCCCGTTCGTAAAGTCGGCTAGGGCCTTTTCCCGCTGAGACTGACGAAGGTCACCGTGGATGGCAGCAGCTGCAACCTTCTCATCCACCAACTTTCCTACCAGTTTGTCAACCCCCCACTTAGTGCGAGAGAACACGATCGTCCGGTTTGATGCTTCGACAATACGAGCCGTTACGCGTACACGGTCCATCTCGTGGACGGCTAAGAAACGATGCTCCATCTCAGCCACCGTGACCTCACGCGACTCCACCTCATGAGTAACCGGATTGGTCTGGTATCGACTGATGAGCGCACCCACCATGCCATCCAAGGTGGCCGAGAACAGGAGCGTTTGGTGTTCTTTTTCAGCTCGTCGAAGGATCCACTCGACCTGGGGCATGAAACCCATATCGGCCATGCGGTCGGCCTCATCTATGACAACCCCCGCCAAATCAACTACTGAGAGTTCTCCCTGTTGAATCAAGTCAATCATTCGCCCCGGCGTGGCGACCACGAAATCAAGACCCTTAGAAAGCGCTTCAATCTGTTTTTCGATCGGGGTTCCCCCGTAAATCGCCTCAATATTCAAGCCGCGTACCTGGGCTAGAGGCTCAAGCTCCCGACAGACCTGCACGGCCAACTCGCGCGTCGGCACTAAGACCAAGCCGGTGGGTCGCTTCGGGGCGGCTTTTGGTAGACGCTGGATCAAGGGAATACCAAAAGCCAAGGTCTTACCCGAGCCGGTCTTGGCCTTACCGCAGACATCCCGGCCAGCAAGGCCATCAGGAATGGTCAGCGTCTGAATATCAAACGGAATAGTGATACCCCGCCCAGAGAGGGCATCTACCAGGTCTTGGTCGATGCCCAGATCGGCGAACTGGGTCGTCGTCATGGATTTCCTATGCTTCCCGGCGGTTCAACCACCGTGTAGTCACCCGCACCTTGGCGAGTCCGCCACCACTCTTCCTGGGTGACGAAGCCGTCAGGAGTCGGATACAAGCGGCCGATCAACCCAGACGGGTGCCCTCAGTCTAGCGGCACGTTTCCCGTCACCGAGCGTCAAGGTCGTTAGGTCAAGTGAGGCAGACCCTCCCATCGCTGACCTTTATGCCCTCGGCGACTAGTAATCGCTCCTGTTCTACCTCGCAACCAGGTGCCAGTCGCCCAGTCGAAGTCACAACCCGCCACCAATGATGGCCGCCATAGTTTCGTAGGAAACTGCCAACAGCACGGTGCGCTCCCGGATGCCCAGCCTCAACGGCCACCTCACCATAGGAAACCACCTCACCTGGCTTCAATGCCTCCAGAACGGCAGCCACATCGCTCTCAAACGGCGTCAACTGACCAGAACCTTCACTCGCGAGTTACTGACTCTCGCTTGGTTCGTGCGATCCGCTGCCCAACGGCACCAACTGAACGATCTCGATTTTCTTCTCAAACCCCTTGACTTGCCGCTTCGCAAGCGATCGCTCTTCAACGTTGGTCATCAAGGGCGCAGCGGTCCCCTTCTCAGCCAGCACTTGGTGAGGCTCGGCGAGATCGCATAGGCGGGATGCCAAGATGACTGCAGGTCCCACATGGTCGTCTCCGTCGATCAGCATCACAGGACCTCGGGCGATACCAGCTCGTAAATGTAATGGGGATTCCGAGTTGTCGATAAGGCCCTCAATGTCGACCACCGCTTCCACCAGATCCTCTGGCTGCACACCAACCATCATCACGCCATCACCCAGCCATTTAGCCAAGCGAACTCCCCGCTCAGAAGCCACCTGCCTCACAGCTGCTCGGAACCCAGTTACCACGTCATAGGCCGCCGTGTCACCATTTTTGTCAGTGAATGCCGTAAAACCACAGAGGTCAAGGAACGCGAAGGTGCGATCAACCCGCTTGATAGGTCGTCTAGGCAGCACCTCACTCATTAATCTTCACCTTCATCCTGTCTCCATTTCCCAGCTTTAAGCCCCAACAGAAAACAAAGCCACCCACCAGCACCGCAATAACCGCCATCCACACGTTTACTCTGACGCCAACTAACAGTGAGGCGGCGTCACTCCGCAGCAGCTCCACCCAGAGACGGCCTAACCCGTAGCCACTTACCCAAAGGCTTGTCACGTATCCCGGCCTGAGCACACCACGTCGTTCAACTCGAACCAGCACTAGGGCGAGGGCGACGTTCCAAAGGCATTCGTATAGGAAGGTCGGATGGAAAGTTTCTACAGAGGCATATCCGATGGGCCGATGTGCTGCGTCGATCTCGAGCGCCCAAGGAAGGTTGCTGGGACGACCAAATACCTCTTGGTTGAACCAGTTGCCCCAGCGACCAATTGCCTGAGCCACCGGAATGGTGGGCACCATCACATCTAGTACCGTCCCCACGGCTAGACCTCGACGATGAGCCACAAACGCACCGGCCAAGACACCAACAATTAGTCCGCCCGGAATACCCAAGCCACCCTGCCAGACCGCTAGGACGTCTCCCCAGCGGCCGCGAAACGATCGCCAATCGGTCGCGACATGGTAGAGGCGGGCACCCACGAGGCCCGCTGGGATGGCCCAGAGCGCAATCGATGCTATGGCTTCCGGGTCTCCACCCCGAGCCGCATATCGACGCTGACTCCAGGTCACAGCGGCCAATGCCCCAAGGGCAATCATCAGCCCGTAGGCCCGAAGTTCTAAAGGGCCTACGGAAAACGCTCCGCCAGAGGGGCTTGGGATCGAAGCCAACATGAATTGAGGTTAGGTCAAGCCGAAAAGGCGTCAGCGGGAACCTCGAACAGGTCCCGTCCACCTGCCGTCACGGCACCCAACTGAGCACGGACAATAGGCAGCAGCTGTTCAGCATAAAATCGAGCGGCCACTACCTTGGTGGCCAGATGGGTGGTTTCACCCTCTCCTGCATCTATCCGACGCTGGGCTCCGAGGGCCAGGCGGGCCATCAACCATCCGCCAACCAACTGGCCAAACATCCTTAGGAAAGGAGTCGCACCGGCCATAGCGTCAACGGGATTGGCTAGACCATTTGCCGCCAACCACACCCCACCCTCTTGCATTGCATCCAAGGCATCGGCAAGGCCCTCCCGGATCGATGTGAACCCATCTCCAGCCTCTACAAGATCGTTAATGGTGGAGGTAATCTCAGCCAACAACTCGGCCATGACTGAACCACCATTCATGGTCAACTTTCGACCTACTAGGTCCATGGCCTGAATGCCGTTGGTGCCCTCGTAGATAGGAGAGATTCTCGAATCACGCCAGTGTTGGGCAGCACCGGTCTCCTCGATGTAGCCGTAACCACCATGAATTTGAATACCCAGAGAAGACATCTCGACCCCAACATCGGTACACCACGCCTTGGAGATTGGAGTAAGCAATTCGGCACGGTCTGAGGCGGCCTGACGTGCACCGGGGTCAGGATGGCGATTCGCCACGTCTATGGTTGCTGCGTTCAGGTAAAGCAGGCAGCGCATGGCATCCGTGTAGGCCCTCATGGTGAGCAGCATCCTCCGGACATCAGCGTGCTCCACGATAGGCGACTGCTCGCCTGCCGGTGCACCGATGGCTCGGCCTTGACGGCGTTCCAATGCGTAATCGGCGGCTTGTTGAAGGGCTCGTTCAGTAACAGCCAGTCCCTCGACTCCTACGCCAAGTCTGGCGTTATTCATCATCTTGAACATGTACCGCATTCCCTGGTGCTCCTCGCCGATCAGGAAGCCAACCGCTCCGTCCCCGGAGTCTCCATAGGACAGAACACAGGTTGGACTGGCATGGAGACCAAGTTTGTGCTCCAGAGATAGGCACCGGTAGTCGTTGCGGGCTCCAAGACTGCCGTCGTCACCCACTAAGTACTTGGGGACAATAAACAGGGAGATCCCCTTGGTCCCCGGTGGACTCTCGGGAGTACGCGCCAACACCAGTTGGATGATGTTTTCAGTCAACTCATGTTCACCGAAGGTGATAAAGATCTTGGTTCCAAAAATCAGATAGGAACCGTCGTCCTGCGGGAGAGCCCGTGTGGTGAGGGCTCCAACGTCAGAACCAGCCTGGGGCTCAGTGAGGTTCATGGTCCCCGACCACTCAGCAGTGATCATCTTTGGCAGATAGACCTCCTTTTGCCCCTCATCAGCAAAAGCGTGCAGGGCGTCGAGCGCACCTACCGTCAGCATGGGTCCCATCGACCAAGCACGCGATGCTGTTGCAAGGAGTTCGGTCATGACCGTCTGCACTACGCCGGGAAAACCTCCACCGCCGTAGTTCGGATCTTGGGAAATGGCTCCCCAACCCGCCTCTACAAACTTGTCCCAAGCCGTGTGGAATGCCTCTGGCGTAGTAACCACCCCGTCCGCAACCGAACAGCCCTCTTGGTCGCCGACCTGGTTAACAGGGGCCACGACTTCGGCTACGAAACGCGCCAGTTCATCTAGAACGCCATCAATGGTCTCTGAATCAACATGCTCATAGCCTGGAAGGCCACAGATGGCCGAGATATCACTAATCTCTTCGAGAACGAGACGGATATCTTCTAACGGCGGTCGATAGTCACTCATAGGTTCCAACATACCGCCCGGCCACTTGCTGCGACCCTGCGAGTCTTACTTAACCATGTGCCGCTCCGGAGTCAGGCGCAACTATCGTTTGGGCTGTGTCCGACGCTTCCGTCGCAATCACAAATCTTTTGTACCGGTATGCCGAACTCATGGATGCCGGTCAGGTCAGCGAATGTGCGGATTTGTTCGCCCACGCCCAAGTTTTGTTAGGCGATCCAGCCGACGGGAACCCTCCGATAGTCGACCATCGAGGGCTGGCCACCGTATGGAAGTCCATGGTGCGAATCCACGAGGACGGCACCCCCCGGACCCGCCACTTGGTGGCCACACCAATCATTGAGGAGTCCGATGACGGCCTAACAGCTACGTGTCGCAGTACCTATACGGTATTTCAACAGGTCGACGATGGGCCACTGCAACCGATTATCACGGGCCGCTACCTTGACCGCTTCGAGTCGGTGGCAGGCATCTGGAGGTTCGCCGAGCGAGCTTATATTGTGGACCTGACGGGCGACATCTCAGACCACATCTTGGGTGACTTCAGCCACTGAGCCAGTCACCAGTTCGGGCGACCACTGCACACCAGAATCGCCTGATATCCAGTGGCGTCGGCACCGCAATTCGTAGGTGACCACGTAGTCCTCTGGATCGTCGACCACGAATAATTCACCGTCGTAGACCTGCACCCCATCGACGAGCCGGGCGTTGTGTGTTGCCCGCTCACCGCACCAGCAACGAGCCTCGACTTGGACCTCGACCCGTTCATCAGCCAACTCTAAGAGTCGGCGAGTGCCATCAAACAACTCTCCTTGGAAGGATGTAAGTAAGCCGAAAGCAAAGACGTCAGCACCCAGATCATCCACGATTCGCGCCAACTGGTCAATCTGGGACGGTAGGTAGAATTGTGCCTCGTCGCAGACCAAATAGTCGATACGGCCCCGCCGAGATGCAACGGCCAGCGCCATTTCAAAGAGATCAAGCCTAGGGCCTACTTCTATGGCGTCAGCTGACACACCAAGGGCGCTAGAAACCCTTCCATCGGAGCGGTCCAACTGACTGCAGAGGACCCCCTGAAGGCCGCGCTGATGCAGGTTGTGGTGAATCTGTAGAGCCAGCGTGCTCTTACCTGAACCCATCGTCCCAAAGGAAAACCGCAGGGTGGCCATCAGTCTCTATCGCCGATCTCACTGAACCTAATCACGAGCACCCGCTGGTAGCTCCACAGTCGGTACATACATAGCAAGACCCTGCCCTTTGCATGGCCACACCGCACTGCATGCAAAGAGGTGCATCAGCATGCCTCGGAGACATTGAAGCATCGGCAAGCGATAGTTGTGCAGCGAACTGGGATGCTGACGGAACAGTCGGCGGATCGACTGGAACATCACCTCCCTGGCTGGTAACAGTGGCTGACTCCTCGACCCCAGGCAAGGTCGGCTGGGTACGTTCACTAGTTGTCAGAATGTTTAGTTCAGCTCGCTCCTCCGGGTTGAGGTATTCGACAGCCAAGCGGCGGAAAAGGTAGTCGATAAGGCTGGTAGCGATCCGCAGGTCAGGATCGTCTGTGATGCCGGCTGGCTCGAAGCGCATACCGGTAAAGGCGTCCACGAAAGCCCGCAGTGGAACTCCATATTGCAGGCCGTGGCTGAGTGAAATAGCGAAGGCGTCCATTATCCCAGCCAGCGTTGACCCTTGCTTCGACACACGGACGAAGATCTCGCCGGGTCGGCCATCTTCGTACTCGCCGGCCGTCACAAAGCCCTTGCAGTCAGCAACGCGAAACTCAAAAGTTCGCGAAGACCGGCTACGGGGAAGCCTCCGGCGCACAGGCTCAGCCACTTGAGCGTTCAAGTCCAAAGCAAACCCGGTCGGACTCCCTGCTGTCCCTGACGAGGCATCTCCCACTGTCAGCGGCTGAGCCACCTTGCAGTTATTTCGGTAAATAGCAACTGCCTTGAGCCCCAGCTTCCATGCCTCGCGATATAGCTCTTCGACGTCGTCGACCGAGACCTCCTCGGGCATATTGCAGGTTTTCGATATTGCGCCAGACAAGAATGGTTGAACGGCCCCCATCATCCTGATATGCCCCATGTGGTGAATGGGGTTATTCCCCATGGAGGTAGCGAAGACTGCAACGTGTTCAGACCGTAGATCGGGGCAGCCAACTACTGTCTGTTGTTCGTCGATCCAAGCCAAGATGGCGTCCAATGTCTCGTCGTCATAACCAAGACGCCGTAATGCCCGAGGCACCGTGCGGTTGACGATTGACATCGTCCCGCCTCCAACTAAGCGCTTGTGCTTGACAAGGCTGAGATCAGGCTCAATACCTGTGGTATCGCAGTCCATCATCAGGCCGATTGTGCCGGTGGGGGCGAGAACGGTGGCTTGGCTATTGCGCACACCCACCCGCTGCGCCAATGCGCACGCCTCAAACCATGCGGTGCGCCCCGCTGCAACCAACACTGGAGCCACGGTTCCTTCAAGAAGTTCAGCGGCCTCACGATGCATCCCCAACACACGTAGCATCGGTTCTCGGTTGTGTTCGTACCCCTCAAAAGCTCCCATACGATCGGCCATCCGAGCTGAGGTCCGGTACGCGTGGCCGGTCATTAGTGAGGTGATCGCAGCAGCAACAGCGCGCCCGTTGTCACTATCGTACGGAAGGCCCAAAGCCATTAGAAGCGCACCGAGGTTGGCGTAACCCAGCCCAAGTTGACGAAAAGATCGAGTGGTCTCGCCGATGGCAGCACTCGGATAGTCGGCGTTACCAACCAAGATCTCCTGCGCAGTGAAAACCACCTCAACAGCGTGGCAAAAGCCTTCAACATCAAATCCGCCGATGGCCTCACCGTCATCTTCGGTCGTTCCGAGAAACGTCAACAGGTTGAGACTGGCCAGATTGCATGCTGAATCGTCAAGGTGAACGTATTCACTGCAAGGGTTGCTGGCCGTGATCCGGCCGGTATTAGCCGCGGTGTGCCAGTTGTTGATCGTCGTATCGAACTGGATGCCAGGATCAGCGCATTCCCAAGCCGCTTCGGACATCTGGCGGAAAAGGTCCCGAGCCCGAACAGTCTCGAGCACTGAACCGTCAGTGACGGCCGTAAGGTCCCAATTAGTGTCGGCCTCCACAGCCATCATGAACTCGTCGGTCACCCGGACTGAGTTGTTGGCATTCTGGTACATGACTGAGTGACTATCGGCTCCATCGAACCCAACGTCGAAACCAGCCTGCTCCAAAACCCGAACCTTCCGTTCCTCACGGGCCTTGCACCACACAAACTCCTCGATATCGGGATGGGCAGCGTCGAGTACGACCATTTTGGCCGCACGACGGGTAGTGCCCCCGCTCTTGATAGTGCCGGCCGAGGCGTCAGCACCCCGCATGAAACTGACTGGCCCGCTGGCCTTACCACCGCCTCTTAGAGGCTCCTTCGATGACCGTACGGCGCTGAGATTCACGCCAGCACCCGAGCCACCTTTGAAAATCATGCCCTCCTCTGCATACCAGTTGAGAATTGATGACATCTCGTCATCGACTGACAAGATGAAGCAAGCTGACGCTTGCTGGGGCACCCCCGGTACACCAATGTTGAACCAGACTGGTGAATTGAAAGCAGCCCGCTGGGTAATAATGAGATAGCGCAACTCGTCTGCGAAAACGGACGCCTCCGCTTGGTCTACGAAGTACCCGCCGCTCAGGCCCCAGTCGGCGATAGTGCCCGCCACCCGGTCAGCCACCTGACGCAGTGAGGACTCCCGCTCAGAAGAGCCCAGAGCGCCACGGAAGTACTTCTGAGCAAGAATGTTGGTGGCATTGGCCGACCAAACGGCGGGCACCTCAACGTCTTCCTGTTCGAAAACCACTGAGCCATCACGGTGATCCACTAGGCGAGCAGTCCGGACCTCCCACTCGACATGGTCATAAGGGTCGACCCCGTCACTCGTGAAATGGCGACCAATTCCTAGGATTCCCCGCTCTGGCGCCATTGACATGCTGTACCACCCTCGTCTATTCAAACTCTCAGGCCCCGTGCCCGGAGCGCTGGTTGTGCTCCATGAGCAGGCAACGAGTGACAACATCTGGTCACTCGTGTCCCACAACCGCAGAGATTGTGGCCGGCGGCGATCGGCCCAGGTTGAGGACGAACCTGTCAACCTCCCGAGAGAGATTGACAGTACCGTCCCAACACCACATCCACAATGTCGATGCGGCGGGTTCCAGCCGAGCCGAACACCTCCGGCCACAGTTACTCAAACTACGTAAGACCCCCTGTGGACGGATAGAGGGAGGAGCTGGGGATTTCCCAGTGGATCATCGGCATGTTGTCCACAGGCTTCGAACTGTCGGCGCCACTGAGACGTCCCCTGCCCACCGAGGACTACGGTCATCGTGTGCAACGCATCTATCCCGAGCCCACCGCCGACCTTGATCCCACTGGTGTCTATTTCGACGATGACCGGCCCGCTCCTCCTGGCCGACCTTGGGTTGTGACCAACATGGTGGCATCGGTGGACGGTGCCACTGCAGTGGATGGGCAATCCGGGAACCTCGGTGGGCCAGCCGACCGCCAGATATTTAAGGCCCTACGAGGTTGCGCCGACATGATTCTGGTAGGGGCGGGAACTGTCCGGGCTGAGAAATACCGCCCGCCTCGATCCCCTGCGGAACCGATAGCAGTTAGACGTGCTGCCCGTGGACAAGCAACGCGACCTCGGCTGGTGGTCATCTCAGCCAGCCTTAACCTCAACCCTGAAGCTTCGCTCTTCGTCGACCGGGACCCAGAAGATCCACCACCCATCGTGGCCACCGTAACCACGGCCCCTGCAAGCCGTTGGGCCAATCTTGATTCGGTTGCTGATGTCGTGGCCTGCGGCGAGACTCAGGTCGACCTTAACGGTCTACTAGCCGTGCTCGATGACCTGGGCGCTCACACTGTGCTGTGCGAGGGGGGGCCGGACCTCAACCACCAATTATTTGCTAGTGGACTAGTAGATGAACTCTGCCTAAGCGTGTCGCCACAGATCATCGGAGGGGTAGAAACAAACGCGCGTAGTTTGTTAACCGGACCGGTGCTCTCGGCAGCTACCAGACTTCGACTAGACCGTGTTCTAACCGAAGATGGGTTTCTGTTCTGCCGGTATCTGGTCTCCTGACCCAGACAATCTCAGCAGCACAAAGTCCTAACCGACGGAAATCACAATGCGCTGGCCAGGCTGGATCACTGGGCCACCCGCCGCATCGACCAGCCGACTGACCGTGGACCGTAGATCCTGCTTTTCTGACTTGATAGTCCCAGCAATTGACCACAGGGTGTCCCCAGGCTGGACTATGTAGACACTCGGTTCACTTGCTGCAGCCACTGCTGGTGCTCCTGTTGTGCCAGTGATTCGGCCAATGAGCTCACCACCTAGAAGCGATAGCGCAGAGATGATTAGGCCCAGCACTACTGAAACTAGAAAACGCCGCCGCCGGTAAACCGCCGGAGTAACCGTGATCGACTGTTCGCTCTGGCGCAAGATCGATCGGTGACGGGCAGCACTCACCACGGCAGGCTCGGCAGCCAGAACATCGGTGACGAGCCGGTGGACGGTGGCCATACGATCGACTTGAACCAGCTGGACAGGCGGCAACACCCTTAGAGGGACTGATGTCCTAGCGCTGGGAAGTTCAAACGGGAGTGTTTCGGCCGTCGCAGTGTTCATAATATCCATCCTGTCCATTGGGTGTGACAGCCCTCACTAGCGCCACTGGAATCGGCCCAAGTCGAGGGGTCCTTGACAAGGAACGTCTGTTCGGCGAACATTGATTCGACGTACACCTGTTCGATCATGTGATGTAGTGTAGCGAACAGGTGTTCGATGTCAAGCCATATCCGTAGTAGCAACTAGCAAACAGGGGCACCTCAATATGAATGCAACGGGCCTTACTCCACGTCAGCAGCAGATCCTTCAGTTCATCGACACTCAGATCAGTGGCAGGGGCTATCCCCCATCAGTTCGCGAGATCTGTGATGCTGTTGGTCTTACGTCACCGTCAACTGTTCATTCCCATCTGACGACGCTCCAAGATCGGGGTTTCATCCGACGTGACCCCAGCAAACCGCGAGCAATCGAAATTCGCTTCGACCCGACTAGTGGAGCAGCAGTCATGCGGGGAGCTGTGCGACACGTGCCTTTGGTAGGAGACGTTGCGGCCGGCGGGCCTGGCGTCCTCGCAGCTCAAAATGTAGAAGAATCTCTTCCGCTGCCCGCAGAGTTCACCGGCGATGGTGAGTTGTTCATGCTGCGCGTACGCGGAGACTCAATGATCGGTGCCGGCATTCTTGATGGCGACCATGTTGTGGCCCGTGTCCAGCAAACTGCCGAAAACGGCGACCTAGTGGTGGCAGGGATTGACAGCGACGATGGCACTGTCAAACATTTCTATCGCGACGGGCCAGAAATCGTTCTCGTGCCGTCCAATCCTAACCACCAAGAGATTCGGCGGATGGCCGATGAAGTCACCGTCTACGGTCGTGTGGTCACCGTTCTACGGCGAATTTAAGCCTATGCCCCCGACTCCTGCGTAAGTTTGGCAGCATCCTTCAGACACCGTTTATCAGAAGCGAGTGCAGCACTTCGTAGCAGGACTCCAGAGATGCTCGTTCCACTCGCTCGCCAGCTGTGTGAGCCAAAGTTGGCTCGCCTGGACCTAGATTGACTGCTGGTACCCCATGCTCGGAGAAAAACGCCACATCGGTCCAACCCAGTTTGCCGCGAACTTCTAACCCGCTGCCAGCGGCTAAGCGCTGAAGCAACGGATGCGACATTCCTGGCCAAGCGGCAGGTGAATGATCGACAAGGGCCACCTCATCGCCATCTTCTAGGTATGGAGCGAGCATCTCGCGCACGTGGGTCTCAGCCTCGATACCAGTCTGATCAGGCGCATAGCGGTAGTTGACCCGGATCATGGCTTGATCTGGCACGACGTTACCTGCCACACCACCTTCGACATGAACGACTTGCAGAGCTTCTCGGTAGCGGCATCCCTCAAGCACTGGTTCACGATGCTCATATGCCGCCACTGCCGTTAGTAGCGGCCCCAACCGATGGACAGCGTTGCAACCCATCCACGGCCGCGCTGTATGGGCTCGAGCACCAACCAAGGTGACTTCAAAACGCATAGTTCCTTGACAGCCAGCCTCAATGGCTCCACCAGTAGGTTCTCCCAAGATAGCCACGTCAGCGACTAACAAATCAGGCGCCTTGGTAAAGAGTTCTCGTAGACCATTGTGTGCAATGGCTACCTCTTCGCGCGGGTAGAACACCCACGTGACGTCTACTGCTGGTTTTGGAACCGTGCGGGCCAACTCCAACATCACAGCCAATCCACCCTTCATGTCGGCAGCACCTAGGCCCCACAGCGTGTCCCCATCTATACGAGAACCCGAACTGTCTCCGGGGACAGTGTCCGTATGTCCACCCAGCACCAGTCGGTAATCCCGACCCAATTCGGTGCGGGCAACCAGATTGTCACCGATCCGGTCTACGGCAAGTCCTGATACGGCCCGCAACTCAGTCTCAATGTAGGCAACGAGATTAGCCTCCTCGAAACTGACTGACGAGATGTCCACCAGTTCTGCTGTAAGAGACAGAAGGTTGGTCACGACAAACTCCCCACTCAGGTGGTGACGCCGTGGATGCGAAGGACGTCGTTCAACGCTGACTTGTTGTGCCGCTCCCCCGGATCAAGGTACTTCAAGACCAGAATGCAAGGCAGACCAAACTCGCCACCAGAAAAGCTCTTAGGACGGGTTGCTTGGACGGCTACACACCAACTAGGCACCACACCACGTCCTAATTCATCACCGGTATCCGCATCGATTACTGGAATAGACCCGGTCAGAATGGAACCAGCACCGAGCACGACCCCGTCACCGACTCGGGCACCCTCAGCAACGATGCAACGGCTTCCGATTAGGCAGTCATCCCCGATCATCACCGGCACCGCGTTTGGGGGTTCAAGTACACCACCGATGCCCACTCCACCCGAGAGGTGCACATTCTGTCCGATCTGGGCACACGAACCCACTGTGGCCCAAGTGTCGACCATCGTATTGTCACCGACATACGCACCAATATTGGTGTAACTAGGCATCATCACGACACCAGGACCCTGGTAGCTGCCCCATCTGGCCTGGGCGCCTGGAACGACTCGCACCTTGCGCTCCATCCAGTCAGTCTTAAGCGGAATCTTGTCGGCAAACTCAAAGGGTCCCAACTCGATGGTCTCCATTTGAGATACCCGAAACATCAGGAGAATAGCCAACTTCAGCCACTCGTGAACCACTACTTGGCCCGAATCGTCCAGTTCTGCTACCCGAGCCGCACCTGTATCCAGCAACTCAATAGCACCGTGAATCGTGGCAACGGCATCGGATTCATCTTTCAAAGGGTCATCGCGTCTCGCCCACAACTCTTCAATTCTCGCTTTTAACTCACTGTGCAAGGAATCCGTCGCCATGGGCTAAGGCTACCGGCAGGCCTTCCGTTGGCTGAAACTGTTTCGGATGTCTATAACAGGCCAGCCCGCATGCGCACCACTGCCAGTTGGTCGTCAGGCACCACAGCTGCGACCCGGACATAGCCAGCGCCCCCAGGACCAAATGTGGTACCCAGGCTAGTCAGGATCCCCAACTCTTTCGCTAGTCGACGCACTAGGGCTAGGTCGTCTCCATCCGGGGCAGCCAACCACAAGTAAAATCCACCCTCGGGCATGGCGGCTGTTAGGCCTTTTGCAGCAAATACCTCTATCAGAGATTCGAGTCGCTGCCGGTAGCGCTCGACCTGCACATCTACATGCGTCTGATCCCGTAACGCAGCCGCACCGGCCGCCTGAGCTGGCCCAGGAATTAGGAACCCTTGATGTCGACGAGTCTCTTGTAAAAACTGGACGAGGTCTGGGTCTCCAGCGTAAAAACCGACTCGAAGACCGGCCAGATTGGACCTCTTTGACAAAGAGTGGACCGCCAATACGCCCTCAGTGCCGTGCTGGAGGATCGATCGGGAAGGCTCATGCCATGTGAATTCCACGTAGCACTCGTCGGACACCACGGGTATGTCCCGATCTCTACCCCAACGGGCCGCTGCTTCGAGATCATCAAGAGCACCGGCAGGGTTTCCAGGCGTGTTCACCCAAAGACATAAAGCCCGGTGGGCATCAGATTCGTTGATGGCCGATAGGTCGATCCGCCAGTTGGCGTCCAGAGGTACTGGCACTGCTCGACAACCAGCCAAGACTGCCCCCATCTCGTACGAGGGGTAAGCCACTGCCGGGTAGAGGACGGTGTCCCGCTCTGGAGTCCGCAGCCGTAGAAGGTGGGGTAAACCTGTCACCAGTTCTTTGGTACCAATACACGCTCCAATTAATGACGCCTCAATTGACACACCAAGACGGACGTCACACCAACTAGCAGCGGCATCGAGCAACTCAGGTGTGCCAATCGCCGGCGGATAGGGGCGCGCTGACTCAGATCTTGCTAGGGCTGCCGCCACAACACTGGGGACCGGATCGCAGGGCACACCTCGAGATAAGTCGATTGCCCCGCCCTGAACCGCCGCAGCAGCCTCAACGACATCGGGTGGGACATCAAAAGGGTAAGGCGGAGGAACGAAGCCCGTTGGCCTCAAGTACATAGCCATAGCCTCACCCTCCCACGTCGAAACCCGGCGATGACTGGTCCACCTGGAAGTCAGCTAGACGTCCCGCCGAGCCCTCATCAACTCGGATGACTATCTGCCAGCCATCATCAGACTCCACGGAGTCCATCACCTCGCCCTCCCGGTGGGCCATCGCCAGCACATCACCCCGTTCATACGGAACAAGCAGCTCAGTCACAATGCTCTGGCGACGAAGTCGACGCCCCACAACTGCAAGAAGATCGTCGATACCGGCTCCAGTCGTTGATGAAACAGCAACCGAGCCAGATTCTCGTTCGACTAGTCGCCGAGCAGCATTTGGTGCAACGTCTGATTTGTTAAACACAAACAACTCAGGAACCTTGTCGGCACCGATTTCTTCAAGAACAACGCGTACTGCGGCGATACTCCCTGCAGGATCAGGGTCTGCAGCATCAACTACATGGACCAGCAGATCAGCGTCGACTACGACGTCGAGAGTTGACTTGAACGCCTCTACTAGCTGGTGGGGCAACTTGCGGACAAAACCCACGGTGTCGCTGACAAAGACTGCCTCACCTCCGGGTAGCTGCAACCGACGGGTAGTGGCATCGAGAGTTGCAAACAGTCGGTCCTCAACTAACACACCCGCATCGGTCAAACAGTTCAGCAGCGTCGACTTCCCAGCGTTTGTGTAACCAACAATAGCCACTGATCGGTTGCTAGTCCTTCGGCGGGCCTTGGACTGAGTCGAACGATTTTTCCGGATCTGTTTGAGGTCGGACTCTAAGCGACTGACCCGCCGCATGAGTCGCCGCCGGTCAACCTCCAACTGGGTCTCCCCCGGCCCCCGTGTACCGATTCCACCACCCTGCTGACTAAACGTCTTTCCGGACCGCCGGAGACGAGGCAATCGATACCGGAGTTGAGCCAACTCCACCTGAGCCTTACCCTCCGGGCTACTGGCATTCTGCGCGAAGATGTCCAAGATCACTGCCGTACGATCTAGGGCTGTGCGTTTAAGGATCGCTTCTAGATTGCCCTGTTGGGCAGGAGAGAGGTCGTTGTCGAAGACCACAGTGTCAGCGTCCAGCGCATCGGACACCGTACGTAGTTCATGGGCCTTCCCTTGGCCAATGTAGGTCGCCCGGTCTGGAGAGTCGCGCTGCTGAACAATCCGAGCTACCGGATCGGCACCGGCGGTATCAACCAGTCGAGCCAACTCATCCATGGAGGCGTCGGTGACCTCAGAATCAACTCGTCCTAAGGAGACTCCAGCTAGCACAATTCGCTCTCGAAATGTCCGATCGATAAGACCCGTCGCCTCACCACCAAACTCACCAAAGGCACCGCGATGCGAACTCTCATCAATATCACTCGAGAGAACCGCAGACTGCTCCAACTCAGCGGGATCTAAGACTTCTTCGTGGCCATCACTCATCGACAGCGACACCACCGTCCGACTCGTCGTAATCCATCGACAGATCAGTAGACCAAATAGCGGGACCGGTCAACCGAATCGGATCACCGACCACCACCGTTGCTGATCCTCCAGACATCTGAACTTCGACAGTTGAGTCAACAAGACCCCATTGGTTGGCTGCGTAGGCCGCAGCGCAGGCACCAGTCCCACAGGCCTCGGTGAGGCCGACTCCGCGCTCCCAAGGCCGAAGCCGCACGATTGAACGATCGACAACGGTCATTAGGTGAATGTTGCAACCCACAGGGCTGAAATGGGCCTCTACGGATGGCCCGATAACGCCAAGGTCCACAGTGTCAATGGCGTCAACTAGTAGCACTAAGTGGGGGTTTCCTAGATCCACGCTGAGGATGTTCAGCACATCCACACCGACAAGTCCCAAATCCAGGCCATCAAAAAGTGGTCCAGGACCAGGAGCACCCATCTCTACAGTGGCTCGCACCTCGATGGCATCTGGATGGCCATCAACGACCACACGGCGTGGCCCGGCTCCAGTCTCGACGACTACGTCGAGGTTGACAATCCCGTCACGACGCGCAAGAGCTTGGCCGAAACAACGGAGACCATTCCCACTAACCGCTGCTTTGCTGCCGTCACTGTTGAAAAGAGTGAATACCGGGTGACCTTCTTGGGAGCTCGTACCGAAAATGAGCCCATCGGCGCCTTTGTCCAGATCCCCCAAACCACTCCGACGGTCACAGAGCCACCGAGCAAGCGCTGGCCCATCACTGGGTACCTTCTCGACGAAAGCAATTAGAAAGTCATTGCCAAGTCCGTGGTGGTGGGTCAGGTGCACAAACACAGTCTTGCCGATCTGGACCTACTCTCGGTATTCGATTGACTCACCTGCAACCTCCAGTTGCTGTCGCATCGAACCGATCAAGAACCTCATCCACTACGGCCAGTGGGTCATCGGCTACTTCGAACCATTCGATCCTAGGATCTCGTCGGAACCATCTCTCTTGACGACGTGCGAACCGACAAGTGGCTGCCACCGCATCAGCAATCGCCTGATCCAGCGTGCAGTCACCCCGAAGGTGGGCCAGTAGTTCTCGATAGCCGAGTGCCTGAGCGGCTGATCTCGATAATCCACCAGGGAGATCCGCTAGATGACGGACCTCGTCAAGAAACCCCTCTTCAAGTTGCCGTCGGTACCGGTCCGCAATCCGCTGGTCCAGTATGGCGCGTTTAACTCGCAGACCTATCTGGGTAAATGGGCTTGGCGGGTAGGACTCTAATCCCGGGCCAAAAGAGGAAAACGGTCGGCCAGATCCAATAGAGACCTCCAGAGCCCGCATTACACGGCGCCGATTAGTGGACTCCATTCGACCGGCTGCCACGGGGTCCAACTCCACTAACCGGGCATAAAGCAGTCTCGTCTCAGGCTCGGCCTCAAGTTCCGCTCGAACTTTCTCCCACTGACCGGGGATCTCCAGTTCGTCGATTACCACCCGGACATGCAGCCCTGTTCCACCTACAAGCACGGCTCGGCGAGTCCGATGGATTACGTCGTCCAAGGCCAACCGAGCCGCCTCCTGGAACATCGAAACTGAGTATTCTTCACCTGGCTCAACTAGGTCGAGAAGGTGAACGGGGATTTCGGCGCGTTCGGCTGCGGTAGGGGCAGCTGTACCAATGTCCATACCCCGGTACAGCGCCTTGGAATCCATGGAGATCAGTTCGGTGCCTGGTCGCTGCCGGGCTACCTCGAAGGCGACCATCGACTTCCCGGACGCAGTGGCGCCGACAACAACAAGATGCCCGTTGGGCTTCACCAATCAGGCCGAGGCGACGGGAATGCGGCGACGGTGTTGGGGGGGCGCGGTTACCTCAACCAACTCACCATGCAGATAATGGGTAGCGGCATCAACAATGACCACCGTCGCGTAAGCCCCAGTCCGCAACCCTTCCGCTGCGGCTAGATGAACCAACTTGTTCTGCCGCGTCCGACCGGTTACCTGATCCGGCTCCCGCTTTGATGGGCCCTCAATCAATACTTCTTCTGTTCGCCCAATGCGCGCTCTATGGGTAATCCTGGCCGAACGCTTCAAAACTTGTTGAAGACGCTCATAGCGCGCCACGCACACCTCGTGCTCAACGAAGTCAGCAGCCAGTGTTGCCGCCTCGGTGCCGTCACGGGGTGAGAACACAAAGCAGTAGGCCGAGTCGTAGCCAGCCTCAGCTACCACCGCCAGCGTCTGCTCAAAGTCATCCTCGGTCTCTCCCGGGAATCCCACAATAAGATCCGTGGTAACAGCCAAATCCTCAATTCTCGATCTAGCCGCAGCCAGTCGCTCTAAATAACGCTCAGCGGTATATCCACGGTGCATTGCTGACAAGATTCGATCACTACCTGATTGAAGCGGGAGGTGGAGGTGCTCACAGACTTCTGCTGTCACAGCCATCGCCTCAATGGTCTCAGGGCGAAGATCTTTAGGGTGCGGGCTGGTGAACCTGACCCGATGAATCCCGTCCACACCACCGCTGGCCACCAACAAATCAGCAAACAACGGACGAACCCGGCGGACAACCTCTGCCGCCCAGACTTCTCCCGCCTCGTATCTAGTGGCTTCAGAAACATCCACTGAGCGGAGCCGCAGGGTCAAGTCCCTCCCGTATGAATTTACATTCTGGCCGAGCAGAGTTATCTCCGTTACCCCATCAGCAGCAAGTCCCTCGATCTCAGCAGTCATCTCGCCAAAAGGGCGACTGATCTCAGGACCCCGTACCGACGGGACGATGCAAAAGGCACAACTATTATCGCAACCGATCTGGATGGTTACCCATGCCCTGTGATCTGCCTCACGCTGGGCGGGCAGCACTGACGGAAAGGCTTCGGCATCATCGCGAACTGTCTCCTCGAGTATCTCCATTACCGGGCCCTGGCGGCGAGACTGAGCTAGTAGATCAACAGCCCGATGCACATTATGAGTACCGAATACGACGTCCACGTGGCCGGCCCGCTTCTGAATCAGATCACGGTCTTTCTGGGCAAGACACCCACCAACCGCCACTTGGACGTCGGGACGTTCAGCCTTTAGAACCTTGAGACGACCAAGGGCGCCATAAAGCTTGTTGTCAGCGTTCTCTCTGATGCAACAGGTGTTGAGCACAATGACATCTGCAGCATCTTCTGAAACAGCAGGAACTAGGCCATCGGCTTCCAGAAGGCCCGCAATCCGTTCACTGTCGTGCTCGTTCATCTGACACCCGTAAGTGCGAACGGCATACGAACGCGCAATTGGCTGTTCCACAAGGGAAAGACTACGCCCCCTAAGCCAGGCCCGTCCCTCGAGAGATATCAGAAAAGCTAGTGAAGCCGAAGTAAGCCCAGAACAACTGGGGAGTTAGTCGTCTAACGAGATGGGAAGATCATCCGTCTCGGAAAATTCCTCAGACTCAAGACCCGACGGTTCAACCTCGATGACCTCAGGTTCTTCAGGCTTAACTTCTCGCCAGACCCGATCAGTGATCTCGACCATAATCTCAGGATTATCAGTCAAGAACTTCTTGGCGTTCTCCCGGCCCTGTCCGAGTTGTTCACCCTCGTACGTATACCAAGCGCCCGACTTCTTGACGATGTCTAGATCAACACCTAGATCAACTACTGAACCTTCCCGACTAATGCCCCGTCCGTACATGATGTCGAACTCGGCCTGCCGAAACGGTGGCGCGCACTTATTCTTGACCACTTTAACTCTGGTCCGATTGCCGACTACCTCAACGCCATCTTTAATGGCTTCAATACGACGAATATCAAGCCGAACCGAAGAGTAGAATTTAAGCGCTCGACCACCCGGCGTGGTTTCCGGCGAACCAAACATCACGCCGATCTTCTCCCGTAACTGGTTGATGAAGATACAGATTGTCTTGGATTTGTTCAGGTTAGAAGTGAGTTTGCGCAGGGCCTGAGACATCAGTCGAGCCTGTAGGCCGACGTGGCTGTCCCCCATCTCACCCTCAATCTCGGCACGAGGGGTAAGTGCAGCGACCGAATCGATTACCACCACATCAAGCGCCCCGGAACGAATCAACACGTCGGCAATTTCGAGAGCCTGCTCTCCAGTGTCAGGCTGAGAGATCAATAGTTCATCAACGTCCACACCGATCGCTCGAGCGTACGTTGGATCCAAAGCGTGCTCAGCATCGATGTAAGCACAGATACCCCCATTGCGCTGGGCCTCGGCGACCACGTGGGTAGCCAGGGTGGTTTTACCCGAACCTTCTGGCCCAAAAATCTCAATTACTCGGCCCCGCGGAATACCGCCGATTCCAAGCGCCAGATCGAGGGCGAGGGCCCCGGTGGGCACTGTCTCAATCGACAAGGAACCCTTGTCACCCATTTTCATTACAGCACCAGTGCCAAACTGCTTTTCAATCTGGCCCAAGGCCATGTCGAGCGCCTTAGTCCGCTCGGTACCTGCCTCGAGGTCTCCACCACTCATTGTCCTACCGTGCTTCGCCATACTGTTTCTCCAGTGTTTCTGCCGACCTGCTGGTCGGTTCCGATCTCTATTCGTGATTTGAAGTTGTCGAAGATGAATTTAGGAAGGGGGTGTGACAGCTCCCATAAGACAAACTGTTCCACTCACTTTCTCATTCGAATAACAATATCGTAATTCCGAACAAGCGTTCGATGCAAGGACCGCAAACTTTCATGTTTCCCACCGACGGATTGGCACTACGGTCAATCCCATGAACCCCGAACCGGGCGACGACCGGACACCAGAAGAGAAACGACAGGCCCACGTGGTCGCCAACCCCGGCTTAGCCGAACGACTCGATCCCACGGCCTGGCGCTGCACCCAAGAAGCAGGCACAGAAGCGCCTTTTTCCGGCACCTACTGGAACGAGGAGCGGGCGGGGACTTACCGGTGCGCAGTATGCAATGTCGCCCTGTTCGACAGCGACGCCAAATTCAACTCAGGGTGCGGCTGGCCGAGTTTTACCGAGTCGGTTGCAAGCAACCCAACGATCGACCGCGTCGTCGACGCTCGAGTCGACTCGAGCCACGGCATGGTCCGCACTGAGACAACATGTTCTTCCTGTGGTGCTCACCTCGGCCACTTGTTTCCAGACGGTCCAGGACCTACCGGTGATCGGTTTTGTATCAACTCAGCCTGCATCACTCTCGAGGAACGCTGAGTTCCCTAGGCACCGGTACCCCACCCCTCCCAGCACCAAGCAAGAACCTAGCCTGCACCTCATAAACAGAACCCTCAGGTCTCGTCTGGCTAGACAACAGCAATACCTCCTCAGCCAAAAACGATGTCGCCACAGGAAATCCAACCAAACTCGGTGACGGTTCATCTCTGAACCGACCGAGAGTGAGGTGCCCGACGAAGTGCCGGTCTTCCGGCGGCTGACCGACACCAGCGGTTGCAGCAATAATCTGACTGGCAAGATCGTCACATCCAACTGCCGGCACCATGAGAACCCTCCCTAGCGCCTGCGTAACTGGCCCTAGATGCACCTCGATCGGAGCCAGGTCTACCCATGAGATGGCCGCCAGCCCAGCAACAGCGACTTCAGGGTCGGCATTGCCCAGAAACCGAAGAGTTATATGCCATTGCGCACGAGCCACCCACTGGACTTCAGGTACCACAGGTCGCAAAATCTGCTCAAGCACCTGCGCTGCTTCCGTTGACGGCCGCAAGGCTATGAACTGGCGAACCAAAATTGAAGGTATATCAGCTTAAGCCGTGCGGGGTTACCGATCGATCGGTCACGCGTCCCACCAGGCGAAGTCGGAGAGCATTGAGAACCGTAATCACGGTGAACTGACGGACACGTGCTCGGTCAAAGGGCCACAGGGTTCGAAATGCCTCCACCTCACCATCCACACACGTTGCCATCCAAACGGTGCCCGGCTCCTGACCTTCATAGGAGTCCGGGCCAGCCACGCCGGTCACAGCCACTGATACTTCCGTCCCAAGGCGCTCACACGCTCCGATAGCCATTGCAGTCACAGCCTCCTCGGATACCACTGGGCCATCCAGCACACCCAACTGAGACCGTTTAACTCCGTCCTGGTACGCCACAATCGACCCGACGAAGGCCCGACTAGACCCTGGCACCTCGGTCAGACGGGTACTAATCATCCCACCGGTTAGCGACTCAGCCGTCGCAAGCCGGAGGCCCTGATTGACCAACAGATCGAGCACCACGGATTCCATAGTTTGGTCGTCCACCCCAAACACAATTGGGCCAGCGATTTTACGGACCCGCTCCTCCCCGTCCGCCAAAATCAAATCTGCCTCAGCATCGGTGGAGGCCTTTGCCGTGAGGCGCACCTTGAGGCCCTCCATGCCGCTAGCCAAAAATGCAATGGTTGCTCCGCCTTCTCGGTCGATGCGGTCGATTTCGTCAGACAGGTCTTCGGCAAGGCCTGATTCAGAATGCCCCCAAGTCCGAAGGGTCCGGGACCGGATGACACTTGAAATCCCGGCCCTTTGCTTCAAATCGGGCAGAACAGTTCCCTCCACCATCTGTCGCATCTCCCATGGAACGCCGGGCACGGCATAGACCACCTTTGCGTTGTTGTTGTCAGCTCCAGGCAACGCAGCGATGGGACACACGAGACCCGGAGCAGTACCTGGCATCTGGTCCATAGGCCGGGCGCCCACGGGCACATCGGCCTGCCGCAGGTTGTTGGCCGGCATGGGCCGGCCTCTTACACCGAACATCGCCTCGATACGGGCCACCAATGACTCATCACGTACTAGCGGCACCCCCATCAACTCAGCGATCACATCCCGGGTGATGTCATCTTGAGTCGGGCCTAGGCCTCCGGTAACAATGACGGCGTCCGCCCGGCCTAGGGCTTCACTGATAGCGGCCAAGATGCGATTCCGGTTGTCACCCACGGCGGTATGACGGTGACAGTCAATGCCCGCTAGGGCCAGATGTTCACCGATCCACGATGAGTTGGTGTTAACAATTTGGCCGAGCAGCAACTCGGTACCAACGGCGACGACTTCACAATGCACTTACTGCTCCTCCACGCGACATAACTGGTCAGACCGACTTGGTGCCAGTGGTGCTGGTAGCCCGACTGCCATCTAGTAGGTACTGGGCTCCGGTCACCAGCGTGAAAGCCACGGCCAACCAAAGAAGCAATCCAACTATTACATCGGCATCACTTAGGGGTGGGAGCACCGCCATCAGCAGTGCAACGCCCTGCACGATGGTCTTCCACTTAGCTGACTGGCGTGCCGGTACGGCGAGACCGCGACGAGCAAACCACAGGCGATACGACGTAATTACAGCCTCCCGCAGAGCCAACAAGGCAACTGGAACCCAGTGATAGCGCCCGACCATGCTCAGACAAATGGCAGTACCGATGACCACAACCTTGTCGGCCAACGGATCCAGAAACGCTCCCCAGCGGCTAACCGTGCCACGGCGACGAGCGAGGATCCCGTCGAAATAGTCGGTAGCAGCCAGCAAAGCCCCAAGCATGAAACCTGCCCATGTTGCACCGTTGACGTCTCGGGCTTCAAGCACCACTCCGAACAACACTGGGGCTAGAAGCAGGCGGGCCAGAGTCATCAGATTGGCTGGCGACAACACCGTGCGGACGTGCTTCACTCTGGCACCGGTGAGGTTGAAACCGCCTCGAGGTCGGGCCCAAGAGCACCGTTTACCTTCACATAGTGGAAAGTACCGACTGGAAGGTCTCGGGAGACGGACACCACCCCATCAATCTCAGGTGCCTCCCGATGGGTGCGACCCAATCCGGGCTCATCGACCAGCACCTCCACGGTGCGCCCGATCAAAAGATCTCGGCGAGCGGAGGTAATCCGGTCCTGCATTTCGGTCAACTCACTAAGACGCTCAGCAACCAAACCCGGGTCAACTACGCCATCGAGACCAGCAGCATAGGTTCCCTCTTCGGCGCTATATGCGAAAAATCCACACCAGTCGACTTGAGCTTCCGCCACAAACTTCAACAGGGTGTCATGGTCTTCCTCGGTCTCACCGGGGTACCCCACAATGAAATTGGACCGAAAGACCGCCTCGGGCTCTCGGCCCCTGATTGTCGAGATGCGCTCCAGAAACCTTTCACCATCACCCCAGCGGCGCATACGACGCATCAGCGGGCGCGACGCATGCTGAAGGGACAAGTCAAAGTACGGCACTCCAGTGGCGCACACAGTATCGACAAGGCCATCAGTGAGTTCCGAGGGGTATAGGTAGAGGAGGCGCACACGCTCGACTCGGACAGACACAGCCTCAACGAGGGGGATTATTGCCTTATTCCCCACCCCTTGGTCGCGGCCGTAGGCCGCAAGGTCTTGAGCGACTAGGACAATTTCCTTCACGTCGAGGGCATCGACCTCCGTCAGCACGTCATCTAGGGCCCGGCTGCGTTGGGGGCCACGGAAGGTCGGTATGGCGCAGAAACCGCACGCCCGGTCGCAACCCTCGGCAACCTTCACATACGCCCATGGGCGATCCGACAACGGACGCGGCAAATTCAAGAGGTCAAACGATGGAACAGGCTTCCTACTCAGCGTGACCGGCACACCAAATCCAGCAACCTGATCGGCTTCGGGGAGCACGTCGGCCAGTTCATCGCCATATCGCTCAGCCATACAGCCGGTAACCACCAGACGGGCTCCTTCACGACGCTCGTCAGCCAAAGCCAGCACGGTGTCGATCGACTCTCGACGGGCCTCTTCAATAAAGGCGCAAGTGTTCACCACGATCAAATCCGCTTGGTCGACATCCTCCGTGGCATCCATACCGTCAGCGATCAGGGTGCCAGCCAACTTGTCGGAGTCAACCTGGTTCTTGGGACAACCCAGCGTGACCAAGTGATAAGTGCCTGTCATGGGATTCACTCGGTCAGCCACTGGCTGAACTGGCCAGTAGAGCCAGAACTGACGCATACGCACCTAGCAATAAGGCTCCCTCGGAGCGGACTAGACGATTGCGCCCCACCTTCCACATTGCCACCAGAACCAGCAGAGCCACAAGAATTGCCGCCGCCGAACCTCGGGTTTGCAAAGCCACATCAGTTATGACCCCATCGCCAGCCAAGAACAG
>JAQWTI010000019.1 GCA_029242745.1 Acidimicrobiales bacterium | reverse complement strand
GCAGTGGTCAGGCGGGCCACGGCCCAGGCAGTGCCGGAGTAGCCGCCGACGACGATCTTGCCGTCGGACTGCAGGTCCATTCCCTCCAGCGTGTCCTGACCCCCCAGGTCGAACGCGTGGATGCCGTCGTCGCTGAAGCTCGTGTCGAGTGCGCCGGCTGACGTATAGCGGGCGACGAAGAAGTCGTTGGCCCCCGACGCGTTCGTCGTGCCGGCCACGAGGATCTTGCCGTCGGCCTGGACGTCGATGGCCTTGATGTTTTCGCCGCCACCGCCGGCGTTGTAGATCACCTTGCCACTGGAACCGAAGCTCGCGTCCAGCGTGCCGTCCGAAGGGTCGACCCTGGCCAGCGCCAGATCCCGGCCGTTAGCGCCCGACGTGTACACCCAGCCGCCGACGAGGATCTTGCCGTCGTCCTGGAGCGCCCCTGCATAGCACCTGTCGTTGTTGGAGCCATGGAACGACACGAAGAGCTTCCCGTTTCCGGCAAAGGAGTTGTCCCTGAACGCGTCGGCCCCGCGCACCATCACGACGCATTCGTAGTTACCACCTGAGACCGACGTGGACGAACCGGCATGTCCGACAAAGGCGTAGCGGCCGTCAGCGAGCAGCAGCACCTCTTCAGCCGAGTCGGTCTTGCCGCTCCAGAACTCACGGTCGGTCTGGGGGCTGTGTGAACTCGAGAATGGACCGCCGCCGCCACCGTCGGCTGCGAACCCGATGGTCACCATCCGCAGGGCCGCTGCCTTCGACTGGTTGTTGTCGTCCCAACCGCCGACCACGACCGAACCGTCGGACCGGAACGCCAGGCTGCGGGCCTCGTCGTTGCCCGCCGTCCGGTTCTGGGTCCTGTAACCGTCGTCGGAAAAGCTCGTATCCAGGTGCGTGTCAGCCCAGGCGGGGGCAGCGAACGCCAGGAGCGCCACCAGGGCCAGCACTGATACAGCCCACTCCCTAGCGGTCCCCCTGGTCGCAGTGCTTGGATTCATCCTCATTCTTCTTCCACATGGTCGCTGGCAGCAGAGACCGGCACCTCTTCGGACGGCTTGCCGATGCCATGTTCGTTGGCTGCCCTGAGACGCCACGCCTCAGCGTCCTCGACCTCTGACCTGGGGACAGCGGCCCTCGTGTTGTCCGTGTCGAAGTCGAGTAGTTCTCCCCAGTTGCCGCCCTTGCGGGCTTCCAGCACGTACTTGTCAGCCGGTCCGCCCGTGGTCGGCGACGACCATGCCAGATGGGCGAGCGGTCCGTCGAAGGAGACCACGAAGTCGATGGGTGGCCCGGGGCGCTTGTCACGTCGAAACAGGCCGATCAGGAACAGACCGAAGCCGGTCCCGGACAGGAACCGCACAAGCCCACCGAATATCTTGGAGCCCAGACCCGTCAACCCCAGCCCTGCTGCCGCTGCGAGGCCTGCAGCAGTCGCCAGAACCCCCGGGTTGGTAAGGAAATTGCCGCCACCGTCGATCCCGGGGTCGTCAGGGTCAAGTGGGTCGGTGAGGTCGGCCACTTCCCTGCCGTCGCTGATCCCGTCACCGTCGGTGTCTGCGTCGTCCGGGTCTGTTCCCAGGGCGGCCTCGTCATCGTCGGTCAGGCCGTCACCGTCACGATCACCTTCGCTCAAATTGACAATCACCGCCTCTTCGTCCTCATCTCTGGAGGTTCCCTCTGTAGTGGTGGTCGGTGGTGCCGTGGAGGGAGCCACCGTCGTAGGTGCAGCCGTCGTCGGTGCTGCTGTGGTCGGTGCAGCCGTCGTCGGTGCAACTGTGGTCGGTGCAGCCGTCGTCGGTGCAGCCGTCGTCGGTACAGCCGTCGTCGGTACAGCCGTCGTCGGTACAGCCGTCGTCGGTACAGCCGTCGTCGGTACAGCCGTCGTCGGTGCAGCCGTCGTAGGTGGGGTGGTTGTGGTTGTGGTTGTAGTTGTTGTCGAGGTGGTGGGAGCCGGCGGGATGGTCATCGTCGTGGTCGTCGGTGGAGAAGTCGTTGTGACGGGTGTCGGTGGTGGGAAGCAGCCCGAGATGGTGACGTCTCCCTCGTTTGAGTCCGCCGTGGTCCCATTCTCGTAGAGGGCCCGGATCTCGAAGCTGTACTGGCCGTTGCCGAGGCCGCCAATGGTGAACGAACGTGCGTCCGGGAAGTGTGCGCTGTGGCCGTCCCAACCCTCGTCGTTCTGGTGGTTGTTCATGGCCAGTGCGAACGACTGGATGCCCGACGTGGTGCCCGGAGCCCAGTGGATGGTCACCGACGAACATCCCGGAATAGCCGACAGGCTGACCGTTCCCAACGGCGGGGCCGTGGTCGACGGCGGCGGGGCGGTCGTCGTAGTCACGACCGGGTCGTCATCGTCGACGGTCGTCACCGCCACGGTGCTGTCAGAAACCGAGTCGTAGTCGTTGTCGGAGCTGGCGTCGTTGACCGTCAGGGTGACCGTCGACGTCTGGTTCCCGTCGTCCTCGACGTCGTTGACGCCGGTGACCGTGACGGTCTGCGCGCTGTCCCAGTTGCTCGTCGTGAACGTGAGTGCCGTAGTCGACGCGGTCGCTTCGCCGGAATCCGACGTTGCGACGTTGACAACGACGTTGGAACTGGGCTTGGTGTTGAGCCGGACGGTGAACGTCGACGCTGACCCGGCTTCGGTGACCGTCACCGAGGTCGTCGACACCGTCAGGCCAGGCGAGTCATCGTCGGAGGTCGTAGCGCTCAACGTCAGGTTGGCGACGCTGTCGTACGCGTCGTCGGATGATCCGTCGACGACGAACACGGTCATCGTCGTGGTCTGGTCGCCGTCGTTGGAGTCGTCGTCTACACCGGTGACCGTGACGGTCTGGGCGCTGTCCCAGTTCGAGCTGGTGAACGTGAGTGCCGCCGGGGACAGGGTCGCCTCACCGGTATCGCCCGACGAGACGTTGATGACAACGTCGCTGGACGGCTGGGTATTGAGTACCACGGTGAACGTGTCGGTCGACCCCGCTTCGGACACGGTGGTTGCCCCACCAGACGCCGAGATGGTTACGCCAGCCGAGTCATCATCAGCAGTGGTGACGGCGACGGTCTTGTCGCCGAGCGCGTCGTAGGTACTGTCGGCGGTCGACGAGTCGTTGACGGACACGGTGACGTTCGTGGCCTGGTTGCCATCCGACGCCGAGTCGTCTACACCGGTGACCGTCACCGTCTGGGTCGTGTCCCAGTTCGACGAGGTGAACGTCAACGCCGCAGGTGAGACAGTCGTCTCCCCGGTGTCAGCGCTCGAGAGGCTGAACACGACGTCGCCGGTCGGTTCGGAGTCCAGGACCACGGTGAACGTCGCCGTTGTCTCATTCTCAGATACCGCTGCGGTGGTTCCCGACAGGGTGAAACCAGCGGTGTCGTCGTCGACGACGGTCACGCTGACCGTGGCGTCTGACACCGAGTCATACGGGTCGTAGCTCGACGAGTCGTCGACCGCGATGGTCAACGTCGCCGTCTGGTTGCCGTCGTCGAGGTCGTCGTCGATCCCGGTCACGGTCACCGTCTGCGGGGTGTCCCAGTTACTGGACGTGAACGTGAGGGTCCTGGCTGACGTTCCGTTGACCTGGGCTTCACCGGTGTCAGACGACGTGACGGTCACCACCACGTTGTCGCCCGGAGCAGGCTGCATGTCCAATACCACGGTGAACGTGTCGGTGTTGCCCGACGAGGCCTCGTTGACCGACGTTGAACCACCCGAAGCGGCAATGGTCAGGCCGGCGGCTGCATCGACGTCAGTCGTTGACACCGACACCGTCTGGTTGGCAACCGAGTCGAAGTCGTCGTCGGAACTGTCGTCGTTGACTGAAACGGTCACCGTGGAGGTCTGGTTGCCGTCGTCGAGGTAATCCGGAATGCCGGTCACGGTGATGGCCTGAGCGGTGTCCCAGTTGCTGGACGTGAACGTCAGCGACGAAGCCGACACGGTCGCCTCGCCGGTGTCGCCACTGGCCACGTCGATGACCACGTCCGAGGACGGGTCGCCGGTCAACACCACGGTGAACGTCTGCGTCGAACCGGATTCGGACACCGTCCTGGACGACTCGGACACGGTGAAGCCCGGAGTCCCACAGCTCGAGTGGGAGACGGCCAGATGACCACTGGTCAGCGTCCTGGTGACAGAGTTCTTGGCAGCGAACGCCAGATACACGCTCCACCCCGACGGGACCACACCGGTGCCCGAACTGCCGGCCCCGTCATAGTCGACAGTGCTCGCTGTCCAGGAAGACGCTGAATCCCTCTTCCATGTGAAGTTGCCGTCAGCGTCGAGCTTGAAGGCCACCGTACCGTGCGCGTTGGAAACACTCGCCCAGCCCAGGTTCTTGAACGCCGCCGACCTCGACGACGTGTTGCCGTCGTGGTCGTTAGCGTTGCCGGACCACAAAATGTTGTGATCCGGGACCGTGGAACCGCCAGAGGTGTAGTTCGCCTTGATGTAAGCACCGATCCCCAGCCCGGACGCGGAGAGCGCCGAGTCCTGGACTACGTAATGGCGCGTCGAGTAGCCCGAACCGGCGCGGACGAACTCCCACTGGCCGCTATCGCACAGCGGTGCGGTGAGTACGACCTCAGCTTCGTAACCCTGTAGTTCAGCGCCGTCGACCGGGCCGTGTACGACCTGGAAGCCTGTTGGTGGGTTCGCTACCGGTGCAGCGTTGCCGGTAGCCAGCGCTCCTGCTGACGTGTACTTGGCGACGTAGCCGTCTGAGTTTCCCGCTGACCTGACGGTGGCGTCACCCGCTGACGGGTCGAAGTCCATCCAGTCATTGAAGTGGCCCGCCATGAACACGTTTGACCCGGAGGTTGTCAGCCCGGTGGCGATAGAGGTGTTGTTGGACGGGAAGACCTTCGCCCACTGGTGGACGCCCGCCGAGTTGTGCTTCAGGAGGAACACCTCGTTCTTAACCGTCCCACGGACAGCAGTGAAGTCCGCTACCCCTGAACCGGACCCAAGGTCGGCTGTTCCCCGGTAGGTCCCTGCGGTGTACACGTTGCCGGACCCGTCCACGGCAAGGGACTCTCCGGTCGGCGGCCCAGCACCCTCTTCCGTGTCGACGGTGACTGCCCACACGAGATCCCCGGACGAGTCGATCTTGACGGTGTAGGGCTCGTAGTGGCTCGAGACCAAGGCCGTGGTGCCAGATCCGGGGTCGAAGTCGCCGCCACTGCCTGTGTGGTAGCCGGTGGCGTACACGTGTCCGCCTATAGCGGCCATGCCCTTGAGTTCGTCGGTGCTGGTATTACCGAAGTTCTTTGCCCACTGGAGTTCCCCCGACGTGTTGAACTTCGAGATCCACGAGTCCTGGCCACCCTGGCCGCCGGACGTGCCACCAATCAGCGTCTCACCGTCCCCGGGGTCGTAGTCGGCCGCCTGGTTGGCCAGGAACCCGCCAACGTAGATGTCGCCGCCGTCGATCGCCAGGTCGACGAGGTAATCGTTGCTGGTGCCGCCCCACGTCTTGGACCACGCCAGGGAACCGTCCACCGCGAACTTGGTCAGGACGGAATCCCCGTGGCCTGCCGACGTCCGGTTGTCTGCACTACCGGTACCCCAGTTGATGTCCACCGTTCCCCTGAAGTAGCCACCTACGTAGACCTCGTTGGACGACCCGAAGCCGACACCGTTGGCCGAGTCGTGGTCGGTCGTATCCCCGAGGGTCTTGCCCCACAGGACGCCGGAAGGAGCTGTCGTACCAGTCGACGTGTCCGTGGCGATCAGGGCCACGTAAGCGTCCCTCTCCCCCTCCGAAGCGATGCTCGCCCCACCGGGGAAGTCCATGGTCCCCTCGAACGTGCCGGATATGGCCAGGTGAGTGCCCGCAGCGTTCAAGGCACAGTCGACGATTCGGTCGTCGTTGTCGTCGGACTCGACCACCAGGTACCACAGCAAGTTGCCGGACGGGTTGTACTTCGAGACCACCGACGAGTGCAGCCCCTTCGTGTTCACGAGGCTCGTCGCAGCGGGATCCGGGTTGACGTCGTACGACCCGGTCTTGGACCGGAACCACCCGCACGCGTAGATGTTGCCAGCGGAGTCCACCTGGACCTCGGCCACCGAACCGCTGTAAGGGCTCGTGGCGTGGATCGACACCGCCCCCTCTTCCGCGTTTGACCACGCACCGGCAGGTGAAGATACGAGCAGCACGGAGACCACGGCAGTCAGCAGCGCTGCTGCCAGGCGGGTTGCCAATCGGTACGTCACAGATTTCATACTTCTTCTAGCCAGAGGCCACGTTGGGCTACCACTACGTCAGCCACGTCACGCAAGTTCTCTCGGAGTTCCTCGGCTGAAAGCTGCTCGGCGCCCCAGCTGAACAACGTTCCCCGGAACAGAGTCATAGTCAGCCACGAGGCCTTATCGGCCGCCACCGGGTTCCTCCTTTTCAGGGCCGGGACGATCTGTCGGTTCGTTTCCGACGTAGCAGCCGCCATACCCCGACCCTGAGAGGCCGAGACCAGCAGCACCTGCCGGTTCGGGATCGGATCTTCCAGTGCGATGTCGGCCACCCGATCCGCATAGAGGTACGGCCAGTGGGGATCGTCGACATCCAGGCCGTCCCCGGCTGTCTGGAATTCGACGGTCAGGTCGTCAGCGAGAGCGAAGATCAACTCATACATTGACGGGAAGTAGTTGTGGACCGTCTGGCGGGTCGTACCAGCAGCATCCGCCACCACTGCGGAGGTCAGATCGAAGATCGTGTGCTCTCGCAATAGTGCTCGAGTTGCAGCGGTGATCCGCTCAATAGCAGCTGCCCTTTCGCTCTCTGCACGCTCTCTCCGGACTCGACCACGCTGATCTGCGATCACAGTCTCTGGTGTCTCCTCGACGACTCTCAAATCAATCCTGGAGACATGACACTACAAACGTAATATCACAAATGTCAAGGCTAAGTTAGTTGGCCCAGTTGCAGCATCATTCAGGGTCCCCCATCCCCAAAGGCATGAGAAATAACGGGCCTCAGACCAAGCCTGGTGAGAAGGAGGACTGGCTAAAGCGGTCGGGAGACAACAATTCCCTCAGCCCGGATGAATTGTCAGAGCAACGGACTTACGCTGACCCACCAACGGCGAGGCACCGACGGCTTCCGCTGCCTGCCGGGCGTGGAAACTGGACCGGGTGAGTGGCCCGGCCTCCACATGGCCAATGCCTAGGGCCCGACCGACGTCAACCCAACGATTAAAGATCGTCGGATCTACCCAGCGGTCGATCTTTAGGTGGTTGACAGTCGGCCGAAGGTACTGGCCAATCGTGACTATGTCGCAGCCCACAGCAGCCAGGTCGGCCAGGCAGGCATCTACCTCTTCGTCGGTCTCCCCTAAGCCCACAATGATCGACGACTTGGTGGTCAGGCCCTCAGCCCCCGCTCGAGCCAAAACCGAGAGGCTCCGAGCGTACGAAGCAGACGGGCGAACCCTTCGTTGCAGCCGAGCCACCGTCTCGATGTTGTGATTCAACACCTCCGGCCGGGAGTCGAACAAAAGCTGGAGAGCATCAGGGTCACCCTTGCAATCCGGGATAAGGATCTCCACGGCGGTATCGGGATTTAATTCCCGGATAGCAGCGATAGTCGCCACGAACGCAGCCGCACCACCATCTGCCAGGTCGTCTCGAGCCACAGCCGTGACGACAGCGTGACGCAGGCCCATATCGGCCACAGCCTCAGCCACCCGTCCGGGTTCACCTAGGTCCAGTCCGTCAGGACGCCGAGTGTCAACCAAGCAGAAACCACAGGCACGAGTGCAGCGTTCACCGTTGATCATGAACGTGGCTGTGCCGTCATTCCAGCAATCGGACATGTTCGGGCACCCAGCCTCCTCGCAAACCGTCGTGAGGTTCCGGGCGCGCATCGTCGACTTGAGGCGTAGATATTCGGGGCCAGTCCGCAGTGGTACCCGCATCCACTCGGGCTTACGACTGAGTTCTGGCTTCGATTCCGCCCCCTCACCGCGACTGAAGGCACTGAGGTCACCAGGCCGGTGCACCCAGGCGACGTCGGCCCGATCAACTGGCCCGTCAGCCCAACGTTCGGCCGCCCGCTCAGCGACCAAGTCGACCGCTTGACGCATCGTGGCGTCGATTCCTTCGCTCGCTAGCGAAGTGACGCCCAGACCGTTGATTCCACACGGAACCATTCGATCAAAGAACGCCAGATCGGGGTCTAGGTTGAGGGCGAAACCGTGCATGGTGCGACTCCGGTTGAGCTTCACCCCAATGGCCGCCACCTTGCGAGGGCGCGGGCCGTCTGGCTCAACCCATACCCCCGGATACCGGGGTAGACGCCCCACGTCAGTAAGCCCTAAGTCGCAACACACGTCGATGACCAGTTGTTCCACGGAACGCACATAGGCAACCGTGTCGGCCATTCCCCCACCCCGCTTACCTGGAAGGTGTAGGAGTGGATAGCCGACAAGTTGACCGGGGCCGTGGAACGTAATGTCACCGCCACGATCAGCCCACTCCAGGTCGGCGCCAACCTCATCAGGCGGCATCAGCAGGTTGTCCAGTGATGACCGCACCCCAAGTGTGTAAACGGGGTGGTGCTCGAGCAGTAGTAGGTGGTCCTGTGTCTTGGGCAGCGATACGGCATTGGCGTGTATACGTCGCTGCAACGCCAGTGCGTCGCGGTAGCGGACACGCCCTAGCCACCTAATTCGAAAAGGCCTGGAACTCTGTCTGGTTGTCACTCTTATTCGGCCCAGCGGGCCGCCCAGTCGGTGGCCTCCAAAGTTCGCTTTAACACCTGATGTTCCCAGGCCAGAGTGAGAACCCCCAGGTGGTCGAACTCTGATGGATCGGACACCATCAGCGCCGACCACCACAGCCGGCTGCTGGCCTATAGAGAGCAGCCGGGTAACTGGTGGGACCGCCACCGACCACTAGCAGGTCGTGTCCGGTGGTCATGGAGCTCAAACTACCTGAAACGGCAAGACCACAAGAAGAGTTACCCACCTAGACCAAAGGTAACGCGTGCACATGCACAAATTCTGGCTGTATCCGACCGTTCGACTCGGAGTTCCTATGGCGACTCGCATGAGGCCAGGAACGCGGTTAGGGCGAATCAGGAACACGCCTTAAGATGGCAGCCAGATGCGAATCAGTGCCGGGGGGCAAGTAATGGTCGAGCAACTAACAGAAAACCCTTGTGAGAAGTTGATCGATATCAGTCTTGATTATGCAGATGCCGGAAAAACGTGTACGAGCGACTGGAGAGTTGAAATTGACTCGCTGGTGGCTGAATTGAACTGATGATAGGGACAGCACCGACAGTGGACCTCCTAATAGCTAATGCCGATCTCGTCGTCACCATGGACGGCGATAGAAGCGAGATCCCCGGAGGTTGGGTTGGGATTTCCAACGGGTTCATAACTGCTGTAGGTCAATCAGGTGAGGAACCAGACGCTGCCCGCGTGGTGGATGCGAATGGTTGCCTGATAACACCCGGTCTGATTAACACCCACCACCACATCTACCAGAATCTGACTCGGGCTTTTGCCCCTGCGCTATCTGGGAGTCTCTTCCACTGGTTACGCACGCTCTACCCAGTCTGGAGTCGCCTCGACGAAGAAGCAGCATATGTCTCAGCTTGGATTGGGTTGTGTGAACTTGCCCTGGGTGGTTGTACTACAACAACTGATCACCTTTACGTGCACCCACGAACTGGTGGTGATCTGATCACTGCCGAGATAACCGCCGCAACCGAGTTGGGTTTCCGATTCCACCCCACACGGGGCTCAATGAGTCTGTCCGAAAAAGACGGGGGCCTCCCACCAGACTCAGTCGTCCAAACTGACGAAGAAATCCTTGCCGACTCTGAGCGGCTTGTCGGACTGCACCACAGCCGGGGACCAGGGGCCATGGTTCAAATCGCACTCGCCCCGTGTTCCCCTTTTTCTGTTACGCCAGAGCTGATGGAATCAACTGCAGAACTCGCTGAGCGACTTGACGTCCGGCTCCATACACACATTGCTGAAGACCAGGCCGAAGACACGTTCTGTGAGGAAGTTTTTGGCTGCCGACCCTTGGAACATCTTGAACGAGTTGGGTGGGGTTCAGAACGAACTTGGGTTGCCCACTGCGTCTTCCCTAGCGAATCCGAGATCACAAAGCTTGCGAACTGGGGCACCGGGGTTGCGCACTGCCCCAGTTCAAACCAGTTGATTGGTGCAGGTCTGGCACCTGTACGCGAATTTCGCGACGCTGGGGTCAACGTCGGGATCGGATGCGATGGTTCAGCCTCAACGGACTGCGCATCATTGTGGCTCGAGACCCGCGGCGCACTCTTGCTCGCTCGATTACGTGGAGGCCCAGAGGCCATGCTCGCCCGGGAAGCGCTCGAAATGGCGACTCTTGGCGGCGCCGCATGTCTCGGCCGAGATGACATCGGCTCACTTGCGCCAGGGAAAGCTGCTGACCTGGTTGTATGGCCACTTCAAGGGGTTGCTTTCGCAGGCGCTTTAACAGATCCGGTTGAGGCCCTCCTTCGATGTGGCCCCGTAGCTCCAAGGCACACGATCGTGCAAGGCAAGTTCCTCGTCGAAAATGGGATGTTGGCTACTAGCGGAGTGGAAGAGATGCTTCTCCGGCACCGAGGGATCGCTCAAGAGTGGCTAACTGCAGCTGAGTCGGCTTGACCACCCCTGTGCACTGTCTCCGATATTCGAGCCGATAGCTGGAGACAAAGATCCTCTGGTGTTTTCACTGCGCCTCGACACAGCTAAACCCCCACCAAAGTTTGATCCCAACGGGCCAAACCAGCCTCACCGGTAACCTTCACAGCGAGGAAGGCCGTTACCGACAGTAACGCGCCACATATCGCGCCTCCCTCGCCCTCGTAGCTCAGTCGGATAGAGCGACCGCCTCCTAAGCGGTAGGCCACAGGTTCGATTCCTGTCGAGGGCGCCATGGTCTAATTAAGTGACCACAAGTCCATCTGGGTATGGAGTCAACGAACACTAAGCACTCCCTAAGAGTGGGTCTGACACAACCGATAACAGCGGTTAACGATTTCGCCCGCTACCTTCGCTGACCATGGGGATGCGCTTGTACGACACTGTCCGTGGGGAAGTAGTTCCCTTTGAGCCAGGTCCAACCGTGAGCGTTTACGTGTGCGGTATCACGCCGTACGACGCAACCCACCTCGGGCACGCCTTCACCTATCTGACTTTCGACTTGGCTATACGCAGACTCGAGGACCTTGGCCACGAGGTCCGTATGGTCCGCAACGTCACAGACGTCGATGACTCGATTCTGCCGAAGGCCCGAGAACTCGGTATTGACTTCCTTGAACTGGCGGCACGCGAGATGGATCTCTTCCACGCCGACCTCACAGCGCTCGACCTACGGCCCGCATGGTCAGAGCCCACTGCCACTGGCTCAATTGACGCCATGATCTCCCTGATCAGCCGCCTCGAGGCAAACGGCCACACCTACGAAGTGGATGGCACCACCTTTTTTGATGTTGCTACCTGGACGAAGTTTGGCTCACTGACCGGATACGACGAAGCCCAGATGACGACCTATGCCGCTGAGCGGGGAGGAAATCCTGATGATCCCCGGCAACGTAACCCGCTCGACTTCGTACTCTGGCAGCCCAGCGCTACGGACGAGCCCTCATGGGAATCGCCTTTTGGGCCGGGTAGACCCGGCTGGCATATCGAATGTTCGGCTATGGCCATCGCCGCCCTAGGCGAAACAATTGATCTTCATGGCGGTGGTAACGACCTGACCTTCCCCCACCACGAGTGCGAAGCCGCCCAGAGCGAGGCGGCCACAGGTAAAACATTCGCCCGACACTGGATGCACGTCGGCATGGTTGCCTACGAAGGAACAAAGATGTCCAAATCGCTCGGCAATCTGGTTTTTGTTCGAAACCTGAGGCGGATGCACGACCCCCGGGCCATTCGCCTTTCCCTCATGGCCCACCACTACCGGACCGGGTTCGAGTGGTTCGACTACGAAATCGAGGACGCCATCCGCCGGCTCGATCGACTCGTCAAAGCCGCTCAGTTCCAAAAAGGCCCAAACCCGGCTCCCACATTGGCCACCGTGCGAGCAGCCCTAGATAACGACCTCGATACAGCAACAGCTCGCGATGCGATTGACCTGTTAGCTAGCGAGATCATCGCCGGTACGGGCGATGACACGACGGCAGCATCGGGACTGGCCAATGCAGCAGGGCTGTTAGGCATCCGCCTAGACGTCAGCCTTCCTGAGTCCTAATCGTCCACCACCACAGCTTCGACGCCACGACCAACCACAGCCGAGGCACCCCGGGTGGGCTCTATCCTGAACAAGTGCTCCGCTTCACCGACAGCCTGACCGGCGACAAACTTGACTTTTCCCCTCGCTATGAGGGCAAGGCTTCCATTTATTGGTGTGGCCCCACTGTCTACGACGTTCCCCACCTTGGACACGCCCGCAGCATGCTGGCTTTTGACATCCTGGTTCGACATCTGAACTGGTCAGGTTATGAAGTCAATGCGGTATCCAACATCACCGATATCGACGACCAGATCATTAACCGGGCCAACGAAGAAGGAGTAACCGAACCGGAGGTTGCCGGACGATACGAAGCAACCTTTATTGAATTAATGGACCGACTCAACGTCACCCACCCCGACCTACGGCCCCGTGCCACTGAGTACGTCGAACATATGGTCGACGTCATCGGTCAGTTAGTCGAACGTGAAATGGCCTACACCACCGACTCAGGTGTGTATTTCGACGTTGATCGACTTGAGGCTTACGGTGCCTTGGTCGGACGGTCAGTCAGTGATCTCCGTGAGGGTGCTGGAACTCGAGTAGAGGTTGACGAAGGCAAAGTAGACCCGCTGGACTTTGCACTCTGGAAGTCCGCCAAGCCCGGTGAACCCACCTGGGAATCACCCTGGGGACCGGGTCGTCCTGGTTGGCACATCGAATGCGTGGCCATGTCGCTTCACTTACTGGGGGACGGGTTCGATATCCACGGTGGTGGAGATGATCTGGTTTTTCCTCACCATGAGAATGAAAGAGCTGAAGCGTTGGGATGTGACCGCCAGTTCGCCCGCTGCTGGATCCACAATGGAATGGTTCAAGTCGATGGCGAAAAGATGTCCAAGTCTTTGGGAAACTTCACCACTTTGGCGGATCTCCTAGACACCTGGGATCCACGGGCGTTACGCCTACTAGTCCTCCAAACTCATTACCGACGCACTATGGAGATTGCTTCAACCACACTGGACCAATCAACTGCCGCCCTGGCACGACTTGACAAGTTTGCCGATCGGATGGCTTCAGCAGATCTCCCAGAAGCCGAACCAGACTCCGAGGTAGTGAATCGGTTCCAAGAAGCCATGGACGATGACCTCGGCTCCCCACAGGCATTAGCGGTGGTGTTTGACGCAGTTCGCGACGCTAACCGGGCGCTGGACGCCGAGGACGAAAGTTCTGCCGCCTCGCTCACTGCGTCAGTTCTGCAACTAACTGGTGTCCTCGGACTGCAACTAGGTCGGATAGGGACACCCACCAATACCGCCGACAACCAGGACGAAATTGACGCCCTCGTTGACCAACGACTTGCAGCAAAAGCGAGGAAGGACTTCGCTGAGGCCGATCGTATCCGAGCCGAACTCTCAGCTCGGGGGATCGCTCTAGAAGACACAGGGTCGGCAACCACATGGCGCTGGGGGTAGAACCTGCTTCTCGATTCAAGCCTCGGAGGAGGCTGAGCCCCACGAATCGGCCCGACAGAAGACCTGATCTTGGCCCTAGTTTCTTGGCACGTCCACCCACGAAACATCCTTGTCGACTCGCACGTCACCTGGAAGCCCAAGAACCCGCTCGCCGAGAATATTGCGCATGACCTCAGATGTGCCGCCCTCAATGGTGTTGGCCCGAGACCGTAGGAACCCGTATCTGGGGTGGGTACCTGGCCCTCGAAGACCAGTAGGACGCTTGCGTTCGTATCCAGCCTCGTAGACCATTCCGTCCGCACCCAGTAGATCCATACAGGCTTCGTAGACCCGCTGGTTGATCTCGGCTGACATCAGTTTGGTGACCGACCCCTCAGGTCCCGGGTTCCCCGACTTAGAGGTCTCCCGAGCACGCCAGTTTGTGAGGCGGAGTGCTTCAGCCTGACTCCACAGGTCAGTTACCCGGTCGCGCATTACGTCATGAGCGACTGGGTCCAACTGATCTTTCCGTTCACCCCACAACTTGACGAGGTCACCGATGGAGCCAGTGCCCTTCTTGGGCACACCACCACCTAAGGCCACCCGCTCGTTCATCAAGGTGGTCACTGCTGCGGCCCAGCCCCCTCCAACCTCACCGAAAACCCGCTCATGGGGGATACGCACATCAGTAAGGAAGATCTCGTTGAACTCCGCCTCGCCTGTGATCTGATGCAACGGACGGACGTCGACACCATCGGACTCCATGTCCAGCAGAAAGTAGGTCAGCCCCTTGTGTTTGGGTTGATCAGGATCGCTGCGTGCCACGAGCATCCCCCAACGCGATACGTGGGCCAACGTAGTCCACACTTTCTGACCGTTGACAATCCACTCGTCGCCGTCACGCACTGCCCGAGTTGAAAGTCCCGCAACGTCCGAACCTGATCCCGGCTCACTGAACAACTGACACCAAACCTCTTCACCCGTGTACATAGGCCGCAGAAGACGGTGCTTTTGCTCATCGGACGCATAGGTCAGCACCACCGGCGCGCCCATACCGATTCCAATCGGGTTGATATTGAGATCGTGGTACATCACTCCAGCCGCTCGTAGTTCACCGTCGACCACTGTCTGGAGGCGTCGGCTAGACAAACCCAGGCCACCCAGACCTTCCGGAAACTGCACGAGAGCCAGTCCCCGGTCAAACTGCGCACCGCGAAACTCGAACTGGTCGACCTGATCTGGCCGGACGTCGGCCATCAATTCCTGCGTCATCTCCCGAATCTCAGCTTCGGTGACCTCGGCCATGGTTGCTCCCAACTCGCTTGGATTCCCCGACGGGTCCGGGGTATCGCGAACCTACCCAGCGCTTGCCCTTCTCCCCGAACCGGCCGACGAGAACCAGCTCGTCCTTACCGACTTCCGCAAACAGTATTTTGTCCTAGCCTCCGTAACGATCTCGAAGGGCATACATCCAACCGTCGCGCGAGCCGAAGTAAACCGTGCCCTTCCACACTGTCGGGGACGCTTCCACGCACGCACCGGTGGCTACCTCCCATAAGAGAGGGGGAACTTCTGAGGTATCCGAGACATCAAACGCCGACATATGCCCGGCCCACGCGCAATCACCAATAAGTAAGACATCATCGACGATCGTCGGCGAAGACCACAACGGCTGAGGTAAATCAAACTGCCACCGCACAGACCCGTTAGCCCGATCGATACCCAGTACCTCGCCGTCATCGGTGGCTACCACCACCAGGTCACGGTGTATCGACGGTGTAGCCCAGATCCCCGACGGTGCTTCAGATCGGGCGTGGACCGACCACACGACAGGGTCATCAGGCCTAGAGGGATCCAACTTCACTAGTTGACCCAGTTCTTTGGACCGCTCGGTCTCTCGTTCATACTCGACAGCCACGTATAGAAATCCGTCAGCATCGGGCACCAACGTGGCATCGACATCGTCCCCAACCCAGAAACGGAACGTCCGGTGCGGCTGGACTCCATCAGCTAATCCAGTGATATCCCACCCCTGCACGAGCCCACCAGAATTAGCAAACCACAAAGTGTCACCTATCACCACCGGTGAATTTTCAATTGAAAGGTTGTACCCCGCATCAGCAATCAACTGGTTGTCCCACCCGTGGGTGAACCACACCAACTCCGGATCGACAGCCACCAGGCCGTCCTGGTCATAACTCCTCCTGAGTCGCACCACGTGGAACCGACTATTCTCCCCAGCCGCAAACAAATGGTCGTTGAGTATCAACGGAGCCGCATCCCAATCCGAGTTCCATAGCGGCTGACCAGAATCCTCGGCATGGAGGCTCCACAGCACCGCAGGTTCGGCACGGTCGAAGGCCACGACCCTGAGAAGGTCATCTCGGGATCCCACATAGACCAATGGGTAGCCGTCTGGGTCAACAGTCACTGATCCCTTGACGAGATCACCGGTGGGTAGAGGTGGCAACCGTGGTGCGCCAGTCACCCCATCTACAAAGTGGACCTGTCCGTCATAGGCGCCAAATACCACCCACAAGTGACCGTTGCGCTCAAATACTGCCGGCTGTCCTGTCCAGCCGACACCGCACCACTCTTTTGTCTTATCACCTACTGTGGATAGCGAGCACAACTTATGGTCCCGGGGATAGCGCCATGCCACAACCGGGTCTTTGGGAACCGGTCCTGAACCGTGCCAACTACGGGTGGGTGATCCTCGAAAGGTCAGGACCCCGGGGACTGAACCCCAGGGTTGGCCTATCGACGCCGGGTCCACCCATGCCCCTCCCGGCCATCCAGCAGTGGCAACGGTCGTACTCGGGGTCATTGACGTCGTGGTTGGAATCGCTGACGTCGTGGTTGAAATCGCTGATTGTTCTGGTCTCGTGGGCACCGAACTGGAAGTTGGAGTGCCGGTGGTCTCGGAAACGGAGATTGATGGAAAAGAAGTCGAAAGCACGGAAGGCGTGGTCAGGTCGGGTGAAGGGCCATCCGCCGCCTCAGATGAATCCCCAAACAACTGGTCCGCTAACTCTGCATCTTCTGAACTGCAAGCTAGGACGCTGAAGCCCACCACGATGCTCAGAGCGAGCAGAGCATTTAAACCACCTGACTTCACTGGGAACAGATACTCAGACGCCATCGGGCGTCACCCGGTCAGGCGTCCGGCTCGCCACCGAAGGTGAGTTGACCCACGCAATCGTCACCGGGCGGTGGATCGAGGCTCGGCTGGTCTTGAGGCTCAGCAAACACATCGCTTTGGTCCCAATCGTGACCGGAGAACGGGTCATCGGGGGCATCCGTGGGCCCCGCTGCAGGATGTCGATGGACACCCAGAAACGCTCGGGCAAGTAGTGGGGTCTCTTCAGTGTCGGGAACAAACCCTGTGGGGGGTGCATCCGCAGCGGTACGGACCAATTCCAGCGGATGCACGGCCACTTCGGGTCGGATGGGCTCTACATCAGCAATCGGCCCCAGTACCTCTTCGACCAGATCGACGGCCTCGTCAGTGGTCAAGGGGCGCTCGGGCATCGGGATCACCGAGCCAATGCCTCGGATGTCCAACAAGTTCCATCCCACAGGCGCCCGCAGGCGGTTTATATGCATCGCACACAGCACCACGGCGCCTGGCCCATCTACCTCATCAAGATCACGAATGGTAAATGTCAGTTCGGCAACGTTCATCACTACCAAGACCTCGGCTGTTCCCAGACAGGCTGAACGCATACACAGATCCCGCATCTGCTCCAAGGTACTTCCAGACTCCCGGCGCAATGGGGACACCTCGTCTCGTCACCATTAGGGCCGGCCCGTAGGCTTTCCGGCATGCTGCCGGTACTTGGTCTTGATGCCGATGACACTCTTTGGGAGAACGAAGAACGTTTCCACGAGGTGGAACAACGTTTTCGCGACCTAATGACCCCGTGGGCCACTAGCGACATAACCGATGCCGCTCTCTTGGCTACTGAGCGAATCAATATTGCTCGGCATGGCTACGGGATCAAGGGCTTTGTCCTGTCCATGGTGGTCACCGCCGTCGAGGTCTCTGACGGTGCCATCGACGCATGGTCTCTGGCGAACATTGTCGACTGGGGCCACGAGATGATGGCCCATCCAATCGAGTTGCTTGATGGAGTTCTCGAAGCCTTAGATGCGCTTGGATCTACCCACCGGTTGCTACTCATAACCAAGGGTGATCCAATTGATCAACTTGACAAGGTCCGACGCAGTGGCCTAGCTGAACGGTTCTGGCGGGTTGAGGTGCTCCCCGAAAAGAACCCTGACACCTACCGATCGGTATTGGCCCACTATGGGATAGATCCCGTTGACTTCACAATGGTGGGAAACTCAGTGAAGTCCGATGTGTTGCCCGTATTGGCTATTGGTGGACAAGCATTTCATGTTCCCCACACGACGACTTGGGTGCTCGAGGAGCCCGACTCCGATGAGGTGGCCAGTGTGGTTTTCCCGGTCGTGGAACAGCTGAGCGAAGTGGCGGAACTTCTGTCGAGTTAGGTCACAACAAAATTCAAAGCCACATCAGGCCACGTTAAATTTTACCTCTGTTCATGTAGTCGCTTCGGATTCCAGCACTGGCCATCACCGCAGCAACGTCCACTACCCATGGCCCGTTGCGCACAACTGAGAGGTAGACCCGCTCACCGGTGACTAATCGACGCTTGCGCTCACCGTCAAAGGCCAGTAATAGTGGCCCATCAACTGCCACCTCTTCACCGGGAGCAATGCGCCGAACCTCTACCAGACCTAAATCGGCATAGTGCCCAGGTGCGGTCGGTCCCCGCACTACCTGGTCACAGTCTTCCGGTGGGCCAAATCGGATTAGAAGGCCAGCATCCTCCTCCGGTGCCACCGGCTCAATCAGGCCACCCACCCCCGAGAAACCTACGGCTGCCGGATCAGCCCTGGACAACACAGCGGTTCGCAGGTTGGTCGGATCGAACAACTCGAATGATCTGAGGTATGGATCATCTACAGCTACCGCGTCGACCAGGGCTAGGTCGTCAGGCGCTGTCGCTCCGTGGGGCCGCACCCGCACAACCATCGCCCGGTGAACCATCTCCCTGGGTTCCCCGGCTGGCTCACCAGATGCCGAGGCGAGCCCGACGGGCGCACGCCCCGTGGCGACGTGTCCGGCAGCCGCTCCAGCCACGGTGGCTTCGACTGACAACGGAAACGCGTTATTGGTTCCAGTGGACAGAGGGACTACAACCAAGTCTGGCCATCCACGGGCCGCAGCCCGGTTTGTCCCATCACCACCAAGCACCACAACGACCCCACATCCCATGTCCCGCATGGCAGCTACCGCTACCACTGTGTCCTCTTCAGTGAAGGTCATCTGGTGGTCCAGCCAGTGGAGACTTAGGCCCCGCATGGTTTCAGTCGCCCGCTGCACTATTCGATGTGTGTCGTTATGCACGACGAACCGATCGACTCCGGCCTCGCGTGCACCTAGTACCACACGTCGAACCATGTTGGCCTTGTCCTCGATGGTGACAGCCCCTGCAGCAGCCACTGCCCGACGCACGTCAGTGCCTGAACGCGGGTTTACCACCAAACCCACTAACGACTGCTGCGGCACTCCCTCCAGTGGCGATCGCGTATACGTCATGAAAGGTGACCGTAGCGACCAGACGCCACTAGGGAACTGCCGGCACAACACCCCTAGGGTCGACAGTGATGACCGAGCCCACCAATCACGAGGACAATCAGACTCGTGAGCGAACCTGCTACGGCCTCCGGGATCGGATTCGTCACCGGCAGGATTATCGCCGCCTTGTCTTAATCGCCACACTGTTTGGCACGGCGGCTGGTAGTTACTCGGTCACTGTCCTGTCAGCTTCACTCCCCCGGATCGCTCGCGATCTAGGAACCACCGACGACACCATCACGTGGGTCATTGCTGCACCGATGCTGGCCTTCGCAGTGGTAACCCCGATTGTCGGCAAGGTTGGTGATCTTTATGGCCACCGCCGGACCTACCTCGTTAGCTTGACACTGGGTACTGTTCTGGGGCTCGCTACCTCGCTCGCCTGGGATATCACATCACTAATCGTGCTGCGTACTCTTGCACAGGCAGCCATGGCGGCATCAGGGCCGTCAGCCATGGCAATGATTCTGTCAACTTTTCCACATCGTGAGCGCACCCGGACGCTGGGGATCTGGGCGGCCGTGGTCGCCCTGTCACCAGCTGTTGGCGTGGTTACTGGAGGCCCGCTCATTGAGTGGTTGGGTTGGCGTGCACTGTTTATGGTCCAAGCGGCGACCATTGGTCTGGCTCTCATCGCTGGATTGTTCGTCGCCCCAGAAACGCCTCGACGTTCCGGAATCAGCTTCGATGTCCCTGGCGCCCTAACCCTAGGCCTAGGTATCGGGGGGCTCCTTATTGCCATTAACCGAGGTCTCATCTGGGGTTGGACAAGCCCGATTGTTCTGGTTGCCGGGGCGCTAGCACCGATCGGTCTCGGACTCTTTGTCGCTATTGAGAACCGGTCCGACGCCCCGCTCCTTCCACCTGATCTATTACGCCGAAAAGCCTTTACCCGCCCTATGGCTGCCCAAGCCGTCTTGCAGTCCGGGTACATGGGTGCACTGGTAATGGCACCATTCCTGCTAGAGCGACGCTGGGGGTTTCGTCCCACCGTCATCGGGTTGGCGATGCTTCCCCGCCCACTGTCCTTCGCCCTCTGTGCCCGGCTGGGTGGTCACCATGACCCAAGGCACGGCGCTCGACGGGTGGCCGTGACTGGAATGATCGTGTTCTCGGTCGCCATGGTGCTGGCTGGAATCGGTGCCCAGCAGCGGTGGTTGCCAATGTTCTTGGGTGGAGCGATGATCGCCGGTGCGGGGAGCGGCTACATCCGTCCCACGGTGGCGAACTCAGTCACCTTGGCTGCCGGGGATGCCGACATCGGCATTGCTAGTGGATCCATGCACATGCTTCAGCAGATTGGCGCGGCAATCGGAATTACCGTGCTGACCGCAGTAATGGCCGACTCCATGAGCGGGAACCGGTTCTTGGTCTTACATCTAGCAGCCGCTGGTGCCGGACTTGTCGCCGCATGGCTGGCCATGGGGATCAAAGATGGCAGGCCGAGATCTCAACTTCTCTGAAATATCGCAGCGCCGTACATGCTCAGGAATACTTGTAAAAGCCCTGTCCAGTTTTGCGACCCAACTGGCCCGCCGCCACCATTCGCTTAAGCAGAGGCGGCGGCAAGTAGAAGTCATCTCCATATTCGGCAAACAGGGTCTCAGCCACCAGCATCATGGTGTCCAGCCCAATCATGTCGCTGAGTTCGAGAGGACCCATCGGATGAGCAGCGCCTAGTTTCATGCCATTGTCGATGTCGGCAGCTGACGCGTGTCCATCGGAGTACATGCGCATAGCAGCATTTAGGTAGGGGACAAGCAGCATGTTGACCACGAAGCCGGCCCGATCCTTAGCTGCCACCACCACTTTGTTCAGCACGTCTGTAGCGAAAGCGGTGATTGTGGCCGTGACCGCAGCGTCAGTTCGTACCGACGGGATGATCTCGACCAATTTCATGACCGGTGCCGGGTTGAAAAAGTGCAGACCGATCACCTGTTCAGGACGCTTCGTGACCATGGCAATATCGATGATTGGGATCGATGAGGTATTGGTAGCCAGAATGGCATCCGGTGACGCAATCACTTCGTCAAGCTCCCGGAAGATCTCAGTTTTGAGGTCCAGGGACTCAACAACTGCCTCGACAACTAGATCGCATTCCGCCAAATCAATGAGCTCAGTGGTAAACGTGAGGTTGTCGAGCGCTGAAGTGTGAGCCGACTCCTCGAGTTTGCCGCGCTCTAGCGCCCGATCCAATGACTTCTGGATTCCGGTCCGACTACGTTCTGCTGCTTCCGGGGAAACCTCCCTCACGATGGTGGGTAGCCCGGCCTTGGCTGCCAATTCAGCCACGCCTCCACCCATCTGGCCCCCACCGACTACGGCCACACTCTGGATGTCCATCAGTCTGTCTCCTTGATGGCCACTGATTCGATTACGACGTCGGTATCTGGGCGATCACTACCGTTCGTTGGAACTTCCTGAATAGTTGTGGCCACTTCGACTCCCTTGATGACCTTGCCGAACAGGGCGTAGGACGGTGGTAGGCCAACTCCGTTGGGGCCGGTGATCACAAAGAACTGACTGCCATTGGTGTCAGGGCCAGCGTTGGCCATGACCAATGAGCCAAGTTCGTAGCGTCCGGGCTTGGGCAACTCGTCATCAAAGCGGTAGCCAGGCCCACCCCTACCCGAACCCTCTGGGCATCCACCCTGGATAACAAAACCGTTGATGACCCGGTGGAAAATCAAGCCATCGAAGTAATGCCAGCGTGCTAGATAGACGAAGTTATTGACCGTTTGGGGCGCAGCAATTGGGTCCAAGTGGATCGTCATCGAACCCATGGAGGTGACCATCTCAGCGGTGTAGGTCTTCGTAGGGTCGATGACCATGGGAGGTGATGCAGGAAAATTTGTTCGCCGCTCACTAGATCCGTCAGCTTCAGGAATCAAATCAGACATGGGGCCTCCTAGGCCTACGGGTTATCGGTTCGGCACAAGGCCGAGGTTGAGGCTACGGGGATTAGACCGAAGGGTCACCCAGGGACGCGCGCGCCTTCGCTACGGTGCCGCGCATGGCTCAATTGCCGACGCCGCCGCAAAGATTGGATCATCAGGTTCTGGACCCGTCGCTGGACCATCCGCTGCGCAACGGACCACTCCGTCGAGACCCGACATTCCGACGGGGTGCTCCTGCTGAACCAGCCAACTGGGTTGGTCTGGTGTGCCCAGAATGTGAAGTGTCATGGCGGGGTGACCCTGCGGAACCATGCTGGTCATGTGGGTCCACTGGCCGTCGGCCGGCCGGTACCATCGTCGTCAGTGAATAACGCCACCTAAGCGGTCCCCTCAAAGTCCTAGCGCGTACATCTGCACAGTCTTTCCGGACTCCTTATCCGATCGTGAACCGACAGCATCGAACTCCATCGCATCATGGAAGGCCAGCGAACGATCGTTACGTGGCACAGTATTCACCTCAGCGCACAGGTGGCTATGCCCGTCGGCAGTAGCCAAAAAGGCCTCATAGAAGGCCCGGCCCACACCAAGTCGGTACGCGGAAGGATCAACCACTACCCGGTCTACATATAGAAAACGGTCATATCGCTGACAAAACCATCCGTAGTTGAGGCTTCCATAAGGCACAACGGGCCCATCGAGCCCTACTAGAAATCCCACCACTAAACGATTTCCCCCTTGGTTGCTGGCCTCCCACAGCACCTCAGCCACCAAGCAGCACCATGACACCTCCAAGAACCAGGCCATCTCCTCAATGGTTAGATCGTTTACTGAGGGCACTGCAGCGTTGTTTAACTCATGCATGCGATCGAGATCGGCCCGCCTAGCCGGACGGAGAGTAACCGTCCGACCATCAACACCTCTTTCAATTGCGTCGGGTGCTCCACCCGGATCTACTCCATTAGCCATGGGGCTATCACAGCACGAAACGGAAGCAGAACCCGACCCCAAGTGATGTTGGATTGCGCCAGACGTGGTCGTTTGACACATAACCAGTGCTCATTTTCTTCAAATCGACAGCCCCTTATCCCGGGCCCGTAGGGTTTCCTTATGAAGACCTCCATCACCGGAACTGCTGCCGCCCGTATGACAAATGGGAGCAAGATTTACGGAACTGCTGACACTGAGGTGAGGGCCTTGGACGGGGTCGACGTGGAGTTTGAAAAGGGGCAATTTACCGCCATCATGGGCCCATCAGGCTCAGGTAAATCAACCCTTATGCACTGCTCGGCGGGTCTTGACGAGCTGACTTTGGGCACTGTGGAAATCGGCGACGTGGAGTTAGGCAGCCTCTCAGAGAAGGATCTGACTCTGCTACGACGCGACAAGGTTGGATTCGTCTTCCAGTCATTCAACCTTCTGCCCACCCTCACGGCTGAGGAGAACCTCACACTCCCACTGGACTTAGCCGGGCGGAAGCCGGATGCCGCTTGGATGAACAACATTATTGAGACAGTCGGTCTCCAAGACCGCCTAAAGCATCGGCCAGATGAGTTGTCGGGCGGCCAACAGCAGCGCGTTGCTGTGGCTAGAGCACTTGTGAGTAGGCCAGAGATTGTCTTCGCTGACGAGCCAACTGGCAACCTCGATTCGGTAACCGGAGGCGAGGTCCTTAACTTCTTAAGGGGTGCCGTGGACAACCTCGGCCAAACACTCGTCGTAGTCACCCATGACGCTGGTGCCGCTGCAATGGCCGACCGCGTGCTGTTTCTAGCCGATGGTCAGATCGTCGACGAGATGACCAACCCCGATGCCGACCAGATTCTCGATCGAATCAAGGCCATCGGCGGCTGAACAAGTGTTCCGACTCACTTTTAGGAATATCACGCGGCGCAAACTGCGCTTCGCTCTAACCACCTTGGCCGTGGTGCTGGGTGTTGCATTCCTCTCCACGTCGTTCTTCTTGACCGACCGCCTCCGAGACAGTTTCGACGAACTCGCTACTGACATCAGCGGCGACATTGATCTCGTCGTGCGAACATCAATCGAAGACGGTGCTGACCGGTTTAACCGTCTTCCTCTCCCGGAAGAAGTTCTAGATGTATTAATAGATGCTCCAGACGTACAGGTCGTTGCACCGGCGGTCCAAGCCTGGAACGTAATCCCGCTGTACACCGATGAGAACGGTGAGCTCACGGCAATCAATACCAATGGTGGGGCGCCACAATTCGGCTTCAACTACGGAGTTCCCGAAGGAGCTGATTACGGGGATGCAGACCGGGTTGAAGAGAGTTTCCAACTCTTCATTACTGACGGTCGAGCTCCACTCCGCACTGGCTCGATGTTGGATCCGACCAATGTTGGCGAATTCATGCTTGACAACCTGACGGCAGGCGAATACGGGTTCACGATTGGTGAGACGTACACAGTCAGCTCACCTGGTGGTAACCGCCAGTTCGTCCTTGTAGGTACTGCCAACTTCGGCGACCCGGACGAGAGCAAGAACTTGGGCGCCAACATAAGTCTCTTCGACGAAGAGACCACTCAGGAGATCGCCAACAAGATTGGCTTCTACGACGAAATCTCGATCTACCTTGAAGGCAACGCAACTGAGGCTGCGGTGGTCGCGGAAATCCAACAACGTCTTGACTCGCTTACAGCCGAGTTCCGTGCAGCACTCTCATCTCTCCCTGAGGAACAACAGAACCAGTTGTCAGTTTTTGGCGATGTCGAGTTGGAGGTGGTAACAGCAGCAACAAAGATTGCTGAAGACCAGAGTGACTTTGACCAGTTCATAAACATCATTTCCTCGGTGCTCCTGGGCTTTGCAGTCATTGCTGTAGTAGTCAGCGCATTCATAATCAACAACACGTTCTCCATTGTGATTGGACAACGGGTGCGTGAGTTGGCCCTGCTGCGAGCACTGGGGGCTACGGGTCGCCAGATCAGTAGATCTGTGAAGCTGGAGGCAGTCGTCATCGGAGCAGTCGCTACCGCTCTAGGCCTCGTTGCTGGCTATCTGCTCTCCACTTTGCTCGTTTGGGTACTTGTAAACATTGGATTCGGAGAGTTGCCCGGCTCCATCCCGATCCGACCAAGGACCATCGTTGTGGGATCAGTGGTCGGAGTCGGTGCCACCCTTCTTTCCGCAATCGGACCCTCACGTCGAGTCCGGCAGATCCCACCAGTCGCTGCATTGCGAGATGACGTACGGCTCACGCCAACAGGTCTGCGGCGGCGTCTCATGGTCGGTGGTGCAGTGACCTTGTGCGGTATTGGGGCGCTCGCTGCAGGCATGACCCTCGACATGCCTACCAGATCAGTACTTGTGGCAATTGGTGGAGGTGCTCTGGCCGCATTCATGGGTGTGTATCTGCTTAGCCCAGCAATCACCCGTCCAGTGGCAAATGCACTTGGGTGGCCTATCCGCAAGGTGTATCGAATCCCGGGCCGGCTGGCAACCGACAACGCCCGCCGATCTCCTAGGCGAACTGCCGCAACCGCTGCCGCCCTGACCATTGGCCTCGCTCTGGTCAGCCTTGCGGCCGTGGTGAGCGACTCCGTGAAGGCAACCTTTCTTACCACTCTTGATCAGAGTGTCGAGGCGGATCTCTTCGTGTATGCCGGGACGTTCAACCCGCAAGCAGGCTTTTCTACCGAACTCGGCACGGACCTGAAAAATCTTGCCAGTGAAAGACCGGACCTCATCCAGTCAGCAATGACGATGCGCTGGACTTTGGATGGGGTGAAGATAGGTGATGGCTTCGAAGATCTCGTAGCCGCCGAGCTATCGGTGCTCGACCAACACATGAATCTTGAGGTAACTGAGGGTTCAGCATTTCTTGCGGGTGCCAACGGCGTGCTTGTCCACGTTGACCCGGCGGCCGATCTCGGACTCTCCATTGGCGATCCGCTGGCAATCGAGTTTCCAGGCGGACGGACAAATGAGTTAGTTGTCGCTGCCATCTTTGAGAATTCAAATCTTCTAGGGAATTGGGTGGTTGACGTCTCGGTCTTCGACTCGTACCTCCCAACCGCACCCCTTGCCTGGATCTCTGTGCTTTTTCCAGAAGCAGCCGACAACGTTGCTTCTAGGGCAGCCGTCGAGGCTTACACCGATGCCTACCCGCAGGTCACCGTGGAAGACCGATCTGAACTGCGCGCTGCCCAAGAGAGGCAACTCGATCAGCTGCTGTCAATTATTCAGGTCTTCCTCGGCTTGTCACTGTTGATTGCCGTACTTGGAATCGCCAACACCATGGCCTTGTCGGTTTATGAGAGAACTCGAGAACTTGGCCTACTACGGGCTATCGGTATGACTCGCCGGCAACTTCGGCGGATGATCCGCTGGGAGGCTGTGATTATCGCCCTGTTCGGTGGTTTGCTGGGAGTAGCCATGGGTGTCCTCTTTGGCTTGGCAGCGATCGCTGCTCTCCCACAATCATTTGTCGACATCGTGTCTATCCCGTACACCAGTCTGCTTCGTTACCTTGTGGTATCGGGGCTGTTCGGGATGCTCGCAGCCATTCTTCCTGCTCGCCGGGCGTCACGGATGAACGTGTTGCAGGCCATCTCTCACGAATAAGGGCCTGGTCGGAGAGACCCACGCTCATCGGCTAAACGGATTCAACTCTGGAGGGGGGCAGGGAGCGGCTCTGCGTAAACCACTGCCACTCGCTTCGTGGCCCGGGTCAACGCCACGTACAACGCCCGCATTCCTTGGTTCTGGTCTCGTACGATGCGGGCTGGCTCGAAAACCACGGCACCGTCGACCTCTAAACCCTTGATTAGCCCCACAGGCACAACTGTTAACGGGGAGTCAAGCCCACGGCGGGTCGGGCGTCCAAAAGAAATACCAGCCTGCTCCAGAGCTTGCTCGACATCAGCAACGTGAGTATCCGCGGCAATCACGGCCAGGTTCCCAGTCCCAGCAGCCTCCAACTCCGATCGAACTACCTCAACTAGTCCATTCAGTTGTTCCACCTGTTCGCCCACCAACTCCACAAAACGAGGGGCTGCGCCATCAGTCCGAACCGACCGGGGCGGAATGAGATCCGGTGCCGCCACGGCCAGCACCCGTGAGGCGATGTCCATCATCGGACCTGGGATTCGATAGCCCAGAGTAAGTTCATGTCGTAACGCTGGCTTCCGGTCGGGTAAGTGCCTGAGGATGCCATCCCAGTCGTCATGCGCCCATGAACCAGTGGCCTGGGCGATGTCACCCACCACAGTCATGGAACCGTTCAGCGACCGCCGGCCCAACATCCGCAGATCCATTGGAGAGAGATCCTGAATCTCATCAACGACGATATGCCCATAGGTTCGAACAGCATCCTCAGCCTTACGGCCTGGCCGGCTGCCAAGAACACTTCGGGATTCATCAAGCAGGGGCGCATCAGAGGCGGTCCAATACACGTCGTCGGCCATTTCGGAGCGGGGCCGGAAAAGAGCTTCGACTTGGTCTGCGGTAAGGCCCCGGTCAGCAGCTCTTATCAACGCTCGTGACCCAAATAGGTCGTTAAGCAACTGCGCTGGGGTCAGGACTGGCCACATCCACTCCAATGCCTCACGGACAACAATCTCTCCGCGCATCCGCTCACGTACTGCCACCGGATCTAGATCATCTCGACCGGAAACCACCAGCGCCCGGTAGAACTCGGCCTCTACAAACTTGCGAGCCGCGTTGTGAGTCCGGTAACGGCGCCTCGCCTCCTTCACGATTCGACGAGACTCCTCGACTGTTAAAGACAGCCACTGCAAGCCGTAACCCAAACGCAGATCAGCCCGCAGCGCACGCTCTCGGGTCCGCACCGCCCGGGCAATCAACTCGACCATGCGTAAGTCACCCTTGAGGCGACCCATCTCAGCCACCTCTCGACGGTCATCAATCCGAACGCCACCGACCACGTCACCTACGGTGGCCAACGTCACCCCGGCTTCCCCCAACGAGGGCAGAACTTGTTCAATGTAGGCAAGAAATAGTCGGTTGGGTCCGACAACTAGCACCCCCTGACCCTCCAGCGGAAAACGATGGGTGTACAACAGGTAGGCCGCCCGATGAAGAGCCACCACGGTCTTTCCGGTGCCCGGACCGCCCTGAACAGCATGCACCCCTGCCATGGGGGCACGGATAATGTCATCCTGTTCAGACTGGATTGTTCCAATAATGTCACCGAGGCGTCCGGTGCGGGACATCTCTAGGGCTGCGATGAGAGCACCTTCACCCTTCAGACGGGTGCCATCGCGAAAACGTTCTAGGTCACCGAAGAGTTCGTCCTCGAGCCCCAGTACGGTCCGGCGGCGACTAACAATGTGACGGCGCCTTTGCAGACCCATCGGGAAAGGGCCAGTTGCACGGTAAAAGGCCTCAGCCACCGGAGCCCGCCAATCAACCACCACTGGTTCTTGATCTTCATCCCAGACACCAACCCGTCCAATATGGAACACCCCTCCACCAGCATCGGGCTCCTGGTCAATCCGGCCGAAAACCAGAGAGGCATCGCCTAGGTCGAGATGGTCTAACCGTGCCGCCACCGACTGGATAATGGCTTCGCGTTCAAAGCGGGCTTGGTTGGTGCCACCCTTACCGACCTCAACCATGCGAGTGAGTTTGAGAGCCCGATCACGAGCAGCTTCGAGACAAGCATGGGCGTAGTCAACATGACCCTGCTCGACCTCAATCTCGGGATGTTCGTGGACTTTGTCGCTCATCGTTCTCGGTTCCCCCGAAGCCACCATCTATCGGCTCAGATGATGGATTCAAGGAATTCGGCCAGATCACGATGCTATCGGTGCGCCAGAAACTGACCTCCGCAGCCCACTAGGACTGGAGTTGGTGCTTTCACAAATTCTTAGGTGGCGTAAAAGTCTGATCTACGTGCAACGATGGCCTAATGAACGGCAACGCACAATGACCAGTGTGGGACTTGTCCTAGGTTCCGGCGGCCTGCACGCAGCGGCCCAGCACGCAGGCGTGCTCGCTGCGCTGGCGGAAGTTACCGGCTGGGACCCACGGCGTGCCGACGTAGTTGTTGGAACCTCAGCAGGCGCCACGACGGCGGTCAGCCTGAGGGCAGGCCTCTCGGCGACCGACCTGCACGCCTACTACGCCGGTACGCCGCTGTCCGATAACGGCCAAATCATTGCAGATCGGGCCACGACACCGCTGAGTTTGAACGAACTCCCAGACAGCCAAGCATCGCGCCGACCGGCTAACCCACTATTGGTGTTACGAGAAATGTGCTCAACGACACGACCGCGGCCTGTCGTAGTTCTTGCCGGACTGCTACCCATGGGCACCCGAGATGGTTCTTCACTCGGCACCCGGAACGCCGAAATCCATCCCGAATCGTGGCCGGAACTACCAACTTGGCTCTGCACCGTGGATCTCCATTCTGGCAAACGCGTAGTTCTAGGCCGCGATGACGTGAACGTGACTATCGGGCCGGCAGTGCAGGCATCGACTGCCATTCCAGGATGGTTTCGACCAGTCGACGTAGATGGTCACCGCCTAGTGGACGGCGGCGTGCACTCCACAACCAACGCCGACCTAGTAGCGGCTCTCGGGCTAGATGTAGTCGTGATTTCATCATCCAAAACCGTGGGAGGATCAGCTGGATCTGCTGCCGACCTCAGCACGCTGGCCCGAGCGTGGCACGGACGGACCCTTCGGCGAGAAGTGGAGGCCATCCAACGAAAGGGATCTGCGGTGCTCGTCTTGCAACCTACAACTGAAGAGCTAGCCGAGCGCGCAGGTTCGGATCGCGACGATGGTGATCTACCAGAGATATGTGAGGCAGCTCGTATCTCAGCACTAGCTCGCTTGGCGTTGCCTGAGGCCAGCCGGGCGCGGCAACTCCTGAGTAGCACCTCTGAATCAGCCCGGTAGCGTCGTTCTGTGGCTGACTCCCCTCTGCGAAAGGGCACCTTTCTGGCTGCGTGTCGGGCTGAGCCCCATGACCACACCCCAGTTTGGTTCATGCGTCAGGCAGGTAGATCTTTACCCGAGTACCGGGCTCTCCGAGGGTCGGGGAGCATTCTGGAAGCCATAGCCAACCCGGAACTGTCTGCCGAAATTACTCTCCAACCCGTCCGTCGCTACGGTGTTGATGCTGCAATACTTTATTCCGACATAGTGGTTCCTGCCCATGCCGTGGGCTTCGGTGTAGATGTTAAGCCCGGGGTAGGCCCGGTGGTCGACCAACCTTTCGAGCGGCCCGCTGACCTGCAGCGTCTCCGCCCGCTGGAGCCCGAGATCGATACTCCGTACGTGATTGAAACCATCCAGCGAGTGGCCGCAGAGGCTGAAGTTCCAGTAATCGGCTTTGCTGGAGCGCCGTTCACTGTCGCCTCCTACCTCATTGAAGGCGCCCCTTCCCGCACCTACGGAAAGACCAAGGCTCTCATGTTGGGCGACCCGGGACTTTGGCACGATCTTATGGACCGCCTAACCAACATGGCGATCGCATCTCTGCAGTCTCAAATTGCCGCCGGAGTCTCAGCTATCCAACTCTTCGATAGTTGGGCCGGAGCGCTTAGTCCACCGGCCTATGAACGCTACGTACTACCCCACAGCCGACGGGTGTTCGACGAGGTGGCTGACACTGGAGTACCGCGGATCCACTTCGGCGTGGGCACCGGAGAGATTCTCCCCCTGATGGCCGCAGCCAACGCCGATGTAGTTGGGGTTGACTGGCGAATACCTCTAGACGAAGCTCGCCGACGACTTGGACCCAATACCGTTCTCCAAGGCAATCTTGACCCGGCAGTGTGCCTCGGCCCCGGCAAGGTCATTGAGGCCGAGGTGGCCGACGTACTAGACCGCAACGGTGGACACATGGGTCATGTGTTCAACTTGGGCCACGGGGTACTCCCCGAAACCGACCCAGCGGTCTTAGAGCAGATTGTCGCTCAAGTCCACGCCCACCCAATCGGGATCTGAACCTTGCCTCTGCCAGCCAAGGTCGGCCGCAGAGTCGTCGTAGTCGGTGGTGGTCTCACTGGCCTGACTACTGGATACCGCATTGCCGTCGACCATCCTGGAATTGATGTCACGGTGTTGGAGGCCGCAGTTAAACCGGGTGGCTACCTACAAACTGGGTCTCTGAACGATCCGGCACTATCCGAGTTGGCGATAGACACCTCTGCTGATGCTTTCCTCGTACGAGTGCCGTGGGCGCGCGATCTTTGTCTCGAAATGGGCCTCGGCGACAAGTTGGTCTCGCCATCGGCCCGTCAGGCCTCGCTTTGGCTGGACGGGGCAATGTGGCCTATCCCGTCACCCAACGTGCTGGGTATTCCGTTGGATCCCAACTCGGTGCCGCCTGGACTCCTATCGCCAGGGGATCAAGTCCGACTCTCTGGAAACGGAGTTGCTGACCGACCACTGGATCCTGACGCCGACGCCAGCGTGGGTGCCGTAGTACGAGCCTGCGTTGGCGACAAGGTGTTTGAGAGTTTTGTCGACCCACTACTGGGTGGGATCAACGCTGGGCGGGCTGACGACCTGAGTTGTGCCACCATGGCGCCCCAGTTGCTGGCCGCGGCCCGCTCCACTGAAGGTCTACTTGCGGGGCTACGACAGACACTGGATACGACAGACCCGACAGCACCAGTCTTTGAAACTCCAATTGGTGGTATGGAACAGTTGGTGCAAGCGATGGCAGCTGCTCTTGGTGACCGACTCCAAACCGGCCAACCGGTAATCGGCCTGACTCGAAGCCACCAAAACAAAAAACTTGATTGCTGGCTAGTCCATACGTCTACCGGGGTCGAACGCGCCGATGCTGTGGTCCTAACTGTTCCAGCCCATGTGGGCGCACCTCTGGTGGAACCCCATTGCAGAAAGGCCAGCGACCTGATGGCCAGTTGGCACCATGCCTCAGTGGTTCTAACCACGATGGCCTACGACCGATCCGATCTAGAAGTGGCCACCGACCAGAGTGGCTTCCTCGTCGGGCGAGGCGAAGGGCTGTTAATCACAGCCTGCTCGTTCACTAGTTCCAAGTGGGCCCACCTGCACCACCCAGATCGGACACTGCTACGAGTGTCGTGTGGCCGCATAGATGACGAGCGAGCTATCAATTTGTCGGACGAACAACTAATAACCCAAATTCGAACTGATCTAGCCACCACTCTCGGGGTCGAAGCACCTCCTACCGCTATTCGAGTAGGCAGGTTCCCTCACTCTTTGGTGCAGTTCCCGGTAGGTCACGCCGACCAGATAGCAGACCTCGACAGCCTGCTGGCTACAGAGGCCCCGGGACTACTGGCCACCGGAACTTTTCGTTCTGGAGTGGGTGTTCCAGCGTGTATCCGATCTGGTACCGAGGCTGCAGCAGCGGTTGCCGGCTGATGTTTGTCTGGATATAACCATCCGGACTTTCTTCAATCTCTTTCAATTTTCCTGTCATCCGCCACCTAACGCAGTCCTTGGCGTGGTTCGATGGAGACATGGCACCCGAGACCACCCCTGCCCGAGAATGGGCTGAGGCGCGCCCCGGTAGCGGCACCGAGCATCCCGACGAACTTCCCGACACCGCTCACCTGTCAGTCGAGCGGACCTTTTGCTTTGCAGATCTATCAGGCTTCACCCGCTACACCAGAGAAAATGGACCACATGCTGCAGTGACCTTGCTGGATGAGTTCCGAGCAGTCTCCAGAGATGTGGCAGCCAAGCGAGGTGTACGGGTAGCCAAGTGGCTGGGGGACGGAGTGATGCTGGTTGGTACCGAACCCACTCCCACGATCGCCTGGGGTGGACATATGATCGACCACTTTGCCGATGAGCCAGAGATCAATCTCAGGGTCGGTCTGGCTACAGGCGCCGCATTGCTGTTCGAGGGCGACGACTACATCGGCGAACCAGTAAACCTTGCGGCGAAGCTCTGCGCAGTGGCAGAACCTGGGCAGATTCTTGCCAACTGCGACGTGGCTGACCTACCGCCATGGATCAAGATCGACGAAGTCGACTCTTTGGAAATTCGAGGTGTTGGTCTTGTCTCAGACATTCAACGGTTGGCCGTGGTAGCCCACTGAACCAAGGAAGTTTGGCCCCAGCGGCCCGGGCGGTTGCCGCTGGTCTACTGATTGCTGCCGCAGTGCCCCCGTGGGGATGGTGGCCAGCCGCCTTCTTCGGGCTAGCACTCCTGGATCGTCTGATCGCTAATCGCCCCACCGCTTCGCGATTCTGCCGGGGTCTATTGGTCGGTGCAGCCTGGGCCTTCCCCTCCACACTCTGGATGCTGGACCTCACTCCACCTGGCTGGGTGGTCGCAGGGTTGCTTCACGCCCTGTGGATTGGATTAGCCGCCGCCGCCGTCCCACCCGGAAGATGGCGCCGACTCGGCCTAGTTGGCACAGTTACCCTCGCTGAATTAGCTCGGTGGAGTGTGCCATTCGGCGGGGCTCCACTAGCGACCATTGCCCTCGGGCAGGCTGGCGGCCCACTAGCCCCGATAGTCAGAATTGCTGGGCCTCTTCTATTGGTAGCGATGACCGTGGCGATCGGCATCGGAATTTCAGCAATATGTGATGGACGCCAACGCGACCGAGCTTCAACCATCACTACGACTCTGATCTTCACCGCGGTGGTCTTGGCCTCCATCGTCGCCTCAGCGGCGCCCACCGGTCGACCAATCGGCACACTGGATGTAGCCATTGTGCAGGGTGGTGGAGCTCAACGCACTCGGGCAACCCCCACAGGTGCCGCACAGGTCTTTGCTAATCAACTACAGGCGAACCAACAGGTGGATATGCCGGTCGACTTGGTGCTTTGGCCCGAAAATGTGGTTAACCCAGCATCAACACCCATCTCCGGCTGGCGTCTTGAGGACCGCCTCTACAAAGACGATGCAACCGACGCTCTGGCTGCTGAAGCAGCTCGCCTGAACACCGTCCTAGTACCCGGCTGGTTTCACCAAGACGCTGAAAATCCAATGGCCAACCGCAACTACCAAACAGCCATCGAACCCAACGGTACGGTGGCTGACTGGTACGACAAGGTCCGGACTGTGCCATTTGGAGAGTTTGTTCCACTTCGAAGCGTGGTCGAACTCTTTGCTGCTGACATGCTCCCCGCGCGGGACTTGCTCCCAGGAACCGGACCTGCGGTACTGGAAACCTCGCTAGGCACCATGGGGGTGACTATCTCATGGGAGGTTTTCTTTGACCACCGCTCGCGGGACGCTGTGCTCAACGGTGGGGAGCTCATTTTGAACCCCACCAACGGCGCCAGTTACTGGCTCACTCAAGTGCAGACCCAGCAGATTGCGTCTAGCCAGTTGCGGGCGCTAGAGACCGGGAGATGGGTGCTCCAGGCGGCACCAACCGGATTTAGCGCAGTTGTCGATCCGCAGGGACAGGTTCTGCAACGCACGGCAATTAGCGAGCAGGCCGTGCTTCACCAACGGGTTGAACGACGAATAGGTCTGACTTGGGCCACGAGAAACGGCACGCGGCCCATGGTTGTAATCGCACTATTTCTTTGGGCTCTTTGCTGGATCACCAGTAAATTCCCAAGAACACTCCCAGGCTCAATTAGAGGCAACTAACCCCCAGACCCTATGCGGTGCCATCAGGCAGTCGCCCGGAAAGCGCTCGGCTAGCACTTCTCCCAGTTCGAGGTCGAAGGCTGCTGCCGATTCGGCGCTGAGGTCCAAGATCCCCGCGCTGGCGCCTATTCGCCGCCGCCAGGAATCCACTGCGTAGGGGACGTCCACGTCGAAGGTGAAGGTCTCGAACACCACGAGACCTGCGCCGCCCAGTTGACGTTCGGCCTCTGGGCCTGGGTCCCTGATACCTCCCAGAGTCCAAGAGGGGTTGTGGGCCTGGATAAGTGCATCCGTGATCCCAGAGACCGTGTCTGGCAAAGGCAGCCAATCGAAACCACAAACTGCCACGCATCCACCAGTCACCAGAAGACGTCGAACTTCGGAGGCCGCCACTTCGCCGTCGAACCAGTGCCAGCACTGGGCGGCGGTGACAACGTCGTACGAGGCCGACAGGAGTTCTGTTTTCTCTGCGGGGCACTCCAGCCACTCAATCTGCAAGTCCTCTGCAGTAGCTAATCCACGAGCCGCTGTGAGCATCCGGCTGTCCACGTCGACGCCGGTGACGGTGCAACCCCGCGCAGCGAACTGCCGGGCAAGGGTTCCGGTCCCGCAACCCAGGTCCAGGAGTCTCTGCCCGGGAGTTCCGACACCCAAGGTCACCAGCCGGTCAATCCCGGCTTCTGGAAAGTCAGCCCGGTGGAGTGCGTAGTCGGCGGCCGCCGACCCGAACCGTTCACCACTGACGCCTGTTCCACCGACCATCTCAGGTCTCCAACATCAGTGTCGCTGGGCCGTCGTTCAGGATCTCTACCATCATGTCCGCTCCAAATACCCCGACTGCGACCTCTATGTCGCGTTCCCTCAGTCCAGCCACTACACGTTCGACTAGTGGCTCTGCATGGTCGGACCTCGCTGCGGCACTCCAAGTGGGACGCCTCCCTCTGGATGTATCACCGTAGAGAGTGAACTGGCTGACTACCAGCACAGCGCCACCGATGTCACTTACCGAAAGGTCCATGACGCCGTCAACATTTCCCATGATTCGTAGTCCAGCTACCTTCTCCACTAGTCGATCGGCTTCAGCCGGACCATCATCATGAGTTACCCCCACGAAAACACAGAGACCACGACCGATAGATCCCACCAGCGCTTCACCAGAGTCCCCGACAGCCGACACAGACGCTCTTGAGACCCTCTGCACCAATCCACGCATGCCATGGAATCTAGAGCGGCGACATAGGTCACCGGTGGCCAAGTGAGGGTTCACTAGGGCGTCCCGCCAGACTTATCGGATGTCTGGTTCCCCCGCTGGGCCCGAAGGGGTCGATGGCCAACTGCGTATCGCCTATTTGGCGTATCGCGGCAAGCCCCACTGCGGCGGCCAGGGCGTCTACACACGTCACCTGACTAAAGCTCTTGTCGACCTTGGGCACCATGTTGAGGTCTTGGCCGGCCCTCCTTACCCTGTGCTCGACGATCGGGTTGGATTGGTAAAACTGCCCAGCCTCGAGTTGTTCAACGATTACTTCCCGATGCGTAAACCTCGCATCTGGGAGATGAAGTCAAAGTGGGACGTCGCCGAGGCCCTTTCATTTAGTACCGGAAACTTCTCTGAACCGATGGCTTTCTCCATGCGGGCATGGGAATACCTCAAGGGTCGCCGAGGTGACTTTGACCTAGTTCACGACAACCAGTGTCTTGGTTGGGGCCTCCTACTGATGAAGCGGAGAGAGCGCCTGCCAGTTCTATCGACCATTCACCACCCCATCACCGTGGACCGACGCCTCGAAATCGAACACTCGCGGACCCGGTGGGAAGAGTTTGGAAAGCGTCGCTGGTACGCCTTCACCAAGATGCAGACCCGGGTTGCTAAGCGGATGACGCGTGTGATGACCGTCTCGCAGTCATCAGCCGGGGACATCGCCGCTGACCACAAAGTCAATCCAGATCGCATACACGTGGTACCAGTTGGTGTTGATCCTGAACTGTTCCTTCCGGTGCCTGGCGTGGAACGCGTACCAGGCCGAATCGTGACTACGGCCAGCGCGGACGTTGCGATGAAGGGCCTTAAGTATCTACTCGAAGCAATCGCCAAGTTGCGCACTGAACGACACGTGGAACTGACCATCATTGGTAAGCCAAAAAACGACAGCGCGTCGAGCAACGTATTCGCTGAGTTGGGACTAACCAACTGTGTTACCTGGGTGCATGGCGTGCCCGACGAACGCATCGTTGAGCTCTATAGCGAGGCGGAACTCGCCTGTGTGCCCTCGCTCTATGAAGGTTTCTCACTACCGGCTATCGAAGCCATGTCCTGCGGAGTGCCCTTGGTAACCACCACAGGTGGTGCCTTACCTGAGGTCACCGGCACCCACGGTGAGACCTGTTTCCAAGTACCTCCAGCCGACACCGAGGCCCTCGCCTCAATGATCCGCACCGCACTAGACGATCCCACGACACGAGCACGAGTAGGCGCAGCAGGACGCCAGCGTGTTATCGACCAATGGAGTTGGCAACACACAGCCCACCGCACAGTTGAGCAGTACAGGGCTCTGCTGGCTGGATCTGATCGACCTAATGGCTGAACAATGCTGACCGCTGACTATGGGCGGCTGGGACTTGCAGCAGGTGAGACTGTGCTGGACCTCGGCTGTGGTTTTGGCCGCCACGCATACGAGGCGCTCCGCCGTGGTGGCCATGTGATCGCTTGTGACCTTGGACTTGAGGAACTGCAAAAGGTTCGGTCGATAGGCAATCTGATGCGGTCAGAAGGTGAGCTTGCAGATGGTGTTGTGCTCGAGACGACCAACGGTGACGCCACAATGCTTCCGTTCGCTGATGCCTCCTTCGATCGCATCATTGCCTCAGAAGTTATGGAGCACATCGACGATGACGAGGGCGCTCTCGCCGAGCTGGTCCGAGTCCTGCGTCCAGGTGGTGTCTTGGCAGTCACCATCCCAGCCCGCTTACCGGAACGGATCTGCTGGGCCCTGTCGGAGGACTATCACGCCCCAAATCAGCCCGGTGGTCATGTCCGAATCTATGGAAACGGTGAGTTGCAGCATCGAATGGCCGCCGCTGGTCTTGAACTGGTCGACGAACACCGAGTTCACGCACTGCACAGCCCCTATTGGTGGCTTCGGTGCGCAGTTGGGCCTAACCGTCCGATAGAGGAGAGCCGAGCCGTCTCGTTGTACCACCGGCTACTGACGTGGGACATCGTGAAGGCCCCGCGGACAACCCGTGCGGTTGAACGCCTCTTTGCTCCGATAGTGGGCAAAAGTCTCGTGGTCTACGGGCGCAGGGCCGCAACAGCCGCAACAGGTTCACCTCCGCTCTCAGCACGCCGTGCATCCGGAGAAGTTGACAGACGCGAGCACAACCATGTCACTACCTGAAGTCCCGGGCATCCTCGGTGCCGAACAACTGGTAGCCACCGCTGGGACCATCGCCGAGTGGCAGCTACCCGACGGCATGATTCCTTGGATTCCCGGAGGACACGCCGATCCGTGGAACCACATTGAGGCCGCTATGGCTCTAGCGGTTACAGGACACCTCGACGAGGCTGAGGCTGCCTACCACTGGTTGGTCGCCAACCAGCATGAGAATGGCTCCTGGCACCAGTTCTACGTGGCGGATGGCGTCGAGGATGCCAAGTTTGACGCCAACGTCATCGCCTACGTGGCAACTGGGGTATGGCACCACTGGCTTCTCACAGGTGATCGGGGGTTTCTCGAGTCCATGTGGCCAGTCGTAGAGCGCGCCACAGATTTCGTACTCGAGCTGCAAACGCCTCAGGGGGAAATCCTCTGGGCCCGTCACCCTGACGGCACCCCCTGGTCGTTCGCCTTACTCACCGGCTCGTCCAGCATCTGCCACAGTCTGCGGTGCGCAGTAGCCGTAGCCAAAGAAATGGGTCACGAACGTCCTGACTGGGAACTGTCGCTGGGTTACCTCGCCCATGTGTTACGGACCCGCCCCGACGGTGCGTTCACCCCTAAGGACCGCTGGGCCATGGACTGGTACTACCCGGTGCTGGGTGGGGCCATCACTGGAGATGAAGCCCTGGCACACCTAAATGCCCGCCGCAACGATTTCATAATTACCGATGCTGACGGCGCGTTACTCGGTGTGCGGTGCGTGAGCGACAAAGACTGGGCAACAGCAGCCGAGACCAGCGAATGTGCGTTGGCGCATATTCTGGCTGGTGACCGGGCCACAGCCATGGAACTGTTACGAGCGACACAACCCATGCGCCAAGCCAACGGCCGATACCTGACCGGCATCGTGTACCCGGAGCTAGTGACCTTCCCAAGTAACGAATGCTCGACCTACACCGCTGCTGCAGTGATACTGGCCGCTGATGCCCTCGGTGGCTGCAGTCCAGCATCGGGCGTATTCTCCGACCACACAAGCCTCCCTGACATTATCGATGTCAAAGACGCGACAAGTAGAAACACCGACACGGAGGCTCGGGTCTCCGACAACGACTAAGTCCCCAAACTCTCTCGGCGGGTAGAGCAATATTCCAGTTTCAGATGCCCTCACCGGTGCGCCGCAGGATCCGAAGTGAACCGACAGCATCAACTTGCCTAAAGACCCCTGAATTAACGGCACGACTCCAAATCTCGAACGGAGGGCGGCCTCCATCCACTGGATTGGGAAATACATCGTGGATAAGTAGTAGGCCACCAACGGCCAAATGCGGTACCCACCCCTCATAGTCGCCGTGAGCGGGCTCCGGCCCATGTCCACCATCGATGAACAGCAGAGAAAGTGGAGTGCGCCACACGGCAGCCACGGACACCGAGTCACCGACTAAGGCCACCACGGTGCCCTCCAAGCCAGCCGCGTGAATCGTGCGCCGAAACTCCGGCAGCGTGTCTATCCGCCCAATAGCTGGATCGACAAGGTCAGACTCGTGGTACTCCCAGCCAGGCTGGTTCTCCTCTGAGCCCCGATGGTGATCCAACGCAAAGAGTTGGCGTCCATCGTGCTCGGCTGCTGCCCCGAGGTAACAAGCAGACTTTCCACAGTAACTGCCTACCTCAAGCCATGGGCCATCTGGCCCATCGGCTCCACACCGTCTTGCATGCAGGAAAAGAGCTTGACCTTCTTCATCGGGCATGAATCCACGAGCCGCCACCGCATGTTTAAACACTTCGTCGAAGCGATCTCCTGCAGTGGCTGCCACCGACTCAACTTCCTTCAGGTTCTCCGCTGGCGGTGTCGCTGTCATTTTCGCCCCAGATCACATGGTGGAAGACCAGATATCGCACAATCCAAAGGGCGGCGAACGCGCCAGCATTTGCCAGTTGCACCGACAACGCTCCCCCAAATATGGAGTCGACAACACCAACAGTTGCGGTGGAAAGAAACAGTCCGGCAAACGAGAGCATCCAGAACGGTGCAATCTCGCCTACCGTGTGGCCTCCCTGCTCTTGCTCCCAGACGTAGTGGCGACTCAACCAGTAGGCCGGCCAACTACTTACCGCCACAGCAGCCATATTGGCAAACGCTCCTGGCCATCCAATGACACTGTGGAATAGAAACAGAAGGGACTGACCAATAAATACGTTGACCATGGACACCCGGGAGAACCGGATGAGCGTCGTTCCGTGGTCCCGCCACAGGCGCGCCGGAAGCGAGAGGGGGTTAGCCACCACGATGCGAAAGCCTAACGATCGTCCTCCACGACACCATCCAAATGTTCGGTCATCTGCTCGGCTAACAACAGCGCCAACCCACGGGCCACGGCTGCCGGAGACGTACCGTACGAGGCTGCATCTCCAGTCATGAGGCTCCCCCGGATGAGGCCGTTGACGAGGTGGTGAGAAGAATCAAGGAGCAGCCGGTCTAGGTGGGACCGGACTTCCGACCGCCAGCGTTCTTCACGTCGGGCCCCAAGGATGCCAGCGGCCGACAACTTAACTAAGTGGGTTTCGGTCGCGTCAGCCAGCTCGCCCAAACCGACCCCGGTGGTGGCCACCGTTGAGGTAATCGATGGACGATCATTCACGCCCTCGCGGTGGTGCCCAGTCAGGCCCGACAGGTCCAACATGAGCTCCAGGTCACGTCGGACGTCAGCGGCATCCGGGCGGTCAGACTTATTAACAGCGAATAGGTCGGCCACCTCTAGTAACCCTGCCTTATTCGCCTGCACGGCATCACCCATCCCGGGCGTGACCACGACCAGCACAGTGTCGGCTGCTGATGCCACGTCGACCTCAACTTGGCCGACACCTACGGTCTCGACTACCACTGGGTCGAAGCCACCAAGCTCTAGAACCCGAACCATGCCCGGCACAGCTAAGGCGAGCCCCCCGGCATGCCCCCGAGTAGCTATTGAACGAATAAAGACGCCCGCTGCGGTCGCATCAGCCATACGTACGCGATCACCCAAAATGGCGCCACCGGTTAGCGGTGACGAGGGATCGACAGCCAGCACCGCTGGCCGACAACCGCGTTCAACGAGACGAATCATCCAGCCTGCGACAAGAGTTGATTTGCCGGCCCCCGGTGGCCCGGTAACACCGATTACATGGGCGCGCCTTCCGTCGGCACTTTCGTCTGGAGTACCGCCAAGGGCTGACCAAGACCGTTCAGCTACCTCGTCGGCCAGGGCCCCACCTCGTTCCACCAAGGTAAGAAGACGGGCTACCGCCCGACGTTCACCACCGCGAGCAGCAGCCACCAGTTCAGCGACCGAACGGACTACCCCGGAAACTGGGATCAACCCCGGGAGTCGGCGGCCGCCACGACACAAGCCACGACCTCATCGGCGGACGCGCCCGGTCCCAGCACGCCAGCTACACCCGCGTCGACCAAAGCCGGAAGGTCTTCGTCGGGGACGATTCCACCAATAACCACGGGTACGTCTAAGCCGGCGTCAGCAAGGGCCCCTACCATGCGGGGCCCCAGGGTGAGATGACCAGCATTGAGCATCGAGATCCCGACCACATCGGCATCTTCCTGTTCCACAGCGTCAATAATCGTTTCGGTGGTCTGGCGTAAGCCAAGGTATACAACTTCCATACCGCCGTCGCGCAGCATGCGCGCAACCACCTTGAGGCCACGATCGTGGCCGTCAAGCCCTAGTTTGGCCAGCACTACCCGTATGGGTGGGTGGTTTTTAAATCCACCGACCTCCTCAGGTGACTTGGACATCAAACCACCACCCGTTCGACATATGTTCCGAACTTGGCTTCAAGAACGTCGACCAACTCACCAACAGTGACTCGGGCCCGTGCAGCATTGATCAGCGCTGGCATCAGGTTGGTAGACGGTTCAATGGCATCAGTAGCTACTTGAGCCAGGGTTTCGGCTACGGCAGTGTTGTCTCGTGCTTGCTTAACAATGGCAAGACGCTTGAGTTGGAGGTCCTCGGTATCCTGGCCGATACGCAACAGACGGCGCTTTGACGGATCGTCTCCCTCTGTAAAGGCGTTGACGCCGACAACGATCCTCTCGCCGGCGTTGACCTCACGCTCGTAGCGATACGCGGCATCGGCGATCTCCCCGACAAACCAGCCATTTTCAATCCCGGCGTAGACACCCTCAAGTAGTGAACCGTTCCCTAAATCCTCAAGGTGGGCAAATACCTCTTCAGCCCGACGTTCCATTTCGTCGGTCATCCACTCCACGTAGGCGGAACCACCTAGGGGGTCGACCACGTTGGTCACCCCGGTCTCATGCGCTATCACCTGCTGGGTCCGCAATGCGATACGGGCTGCATCCTCACTGGGTAACGCCAGGGCTTCGTCAAATGAGTCCGTGTGGAGGCTCTGAGTACCTCCAAGTACTCCTGCCAGAGCCTGAAGAGCAACACGAGCGATGTTGACTTCGGGCTGAGGAGCGGTAAGCGACACACCAGCCGTCTGCGTATGGAACCGTAACTTCATGCTTCGCTCGTCGGTGGCTCCGTAACGGTCACGCATCCATCGGGCCCAGATACGACGCGCCGCTCGAAACTTTCCCACTTCTTCGAAGAAATCAAGATGGCTGTTAAAGAAGAAACTGAGTCGAGGGGCGAACTCATCGATGGCCAAGCCGGCGGCAACCGCAGCCTCCACGTAGGCAAAGCCGTTTGCGAGTGTAAAAGCCAACTCTTGGGCAGCGGTCGATCCGGCCTCACGAATGTGGTAACCGGAAACCGATACCGGGTTCCAACGGGGCATCTCAGCGGCCGTGAACCTAATTACGTCTGTGACCAGACGCACCGACGGCCTAGGCGGGAAGATGTACTCCTTCTGAGCTTGATACTCCTTGAAGATGTCGTTCTGGAGAGTGCCTGACAGATGCTCTCGATCGACACCCCCCTCCTCGGCTACGACCACATACATGGCCAGAAGTATGGGTGCTGGCCCGTTGATAGTCATTGAAGTGGAAACAGCACCAAGATCAATACCGGCGAACAGGTCGGCCATGTCTTCGACAGTGTCAACGGCCACGCCGGCTCGCCCAACTTCACCCAACGCCCAATCATGATCGGAATCTCGTCCCATCAGGGTTGGCATATCGAATGCCGTGGACAAACCAGTACCCCCAGCGGCTAGCAATTCGCGAAAGCGAGCGTTGGTGTCGGTTGCTGTGCCGAACCCAGCGAACATCCGCATCGTCCAGAGCCGCGACCGGTACATCTCAGCGTGTACACCCCGGGTATATGGAAACTCCCCAGGCTCTGGGCCATCGCCGTATACGACGTCCACCGGAACCCCTGAAAGCGTGCGGAAACGGTGATTTTCTATAGGATCGTTCACAATCAGTATAATACTCTGATGTCCGACTATCGGGCAACCAAATATTTGATTACGATGTGTCTATGCCTCTCCCATTCGACCCGATCGCCGAGGCCCGCCGCAACTGGAAAGATCGCGGCTGGGGAGCTGTCGAAGCAATGACAGCCGCTACGTCGATTACGCGCGCCCATCAGATCCTGCTAAAGCGGATCGATGCCGCTTTAAGCCCATTTGGCTTAGTTTTCAGTCGCTTTGAGGCACTGGCCCTGCTCTCATTTACCCAGACAGGTGCGATGCCCCTGGCCCGTATCGGTGAGCGCCTCCAAGTGCACCCCGCAAGTGTCACTAACACCATCGACCGTCTGGAAGCCGACAAACTGGTGGTGCGGATCCCCCACCCCACCGACCGGCGAACCACGCTCGCTGAGATAACCCCCCCAGGGAGATTGTTGGTTGCTGACGCGGCCGCTGCGCTCGCCAACGTGGAATACGGTCTAGATGGAATGGACGCCGATGACCTCAGCTCGGTGGACAACAGTCTCCGGTTGTTACGGGCCGGCGCCGGAGACTTCTAAGTCAGGTTCTACTCCTCTAAGGTCCGTACCGTGATCCTCTCCACCGTCCTCGGCATGATTGCTCTCGTGATAGGGCTCATTATCGGATGGCCGGTACTGGTCCTCTTGTCCATCGTCTTTACTGTCGTTCAACTAGTAATGGTTGCAGCCAAAACGGCGGTGGAGCGCAACGACGTAAAGGTGGCCAAACGCCTGGCGGCCAAGCAAGCCCGCCACCAACCGGACCAGAACCCAACCCCATAGACCAATTGGACCTGAGGGGCGACGGTAAGACAGGCTGGAGCGATGTCTGACACCACACCTGCCAGCCCATCCGCGCGCCCGGCTGAAATTGCCGCGCACCCGAAACTGAATATCGTTTACCAGAGCGATCCAGAGCGCATCGCAACCCTCCTACCTCCTGGAATTGAGCCCACCGGTAGCCCAAACGTGTACCTCGGCATCTACTGCGTACCGATCCGTAACGAGCCCGAATATGGCGTTTCGACCAAAGTCGACGCTGTTTGGAAGGGGATCAAAGGCCAGTATTCACTTGGTATCGGCATCGATCAGGAAGCAGCAATCTTCGTGAGCGCCGAAACCAATGGTCAGCCAAAGTTTCCATGCACCACCCGATACTTCCGCCTAGGTGAACGCATCGAAGCTACCTGCTGTCACCAGGGGTATACGTTCTTGGAGTTCCGGGGCACAGTCACCGAAGAAGCAACCACCAATGGGACCGAGGTCGTCCACAACGAATGGTGGACCAAGTATTCCCGCGCTATCGGCGGCACCGAAGGTCAGTGGGACTTTCCACCACACGTCGTGCACGTCCGTCAGGTCAGTGAACCGGTACACATTGAAACCCTTGACGCCGAACTGATACTGCGGGACAGCCCTTGGGACCCGTACACAGCGCTGCTGCCCATGGAGAGCCTGGTCGAGTCCAAGTTGGTGACATCACGTCACAAAGAGCGTTCGATTACCAACGCCGGGCCGCTAGACCCAGTTGCCTTCTGGCCACACGCCGACACCATCGGTGGGTCACGCTGGCCCGGTGAACGCGGGGGACCGAAGTTGGTCTGGTGACATGGCTCGACCTAAGTAAAGGAACAGTCTGATGCTCAGCAGGTTCGACGACTACCCGATTCACCAAACCCCAGAGCCGATCGCCATGCCGGCGTCCAGCGACAAAGACGTCTACGAGCGCTACTGGTTCAACGGCTATTCGACCAATGGCGATTTGTACTTCGGCATCGGCACCGCCCTTTACCCGCATTTAGGTATCCGGGACTGCGGTATCAGCATCGCCGTAGATGGCGTACAGCATGCCTTCCACGCATCTTCGCGTGCCACAGGAGATCCGGCCGATCAAGTGGTCGGTCCATTCCGATTAGAAATTCTTGAGCCGATGCAGTCGTGCCGGATAGTGCTCGAGTCGAACGAGACTGACTTCTCCTGCGATTTGACCTTTGAGGGACGAACCGGCAACGTCGAAGAGCCCCGCCATCACTGGGGTGGGGCGATTCGACATACGATGGACTCCACACGCTTCACCCAAATGGGCCGCTGGACAGGCTGGATTAAGTTCAACGGCCAACAGATAACGTTCGATCCGAACACCACCCGGGGCACCAAGGACCGCTCGTGGGGTATCCGCCCACTAGCCGGGGGTGACCCACGGGGCGCCCCGGTTCCACCAGGCCAATCCAGCCTCTTCTTTCTCTGGGCTCCACTGAACTTTGATGATCTTTGCGTCCACTACCAACTGTTCGAGGACTCGCTAGGACGGCCGCTATCCAGCGTGGGTGCCCTTCTACCGACTTACGACACTCTGGCCGAACTGCCAGGCATTGAGGACGCTGCGGCCCAGCACATGCGGGCTCACGAACACCGCCTGCAGTTCGACAAAGGAAGCCGCCTAGCCCACACCGCTGACCTGTCGTTTATTGCAGTTGACGATGGGTTGCGACACGATTTCCACCTAGAGCGGATCTTCAGTTTCCGAATGAAAGGAATTGGCTACCACCACCCCGAGTGGGGCCACGGTGCATGGAAAGGCGACTTGGCTATGACATCAGAAAGGTGGGACATGGACACCGTTGACGACCAAGCATTTGAGAATCAGCACTGCCAGCACCTCATGCGGGCCACTATGGGCGACCGAATGGGCATCGGGGTGCTTGAACAGTTGTGCATCGGGCCATACAGGCCCTACGGAATGGAAGGCTTTGTTGGCCGATCTTCCTGAGCAGCTCTTCTCCCAGCACGACCTAAGCGGGGCCGAGAACGACTCGGAGCGAGTGAGCGGTCAAACCGGCGGTACCAGTTTCTGAAGGAAGTCTGGTCCTCAACAATTCCGGAACTGGGCACGGTGCTGCTAGTCCGAACATCCACCCCGAAGCCGTCCACCGGTGTCACGTGAACAACTTCTGACTCGCCACCCGGCCCTTGAAGCAATAACGTTCCCGGGCCACAAACTGACACCCTCAGGCCGTCGGCGGCTCTCCCCACCCATGTATTGGGAGAGTTGTCTACCGGACTCCCGTCAATCACACCGACACCAGTAAGCATTTTGGCTAAGACATCCTCTGGATGACCGTCCTGGCCCTCGCTGAGCCGTCTACCGCTGCTCCAGGCGATGCTGGTATCGGGCGGCGACAACGTCGGCTCTTCGCCGTCACGACCGTTGTAGGCCCAAATGGTGCCGTTGGCAACCTCAGTGGGCCACACCCTTAGTCGAGCAGTTTCTGGTATCGGATCGTCAGTAGCCGAAATGCAGGCTCCAAGATGGTTGAAACACCAATTGTGAAGTGGGCAGACCACCTGGTCATTGTCGATATAGCCACCGGCAGCCAGGTCAGCGCCTAGGTGAGGACACACCGAGTGGGTCACCAGCGCACGGCCAGATGACATGCGACCCACCGCTAAGTCCTGACCAAAGACAGCCAACGGCACCATGGCGCCCTCGGGTACTTCATCAACCCAAGCAACAGCGAACCACCCGACAGGAAAGGGCGGCCGAACCTCCGACGGAGCACTCACAGCTGATGCTCCTCGTCGCTAGCGAGGTCTGTGGGCTTGTGTGGATCGCTAGTGCTAACCGATGAGCCGGGCATCAAAGCGGTAGCGGCCACCATTGGGTTGGGGAACTCCTTGACCCCACAAACTTTTCCGTCCCGAAACCGCCACAGAGCAATGTAAGTATTGCGGTAGGGCTTGCCAGTGCTCCTGACGTAGCCATCGGATTCGTACTCGGCCACTAGAAGGTCAGGGTCCAAACACTCATGCACGGCATTCAGCGCGAGCGTGAACACAAAGATACCGAGGCGTGAACCTAGGTAGGAGCCGACCTCCTTCTTCCCCTCAAGACGAACCGGAGGATCAGCAAACGGGAGCTCGAGAACCCAGTCAGGTGCATAGCAGTCAACCAACTCGCCCGCCCGCTCAGTCCCAAATAATGAGACTACGTGTTCAAGTAGTGCTCGATTGGCAGTCCGCAGGTGCGCCTGAGAGTCAGTCGACCCCACCGATTGATTGCTTATCTCACCCACCACTCGCTAATCCCGGTAAGTCGGGTCTTCACAATCGAGTACAGCCTTCAACTCATTGAAATGAGCTACCCCCTGATCAGTGAACCGCTCCCACATACGAGCCACCGAGTTAGCCAACTCATCGCTCATCGGACGTAACCGTCTCCCGGTCGACAGGGCCAACACCGTTGTCCGACAGGCACGCTCCAGATAGTAAAGCTCTTCAAAGGCATGGGCTACCGATTCACCAACAACGGTCACCCCGTGGTTGCCCATCATCATGACCGAGTAACCCGAAAGGGCTTCAGCCACCCTGATTCCCTCAGCCGGATCGTCGGGCGGCCCTGCCATCTCCATGTCGTAGACAGTGCGGCCCCAAAACCGAGCAGTAGCTTGATCTAGCGGGGGGATGGTCGGATCTCCTAGCCCAATCAGTGCCGATGCGTAGGGCGGATGACAGTGCAGAACAGCCCGAGCTGTAGGAATCCGACTGTGAACCGCCCCGTGGATACACCACGCCGAGGGATCTGGCGCGTCGGGTCTATCCATGGTCGACGGATCATCAGCATCCAACAAGACGAGTTCGCTGGCCCGAACCAATCCGAAGTGCCGCCACTTCGGATTGCATAGGAATTGCTTACCGTCGGAGGACACTGCAGCGCTGAAGTGATTAGCCACCGACTCATGAAGATCAAACCGAGCAGCCAGACGGAAGGCAGCCGCCAGGTCCACGCGCACCTGGGCCTCGTCGAGGTCAGTCAGCAAGGGAGTAATAGCGGTCATACTTCTAGGGAGAGTGAGAGGCGGTAGACGTTGGTCGCTCGCTCGTTGAAACCAAGCCGCTCATAGAGTCGGTTCGCCGCTGCCCGGGACGGCCGAGATGTCAGGTCGATTGTGGTGGCACCAGCTTCTCGGGCGCGGTCAATAGCTGCCCGGCTCAGTGCCTCTCCCACACCCTGGCCCCGAGCTGCGTCGTCAACTACTACGTCTTCAATCCAGGCGCGCAGACCGGTGGGGATGCGAAAGAGAGCCAGGGTCATGCTCCCCAGGATTTTCGCCTCTCCAACTCTTCCCACTTTCCCAGCATGGCCACTATCAACATCGGGGTCAACGGCTAACAGGAGAATCGAGCATTCAGACGAGACGATGGCTCTGAGAGCGTCAACATCAGGTGGTGGGTTTGAGCTAGATAATTGTGGGATGAGTCGACCCATGGCGTCAATCAAGTTGTCATCGACTGTCGTGGCTTCACGGACCTCAATTCGGCCCACTCGCTCTACCTGCGTTCTACTTACCTGTTTATTACCCATATCCGGCGAGCCTAGGACTCCCACCGGGTCCCACCAGCGGCAGGGGCCTCTCGAGTTAGCCCCGGCGCACATTACCCAGAGTCTGGCTAGCCTCCGGCCGGATGGCAGTCGACCCCGCACCACACCTCTCTTGGCTTGTCGACCAGGCGCCAACCGACCTTCGTTCACCGGTCCTGCTTGCCGCCTTTGAGGGATGGAACGACGCTGGTGAGGCCAGTTCCACGGCCGCCCGCTACATCCGTGATCACTACGAAGCTGTTCACGTAGCCACTATCGATGCCGAAGACTTCTTCGACTTCACGGTAGCCCGCCCCAACGTGTGTCTCAACGAGGACGACATACGACAGATCGTTTGGCCATCCACGTCGATTTATGTGGCCAGAGTGCCCGATGCCGACCACGACTTGGTATGCGCCATCGGCCACGAGCCCCAGTTGCGCTGGAGGACCTTTGTGGACCACTTGGCCTATGCCGCTAAAGCATTTGACGCCTCAATGGTCTGCACCTTGGGGGCGCTCCTGACCGATGTTCCCCACAGTCGCCCCACGCAGGTGTACGGCGGCACTGACGATGCCAAGTTGGCAGCACGCCTCGACTTGTCTCCTTCCACCTACGAGGGGCCGACAGGCATCGTTGGTGTACTGGCCGCAGGTCTGCGCGATCGCGGCGTAATGACTGCGACGTTTTGGGCCAGCGTTCCCTCCTATGTCTCCAATGCCCCATCTCCTAAAGCTGCCCTAGCGCTAGTGGACCGGCTCTGTCAGGTGTTTGAAGTTGACGTGCCGCGCACTGACCTAGAAATTCTTGCTGCTGACTACGAGCGCCAGGTCACTGAACTAGTTGCAGAGGATGAGAGCACAGCCGAGTACGTCGAGCAGTTGGAAGCTACGTTCGATGAGGAAACCACCGAAAACCCCGACCGTTTGGTGGCTGAAGTAGAAGACTTCCTCCGAAACCAACCTGACACCTGAGCCATTCCGACACTTACCGGGGATTGGAACTGGTCAGCCGATCCCCAAGTCTCCCTGAAGGGTCGTATCTCCTTCCCAGAGTGGATCTCTGGGGCGGTCGTAACGGACCTCCATTGTCTCGCCCCGGAGAGCCGCAAAAGCCTCAGATACCCACTCAAGAGGTAAAGCGTGGCCTTCAGGTAGGGAATCCTCGGCAAAGAAACCCACGTCCAAGCACTCCAAAGGATGGGCCTTCAACTTGCCACCCTTCATGCGGCAGTGAAAAACCAGCGAGTACAGCGGAATGCTGGTGATACCTAGCCGCAGTCCGTCAAGGATGGCGATAGGGCGCACTACCTCGCATTCGATACCAGTCTCCTCAAGGACCTCTTTAATCACCACTTCGGCTGGCGAATAGCCAACGTCGGCCCACCCAGTCGGATACAGCCAAACTCCCGATCCAGATCGCTGGACCAGCAGCATCTCGCCAGCGTCATTACCAACCACCGCTCCCACGGTGACTTTAGGTGTGACATAACCCTTTACGCCCTGGCCGATACCGTCATACCACTCTGACACCAGATCTGTGGAATCGACCGTACGACCGGACAAAGCGTCAGATCGTGCACGTATCTCACCTGCTACGTGGAGAATCTCCTCGTACCGCTCCCGTTCGTAGAGGGACTCGGTGAAGCCGATTCCAGTCATGGCCGACGCCGCCAACGCTTCTGCCCACCGAAGTAAGTCAACTTGGCTCGGAGGACCAGAAGAAACATTCATGTATACACCGTAGGCGGATTAGGTAGCCGCATCAGAAGTTGACAGCCACCCATCGAAGTACCGACAACTCCACCTCAAGAAGGTGGTCAGGATCAGTGATCTTGACGCCAAACGGGTCACGCACATAGAAGGCACCGATCACATCGGAACCGAGGGTCTGCACATGGGCCCGAACAATGTCCAGATCCAGCTCAGCGAAGGCCCTCGTTATCCGATAAAGGACACCAACCCCGTCAGGGCAGGTCACCTCCAGCACGGTGGCAGTTGTCGACGAGATGTTGTCAGCCGTGACAGTAGGGCGGGCTGGACGGGCGGCCAGCCGGACAGGACGGTAGGTCCGAGACCGGTCACCTAGACGAGCTGCCACTGCAAGCCGTCCCGCCAGCGCTCGGTCCACCTGTTCTGCTATTTGAGTCCAATTAGGTTCGCCGCCCAGCACCGAGCCGACACGGAAGACCGAAAGCGCCCGGCCATACTCAGAGTGAGCCGAAGCGCCCAGCACATCAGCACCATTGAGAGCCAGCACACCGGCAACCTTTGCGAACGTGCCGGGTCGATCAGCCGCTACCACCGTCAGTTTATAGCCCTCGCCACTTACCAGGAAGCGCCCATCATCGAGTAGCGCCTGCTGCTCAGCATCAGGGAAAGACGCCCCGACCAAGTCGCCCACGTCGCCACCCGCCAGCAAGTGAGAGGTGCGCTCCACTAGTTCTCCGACCAAACCCGCCTTCCAACTGCTCCAAGCTGACGGTCCGGTGGCAATCGAGTCTGCTTCGGTCAGGGCGCCAAGTAAGTCCAGAAGAGGGATGTTCCCTACTGCATCAGCCACCTGGCGGATAGTGCCGTCGTCGTCAAGGTCGCGACGGGTAGCCACGTCAGGTAGCAATAGATGATGCCTGACCATGGCCACCAGGAGTTCGACATCTTCTTTCTCGTAACCCATCCGAACTGCAATGGCTTCCAGTAGACCGATACCGGCAGCGGTATGGTCACCGGGGTACCCCTTGCCGATGTCATGAAAAAGTGCCCCAACCAGCAACAGGTCTGGCCGATCAACCCGGTCAACTAGCCTCGATGCTTCAGCCGCAGCCTCCATGAGGTGTCGGTCGACGGTGAACCGGTGGTATGCGTTGCGCTGAGGCCGCGACCGACAAGGCTCCCACTCAGGCACCATAAGAACGAACAAGCCAACCTGATCCAGGTCCTCAATTACCGGAACTGCAGATACGCCAGCTGCCAACAGTTCTACAAATAAATCTCGAGCCTCAGCAGGCCAAGGGACTGGGAGCGGTTTGGCATAGTCCGCTAGACGCTCCAGGGTGCCGCGTTGGAGATACGCCCCACGGTGGGCAGCAGTGACCGCGCAACGAAGGACGACCAAGGGGTCCTCCAAATCCGCTTCACTGGTCAATTCAAGTCGACCGTCATCAAGTACCAAACCCGGCCCAACCTGTTGGCGGCGCATGCCAGACAAAACCTTCATAGGTCCCCGTCGGCGTGCGGCTCGCAGCGTGCGACGAGCTGCTCCCTCAACGGTCCAGGCAATAGTCCGTCCAGCGGTAGAGACTTCGGCCATTAGAACATCTGCATCAGGTAAGCCGAGAGCAACTGCCACATCGTCTTGGAGTTCCAACAGGAGCTTGTCGGATCGCCGTCCGGTCAAACGATGGAGTTCGACCCGAACAGCCAGCAGCGTCTCAAAGGCGGCGGCCAGACCAGCCGACTCGACGTCGCGGAGGATGGGAACCGTGGCCTTTTCCAACCAAACCAGACTGTGGACATCGCGTAGTCCGCCCCGAGCCTCCTTGAGATCTGGCTCGAGAAGAAAGGCCACCTCGCCAAACCGGGCGTGCCGCGCAGCGACCGCCTCCTGCAGTTGGTTGAGATTGCGGCGCGAGCGCGCTTGCCACTGGCCTAGTGACCTCCCAGCCAAGTCATCAACTAGATCGAGGGCGCCAGCAACCCTCCGTGTGGATAAAAGGCTCGTAGCCATTTCGAGGTCCTCGCGGCCTACCTCCAAAAGCTGATCTACCGTGCCCACCTGATGGCCGAGCTTTAGACCAGCATCCCAAAGTGGGTACCAGACCCGCTCAGCGATACCAGTCATATCAATACCGGGAGAATGAACCAGGGCCACGTCTAGGTCGCTCCCAGGACACTGTTCGCTGCGGCCATAACCACCAAGGGCGACCATGGCAACTCCTGTCGGTACCTCGGCCTCTGAGAAAACTGCCGCCAGATGCTCATCAAGCCGACTAGTCAGGGCGGCACAGAATGTATGCCCCTGCTGGGACTGGTCTCCAAGCAGGTCGGACAAATCAAAGCCAGGCACTCCCACGACAGTACCGACATTGACCCACTCAACCGGTCAGGCCGCACCAAACCCTTCGAGCACTAGTTGTATGCCGGCTCACCGTGGATCCTACGGTCGAGACCAGCCGGCTCGGCCTCCCTCGTCGACCCGTAGGCCTAAATCCATCAGGAGAGCCCTTTCAGGGGGCGCATCAGAGCACCTGTGCAGTTAGGTCAACCGACAGGATGGTCGAGTTTCATCACATGACTGTCACACCAATGTTTCGGGACAGTGAAAATGTGCCAGTCCTACCAACGATTAGTCAGGAACGAGTTGCCGATTGAAGCAGTTTGGGGAGCCGGCGGAAGAACACTGAACGGGCCAGCACTTCATCACAGCCGGCAACGCGTGCGGCCTCAACGAGTGCCTCATCAACGTGGGCGGCAAATCCGACTGTTCGAGCAGCGATCGAGCTCAGGAGATCAAGTACACCAGATCGGGCCAAGTCCACCAGTACGAGATCACTAGGTTCGAGTGCTTCGGTCACCAATTGAACCGGGTCGGCTACAAACTCGACCCTCGCGCCGGTGGTGGAAACGCGCGACCGGTCCATAAGGTCGGGCGCGTAGACCATGACTCTCACCGGTGATCTCTCTGGTGGCGGAGACGGTGCACATAGGCCTTGGCCGCCCCCCACGCCAGACCTGGGCCCTGTAAATCAGGATGAATATCAGCAAACGAAGCGGGTGTCAGGTCGTACAGATCATCGGGAAACATTTGCCGAGCATCAGCATCGCGTTCCACTGGCGGCACGCCAGCGGCAGAAAGTAGTTCGGTTGGGTAAAGAGTTGCGTCACGCAGAATGGCAAGAGGCCCGGTCCACTGCTCATCTACGTCAGTGGTCATCAGGGTTCGCAACCGTTCTCCCACTTCATCAGCGGCTCGGCGCCCTGCGGCAACGACATCACCCTCTACCACGCCTGTCGCTGCTAAGCGGCTGTCAGCGATGCACCTTGACACCCAGCCAGGTAGGGCCGCTACCACCCCATCGACCAACTCTGCGGCCAAGTCAGCCAAACGGACATACGGATCTGGTTCAGATTCCATCTGCGACAGCACTGGAACTAGAGCGCTGCATTGAGATTGCCGGAACGTAGGCCTTCCAAGTCGAGCGTCACGTATTGGTAACCCGATCTACTCACTGCGGCTACCACAGCATCTTTCTGTGCCACCACATCCTCTAGGCGTTCAGTTGGCACCTCGATACGAGCCGTGTCGTCGTAGTGCCGCACCCGTAGGTCGTCAAACCCCAACCGTCGCAGGGCGGCCTCAGCCCGTTCAATGCCAGACAGGACATTGACAGTTACCTCAGTCCCGTAGGGCACCCGAGATGCCAGGCACGCCGCAGCCGGCTTGTCAGCAGTCCGGAGACCGAGGGTCCGAGACCGGGACCGAACATCATTCTTGTTTAGGCCAGCCTCAACGAGAGGGAACCGTGCTCCCCGTTCAGCGGCAACTAGTTGACCGGGCCGGTGATCGCCCAGGTCATCAAGGTTCACACCCAGCACGACAGTGGCCGAATCAGCCTGAGCGATTGGCACCAGCACATCCATGAGCGCATCCTTACAGTGGGCGCATCGATCAACGTCGTTAGCCCGGTACGCAGCATGGGCCATCTCATTGGTCTCAACCGCCGACCAACGCAACCCCCACTCCTTTGCCAATAATTCGGCATCAGCTCGTTCATCACCTGCCAATGAGGGTGAAACGGCGGTCACCACGTGAGCCCGATCGGGACCTAGCACGGTGTGGGCGGTATGGGCCACAAGGGCCGAATCAACGCCTCCAGAGAAAGCCACCACCACCCGGTCCATACCAAAGAGGACTTGTTCCAAGGGGTCTGATGGCGCCACCACCCGAGTAGGGCTCACGGTTAACCGCAACCAATTCGCTCTAGAACAACATCAAGGTCGTCAACCATTCCGGTATAGAAGGTTCCGAATTCGGCGAAACGAGCCGAAGCCCGGTCGTACCGCATCTTGTAAACAACTTCCTTGAGATCATCGGGATACTGTCCGAAGAGTGTGACCCCCCACTCGAAGTCATCGATACCTGTGGAGCCGGTAACCACTTGAAGAATGCGTCCGGCGAACGTCCGGCCTGAGACACCGTGTTCCATCATCAACTCACGGCGATCGTCGTAGGGAAGTTCAAACCAGTTGGCACCCACATTGCGGCTCTTGGACATCGGGTAGAAGCACCAAGCCGGCTTGCCCTCAGGTGGCAACACTGGATGCAGACGAGCCCGCTTCATCTCCTCAGGCACTTCTTGGGCGTACTCAGACAACTCAGTGATGCTGAAATAACTGTCGACCACGTCAAGCCCGGCTACCACAAGGGCTGTCTGAAGATCCCTAAGCCGCCACAAGTCAGTACTCAGACACATGATGGCCATATCCGCCTTGTGGCCCAGAACTGCTACCGGGACAATCTGGTCGCCGGCGCTGGCAGCCGCATCCACGGCAGCCTTCACGGAAGTGGCATCGCTGTTGACAGAAACCTTCAGGAACAGGTGCAGGACAGCTAGTCCATCGGACGGAGAAACTGGTTCACTCATTGAGATCAAGTCTACGCAGGGGCCGGCGGAGCCCTCAGTCCTCGGTGTAGAGGTTTAGCCGATCGCTACGAGCAAAGCCCGCTAGTTGGAGATTGGCAGCTCGAGCCGTCTCAACGGCCAACGCTGAGGGCCCACTAACCGCCACCAGACAGGCAAAGCCAGCCGCCCAAGCCTTCTGGGCCATCTCGAAAGACGCCCGCCCGCTAACCCAGAGACCGAGGTCACCTGCTGGTAGGCGACTATCCATGTGTAAGCGACCCACCACCTTGTCAACTGCGTTGTGCCGACCGATGTCCTCGCGTAGCACCAGCGACCGACCAGTGCGGTCAAAGGCCACTGCGGCGTGCACCGCTCCGGTGCTTGAGAACAAGGCCTGCCCCTCAATGCGGTTGGCCATGGAGACCAACACCTCAACGTCAAATGGTTCAACCTCCAGCGGCCGAAGACGTTTGAGGAGGTCGTCGATGGCAACAGTGCCGCAAATGCCACATGAAGACGAGGCCGGTCCCAGCCGGGGCGTAGGGACTGGTGCCTTCCCACCGGTATCGACGGTGACGTCGTTGTAATCAGACTCGTCAGCTTTCCCTTCCCCGCAGTAGCGGACCGAGCGCAAGGGAGCATCACCCATGACACCCTCTGTAACGCAGAAGCCGATAGCCAGTTCAAAGTCATCGCCTGGAGTACGCATCGTGGTGGCAATCAACTCACCATCAAGACGAATCGACATGGGTTCCTCAATTATCAACTCATCAGGGACGCGGCGGTTGCCCTCGGCGTCCACCCGACGGGTCAGCACCCGAGCAGTCCGGCCCCGGTTCACCGAAACGGCCCCGGGCAGCAAGTCATTTCTCCAATCAACACAGCCTCCAGTCAACAGGATCAGACTGAGAACGCGAAACGGGCGCCCCAGAAGGCGCCCGTCACGTACTCGTTCGAACGAGAGGTCCCGCTCGAGAAAGTCCTGTTCCTAGAAATCCATATCCGGCATTCCGCCACCAGCAGCACTCTCGGGAGCGTCGGCGATAACAGCCTCAGTGGTCAGAAACAGTGCAGCAATGGAACCAGCATTCTGAAGCGCTGAACGCGTGACCTTGGCGGCGTCGATGATGCCCGCAGCAACTAGGTCTTCATACTCGCCGGTAGCCGCGTTCAGGCCAAACGAACCCTCAAGATTGCGTACCTTCTCCACGATTACACCACCTTCAAGACCAGCGTTAACTGCGATCTGGGTTAGAGGGGCCTCAAGCGACTTAGCAACGATCCGAGCACCTGTGGCCTCGTCGGCGTTCAGGGATTCTCCAGCCTCAGTGGCCGCCACCTGAGCGCGAAGCAGTGTTACCCCACCGCCGGCCACGACACCCTCCTCGATAGCCGCCTTCGTAGTACTGACTGCATCTTCAATGCGATGCTTCTTTTCCTTAAGTTCAACTTCGGTGGCCGCGCCAACCTTCAGAACGGCCACACCGCCGGACAACTTGGCCAAGCGTTCTTGGAGTTTCTCACGGTCGTAGTCCGAGTCAGTGTTGTCAATCTCGCCTTTAATCTGGGCGATACGACCAGAGATGTCGGCTTCGTCACCGCCACCCTCGACGATTGTTGTCTCGTCCTTGCTGACAACGACCTTCCGAGCCTGTCCGAGCATGTCAAGTGAGACAGCATCGACTTTAAGACCGACCTCCTCAGAAATAACCTGACCACCGGTAAGGATGGCCATGTCTTGGAGCATTGCTTTGCGACGATCACCAAAGCCCGGGGCCTTGACTGCTGCTGCAGTGAAGGTGCCACGGATTTTGTTCACGACCAGCGTGGCCAACGCTTCGCCCTCAACATCCTCGGCCACGATGAGTAACGGGCGACTGGTCTGCATGACCTTTTCAAGCGCCGGCACGAGATCGCGCACTGCGGTGACCTTGGACCCAACGAAAAGGAGGTAAGGGTCTTCGAGAACAGCCTCCATACGGTCGGGATCGGTTACGAAGTAAGGAGAGATATAGCCCTTATCGAATCTCATGCCCTCCACGAGGTCCATCTCCATTCCAAAGGTCTGACCTTCTTCGACGGTGATCACCCCATCCTTACCCACCTTGTCGATGGCCTCGGAAATCATGGCCCCGATCTCCGGGTCGGCAGCCGAGATAGCGGCCACATTGGCAATCTGCTCCTTATCGCTGGAGACATCCTGGGACGAACTACGAATGGATTCGACTGCGGCAGACACCGCAGCTTCAATGCCCTTCTTTATCGACATCGGGTTTGCACCAGCGGCAACGTTGCGGAGACCCTCACGAACCATTGCCCAAGCCAGCACGGTGGCTGTGGTAGTGCCGTCACCGGCAACGTCATCAGTCTTCTTGGCGACCTCCTTCACCAACTCAGCGCCAATGCGCTCGTAGGGATCCTCGAGATCGATCTCCTTGGCAATGGACACACCGTCGTTGGTGATTGTGGGGGCACCCCACTTCTTCTCTAGGACCACGTTGCGGCCCTTCGGGCCGAGCGTGACCCGTACGGCATCAGCCAACTGGTTCATACCCTTTTCAAGGGATCGGCGGGCTGTCTCGTCGAAAGTGATGATTTTCGCCATCAGGAATACCTTTCAGTCATGTATTCGGTCGGTGAGTTGGTCGATCGGGTGGAACAGCAGTGCACGAGAGCGACCGCTGGCACTCTCTTGCTGCGAGTGCCAATCCAACCAGCGGATTAGAGGTTTTCCAACGTGGGCGGCGCGCTGATCGGTCTCAATTCTGACTCCGACCTGTCCCCAGTTCATCCACCGGCCACGGCTGGGACAATAGCCACCGTTCCATCTGCGGGAATAACGGTTCTAAGGCCATCTAGAAAGCGGACATCCTCATCACTCACGAAGACATTTACGAAGCGTCGAAGAGAACCAGCCTCATCAGTTATGCGCTCAGTGAAACCCGGGTAAGCAGCGTCCAGTGCCGACAGAGCCTCACCCACGGTGCCAGCCTCAACAGAGACCTCTGACTGCCCTGAAGTCAACGGACGGAGGGTGGTGGGGATACGGACAGTGACAGACATTGCCCACACGCTATCGACGGGCTAGGGCCTCACCCACGACTATCTCCACTAGGGCTGTCGGCTCGGCCATAGCGCGAGCCATCCCAAACCGGGCCGACAACGAGACCACCTCGGGCCGGCCAGCCACCTCAGGATCTGCACCACCAACTATTACCAACAGTGGCACACCGGCCGCTGCGGCATAAAAACCAACACCTCCGACAACCTTCCCGTCATAGGAGTTCCTGTCCAACCACCCCTCGCCGGTGATCACAAGGTCGGCATCGGCGATGTGCTCGTCGAGACGGAGTTCCTCAGCCACCAAGTCAATTCCATCAATCAGTTCGGCGCCCATGGCGGCTAGACCACCGGCTAAACCACCGGCTGCACCAGCCCGTCTCATGGTTGAAACGTCAATACCAAAGCGCTCACCGTAGACCTGCACCAGCCTTTCAAGGCGGCCGGTCAGCATCCGAACCTGCGCCTTTGTGGCTCCCTTCTGAGCACCAAAAACCGCTGCAGCGTCGGTGAAGCCCGTTCGCACATCGCAGGCCACAAGTATTTCCACGCCCCTATAACGAGCCTGTGGGCCCATGGCATCGAGTGCACCCAGACCCCCATCTGTGGTGGCCGATCCACCCACCCCCACAATTACCCGGCGAGCACCGGACTCCACTGCGGTTAAGATCAGTTCACCGACACCGGTGGTGCTGGCGTCCAGCGGGCGGTTTGCAGCAGGACCCCCAACTAGCTCCAGGCCAGCCACCTGGGCCATCTCGATTACTGCGGTACCTTTATTGAGTCGCCAGCCTGCCTGAACGGGGTCACCTAGCGGTCCGGTTACCACTGTGCTTTGATCTGGGCCACCCAATACGTCTAGCAAACCTTCGCCACCGTCAGCCATAGGTACCTCAAGACAGTCGGCACCAGCAGTCGTAGCAGCTCGGCTGATCGCTGAAGCCACCTCACGGGCCGTGGCGGTTCCCCTGAACTTGTCCGGTGCGGCAACCAACTTCATCGGGCTTCCAGTACCTATTCGGTGGCTAGTTCCTCTCAGATCACCAGAAGCGACCGAGAGTCAACCGCCCTGAATAGCCAAGTCGGATCCGAGGATGATGACGATGTCGGCGTTTTCCACCCGATCCAGAGTCCCATCAGGAACATTCACACCACCCGTTGGAAAATCCAAAATGATGTCTGGGTCCTCACCGAAATACTCCTGAATTGTGTTGGCGTCAACGGAATAACTGGACTTGTAATAGATCCTGCTTACCGACGTCTTGTCGGCATTAGCCGGAGACTCCATAGCCCACCCGAGCGGGCTAAGCATGTCGGTGACCTTGCCTGCTGCTCCAGATACACCCGAACCGTTGGCTACCAAAACCTTCACTTCGTTAGGGGGGCGCGTAGGTCGGGGGATCTCAGTGGTCGTTGTCGTAACCACCGGTGCCGCTGCGCTCGTGGTTGCCACGTCCACTGGCGCCTCAGTGCCAACGTCCTGCTGCGTCCCATCCGTTGGGTTCTCGCCGATGGAGGAATCAGCGATGGCCGCATCTCGGGCCACGGGCGCCACCGTGCCCGGAGAAGAATCAAGGCCCTTCCAGAGCAGGACAAGGCCGATGACCACAGCGATCGCAATCATGAGAAAGGCCCGAGGGGCCGCAGCCGCGTTACTCGGACTGAGCCCGCCACTCCGGCGGGTATTCATTGAGTCCCGTCTTCCTCGATTACCCGAGACTCAAGCCGGGACCGACGCCGCCGATCGCGCTGCCGCTGAAGGCGGCGCACGACTAACGGGTCGTAGGCCATGGCCTCCTCAGTGTCAAGCATCTCCACAAGCAGTTGGTGGTAACGGGTGGCCGAGAGTTCAAACCTCTCCCGGATTTGCACGTCTTTGGGCGCAGTAGCAGTCCACCACGAACGCTCAAAATCTAGGATGTCTCGGTCTCGCTGGGTAAGTGCCACACCCTGATGATCCTCCACACTGGGTCACCATTCAAGTACCCCCCATTCCTGGGCAACCCTTCTCGACATCGAAGGTCGTTGCTCAGAGAATTAATGAGCCCCACTCGCAAGCGTGGAGGGATCCCCTGCACAAGAAAGCACCGGTTACTTTGCTCCTCCAAACGGCGCACAACCATGATTCTTCACATAATCAGTTTGCTGATGCTCACAGAAAAGTCGATGGTCGGCTTCTAGTTCATTCGGTGGGTCGGATGTTAGGGCCAGCCTGCATTAGTAGCCTCACCCCAGTGGGTCACAGGACCTGCGTAAGCCCGCCCGGGTAGCTCAGTTGGTCAGAG
>JAQWTI010000022.1 GCA_029242745.1 Acidimicrobiales bacterium | reverse complement strand
GGCACTGTCCCGCAGCGGTGATGTTCTGGACCCCGAACAGGAGTTAGAACAAGTCCGAACCTGTTTCCGGCCGTGTGAACCAAACACCCTCGAGGTAAGGGATTCGGTTCGACCGGCAGTCGGTGTAGGACATGTCGATCGAGTAGCCAGCCCTCGACGACAGGAGACCACCGATGAACAAACGAACTGGCCGCCCTTCAAGGGCCACAATTTTTTGGTTGCTGCTCGCCACTTTAATTTTTTCGGGTTGCGGTAGTGCTGAATCCTCAATGTCGATGTCGGGAGCCCCCGGTATCGACTTTGGTGCTGACCAATCCGGTTCGTCGCCTTCAAGAATTATTTCACTTTCACCAACTAGTACAGAAATGCTTTATGCCATCGGCGCTGGTGATCAAGTAGTAGCTGTCGATTCCTACTCTTACTTTCCTACCGAAGCTCCCGTTACCGATTTGAGCGGATGGGAGCCCAACGTCGAAGCAATCCTAAGTTTCGATCCGGACCTGGTTTTCCTTTCCTACGATCCGGGTGACGTCGTCGCAGGTCTTGCAACTGCTCAGGTCGAAGCCATCGTGCTTCCAGCCGCAGTTGTTATTGCCGACACGTACGCTCAGATCCAGCAACTTGGCGACCTCACGGGCCGTTCCGGCGCCGCTGAGCAGATCGTTGCTGAGATGAAGTCTGAGATGGCTGACTTGGCTGCGCAAGCAACCAAAATTGCCTCTGGTCTCACCTACTATCACGAACTTGACGACACCTACTTCAGCGCGACCTCGTCGACGTTCATAGGTGAAATCTACGCTTTGGCTGGTCTCGTTAATGTCGCTGACGCCGCTGACCGGGATGGGAGTTCCTACGGCTATCCCCAACTTTCAGCTGAGTACTTGGTTGACAGCGGTCCTGATCTAATTTTCCTTGCTGATGTTCAATGTTGTGCGCAGACCGCTGACGTTGTTGCGGCGAGACCCGGCTGGCAATCGATACCCGCCGTCACACATGGGCGTATCATCGAACTGCCACCTGACATTCCCTCGCGCTGGGGGCCACGAATAGTGGACTTGCTCCGGTTAGTCGTCACCGCTGTCGCTAACGCTGGCTGATTCCAGTCCAACGAGCCGACCAATACCTCAACACCAGCCATGTCCAAGACGCTTGACGACCTGGATTCAAAACAGGCTCCTCTCGCTGATCAGGCGCGTCTCGGAATCGGCTGGCTTTCGGCCGGGCTGGCCGCCGTGTTGGTGGCCGCCTTGGTGAGCGTGGCTAGTGGCCCGGTAGGCATTCCATTTGACCGGGTCGCACTCGAGGTACTTGGTCGTTTGCCTTTGATCAACCTTGACTCGGGCCTTACCGATAGCCAACAGGCCATTGTTTGGGAGTTGCGAGCTCCGCGCATGGTTCTTGGTTTGCTGGTTGGAGCCCTCTTGGCTGGATCAGGAGCGGCTTACCAGGGAGTCTTCCGTAATCCATTGGCGGACCCGTTTCTACTGGGAATCGCAGCTGGCGCCGGGTTAGGTGCCACGATAGCCATCGTTGCTGGACTGGGCGATGGCCTCGGCCTGATCGACCCAGTTCCCATCGCCGCCTTTATAGGTGCCCTGTTAGCGGTCACCACAGCAGGAACACTCGGCATGCGGCGGGGAGCGCCCATGTCGACCACCACGCTGATTCTCACCGGAGTAGCGGTCGCCAGCTTCTTCACTGCGATACAAACCTTTATACAACAGCGCAATGCCGAAAATTTACGACAAGTGTTTGCATGGATCCTTGGCCGCCTCTCTACTGCCGGGTGGGACGAAGTGCTCCTACTGCTTCCCTACGCGCTTGTCTGCGGCCTTGGGCTGGTCTTGTCTGTCGGTGCTCTCGACGTATTGGCTGTAGGTGATGACGAAGCAGCCTCGTTGGGTCTGCGCCCGCAAACTGTGCGACGCGTCGTCCTCGTAGTGGCCTCCCTAGGCGCAGCGGCCGCCGTCTCGGTTAGTGGCCTTATTGGTTTTGTTGGGTTAATCATCCCACACGCCGTCCGCCTCGTGGCAGGCGTTTCTCATCGCCGAGTAATTCCCTTGTCGTTTCTGTTCGGTGGTGCTTTCTTAGCCCTGACCGATGTTGCAGCCCGCACAGTTCAGGCTCCTGCCGAGTTGCCCATTGGGGTCATCACAGCCTTCATCGGAGCGCCCTTTTTCTTGTCAATCCTCCGACGGCAGACCAACTCATGAACGCCGGTTCTCGATCAACTGACCCACCGCTCAGGGGCAAGCGAAGAGGCATCAAGCCACTGGAATTGGCTTGGTCTGGCATCACTGTCGACCTTGGTGGAAATCGCGTACTAGACAACGTCGACCTGAAGGTGGCTGGTGGAACATGGCTTTCACTCATCGGACCCAACGGTGCGGGAAAGACCACCATGATCCGGGCGTTGGCCGGGACCATAAGTCATGCGGGAACGATCACTTTAGGCACCAAGGACGTTGCAGAAACGCATCACAGAGAGCGAGCCCAACAAGTTGCCGTAGTTCCACAACATCCACTCATTCCTTCGGGTATTCCAACCTTCGATTACGTCCTTCTGGGTCGCACGCCACATCAGGGCATGCGATTTTCTGCATCACATAACGACCGTCAGATAGTGCATAACGTTCTGACACGCCTCGGACTCCTCAACTTCATGCAACGACGAGTCGAAACACTTTCGGGTGGCGAACGCCAACGCGTGGTCCTAGCTCGTGCTCTGGCTCAGCAAAGTCCAGTTCTTGTATTGGATGAGCCGACCTCTTTTCTTGATGTAGGACACCAAATGGATGTCCTCGAGCTAATCGCTGAACTCCAAATCGAAGAAGCTCTGACTGTCGTGACCACCCTGCACGACCTCTCGGTGGCTGGCCAGTTCGCCGACCAAGTTGCCGTACTTGCCGAGGGGCGCTTGGTGGCCAACGGTCACCCGGTAGACGTAGTGACGCCCGAAACCATTCGAACTCACTGGGGTGTCGATGCCCACACTGATATCGATGAACGCGGTGGAGTAACAGTCACCGTGAAGCGACGCCGCACACCCGATAAGGAACCGTTACCTAAAGGACGAGACATGCCATGACTGCGACCCAAGATCCACTCGCCGAAGACCCCCGGCCCGACGGTCTTCGGCGAGCCAAGTCACTAATACTAGTGAATACCGGAGACGGCAAAGGGAAGTCCAGTGCAGCGTTCGGGATGGTGATGCGATCCGTAGCACGTGGGTGGCCCGTTGCTGTGGTGCAGTTCATTAAATCAGGTACTTGGCAGACCGGCGAGGAGAGTGTCTCCAAGTCCCTTGGTGTCGACTGGTGGACACTCGGCGAAGGGTTCTCTTGGGACAGCGAGAATCTCGATGAGGACCAAGCTACGGCCGCAGAGGCATGGCGGCATTCGGCCGGACTGCTTACTGCAGGCCAACACCGGCTCGTCGTTCTCGACGAAGTGACCTATCCGATCAACTGGGGGTGGATTGACGTGAATGAGGTTGTAGCGACTATCAAAAATCGCTCTCCAGAAGTCACGGTCGTTCTAACGGGTCGCGACGCTCCAGTTGAAGTTATAGACGTAGCCGACACGGTCACCGAAATGTGCAACGTTAAGCACGCCTACGACTCTGGTATCCGAGCCATCAAGGGGATTGACTACTGACAGAGTCCAAGGACACCACCGGGCGCTGATCTGTCGACATTGCCAGTTAATCAACTAAGCGGACGAACGCAGAGCACACACACGACAAGGCAGCCCTCTTCGTTCATCCCACCATCTGACAACTAAACCAAGTGGCCAATCAAGTTGAGTGCTAAACCCGAGGTCGTCTACTGGGCTCTCGGTGATTTAGGACGGAGTCCAACTGGCGCGCGGGCAGTCGCTCCAAAGTCGCTCAAGCTCATAGAAGGCTCGAGTGTCCTCGTTTAATACATGGACGACAAATCCACCAAAATCCATCAGCACCCACCGGTAGTCATCACGACCCTCGACTCGAAGAGGTTTCGGGCCATCGAGAATCATGAGTTGCTCTTCAACCTCATCCGCTATGGCCCGAACTTGACGGGAGGTTCCTCCGCTCGTTATCACGAAGTAGTCAGTGACTGCCATCACTTCTCCGACCTCGATGACGACCGTCTCATTCCCCAACTTGTCATCGGCAGCGCGTGCTGCTGCGCGTGCCCAGCCCAGCCAGTCAGTCAGATGAGGGGTAACAGCCGTCTGGTCTCTCACAACGAGATAACGCTAGCCCTGAAGAAGGAAATCAGCGCCAATTACAACTGTAAGGTCGGCTACAGGACTCAGATACGGATCAAATAGAACACCGCCGCCGATCGACTCTGCCAACGCTTCTGCTTCTGATTCACGTAGTGGATCCCGGTGGATTACCCGAGTCTGAATCACACCGTCATTGCGATAGTTGCCAACGACAGCCAAGTCCACACCGGCGCGCAGCACCGCCTCACGGGCTGGCCTATCGACGGAGGGATCACCAGTCCCGTTCAATAGCCGGACCGACGGCCGTAGACCTGGCACCCTCGGGATGGGGAAAGGAAACATTTCGAGAACTACATTGCCGAGTTCAGACTGATCGACCACCACACCATCTTCTGCTCCCACCCAAGGACTAGAGATGACACGAACTCGCCCACGGGCAACCGTGGCTAAAAGATCAATGACGTCGAGGTCTAAATTGGGTAGTTGATCCTTGGGTTGTCCGTCAGCGACGGCAAGCAGCCATCCTTGCCACCACTCATGCTGCCGATCGAGTCGATCAAGTTGATCACCAGTGGAAGGGAAGCCAAAGAGGTCAACAACATCAGTTGCTGGGATCTCCGTTACTCCAGCCGAAAATCGCAGTACTGAAGTTCCATCTGAAGCCGTGGTCACCAGATCCACAGGAAACTCAACCGGAACAGGATCGACTTCTCCAGCGAGACTCTCCCACCGGGCAGGGCTTAAGAGCGTCGACCCGGTCATCTGAACATCCAGGATGGTTGCTGTTGAAGCTAGGACCGCCTCGAGCCCCCCATCGCGGTAGCGCTCGACTAGACGACAAGCGGTCTCGCAGTCCGCAGAAAGCACATTTATGGGAACCAGCAAGACTGTGCCACCACCGCCCGATCTATCTGCGGCAGCAACTACGGCAACTTGGACCAATTCACCTGACGTGTCCTCAGTGGCCAGCAGCATCGACCATGTCTGTTCCACAAACGCCTCAAAACCTGGAGCCGTCGGGTCGGTGACCGCTTCGCGGATTTCGCCTCGGCGACTATCCAGCACAGTGGTCAATCCACCGGTCAGGAGAACCACTGCCCAGACAGCCAAAACAACAGTGAGAACAGGAAAGCCCCACCGCCAGACGTTCGACAGAGGTGGAGCAGGTTCTCGAGATTGAACGTCACCCACTGTTGCGTATCCCGTATAGGCCGTACTTCACAATGAGCCGGTATACGTCTTCTGAAACTGCTGAGGTCACATCACCACCAGCTGCAAGCAGATCCCGCAGGTCCGTTCCGGACAGATCCGGAAACTCGCCAGCTAGGACCAAGTGGTCCCATCCAGCGGGTGGCCGCGCTCCAACGTGCCCAGGTCGCTCCATCACCACGATCGTTGCACGTCGCCGGACCTCTTCGGGGCGCGCCCAACTGTCAAGCCCTGGGGCTATGTCGCTTCCTACAAGAACAAACAAGTGGTCTTCCGATGACCGCTCAGCCAGAGCATCCAGAGTGTCAACGGTGTATGACGGTCCGCCGCGCCGTATCTCAAGGTCTTCTACCTCAATGCCACTATGGCCATGAGCCGCAGCGCGAACCATAGCGAGCCGAACCTCTGCTGGAGTCACGTCCTGTCCACCAGCCGTCTTATGCCACGGGTCGTTAGCCACCACGAGGACCACTAGATCTAACTCTAGGCCAACCAGCGCAGCCGCTGCAGCCCTCAGGTGACCGTGGTGCGGGGGATCGAATGTTCCTCCGAGTAGCCCAATTCGACGTGATCTAGATGGGATCGGCTCATCTGTCACAGCCCGATGTTACCGGTGAGCGGATCACACACTGGTTGCCTCAAAATTGTTCTCACGGGCTCACACATGCATTTTTACCTGCAAATACAACAAGTTTCAGGTCGCACGAGGCTTTATGCAACAGCCGTATGACAGAGGTCACCGGGGTAGGACTATACAGAGCGCGGCAAATGTGATTGAATTTACCCCAGACGAAGTGTCTGGATAAGTTCAACTAACCGCCCCAGAATACCGTCTACTTCCTGAAACCCCCACTCTGACGCGTGTCGCTTGACCGCCCGGAGCCAAGATAACTAAGTGAGAAGAGAAAAAATGAGTGACTCAGTAGGCCAGTACCTAAACGAGATCGGCATGGTCCCTCTCCTGAATGCACAAGAAGAGCGTGAACTATCCCAAATCATCGAGACGGGGGCCGCTGCTCGTGCCCGCAAAGAAGCCGGTGAGACCGGTCGTGAGATCGAGCGGCCGATTCGAGCTGCCGCTCGCGCCAAGGATCGTTTTATCCGTTCAAACCTCCGCCTTGTGGTGAGCGTGGCTCGCCGCTATCCCCTCCCTCCTGGGATGGAGTTGCTTGATCTGATCCAAGAAGGCAATCTCGGCCTAGAACATGCTGTCGATAAGTTCGACTGGCGCAAAGGCTTCAAGTTTTCGACGTACGCGACCTTCTGGATCCGTCAGGCCATCGGCCGGGCTTTGGACCAGAAAGCCAGCTTGGTTCGCCTACCTGGTGACCGTTCTGCCAGCCTGCGGGCAGCCCTGAGGGCAGTATCGGGCAATGGCGACGAATTGGACGAGGAGCATGCGCGACTTCACCGTCTGACAACTCCTACCTCACTTGATCGAACAATTGGCGACGACGACAGCAACGAGTTGGTGGACCTGCTGCCGGATGCCGCTCCGGGTCCTGAGGTCCAGGTCATGGCCATGGCAGAAAATGAAATGGCCACAAGCCTCCTAGACGTCCTAGACCACCGTGCCCGCTACGCCGTTGAGCAACGCTTTGGCCTGACCGATGGTAAGAAGCGGAGTTATCGCGAAGTTGGCGAGGACCTAGGCGTAACTGCAGAGGCCGCCCGACGCCTCGTCAAGCGTGCTGTAACGACCGTGCGGGAGCGGGCTAGCGAATACAGCGACGTCGCCTGACCTCCTGAGCCCAGAACCGAACCGTCCCTAGAAAGTCGGGTCGCCATAAACCCCCTGCGGTGCCAGATATCAATACGCGTAGGCTAGAAAATCGTGAACTCAACTACCTCGTCCGTGCCTGACAGTTCCTGGACTCCGCAGACGTGGAGGAACCACGTAGCCCTCCAGCAGCCAATGTGGCCGGACACTGAAGCCCACGCGGCCGCTGTGCAGCAGCTCTCGTTGCTTCCTCCACTGGTTTTTGCCGGCGAAGCTCGTGAGTTGACTGAGCGCTTAGCTGACGTGGCCACAGGAAAAGCGTTTCTCCTTCAGGCAGGCGACTGCGCTGAGTCCTTCGACACCTCGGCCGACTCCATCCGCGACCGCCTCCGAGTCATCCTTCAGATGGCCGTTGTGCTTACCTACTACACCGGTGTTCCCGTAGTTAAGGTCGGCCGCATCGCCGGCCAATTCGCCAAACCACGCTCGAGCGACACTGAAACTATTGACGGCTTGGAACTCCCCTCGTTCCGTGGTCACATCGTGAACGATGTCGGTTTCACTGCCGACGAGCGCATCGCCGATCCTGAGCGTCTCCTGACCGCCTACAACCGTGCAGCCGCCACCCTTAACCTTCTTCGGGCCTTCACCAAGGGCGGATTTGCTGACATATCACGCGTACATCAGTGGAATCGCGAGTTTGTCGCCAACAGTCCGGCGGGACAACGTTACGAGGTGATTGCCGAAGAGATCGAGCGTGCTGTGCGCTTCATGTCTGCTTGCGGCATCAACAGTGAAACGCTTACCGATCTACGTCAAGTCGACTTCTACACCAGCCATGAAGCCCTGTTGCTGGACTATGAGGAGTCTCTTACTCGGCTGGACTCACTTACCGGTGACTGGGTCGACTGTTCTGCCCACATGCTCTGGATCGGCGAACGGACCCGCCAGCTTGATGGTGCACATGTCGCGTTCCTGCGTGGTGTAGCGAACCCGCTGGGCTGCAAGATTGGGCCTACCGCTACTCCCGACGACGTAACCGCTCTTTGCGAGGCCCTGAACCCCGACCATGTCCCCGGGCGACTCACTCTGATTACTCGGATGGGCGCAACAAAGGTTGTTGACAGTCTTCCGCCACTGCTGTCAGCCGTCGCCGATGCCGGGCACCCAGTGGTGTGGGTGTGCGACCCGATGCATGGCAACACCTTTACTGCTGACGACGGGCGAAAGACCCGCCACTTCGAGGATGTGCTGGCAGAGGTGTCGGGCTTTTTCGCTGCCCACCGATTCGCTGGGACCCATCCCGGTGGCGTACACCTGGAACTCACCGGTGACGACGTCACTGAATGTTTAGGTGGTGGCACCGATCTGGTGACCGCCGACCTTGGAAGTCGGTACGAGACTATGTGCGATCCACGTCTCAACGGCAGTCAAAGTGTGGACTTGGCTTTCCGGGTCGCCGAACTCCTCCGCAACGGGGCTCGCTGAACTTTTACACATAATCTGAGTTACGTTCCAGCCACGACCACGGGGTCGGTCACACTAGATTTTCGACAAAGGCCTCTAGTTGACGGAGGTTGCGGACCTCAAAGACGCCTTCGCACCAGGTCCCATACTCTCCTACGATCGAATCACCAGTATCCCAGTAAGCCCGGGGTTCAGGGTTGAGCCAAAACACCTTCCGAGCGCGATGCTTGAGTTCCTTAATGATCCAAGACTGGGAGGCGTGGTAGTTGTTACGTGCGTCGCCGAGCACCAGCACTGTGGTCTTAGGGCCGACCTCCTTTCCGTACTTCTCCCAGAACACACCAAATGCGTGCCCATAGTCTGAATGGCCGTCAACCCAAACCACGTCTGCCTCAGTGTTGACCCGGTGCACCGCTTCACCTATATCTTCTACTCCGTCGAAGAATCGAGTCACCTCATCTAGACCGTCGATGAACACGAAGGATCGAACCTTAGAGAACTGGCCACTGAGGGCATAGACGAGGTGAAGGGTGAAACGGGCAAAGGCGGCCACTGAACCCGATATGTCAGCCACCACCATGATCTCTGGCTTGGCCGGTCGCGGAAACCTGAACTTGGGCTCAGCGGGCACGCCTCCATAGCTCAGCGAGTGACGCATCGTGTTTCTGAAATCCAACGGCCCCTTGCGACCATGGCGCCGTTTGCGGGCCAGCCGCACAGCCAATTTCCGGGTCAGCGGGTAGATGGCTTTACGAAGGTTCACCATCTCCTCTCGCGAGGCATGCATGAAGTCAACATCCTCAGGAAGCGGCTTACGGAGCGTCTTGGCCATTGCCTCAACTCCTCGATCGGCAACCAGTCGTCGACGAATCTCGGATTCGATTTCCTGTTTTAAGCGATCCATCCGGTCGTTGAATTCGTCGCGTTCCAGACGTTCTTCTAACGGAGAAAGGTCACCGGGCGCGTCGTCACGGGTCGCCTCCATGAGACGATCCAATAGTCCATCGAGATCTAGATTCCGCAGCGTCCGATACAGGTAGTAAGTGCCACCAACTGGGCGACCGGGTTCCATGCCCGCAAAGCGGATGACAGCCTGTCGGGCCAACGCCCGGAGCATGGCATCGTCACCTTGCATAAGTGCTTTAAATAACATCTCAGCCAACTGCTCGGGAGTGAGCGCTGACATTCCACCACCACCACCCGATGCTTGGGCCTCTCCCGACATCTCCGCATCGTCCTCTACGGGTGCATCTGCCGATGTGTCGCCGTCAAAGATCTCGTACTCAGGTCCTCTTAGTGAGAAGTAGACCTCAAACACCACTTCAAAAGCTCGCCAGTGACTGTGGTTCTTTACGAGGGTCGCCCCCAAGGCGTACTTGAATGCCTCCCGGTCCTCGATCGGGATGTGGGTCACTGCCTCCATAGCGTCGAGGTTTTCGGTAAGACTGACCGGAAGCCCAGCGTTGCGTAGTTCCTCTATGAAGCCGCTGAGAAGCCCAAGCAATGGGCGATCGTCATTAACGGCGGATTTACTGTCGGTGAGTGTCACGGGAGAAGGGCCCGTCAATCAGTTTGCCGGGCCAGCCAGCTCATCTGGATTGTCGGCAAATTCCTTGACAGCCTTCTCGATGTCAGTCCGGTATTTCAGGAGAACATTGGCCGTTTCGGTGGCCACCGCTGCATCTATCTGTTTGACACCTAGCAACACCAACGTGCGGGCCCAGTCCAACGTCTCAGACACTGATGGATCTTTCTTCAAGTCCAGTTGGCGAATAGACCGAACAATTCGAGCTACCTGATCAGCCAGATTGGCATCGATCTCGGGCACCTTTGCCGTGACGATCTTACGTTCACGATCTAGATCCGGATAGTCGATGTAAAGGTAAAGACAGCGGCGCTTCAACGCCTCGGATAGTTCCCGGGTGCCATTTGATGTCAAGAATACCATCGGCACCTGAAGGGCTTCGACCGTACCCAACTCAGGAATTGATACTTGGTACTCGGACAGTATCTCCAATAGAAGGGCTTCGGTTTCGACCTCAACTCGATCAACTTCGTCGATGAGCAGCACCACAGGATCCTCAGCCCGGATCGCTTCGAGGAGTGGACGGGTTAAAAGGAACTCCTCAGAGAAGAGATCATCCTCCACGTCATTCCATGCTGCGTCAGAACCCTCAGCTTGGATACGCAGGAGTTGCTTTTTGTAGTTCCATTCGTAGAGAGCTTTCGACTCATCTAGACCCTCATAGCACTGCAAGCGAATCAGCCGAGATCCGGTGATTTCGGCCACACTCTTCGCCAACTGGGTCTTACCAGTGCCTGCTGGGCCCTCCACTAAGATTGGCTTTCCCAACCGTTCAGCCAGATAGACGACGCCAGCGATTCCATCATCGGCAAGATAATCAGCATCGGCCAGAGCGGCTCGTACTCCGTCCAGGTCAGCGAAATTTACGTCTTCGTCACTCATACTCGAAGGCTAGCGGCGGCCAGTTTCAGCCCGTCATCAAGCCCTCACCCTCAACAACCTCAAGTCCGAATCTGACCACTGCCACGAACAATGTACTTCTCTGTAGTCAGTTGCTCGAGGCCCATGGGACCCCGAGCATGCAATTTTTGAGTGCTGATACCAATCTCAGCGCCGAAACCAAACTCTTCACCATCCACAAACCGTGTGGATGCGTTAATAAGTACCGCTGCAGCGTCTACCTCGCCGGCGAACCGCGATGCTGCAGCCTCATCTCCGGTCACGATCGCCTCGCTGTGGCCTGAACTCATCTCGTTGACGTGAGCAATGGCCTCATCTAGATCCCCGACTACACGAACCGAGATCTTGAGGCCACCGTACTCAGTGGACCAGTCCGCGTCGCTTGCCTCACCGATAGATGGTGCTACCAGCCGTGCCCCCCTGTCTCCAACTATGTCAACACCAGCGAGCGCTTCTACTAAAAGAGGCAGAAAATCGTCGGCTACCGCGCCATGCACTACGAGACTCTCAGCTGCATTACAGACCGATGGCCGTTGCATCTTCGCATTCACGATGATGTCAACAGCCATAAGCAGATCCGCAGATTTATCCACATAGATATGACAATTACCGCCACCATCAATTACATATGGCACAGTGGCATGTTCAAGAATCGATTGAATCAAGGATGGGCCACCCCGGGGAATCAAGCAGTCTACTAAGCCCCGCTGGCGCATGAACTCGACAGCGGCCTCCCGGCTGCTGTCCTCAACCAGGACAAGCGCGTCGGGATGCATATCCACGCTTTCCAGGGCTGAACGGATACTCGTAGCGATGGCCTTATTTGAAGCCATCGCCCCTGACGACCCTCGCAAGAAGGCCACATTTCCGGACTTAAAACAGAGCCCAAAGGCGTCGCTCGTCACGTTTGGGCGATTCTCGTAGATGATGGCAACCACCCCAAGTGGAACTCTTACCTTCGAGATCTCTAGGCCGTTGGGCCGGATCCATTCGGCGGTCGACCGGCCGACTGGATCCTCAAGATCGGCGACCTTCCGTAGACCGGAGGCCATTCCGGCTACCCGTGCCTCGTCAAGTCTCAGCCGGTCCAAGAACCCGTCAGCCATACCGCTAACTTCACCCTCGGCTACGTCAGCAGCATTGGCGGCCAGGAGTGGAGCAAGATCGGCTTCTAGCCGGTCGGCGACCACTCGCAATGCGTTGTCCTTTGTCGCAGTCGGGACCCTTGCCAACCAAGGCGCGGCCGCCTTTGCTCTGCGGGCCAAGTCCGGAACAGAAGGCCCTTTAGGCGAGGCGTCACTCACACTGGGAAGGCTATCCATGCACTCCAAACGTCACATCTCGCCCTTCTGGTCGACGCGAGCACCTGGGGTCTGGGCACTACCGTGAGTTACATGGATGGCCATGATTCGAGTTTTCCGGACTCCTCCGCACAGGTCACTACCCAGGATGCCCCCCGAGGTTCAGCGGCGGTAGCTTCGGGAATCCTGCTGTCCCGGCTAGCCGGACTAGCCCGCGAGTCGCTAATGCGCGTAGTTCTCGGCCTCGGACCGGCTGCTGATGCCTTCGCTGCGGCCTTGCGTATTCCGAACCTCCTCCAGAATCTGCTTGGAGAGGGCTCACTTTCCGCTTCGTTTATTCCTGTCTACAGCCGACTCCTTGGTGAAGGTCGACGCGACGAGGCCGGCCGGGTGGCCGCCGCAGTGGCCGGACTCCTTGCCAGTTTGGCGGGCGGGCTCGCCGTTATCGCCATTTTGGCCGCTCGTCCGCTCGCTACAGTCCTGGCCCCGGGTTTTGAGGGTGCGCGCCTCGAGCTGACAGTTGACTTGATTCGGATCACCACCGGCGGTCTCGGGCTGCTCGTGCTGTCCGCCTGGTGTCTGGGAATCCTCAACAGTCATGGTAAATTTTTTCTTCCCTACGTGGCACCAGTTCTTTGGAACGTGGCCCAGATTGCCGTACTCATAGCTGCTCTATCTGGGGGCTGGTCACCGTCGCGGGCGGCCACCGGCTTGGCATGGGGCTTGGTAGTTGGCGGCGCCCTTCAATTCGGCGTGCAAGCGGTCAGGGTTTGGCGGCTTGCCCCAGAGTTACGCCCATGGATAGGCCGCACCATTGGCCGCAAGGATCTTTTCGTGGCGGAGGTCCGGCGCCGCTTCGGCCCCGCCGCTCTTGGCCGGGGTGCCCTTCAGATCTCGGGATACCTCGATCTCGTTCTGGCATCGTTGCTGACCACGGGAGCAGTTGCCGGCCTCCTGTCAGCGCAGATGCTGTACGGCCTTCCAGTCGCACTGTTTGCCAGCAGTGTGGCCGCAGCAGCCCTACCTAAAATGTCACAATCCTCAGTTGCCGAACTTGCAGCCACATCGTTGCGAGCCCGTCAGCGAAGCGCATTCTTCGTAGTGTTCTGTGCAGTGTCCTTTCTGACGCTGGGTGAGTCGATTGTTGGGTCACTATTCGGCTGGGGCGCCTTCGACGGTGACGATGTCCTGGCCGTATCGATAGTCCTTGCTGCTTATTCCCTCGGTCTACCCGCTGTGGCCTCCTCGAGGATCCACCAGAACTCGCTTTACGCGGCGGGTGACACCAAAGGTCCAGCCCAGATTGCAGCAGCACGAGTCTGTTTAGCTGCAGCTATTGGACTAACCATCATGTTTCCCATGGATCGGGTTGCTATCCATGCTGGTGAATTCCTGTTTCTCGCTGATGGTGATTGGTTTGGACCGCTGAGTCCCGGCGTCCGCTCTGGTTCACCCGACCCTCACCTTGGAGCAGCCGGCCTGGCTCTCGGATCAGCCGTTGCAGCGTGGGCAGAGTTGGCTTTGTTGGGCCGCCGAAGTCGTCGAACCTTCGGTGCACCCAGTGGACCATCCCCTGTTATGAGCAAGCTGGTCACCCCGACAACTTTGGCTATCGTCGTAGCCATAGTTGCCCGCTGGGCCACTGGCGGTCTTCCTGCCGTGGCAACTGCCCCGATCGGACTAGCGGCTGCTGGCACCGCGTATGTGGTGGTTGCCGCAGCGACCGGGGTGGCCGAGGCCCAAACTCTTATAGGTAGAGTTCGCCGACTAGTCCGTTACTAGACAATGTCCCGGCTATCCGGGTAGGACAACTAGATCATCAGCGTGGATGGCCTCATGTGCTATCCCGTCGGGCAGGTCACCGGTCTGGCAACCGGCATGGGCCCGGAGTACGGCCGAATCGTGACGGACAATACCCTTGGCAAAAACCGATCCGGATGGATCACACACCTCAACTGCCGATCCGGCGTCGTACGTGCCTTCCACGGCTAGCACGCCTGCCGGCAATAGGGAAACCCGATGCTTTTCCAGTGCGCGACGGGCTCCGGCGTCTACGGTTACCTGACCTGACGAACCGACCGCAAACGCGATCCAAAGCCGTCGTGCACCCAAGTTGGCCTCCCGGGGGCGAACTACGGTGCCTACACCTGGCTTACCGTCACACGCGTCGACCATTACGTCGTCTCGAGCAGCATCGGCAATGACCGTCCTCACTCCAGACCAACTGGCGATCTTGGCTGCTGCCAATTTCGAGGCCATACCGCCGCTACCCCGGCCCGATCCGGTCGCCCCAGCCAAATTTTCAAGTTCATGGTCTATTTCCACGATTTCAGAGATCAATGATGCGCCAAGGTCGAGCCGGGGATCAGCCGTAAACAGCCCTGGGGTATCAGTTAGTAGAATCAGAGTCGAAGCCTCGACAAGATGAGCCACGAGGGCCGCTATACGGTCATTATCACCGAATCGAATTTCGTCGTCGGCAATAGCGTCGTTCTCGTTGACCACCGGCACTACCCCCAGTTCCAGTAGTCGATTCAAGGTACCGCGGGCGTGGAGGTACTGGGCTCGGACGAAGAAGTCCAGCGGAGCAAGGAGTACCTGGCCAGTGATCAGGCCATGGCGGCCCAGTTCTTCTCGATAAGTCCGGATCAAACCACCCTGCCCAACAGCCGAGATGGCCTGGAGCGTCACAGAATCTCGAGGTCGACGGTCGCCTCCTAGGTTCAGTTCAGGTAGCCCTGCAGCGATGGCACCTGAAGTGACGACCACCACTCTGCGTCCCGAGGCGCGTAATGTCGCCACCCCATCGCATAGTCGCCCAACCGAGTTGCGGTTTATCACGCCTTCGTCGTCAGTAATCGACGAGGTCCCAATTTTGACAACCACAGTGTCTTCGCGTCGGGTCATCCGGTCAGTCCTGTTCGTAGGTGAACTCGAGGCGCCCAATGCGTACAGGCTCCCCGTCGCGCACTCCTGCTCGAGCTAGAGCACGATTCACACCCATCCGCTTAAGCCGGTCATGAAGGTAATCCAGCGCCTCGGGATTCGTCAGGTCATTTAAGTTTGCAACTCGAGCTACTCGACGATCCAGCACCTCCCAGACCCCATCTTCACCACGACTAACGGCCACATCCTCGGTTGGTGGCCGGTGCACCACCATCGCCGGGCGTTCGGACGACTTTGTCCGGGCTTCCATCACCAGATCTGCCATTGCGTGCACCAAACCTTCGAGACCTTCGCCGGTAAGAGCCGAAATCGATGATTTCGCATCGGGAGGCAGAGAGCCGGCAACTGATGATTCCGCGACGTCAACCCGCGATCCTGCCACGATGCGAGGGCGATGCAGAAGATCGGGACGGTAAGCACCCAACTCCCCCAGCAACACTTCCAACTGCCGCTGGGCAGTGTCTAGTGCCGTGGGCGCTAGATCGAGCAGCACCAGCAACACCCGTGCTCGTTCAATGTGGCGCAGAAACTGGTGGCCGAGGCCCCGCCCCTCGCTGGCTCCTTCGATGAGACCGGGGATGTCGGCGACTACGAACTCTGGCCGCCCATCAGGGCGCACCACTCCAAGATTTGGCTCCAACGTGGTGAACGGATAATCAGCAATCCGAGGCTTGGCGGCGGAGATCCTAGAGATCAGTGTGCTCTTGCCGACGTTGGGGTAGCCGACCAGAGCCACGTCGGCCATAAGCCGGAGTTCAAGCCGGACCCACCGCTCCTCACCCTCTTCTCCTTGTTCAGCAAATCCTGGCGCCCGTCGGCGGTTACTCAGAAACTTAGCGTTTCCCCGCCCTCCGTGCCCAGCCTCAGCACCAAGCCAACGGTCACCATGCTGGATAAGGTCACCTAAGAGTTCACCGCTATAGAGATCGTGGATAGTGGTCCCCTCAGGAACCTTCACGACTAGGTCTTCAGCAGCTTTTCCGTGGCGCTTTCCCCCTGAACCATGAGTGCCATCAGTAGCTCTCCGATGCGGATGGTCGCGAAACGAGAGAAGTGAAGCGACATTGTGGTCGGCTTCCAACCACACACTGCCGCCGTTGCCGCCATCGCCACCGTCGGGGCCGCCTTTAGGCACGTGGGCTTCCCGACGGAATGAGACTGCCCCAGCTCCACCGTTACCGCCATGGAGGTTGAGTCCACACTCGTCTACGAACTGGGACATGGCCTACATCTTACTGGGGGGGGTTTGCGCCACAGGTTGGCATTGTCGGTCTCTAAGGTGGATCCATGGGAGATCAGAATGTGTCAAAACGGAACCGCATCTGGGCTTCCACAATGGATGGACACAACTCGAGGAGCGGGGCTGAGATCCGGACCGCACACCACGACAGCCAGGCGACAATTGGTCTGGTCGCCGGACGCAGGACTGGCAATGAGCTACCTCTCACAGACGGTGCCACCATCGCAGTCGGTGCCGGCAACCGGGCTGTTGGCGAACCTCAGGATGCCTTCCGTACCTGCTTTGAGCGCGACCGTGACAGGATCCTGCACTCCACAGCTTTCCGAAGGTTGGCTGGAAAAACTCAAGTATTCGTGTTTCCAGAAGACCACCAACGATCAAGACTTACCCACGCACTTGAGGTAGCCCAGGTAGCGCGTGCTATCGCCACGCAACTAGGACTAAACGTGGCTCTGACAGAAGCCATAGCTCTCGGTCATGACTGCGGACATGGGCCGGGAGGCCATGCCAGCGAAGACGCACTGTCACCCTATGTCGATGGCGGTTTCGACCATGCCCAATGGGGCGCTGATGTAACCCTCGCTTCGCTCAACCTCTGTAGCCAGACACTCGACGGCATAAGAAACCATTCATGGTCCAGACCTGCCCCTGTGACACCTGAAGGTGAAGTAGTCAGCTGGGCTGACCGGATCGCCTACGTCTGCCACGATTTCGAAGACGCTGCCCACACAGGCATCGTTACTGTCGCCGACCTTCCACCACGTGTGGTGGCTCACTGTGGAAACTCACATCGTGATCAACTCGGTACCTTCATCAATGGGGTCGTCGCCGCTGCACAAAGCACTGGAATTATCGGGATGAACTCCGATGCGGCAGCGGCTCTGGCCGCTTTCCGAGTCTTCAACTACGAGGAGATCTACCTTCGACCTGCATCACTAACCCAAGCGAGGAGAGTAATTGATCTCCTACAGGCACTCGTTGATCACTTCTCAAACAACCCCGAAGCCTTACCTGCCGATGCCCTCGGTGACGCCGCAGGTGAACAAGCCAACACCACTGCCGTGGTTCATGCTGCGGTCCGTTACGTAAGCGGCATGACAGATCGGTTCGCCTGCCGGACCGGTGTCCGGGTGCTTGGCTGGGATTCCGACCGACTTCCCGTCGGTCTTGATCTCGCCTGACTACTTGCCGGAAGGAGCCAAAAGCATAAACGACGCACCGCAGGGCGGTGCGTCGCGAATAACCACCTTTCCACTACAAGGTGGGGGCTCGATTAATCGATCACTATGTCGACTAACTTGCGACCGCCGCGATGACCGAACTTAACCCGACCGTCTGCTGTGGCAAACAAGGTGTCGTCTCCACCGCGACCAACATTGTTGCCGGCGTGGAACTTGGTTCCCCGCTGACGAAGGATGATGCTGCCAGCCGAAACCTGACTTCCGTCGTAAACTTTGACTCCAAGTCTCTGAGAATTGGAATCACGGCCGTTGCGTGTTGAACCGCCACCTTTAGTTTTTGACATGCTGTCAGCCCCTCGTAATCCCGGTAATCTCAATTTCCGCCAGATGCTGACGGTGTCCCCACCGGCGGCGCTGGTTACTCTTATTTTTGTAGGTGAACCCCCGGATTTTTGGACCTTTGGCGTCACTAACAATACGAGCCGAAACGCTGGCACCAGAAAGAGTTGCGGGGGTAGCCAGAACATCGTCACCGTCGACTACCAACACCGGCGTCAGTAACACTTCACTGTCCACGGCTCCCAGTCGCTCGACGAGGACTCGTTGTCCCTCTTCGACTCGGTACTGCTTTCCTCCGGTGGCAATTACTGCGTACATAGTGTGACAAGTTTACCGTTGGCCAGCGCGTGCACCACCGACCATTGAGTGACTCCAATCGCCACCTGTCCCGCACATCAATTAAGGGTTAGACATCCCGTCACCGCCGACCGGCACGGCCTGATCCAGCTAAAAGGTCTTCATCTAGGCCCACTCCCCGACCGCCGCAGTCAGCACAATCGTTAGCGAAAGACTCTAGAAGACCTTCGCCGATGCGCTTACGGGTCATTTCCACAAGGCCGAGATCCGAGATATCAAATACTTGGGTCCTGGTCTTGTCGCGGCCCAGGCAATCCCGCAATGTAGTGGCAACCGATTCCCGGTTGGAGCGAATCTCCATATCAACAAAGTCAATGACAATGATGCCTCCGATATCACGAAGCCGTAACTGACGGGCGATCTCCTCTGCGGCCTCCAGATTGTTCCGGAAGACTGTTTCCTCGAGGTTTGATTTGCCCACGTTCTTGCCTGTGTTTACATCTACAACGGTCAACGCCTCGGTGTGCTCGATAATAAGAGATCCACCGGAGGGCAACCACACCTTTCGCTCCAATGCCTTCCGCAGCTGCTCATGCACGTGATGACGCTCGAACAAGGGAAGTGACTCTTTATCTGGATCGTGGTAAGAGATCCGATCCACGAGTGCCGGATTCACACTCTCCACGTAGGTGCGGACACGTGTGAACATGTCAGGGTCGTCGATCACCACACCGCGAAAATCTTTATTGAACTCCTCTCGAATAAATCGGAAAGCCATCTCGGGCTCGCGATAGAGAAGGTTCGGAGCCTGGGAGCGTCCAGCAAGGTTCTCGATCTCCTCCCACTGTCCTAATAGACGACGCACATCACGTTCAATTTCTTCCTTGGTGATGTTCTCCGCCGCCGTTCGCACAATGACACCATGTTGCTCGGGCTTCACGCGATCTAAAATATTACGAAGTCGCTTTCGCTCGGAGTCTGGCAGTCGTTTGGAGATGCCGTAGGTCGAACTATTGGGTACCAGCACGACGAATCGACCAGGTAACGAAACCTCCTGAGTGAGGCGAGCACCCTTGTGTGCAATTGGATTCTTTGTGACCTGGGCGACAATGGTCTGTCGAGACTTCAGTACTTGTTCGATACGGGGCCGACCCTTACCCTCAAAGTCTGCTTCGTTGTACTGAAGATCACCCTGGTACAGAACGGCGTTCTTTGGAGTGCCGATGTCAACAAAAGCGGCCTCCATGCCCGGGAGAACATTCTGAACCTTGGCCAAATAGACATTTCCGTGAATTTCGGTCACGTCATCAGCGGGACGGGACAGGTAGTGCTCAATCAGCTGGCGTCCCTCCAAAACAGCAATCTGGGTTATACCTTCTCTCACACTCACACACATCATGTAGCGGCCGATCGGCTTGCCTCGACGCTCTCGGCCACGCCGACTCTTGAGGGTGTCCGCATCGAGTTCGACTGGTGCATCATCAGTGACGGCTTCTACTGGGCGATTGCCGCTACGAGGCTGACCACCACTCCGGCCACCGCCTTGTCGCTGATTCTGTTGGTTGTTGCCTTGACCTCCGCCACCGCGCCCGCGTCCTCCACGCCGACGTCTACGGCGCTTCCCCGACTCAGAGCCACCACCTCCATGGCCGCCCGTGGCCTGGCCGTCTGACTCATTTGCTGGAGCCGGGCGACTGTCACCAATCTGGGGCCGACGTTCTACGTGGTCGGGCGCCAAACTAGAGCCACTGTCTCCGGTCTTTTTGACACCTCCTTCTCCAGGTGTCGGACTAGGAGGAGGTGCAGGGCGACTGTCGCCTACCTGCGGTTTGGACTTAGTTGATCCAGTGTCTCCAGGCCCAGCGTTGCTGACCTCTTCGTTCTCGCTCATGGGCGTTTTCCCTTCTCATCACGCCGACACCCAGGCCGGCGGGGCAGGACTGACCGGGGCCATCAAAGGCTCCTCGCGGTCGACTCCCTGCGACATCCATTGGTGCATCCTGCACACAGTTCGGGCCGCTAGCGGCGGATCCACCGCCACCAGCAGTTCCGATGGCCTGAGTGCCCGGGGTTGGGTTCCGAGGTCAGCTAGCAGTCTGACCCCGGTAGCCGTCGCCCCGGTAACGCCGAGTGCGTGCACTTGGGGCCGCAGGTCTTCGACGACCGGCTTTCCCTTGCGCTCCCGCTCGACAACGATCTTGGAACGGGAGAGCACATCGGCCACCCATCCTTCGGCGTCGCTTAACCCGATATTGTCTACTTCTATAGCCCATGTGCAGGCCACCACCGCCTGCTGTAGCGAATCACCCTTTTCGACTGGCGCAACTGCTACCACGTCAATTCCAACCGGCAAGACGTCGCTCAACGTCTCGGCCAAGGTAGTACCCACGTGTGAGCCTCCACCATCCATCCAGATACCTTCATCGCAGAACCGGTCATCAACTAGGTCCACCTCAAGGAACTCCGCCTCGGACTCATAGCCCGTAGAGAGGGCCAGTCCAAACGACAACTTCTGTCGGGGTGAGAAGCCCTGGCTGTAAGCCACTCCGATGCTGGCGCGCCGAAACGCTCTCTCCCAAATTCGGGCGACGTCTCGATGGCTAGTGAAACGAATTTTGCCCTTCTTATGAAAGCGAATCCGGACACGCATCAGACTCTCACCACCGGCATCGTCTTTCGCCTAGCGGGTCCCGCCGTTAACAGCACTGGCACTTCACCACCGGTGGCCAGGTCCTGCCCGGTCCCCTGACTGCCACCCGCCGGCGGCACCGCAGAAGCCACAACGTGCTCGATCCCGTAACCGGTACAGGCTCCACAGTCGTAGCAAGGAGTCCAACGACAATCTTCGAGGCCTACAGATTCAAGAGCATCTCGCCAGTCCTGCCAAAGAAAGTCTCGGTGGAGCCCAGCCGACAGGTGGTCCCAGGCAAAGGCCTCGTCCTCGACGCGGTGCCGATAAACCATTTCCTCGAGAGTCAAACCTTGACGCTCCAAGGCTGCCATCCAGAGCTCCAGGTTGAAGTGCTCACCCCACTCCTGGAACACGCCTCCAGACCGCCAGACATCCTCTATCACCGGGCCTAGACGGCGGTCACCGCGGCTCAGCAGACCTTCGATTGCTGTCGCCTTAGGGTCATGCCACTTGAGCTGGACGCCCCGATAACCCTTGGTATCGCGCTTCAGTTCGTCTCGCAGCAAGCCCACCTTCCGCCGGAGCTCGATTTCGGTGTTCTGGCCAAACCATTGAAACGGGGTGAACGGCTTGGGTACAAAGCCACCGACAGACACCGTCACAGATGGGTTGTGTAGGTGTTGGCGACCCACCTCGACACACCGGCGAGCCATTCTCAAGATACCCAGAGTGTCTTCATCGGTTTCCGTAGGAAGTCCAGTCAGAAAGTACAACTTCACTCGTCGCCACCCTTGGGAATAGGCGGCCTCGACAGCGGCGTAAAGGTCTTCCTCGCGAATCAACTTGTTAATGACCTGGCGCATCCTCCAGGTACCCGCCTCGGGAGCGAAGGTCAGCCCGGTTCTACGGGCTTTTTGGATCTCCGCCGCAATCCCGACAGTGAAGGCATCAACCCTCAGACTGGGTAGCGACACGGAGACCTGCCCGCACGCGTCGTCGGCAATCGTCTCCGCCACAACCTGTTCAATTCCGCTGAAGTCAGCCGTGGACAATGACGTGAGGGCCACCTCGTCATAGCCAGTTCGCCGCAGACCTTCAGCCACCATGGTCCGGACCTGGTCGGCCGGACGTTCTCGCACCGGTCGAGTAATCATCCCCGCCTGACAGAAACGGCAACCTCGGGTGCAACCTCGGAATACCTCTACATTGAGACGGTCATGGACCACCTCGGTCACCGGCACCAACTGTTGCTTCGGGTATGGCCACTCCGCTAGATCAGCCACCGTACGTTTCTCCACCACCTCAACGGCTTCCACTGATTCGGGTGCTGGGGCTACCTTTGTGAGACGTCCACTGGCGAAGGTCGCTTCGTACAAAGAAGGTACGTAGACCCCGGTTACCGTGGCTAGTAGCCGGTGCAGGTCGGACCTACGACCACCACCAGCCGCTTTCCATGCGGCTAGCACTTCAGTGATTTCGCCGACGACCTCCTCACCATCACCTAAGACCGCAGCATCAACGAAATCGGCCAGTGGTTCCGGGTTGTACGCGCAGTGGCCACCAACCATCACCAACGGATCATCGTCGGTTCGATCGGCTGTGCGAACCGGAATTCCTGCTAGATCGACACACTCCAACACGTTGGTGAACACCAATTCAGCTGACAGATTGAACGCCAAGACGTCGAAGTCGCCTGCTGCCCGGTGAGTATCGACCGAGAATAATGGCAGCCCCTCTCGGCGAAGCACCTCGGCCATATCGGTCCACGGGGCATAACTGCGCTCAGCAACCGCATCGGGACGCTCATTGAGGATCTCGTAAAGAATTTGCAGACCCTGATTGGGGAGGCCCACTTCGTAAGTGTCCGGATAAAGCAGGAGCCAAGCCACTGCGTCGGGATGGTGGTCGGGGATGGTCATCCCATCCTCACAGCCGATGTAGCGGGCCGGTTTCTGTACTTCACTAAGGACACGCTCGAGTTGAGGCCAGAGAGCGCTCATGATCTGTTCAGCGTAGCGATTCGAAGTGCCCGCCCCGCCTTGCTGGGTCGGCTACCTGCTCAACTTCTCATGGCGTCGCATGTGAACACTCTCGATCAGGCCTAGAGCAATACAAGTCGCGAGCAGCGAGGACCCCCCGTAACTGACCAGCGGGAAGGGAATGCCGGTGATAGGCATGATCCCTGTAGACATTCCCACACTCTGGAAGACCTGAAACACCAGCATCGAAAACACTCCGGCAGCTAGAAGCATCCCGAAACGGTCGTCGGCCATCTGGCCGATTCTCCATACCCGGAGGAGGAGCAGCCCGACTAGGCCTAGGACCACCGCTCCACCCATGAAACCGGTCTCTTCAGCTACCACTGTGAAAATAAAGTCTGTCTGCTGTTCAGGAACCAACGCAGAGTTGTTCTGCGTTCCTTGGAAAAGACCACGACCAGTCAGACCGCCGTTACCAATAGCCACCTCAGCCTGCTCAAGGTTGTAGCTAGCCGCAGTGTCCGTTTCCTCGTCTACGAAGACCAGCAGGCGGCGAATCTGATAGTCCTCGAGCACCGCAGACTGGAGCACCGCAACGACACCGCTCACCAGCAGAAGCCCGAGAATCAGCAGGTGCCTACCTCTCACGCCAGCCACGAAACTCATTCCGGCGGCAATAGCCCCATAGACTAGCACTGTGCCCAAATCTGGTTGTAAGACAATTAGGCAAACAGGCCCGGCTACGAGTAACGCAGTGACCACCACCCGGAGGCCCGAAGGTTCTTCGGTTCTCCCCAGCCAAGCAGCCAAAACCACGATCAACGAAACCTTGCCTAGTTCCGAAGGCTGAAGTCCGACGGCGCCAAATTGGAACCATGACCGAGAACCTTTCACCTGGTTTCCCACAAATAGCACTGCAGTCAGCACGACCAGAGTCGCACCGTGGATCACCCAAAGCATCCGCTGCAGGCGCCGATGTCCGAACCAGGCTGCCAGCGCCATTGCCCCCGCCCCCAGACCTACCATTCTCGCCTGACGTCCGAGAAAGAACGTCTCAGCGGGGCGTAGGTCCGTTGCCGGCCCGCGAGTGGCCGAGTAGACCATCAATACCCCAATCGCCGCCATGGCCAGCGTCAAAACTGGAAGCAGGAAGTCTACGTGCCGCAGAACACGGGGAGAGTCGTAGTTGGGGCGCCGGAGGTCGACCATTACTCACTCCCTCCACTGTTCAACTCGGCATCGAACACGTCCAACACGTCTTTGATCAGGTCCTCGCAATCGACCCTGATTCCCCTCACCAGCACCTTGCCAGAGGCGTCCAATACCGGACCGCCCGCATCGTTCGATGCCGGTGTGGCTTCTTCGAGTCGGTCCAGCGTGTTGCCTATCCGCCACTGGTGCCAAGCCACGCAGAGAGGCAGAGCAGTAGAACGGGCATATCGCTCTGCAGCCAACGGAGCGTTAGGCACGGTGTCCTCTAAAACCTTTTCCAACACCCGGGCTACCAGCGGTGCGGCCACACTCGAGCCGAATCCAGCCTCTTCCAGAACGGCCACCATGGTATGAGTCGGCATCTCCGCCGGCCCAAAGGCGGCAAAAATGGAGGTATCAGCCTTACCTCGGACCTCGGCAGTTCCTGTCTTTGCAGCAATCGGGAACTCCTCTAATGGGAAGTAGACCCCATCAGTTGCCTCAGAGTTGAACGCCCAATAGGCCGTACCTTCCTCATCGGCGGTAACACCGGCGAGTCCTCTGACGACCCGATTCCTAAAGCTGGGATCGATGTCTACGGTAGATAGCGCCCGTGGGCCAAAGGTCCGAACCAGTTCACCGTCGCGCCCCAGTACCCGGTCCACCACGTTTGGAGCAAACCGCACCCCGCCGTTAGCGAAGATAGCGAAGGCATTAGCCAGCTGGAGTGGAGTAACTAGAACCTCGCCCTGCCCAATTGCCGTAATTACGTTGTCCCCAGTCGACCATCCCCACTCGGGAAAGGCAACCGGGTTTGCCTCATGTCGAGACCGACGATTGGTCGGGGTTGGCAGGTAGCCCTTCTGCTCAAACGGCAGGGTGACCCCTGACTCCAACCCCAAGCCGTATCCCGCAGCGGCGTCCTGGATCGCTGTATCAGAGTGCCCTGGATTGGTATAGATAGATTCACCGATCCGGTAGTAGTAGACGTCGCTGGACACCGTAAGGCTGCGTACGAGATCTACGCTGTCGTAGCGCTTTTCGCCAGCATTGCGATAACGGCAACCAGGAGGTGGATCTGTCGGATCAACGTCTCCGCATGCCCGCAGCACATAGGCCCCAGGGTCATCCCATAACTCATCTGCCCTCGGGACCGCGCCTACTCCAAAGACTCCTTCGTGCCAAGCAGCATGAGCAGTGAATAGTTTGAAAGTCGACCCTGGGGCGTACTCGCCCTGAATTGCCCGGTTGAACATCGGAAGATCGTTAGCCGGGTCGTTTAACTCTGCCCACTGGTTGAGCGAGAAGCCACCGATTGAGTCATTGGGGTCATAGGTCGGATAGGACGCCATGGCGACCACTGATCCAATCATCGGATCTAGGAGAACTACCGCTCCACCCGGTGCGTCAAAAGTCGGTAAGAGTTTGCTCGGATCATTTGGATCCCCATCAGGTTCACGGGTCCGAGCCAAAAGAATGGAACGTTCCAACTCTCGCTCAACGAGGTACTGGATGTCGACGTCAAGTGTTAGAACGATGTCGTTACCGGGTAGTGGGGGGACAAATAAGTCATTGCGCTCTCGCACAATCTCTCCAAGGCGGTCAACTTCTACCACCTTGCGGCCCGCAACGCCTCGAAGATCATTTTCAAACATGAGCTCAACGCCGGCTTTACCGATCCGGTCTCGGAGGCGATATTCCTTACCCACCGGTGGTCGCCGGACTCGAAGCTCGGCATCGTTTACCGGGCCGACCCAGCCCAAGACGTGGCTTGCTAGATCGCCGTACAGGTAGGAACGTACCGTGCTCTCAGTGACACGGACCCCCGGGAATCGGTGAGGTCGCTCTCCAAAAAATACCAAAAGTTCTCCACCTACTTCATGGGCAATGGGCACATCGTCATAGCGACCATAAGAAGGGTCTTTTAGGGCGCGCTCCACATCAGAGACCTTCACCAACTGTCCTGATCGATTGATCTCGATGGCTATCTCAGTGAGCATCACCTGGGTCTCTGCATCAGAGAATCCGGCCTCACCGAGCTCATGGCGATTCATAGTCAGCACCGTGGTCGTCCGGTTACCCACCAAGACATGGCCGTTCACGTCGAGAATACGGCCACGCGGCGCAGGAACTGGGATGACCCGGGTGATGTTGCTGCGGGCAGTAGCCATGGCCTCTTCGCTCACCATGACCTGGAGGTACCAAAGCCGGGCGGTTAGCGCTACGAACATCGACAGGCCGACTATGGCCAGAACACGCATCCGATAGCGACTGACGGCGTTCACCTGAGAGACGACCTCTCCGACGCTATGAGCCGTTTCCGAGGGCCCTCAGAACGTGGCCCCTGGTCAAGTGAGATATCGACCGGTAGTCCACCAGTAACCGCCCACCGCACGATCCGGTTCGTCGGAGCAAACACGACCAGTGTCATGAGTGCTGAAATTCCTGCTGTGAGCACCAAATCAACTCCGGTATTCGCATGAAGCCCGAACAGTGCACCCACACAGGACGCTCCGATCACGCCGACCATCACCATGCCAGCTAGTCCGGCCACGGCTAGCGCACGGGCCCCATCAGCCAGACGGACCGACAGATGGCCAGCCGTCGCAGCGACCGGCGCGAATACCAAAGCGTGAACACCTAGTGGGATAGAGCACACGGAGTCATGCAACAAGCCAGCCAGAAAGGCGACCCACGCGCCACGGTCTGGACCACCGTGGAAGCCAGCCAGCAGCGACACCAACAGCAGGTACTCGACAGACACTCCGTTTAGTCGAAGTTCGTCAAACACCGTGGCCTGGAAGATGGCCGCACTCAGGAGCAGCGCCAGAACGCGAAACCGCCCCGTCACGGCAACTCATCCGCTGGGGTCGATCCTCTTGTCGGATAAAATTCCGTGTCCTCACCTATGAGAACTACATTCAGGAAACTTAGATTTTCGAGTGAAGCGGCTGGCTCCACCAAAATCTCGCGTTGGAAGCCGCTTCCTTCATCTGGGTCGAAGACTCGCCCAACCGGAATGTCGGCTGGAAACCGGCTCCGCCCACCCGACGTCACAACTACCTCACCGGCTTCGACGACCGCATCGATCCGGATGCCAGCATCGATCACCAAGAATCCTGTTCTGCCGCCGCCCCTCGCTAGACCTTCATCTTGTGATTGCACTAGTCGCACACCGACCCTGAAATCAGGATGGGTGGCCAGTCGAACTACCGACCGAGCCCGGTCAACAGACTCCAGACGACCGACTAGTCCGGCACCGGTGACCACTGGCATGCCTTCAGCCAAACCGTCGTCACTCCCCTTGTCCACTTCAATGGTGTGGGTTGCGAAGTTCCCGGGTGCCGTTCCCAAGATCCGCACCACCACGGTGTTCAGGTCTGCAAAAGCGATACCAACCTCACCCAGCAAGCGCTTCAACAACTCAGCATCAGCCTCCGAAGACAGCCGTCGGCCCCGCATCCGAGCCAGTTCGTCAGCCAACCGCTCATTCTCAGCCTGCAACTCGTCATAGTCGAGTATGCCGTTCCAAACAGAACGGACGGGTGACACAACCCGCGACGTGGCTGATCGAAGGGGCTCGATAACATCACGTAGCCCTCGGTCAAAAGCCCCCAGTGGTTCAACTCCCCGATACTGCAGAGTCAGAAGTGTCAGGGCTGCAGCAACCAGGATCAGCAAGACGGGCTTGGGGGCGCCTGTGGGCCGAGGAGCCGGCACGGTCCGCTACTCGGCGTCGTCGCCGAAGATCATGTCGCCGAAACGAGAGAATTCCTCAAGCACCGTAGTTGCACCCATGGCCACAGCCCGCAACGGATCGGGCGCCATCCACACTGGCATGCCAGTCTCGATTCGGATTCGGTCAGCTAGCCCGATCAGCAGTGCACCACCTCCAGCGAGTGTGATGCCCCGGTCCATGATGTCGGCGGCCAACTCAGGCGGTGTTTGATCGAGAGTTATCTTCACGGTGTCGATAATGGCTGACACAGGCTCCTCAAGGGCCGCGCGGATCTCTCGCGTTGTGAATGCCACGGACTCAGGCAGCCCTGACCGGAGTCCTCGTCCGCTCGCTTCAGCCCGTATCTCCTGGATGAGCGGGTGAGCGGACCCCAGACGGATTTTGATGTTTTCAGCAGTGCGTACGCCAACGTCAACGTTCTTATCTTTTTTCAAAAACTGCTTCACAGCGTCATCCATCTCGTCGCCACCCACCCGTGTGGACTGGGCGGCTACGACTCCCCCAAGAGAGATCACCGCTACCTCAGTGGTCCCGCCGCCAATATCGACGATCATTGAACCAGTGGGTTCAGCGACTGGTAGACCTACACCGATGGCCGCTGCCATGGGTTCCTCAATTATGTAAGCCGGTGGACGGGCGCCGGCATACTCGGCGGCCTCTTGGACAGCACGTCGCTCCACTCCAGTCACACCCGATGGAACGCAGATAACCATTCGAGGTTTAGCCCACTTGCGGTTGTGAACCTGCTGGATGAAGTAGCGGAGCATTTTCTCGCATACCTCAAAGTCGGCGATTACGCCATCCTTGAGTGGACGTACGGCTTGTATATGGTCCGGGGTCCGCCCGATCATTCGCTTTGCCTCATCACCCACAGCCAACAAATTGCCGTCGAGGGAGTTAACTGCCACGACCGAAGGCTCGTCCAAAATGATGCCCTCGCCACGTACCGAAACCAGCGTGTTTGCCGTCCCTAAATCAACCGCGATGTCGCGGGATCCGAATACGGGCCTTCGTGCAGGTCGTCCTGGGCGGTATGGAATGTCAGCCATCGCCCAGAGGCTCCGTCAGTCGTTGGATCGGTCTACCCATACTTGCGGTAGGGCAGCCCCGGCGCGAAATGCCTCGGGGACGTTGGAAACGTACCGCGTTCTCCGAGCAATTGCCACTCTCCGCATACGCATGACCACTTAAAGCGGGCACCTGCAATCCAAGCAATCTAGAGTCCGGGAAAAAATATGCCTATTTCGCGTTCCGCGGAATCATTCGAATCTGACCCGTGCACAAGGTTTTCGGTCATCATCAGTCCGAAATCACCCCGGATGGTGCCGGGCGCGGCCTCACGTGGATTAGTGGTACCCATCATGGAACGAACTACGGCAAAGGTGTCTTCGGGTCCTGCTACCACCAACACCATGACCGGCGAGCGGGACATGAAAGCCACAAGGTCGTTGTAGAAACCTTTGCCCACATGTTCCTCATAGTGTCGAGCCAAGGTGTCCGTATCGAGGAGGCGGAGCTCTGCGGCCGTTACGGTCAGACCCCTTCCCTCGAAGCGACTGATGATCTCACCAACCAGACCGCGTTCCACTGCATCTGGTTTACATATTACGAGAGTTCGATTCATAACGTTAAGGCTAGGTAGGGCCGGCCCAACCCGGACAGAAGTCGACCTGACCACGGGGGCCATTAATCCTCGTTAGTCCCGTCGAACCCCTCGGACCATTCCGTCAATGCCCTACGAGCCGCCGACAATAGATAAAACGAGCCGGTCACCAGCACCACATCAGTTTCGTCAGCCAACGTGACGGCCAGTCGCACCGCATCTACGGCGTCGAGCACCACCTCGACAGTCATATGGCGCTGGCGCGCCAGCACGGCCAACTCGTCGGCCGACACGGCCCGCGGCGAGGGAGCGGTGCAAGTCACCACCAAGTCGGGGGACATACCCACTAGTTCATCGATCATCTCGGCAGGGTCGCGCGGGCCGAGGACTCCCAGCACCACAATTCGGCGACCTGCCGGAAAGACGTTAGGCACCGTGGTAGCCAGTGCCCGGAACGCCTCGGGATTATGCGCGCCGTCGAGCACCACTAACGGTTCGGCACAAGCCACCTCCAGACGACCGGGGATACTCACCAAGCCGAACCCTTGCGCCACCACGTCGTCGGTCAAAGATGTCTCAAGGAACACTTCTGCAGCAGCCAACGCGATAGCCGCATTGTCAGCCTGATGATCTCCGTGAAGAGGAAGAAACATTTCATCGTGGGTCCCCATCGGCGTCCAGAGATCAACCAACTGGCCCCCTACTGCTCGTTCTGTGGATCGAACGCCGAAGTCTTGGCCACGCTCCAGAAGAGGAGCAGCTCCCTCAGCAACAAAAACGTCTCGAAGATCGAGAGAGGTCTCCCCTAGCACCAGTGGGCGCCCAGCCCGGATGATTCCGGCTTTCTCAGACGCAATATCTCGTCGCCAATCTCCTGATCCATCAGTGTGGTCCCGCCCAATATTGGTGACCACCGAGACATCCGAATCAATGACATTGGTGGCGTCGTAGCGGCCCAACAAGCCAACTTCCACCACCGCAGCGTCTACCGCCTCATTACTGAACCACAAAAGTGAGGCCGCTGTTAGCAACTCAAAATACGACAAATTCTCCAGTGTCGCTTCGGCATACCGTTCCAAGTCAGCCATTAACTCGACAAACGCTTCCTCGGTAATCCACTCACCGTTGATGGACAGGCGCTCGCGGACCGTGTCTACATGCGGGCTCGAGTAGCCCCCAACACGAAGGCCGGCCGCAGTTAGCAGCGAGGACACCATTGCAGATGTCGACCCCTTGCCATTAGTACCAGTCACGTGGATTGTTCGTACGTCCACCTGCGGGTCCCCCATCACCCCAACCAGGCTCTTCATAGCATCGAGGCTTAGTCCCCGAATATGCCCGGCACTAGCTTCAAGGTTGACGTGGCGGTCCAGGAACCTCTGCGCACTGCGCATGTCCTGGACGGTTGACTCCGTCATGACCGTCCGGCTTGCTTAGGAAGCTGCGCGGTCAGGCCGCTCGACCCCGCGCGGCAACACTGTCGGCGCCGAATGGCCTTGGACAGCGTCAAGGTTGACTACAACGCGGCCAACCTCATCATCGCCTGGCAACTCGTACATCACGTCGAGAAGAACCTCTTCCAGAATGGCTCGAAGACCACGGGCTCCTGTACCCCGTTCAAGGGCTTTCTCGGCGATCGCCACCAGCGCTTCCTCTGTGACCTCGAGTTCGATGTCCTCGAACTCGAACATTCGTTGGTACTGCTTAATAAGTGCGTTCTTTGGCTCAACAAGAATTTTGACCAGCGCCTCAACCTCCAATTGAGACACCGAACCCACAACTGGAAGGCGGCCGATGAACTCCGGGATCAGGCCAAACTTAATGAGATCCTCGGGTCTCACGGCAGAAAATAATGCTCCAAGGTCCTTCTCTGAAGGCGAACGGACATCGGCACCAAAGCCCACTCCCGCGCCCCCCTGACGGACCTCAACTAACTGCTCAAGGCCAGCGAAAGCCCCACCACAGATGAACAGAATATTCGTGGTGTCGATTTGCAGGAACTCCTGGTGTGGGTGTTTACGCCCACCCTGTGGTGGCACCGCTGCAGAGGTACCTTCGAGAATTTTCAATAGTGCCTGTTGAACCCCTTCTCCAGAAACATCGCGGGTTATCGACGGGTTCTCACTCTTGCGAGTGACCTTGTCAATTTCGTCGATATAAATGATCCCAGTCTCAGCCTTCTTGATGTCGTAGTCGGCCGCCTGAATCAACTTCAGGAGGATATTTTCCACGTCCTCACCGACATAGCCCGCTTCGGTCAGAGCGGTAGCGTCCGCTATGGCAAACGGGACGTTGAGCATTCGGGCCAGCGTTTGCGCCATCAGAGTCTTGCCGCTGCCCGTAGGGCCAATGAGCAAGATGTTGGATTTGGCCAGCTCCACGACTTCACCCGACACCGTCGAAACACCGACCGCACGCACTCGCTTGTAATGGTTGTAAACGGCCACCGAAAGAATCTTCTTGGCTTGCTCCTGACCAACGATGTAGTCGTCCAGGAAGGAGAAAATTTCACGTGGACGGGGCAGTTCACCTGTCGGGGCATCAGATGGTTCGGAGAGTTCCTCCTCGATGATCTCATTGCACAGGTCAATGCACTCGTCACAGATGTAGACGCCGGGGCCGGCAATCAACTTCTTGACCTGCTTTTGCGTCTTCCCGCAGAAAGAGCACTTCAGGAGTTCACCCTCGCCAAACTTAGCCATGACCCCCCGATCGAATCCTTATACAGACCTGCAACACCAAACGACCTATTCGACTACAGCGATCGGTCCGCTGTTGTCGGCCAAGTTCCTCTGGTCTATGACTTCATCAATGATCCCATATGTGACTGCCTCTGCTGCGGTCATGACGAAGTCACGATCAGTGTCCGCATGGATCTTCGCTGCCTCCTGGCCAGTATGACGGGCCAGAATCTCCTCTAGTTGGCTCTTCAGCCGCTGAATTTCCTTTGAGGCCAATTCGATATCAGACACTTGCCCTTGGGCGCCCGCATATGGCTGATGTATAAGCACTCTTGAGTGAGGTAGCGCCAGACGCTTTCCAGCCGTTCCAGCGGCGAGAAGCACAGCAGCCGCAGAAGCAGCCTGACCAAAGCAGATCGTGGTGATATCTGGCTTCACGTACTGCATAGTGTCGTAGATAGCAAACAACGCGTTGATGTCACCGCCAGGAGAGTTGATGTAAAGACTGATATCCCGGTCAGGGTTTTCGGACTCGAGGTGTAGCAACTGAGCGCAGATCAAGTTCGCGATGGTGTCGTCAATAGGTGTTCCGATGAAAACAATGTTTTCTTTGAGGAGGCGCGAGTAAAGGTCGAATGCCCGCTCACCACGGTTCGTCTGCTCGACAACCGTCGGCACAAGGTAATTATGGACGCTCACGGTTGCCAGGCCGCCCACGCCGGACAATTCCTGGCTGGAGGCGTCACCTACACAGGTCTGGTTATCTTCAGTCATTCCACTCACTCTTTCTCGCCCCCATCCGGGGCAGAACTATCAGTTTCCCCCACCTCGTCGTCGGTGACGGGGATGGCCAACTCAGACTCCTCAACTGGTTCATCTACAGGCTCCGGTGGTTGCAGGAGTTCTCGGTCGATGGGATTGCCGTCCCCGTCCACAATCTCGGATCGCTCAAATACCCAATCCAGCGCCGCTTGCTTACGTATATCAGCCTTAACTTCAAGCATCCGACCCGAGGTGGCAAGGGCTTCTCGGATGCCTTCCACATCACCACCAGTCTGTTCGGCTAACGCCTCAAGGTACTCCTCAAGGGTGTCTCCATCACCGGTCAGGCCTTCGGCGTCAGCCACTGCCCGCAGCCCCAGGTCCACGCGGGCGGCGATCTCAGCACCCTCTCGAAGTTCGTCACGCATGCCTGAAAGGTCGCCCCCCATCGCCTCCATGTAGGCCGAGAAATCAATGCCCTGAGAACTCATCCGCATAGCCATGTCGTTTATCCGATTGTCGATCTCACCCTCGATAAGTGCTGTCGGAATATCTAACTCGACTAGGCCGGCAACAGCCTGAGCAGCGCGATCGCGCGCCACCATCCCGGCTTGGCTCCGGCGGTTGGTGGTGATTCGTTCTCGCAGGTCGGTGGTGAGTTCATCGATGGTCTTGAACTCAGAGGATTCAGCAGCGAAGGCATCGTCTGCCTCAGGCAGAACTCTCTCCTGCACCGCTGCCACCTTTATACGGAACGAGAGGATCGCATCATCTTCCTCCGGATGGTCAGCATCGAACTCCAGAGTGTCTCCGGCTGAGGCCCCGCGCAGGTTTTCGTCAATCTCGGGCACCACCGCACCAGCACCCACCTCGTAGAGATAATCACTGGTAGTGAGCCCCTCTACGGGCTCACCGTCGACTGTGCCCTCAATGTCGATAGTTACCTGGTCTCCATCGACGGCGGGGCGACCGGCTTCCACGAGGGTGGCGTGCTGACGCTGAATCGTTTCGAGTTGTTCAGCAACGTCGGCGTCAGATGCCTCAATGGCCTCTATCTCTAGGCGCAGCGAACTATGTCCGGCCACCGTGGCCCGAGGGCGGATGGGCACCACGGCGTCGAACGTCAACGGTCCTTCCTCGTGACCTCCAGTGATCTCAATTTCGGGTTGGCCGATCGCATCGACCTCATGCTCAACAAGTGCCCTTCCGTAGTAGCCGGGAAGAGCTTCCTGGAGAGCCTCGTGACGACCCGCTCCTGGCCCTAGGCGAGTTTCGAGCAGTTTCCGGGGAGCCTTACCCGGGCGAAAGCCGGGCAGACGAACTTCCTTTGCTATTCGTTTGAAGGCGGCTTCGACGGCAACGTCGAACTCGGTCTCATCGACAGTTACGGCGAGCTTGACGCGATCGCCTTCGAGGGTTTCAAGAGTGGTCTCCACAGAGGCCGGAGTGTACCGGCGGCCACCACACGTGTTTCAATCACCTCTCTTGTTTTTCAGCGAATCGTGAACGGATTAGCCATCGGTTCACTAGCCGTGTTGATCCAGACCGTCTTGGTCGTGGTGAACTCATGAATAGCATCCACACCGGCCTCACGGCCCGAGCCACTGTTGCCAAAACCCCCAAATGGTGCAATCGGTGAGACAGCCCGGTACGTGTTGACCCAGACGATGCCTGACCGAATAGCCCGAGAAACACGGTGCACCCTTGAGACATCACGGGTGAAAACTCCGGCACCCAAACCAAACTCGGTGTCGTTGGCCATATCAATAGCCTGTGCCTCAGTCTCGAACCGCAGTACCGACATGACTGGACCAAACAACTCCACTTGGGCACTACGAATGTTCTGGTCGGGGCAGCCCAGAACCGTGGGCTCGTAGTACCAACCGGCGTTGAACCCATCAGGTCGCCTCCCCCCGATGTACAGAGTCGCTCCCTGAGTTGTCGACTCGGCCACCACATCTTCTATGCGGTCTAGTTGAGCCTGCGTGGCCAGAGGCCCCATCTGGGTCATGTCGTCTAGTGGGTCTCCGATACGGATTTGCTCGGCCCGCCGTACCACTTCGGCGACAAACTTGTCGTGTATCCCCGACTGCACAAGCACCCGGCTACCCGCCACGCAACTCTGGCCTGATGCTCCGAAATTTCCGGCCACCGCTCCGTTAACTGCGCTCTCAAAATCAGCATCGTCGAATACCAAAATCGGTGACTTTCCCCCCAGTTCAAGAGTCACCGGAGCCAGATTGCTGGCGGTGTTCGCCACGACCTGACGAGCAGTCTCGACTCCCCCAGTGAATGCGACCTTGTCGACCATCGGATGACTTGTCAACGCGCGCCCACAAGGCTCACCGAAACCGGTAATGAGATTCACCACCCCCGGGGGAAAGCCCACTTCTTCCACCACTCTTGCAAACTCCAATAGGGGGGCCGGGGCGACTTCTGATGCTTTAATGACCACCGTGTTACCTGCAGCCAGGGCTGGACCCACCTTCGTCGCCGTCAGGAACATTTCTGCATTCCAAGGAACGATGGCAGCCACCACACCGACTGGTTCGCGGGTCGTATAGACGTGGAGGTCCGGCTTGTCGATGGGCAGAGTGTCTCCCTGAATCTTGTCGGCCATGCCAGCGAAATAACGGTAGTAGTCCGAAACGTAGGCCGACTGTGCCCGAGTCTCCGCAGCCAACTTGCCACTATCGGTGGTCTCGATGCTGCCTAGGTGGTGGGCTGCATCAGCCACTAAATCAGCAAGCCTGTAGAGGAGTCGGCCGCGCTGCGTAGCCGTCATGGCGGGCCACGCACCAACGGTAAGCGCCCGGTGGGCAGCGCGAACCGCCCGGTCAACATCAGTCTCAGTGGCCCCCGGAGCAGTCGTCCACACTTCGCCAGTAGCCGGATTGACCGACTCGAACCGGTTGCCATCAGATGCTTCACAGAACTGGCCGTCGATGTAGAGCTGATACTCGTTCATTGGTTTGGTCTCCCTGAGGCGGTCAATGCTGGATCGGATTGTCGAGAAACTCAAGGAGTCCAACCACGCACTCCCTGGGCGCCTCAATTGGCGGAAGGTGTCGAAGGTCCGAAAATATCCGAAATTCCCCGTTGATGACGGCCGACGCTATGGCCCTACTCATCGCTGGTGTCGAACCCGGGTCAAACTCTCCAGTCAGAGCAAGAGTCGGCGCGGTAATGAGGGACGCCGCTTCCGGCATGCCGGGGTCACCATCTGCGAACACCCGATAAGCCTTGAGGTAGGAGTCAAGGTCATTGACCCTGATACATCGATCAACCGCTTCGACTCGGTCAGGGTGCAAAAACTGCCAGTCCGCAGTGAACCACCGATCAATGGCCAACTCAGCCACTCGTCCCATGCCGTACGTCTCGGTCAGCGTCAGCCGGTTTCGTACGGCCTTAATTTGCTCATCAGTTCGACCGAACACCGTGTTCATGGCCACCAACTGAGCAACGGCCTCGGGATGCCGAGATCCGACAGCCAACGTGATGAGCCCTCCCAAAGAAATACCAGCAAGGGCGGGAACCCTCTTGCCGGGATCTTCGGAGCGAGCCACAGCCAACACATCGAGACACTGATCTACGAAATCACCTAGCACTCGCTGTCCCGGTGGATCCGAAGACCGGCCGTGTCCGAGCAGGTCGTAGCACACCACCTGTCGGTCAATGGCCAAGGAACTCACCACAAGATCCCACAAGTGGAGGTCAAGCCCTACACCGTGCACAAGGACGAGCGGCCGGTGAACCGCCCCATCGGAGCCAGTGGGCCCACTCACACAAATTTCTGTACCGACGAGAACTGGACTCACCCTGCGGTCAACCCCATCTCCTCCATATCGGAGTATCGGTTGCCGATTCGGTGGTGTGGTCGGCCGCCAGTCGATGCACCAATAGCTAACAGGATTTCATCCGGCGCTGGGGCATCGGCGACATGCATCTCGAATGTCAGATAGTGCGACCGCCAACCAGGGTCAACCTTGTGCATCATCGGGATAGACAAAGTGGAACCAGGGCCGCCCCTGGTGTTGGTGAACGAAAGGTAGGCCGACCCACCCACCGCATCTCGAAACAAGTTGCCGAAACGCAATGTGTGGATAAACGCCGAGGCATGCTCAATCTCTCCGGATGTGCCGACCATCGCTGCCTTGCCGTAGGCCTCTACGCCATCAGCACCGCCGCACGCATCTACAAGTCGGGGAACCAGCAGGGCTCCGAGTTCCGGAGCCAGCATCGTTATTGCCGGGTGCAGGTCTTCAACAAAGCCGAGGCCTGCCCAAGGGTTGTCGACAACGGCCGCCACACCGTGCATGACCAAAGGTGGGTCAGCCGCTCTCCCCCCTTCGATGTGAATTTCCTCGCTCTGGTTGACGAGTTTGCGCACCTTTAGCGACGGCCCGGGGTTCAACGAGGGCTCCCAGGCTTGATGTAGGCGGTCCGTGTACGAGTGAAGAACTCGTGCGCAGTGTCACCCTGTTCCCTGGCCGAATGGCCTGACGAGTTCTTTTCGCCACCGAATGGAGCATGAATTTCTGAACCGGTAGTTGGCCCATTGACTTTAATTAGCCCTGCCTGTAGTTCGTGAACTGCACGATCAATCTTCCAGAGATCATTGGTAAATACCGAAGCCGAGAGACCAAACTCGGTGTCGTTGGCCAGAGCGAACGCCTCGTCCTCATCACCGACTCGTAGCACGGTGCTGACCGGTCCGAATACTTCCTCCCGTGTGATCGTCAGGTCGGTGTCGCCCACGAACAAGGTCGGCGCCTGAAAGCAAGGTCCCGCCGGGACACCCTCGGTCACTGAGACAATCTCGGCTCCTTCGGTTTTCGCTTTCTCTATGGCCTCGACCACCTCAAGCAGTGCGGACCTTGAGACCAGTGGGCCTATAACCGTCTCCGGATTCTGACCATCACCCACCTGAAGCGTGCTGACCTTCGCTGCCAGTCGATCGACCATTTCGTCATAGATGTCACTCATGACGATAATCCGTCGAGTCGCTGTGCACTTTTGGCCGGTGGACCCCATAGCCCCACCTACCGCCGCAGCGACGGCCACGTCAAGATCAGCATCTGCAAAAACTATGCAGGGGTTGTGACCACCAAGTTCCAACTGCACCCGGCCATTGCGGGCGGTGACTGCGTCTCGAATGGTTCGGCCCACAGCAACCGACCCGGTGAAGGTCACTCCATCAACCCGTTCGTCAGCCACCAACGCTCCACCCATCGAGCCAGGCCCAAGCACTAGGTTCAAGACACCAGGTGGGATTCCAGCATCATGGAATACGCGAGCAACCGCCACCGCTGTTAACGGGGTGTTGCTGGCCGGTTTCCAAACAACTGAATTTCCAGCCATAAGTGCTGGAGCTATTTTCCATACAGGGATGAGAATTGGGAAGTTCCAGGGAGTGATGACGCCGACCACTCCAAGTGGGGTTCGAACAGTGCGGATGGTCTCACCCGGAGTGCTGCTGGGGAAAATCCGTTCAGCCGACATCTTGGCCACACCGGCCTGGTAGCGACAGGTCTCAGCCGACAGAACTGCTTCACCCCTCGCCTCAGGAAGGGTTTTTCCCTCTTCGAGAGTCGCCACGAGCGCCAGTTCGTCAGCACGCTCATCAAACAGGGCTGCAGCCCGTTCAAGGAGTCGGGCGCGCGGCCCAAATCCGAGAGTTGACCACATGATCTGCGCGTCGATGGCTGCAGCAACAGCATCAGCCGACGTCGACGCGTCACCGAGGGGGAATTCCCCAACCGGTTCCTCTGGTCGTGCAGGATTCTCACTCACCGCCATGCCGCCCGGAGCATGCATGCTCCAATCGCCGCCGATCAGGTGGGCGCCGGTCTGAACTAAACTGGAGGCAGCGCTGATGTTCGTCATGGACACAAGGTTACAGATCTGCTTATCCCAGAAGAGCGGACATGCCGGACCGAGGGCCGATAGGTTCACTGGGCCGCCTAGGCGATGTCGCGGGTGTAGTTCAACGGCTAGAACCTCAGCCTTCCAAGCTGATGATGAGGGTTCGATTCCCTTCACCCGCTCCACTTCACTCCTCCCGAAGGCGTCAACTCGGAAGTGGCTGGTGACCAACTACCCAATGAGGTGGGGCTCGCCATCAGCCATGATCTGGAAGGATCCGGCCGCAGGTCCACCCATAGATTCAAGCGCCGATGCACCGCGGCCAGTAAGCTCACCTAACCTCTGTACTGTGCTGATCGCCCAGATTTCCGACTGTCACATCCGCGACAGAGCAAGCACCTTCGGCCGCCTCGTCGACACTACCGAGACCCTTATTCGCGTCGTGGAGCACCTGCGTGCCCTCGATCCAGCCCCCGACGTAGTGCTGGCCACGGGAGATCTCACCGATGACGGGACTTCAGCCCAGTATTCCGCCCTGCGCAGCATCTTGGCCCCTATTGCCGATCGGATAGTCCCGCTACCCGGCAACCACGACGAAAGCCGGGAGTTCCGGCAGGCCTTTGCTGACCTTCTCCCCGACAATCTGCCTAAGGAACACTGCAGCTACGTAGTCGACCACCATCCAGTGCGCCTCGTTGGCTTGGATACAACCCTTCCAGGTCGACATGATGGACGCTTCGACAGTTCCCTAGAAAGCTGGCTTGAGGAGTCCCTAACCGCCGACGCTCGCCCCACCGTCGTCTTCACACACTTTCCGCCGTTTGAGACAGGCCTAAAGTTCATGGATCAATCTGGCCTAGCCGATGCAGACCGGCTACAGGCCACAATTAGCCGCCATCCCCATGTTCGCCTGCTGGTTGCAGGCCATCTTCATCGGTCTATACAGACAACCATCAACACCACGCTGGTCTCCATATGTCCGTCAACAGGCAACCAGCTCAAACTTGATCTCCATCCCGATCGGGCTGCAGCAATCGATGAGCCGCCCGCCTTCCAACTCCACCGGTGGGATGGTGAAAGGTTCGTCACCCACACTGGATTGGTCCGCAACCCAGAACTCGTGCAAACCGTGGACCTTGGAAACTACGCCGCTGAGGTCCGGCGCCGACACGAAGCCGGCGAGCCCTTCTCAAAAGTTGTTACAAGTTAGCGGAGCCACTTTGCCGCTCCAAGAAGCGGTAGACATCTAAAAGATCGATACCCGGAAACGGTGAAAACTCGCTCGCTGCCGATGGTAAGGCTGTTAGTACAAAACTACGCTCGGAGGCCGACGGCCAGGCCACCCCCTCCCACCGCCGCATCAAGTCAGGCTCGGCATGATCTTCTTCACCGGCCGCATTAACACTGCGAAGAGTGTCGCCTCCACGAAAGAATCCAGCGTCAATGGCCTGGCATCCGATAGTTACAGCGTACGGGGTGCGTTCCGTGGCGTTTTCCACATAGGTCACACACCAATACTCACCCGCGCTGGTAACGGTGTGCTGGTAGTGCAGAAGGTCCGAACCGTCCCAGGCCTGACGGGCGCCCCACTGCCGCCCAATCCGTGCCCCCTCCAGACCGCCATCAAGGTCCGTGGGGAAACGAAGCCCATTATTTTCATAAGCCTTAGTGATAGTGCCTTCAGGATCGGTCCGAATAAAGTGCACCAGCAGGCCAAGGTGTCGAGTAGCCAGATTGGTGAATCGGTGCGCCGCCATCTCATAAGAGACGTAATAGCGTTCCTTAAGGTCCTCGATGGAGAGATCGTGATCATCCTTGGCAGACGACAGGAAGTCGACGGCAGCCCGTTCCGGAATGAGAACAGCCGCCGCGTAGTAATTCGACTCAATCCGCTGGCGTAGATAACTCTCAAAGTCAGTGGTTTCAGCATGCTCTAGGGCAAAATGTCCGAGCGTCTGGAGCACCACGGAACGAGCCGCCCTGACACTCAAGTCATCGCGCTGCGGTATATAGATGACTCTTCGCCGAGTATCGGTCACTGACCGAGCAGTCCGAGGCATGCCCTTAACTCTTTCCACAGTAAAGCCGTGGTGAGCAGCTAGATCTGCCATGTCTTTCTCGGTTGGTGGCCCTTCGCCGCCGTAGCCGGCCAACGCCAGGTCCTCCGCCGCCAACCGTTCAATCTCCTCGAAATAGTTATCCTGCTTTCGCATCTCAGTTCTCAGAGCAATGTTGGCCAGTCGAGCCCGGTCTCCTGCCTCAAGATTCGCTAGGCCCGACCGACTGACGTCCACATCGGGCAGCACCCGATAAAGGCCTACAATTACTTCAAGTACGTCGTCATCGATTCGAGCGCTGGCCCGCAGTTCGGGTAGTTCCAGAGTTGATCTCCACGGTCCTTTTTGATGGCGGTCCAACTCCATCTGAAGTGCAGATCGTCGGCTAGGCGGCTGTGGATCAAAGAAATCGGCTGTTGCACACCCGAGAACCTCTGCCAGTTCCCCGAGTACACCGATTTTGGGTTCGATTCGACCATTCTCAACTTGGGAAAGGTAAGAAGCCGGACGTCCAATTCGCTCACCGAGCACAGCCAGCGTCAGGCCAGCCTCTTTCCGGAGGTGACGGAGGCGGTGGCCTATTAACACCAGATCCAAGGCCTGTGTGCCCATGGGTCCCCTTCCCTGTCTTACTTCTCGCTATCCGAACAATAAACTACAGAACTCTTTCACTTTTTTGTCTCAGTAACAGACTATGAGTTTTTTATTATCTCATAACGCACCAATAAGTCGGAATATCCCCGATACTAATATGAATACGGTGTATCAGTAAAGAATCACTCTTTGGAAGGGTTGCTCCGTGACCGACTTGAACGGCATCGTGATCTCTGAACATGACCTCCGAGAGGAGGTTTTCACACCCGAAGCCATATTTTTCGTAGGAAGTCTTGTACGGGCGTTTGGTGATCGACGTAACGCCCTACTAGTCGACCGGCGCATCCGCCAAGACCAGTTTGACGCCGGCGAGCGTCCCGACTTCCTATCCGAGACAGCGGAGATCCGTTCCCGTACTTGGACTATCGACCCAGCCCCTCAGGATCTCTTGGACCGGCGTGTCGAGATCACAGGTCCACCCGACCGCAAGATGATGATCAACGCCCTCAACTCTGGAGCTCGAGTCTTCATGGCCGACTTCGAGGATTCGAGCACCCCAAACTGGGAAAACATCCTCAACGCCCAAATAAACGTGCGCGACGCCATCCGTGGCGATCTCACGTTGCAGCACAATGGCAAGAACTACGCCGTCAACGACGACCCCGCAACACTGGTTGTTCGCCCGCGTGGTTGGCACCTACCCGAACGGCATGTACAGGTCGATGGCCACCCAGCGCCGGCCAGCCTTGTGGACTTCGGACTGGTCTTCTTCCACAACGTCCACAAAGCCCTAAGCGGTGGTTCAGCGCCGTACTTCTACCTACCCAAGCTAGAAAACCACCAAGAAGCGCGCCTCTGGAACGACGTCTTCTGTCACGCCCAGGACGCTCTGGGTGTACCACGCGGCTCGATCAAGGCAACTGTGCTCATTGAAACCATTACGGCCGCCTTCGAAATGGACGAAATCCTCTACGAGTTGCGTGAGCATTCTGCAGGACTAAACGCAGGACGCTGGGACTACATCTTCAGTGTTGCCAAGAAGTTCAAAAATGATCCAACATTCGTGCTACCCGACAGATCTTCCGTGTCCATGACAGCCCCATTCATGCGGGCTTACACAGAACTCATGGTAGCTACCTGCCACAAACGGGGCGCCCACGCCATCGGCGGCATGGCGGCCTTCATCCCCAACCGTCGTGACCCTGAGGTGACTACCCGAGCTCTGAGCAAGGTGAAGGAGGACAAGCGTCGAGAAGCCGAGGACGGATGCGATGGCACCTGGGTCGCCCACCCCGACCTAGTCGAAGTCGCTGAAGCGGAGTTCAACGCCGTTCTCGGAAAAAAGAGCAACCAGATCGACCGCCAACGTCCGGATGTCCAAGTCAACGCAGAAGATCTCCTTTCAGTTGACCAAACCAGTGGAAGGATCACCCGAGATGGCCTTGAAACAAATGTTTACATCGGTCTCCACTACATCGCCTCATGGCTCTCAGGCACAGGCGCAGTCGCCATCTACAACCTTATGGAAGATGCGGCCACAGCTGAGATAAGTCGGGCCCAGATCTGGCAGTGGGTCCGACACAGTCGTCTTCTTGAGGACGGCACCACGGTTACAGCAGAGTTGGTTAGGGCCACAGTCGATGAACAGTTAGCCATCCTCGCCACCGATCTTGGCGTCGAAGCCTTTGCGGCACTGCCGTTCGACAAAGCCAAGTCCGTGTTCGAGCAGGTCGCCTTGGACTCCGAATTCACCGAGTTCCTCACACTCCCGGCCTATGAGTTGCTTGGCTGATAGACGGACGGATCTAAATAAATAAAGATAACTAGTTTTCCTAATCAGATCTCGGCAGCAGGTAGGGATCCCCCACAAAAGCGAGGCCAAATGCGCAACACCTTCAAAGATCAGGTTGCATCTCTAGACAAGGACTGGGCTGAAAACCCACGATGGGATGGCATCGTCCGCAACTACACGGCCGACGACGTCGTTCGTCTCAGGGGTTCAATCCTTCCTGAGTGTTCAATCGCCCACCACGGTGCCCAATCCCTCTGGGAGAAGCTGCAGGGAATGGACTATGTCCATACCTTGGGCGCCATGACCGGAGGCCAGGCCATCCAGTACGTCAAGGGAGGTCTTCCAGCGCTCTATCTGTCAGGCTGGCAAGTGGCCGGTGATGCCAACCTGGCTGGCCAGGTGTACCCCGACCAAAGCCTTTACCCGGTCAACTCGGTACCAGCCGTGGTTGAACGCCTCAACAACGCCCTTCGTCGCGCCGACCAAATCGAGTGGGCGGAAAATAATGGCCAAATGCTGCGCGATTGGATGGTCCCGATTGTTGCCGATGCGGAGGCTGGCTTCGGTGGTGCCCTAAACGCCTACGAACTGATGAAGAGCATGCTGTGTGCAGGTGCAGCAGGTGTGCACTTCGAGGACCAATTAGCCTCAGAGAAGAAGTGTGGTCACATGGGTGGAAAAGTGCTGGTTCCGACACAACAGCACGTACGCACGCTGACCGCCGCTCGTCTGGCCGCAGATGTGCTCGGCGTACCAGCAGTCATCCTCGCCCGGACTGACGCACTAGCCGCCAATCTGATCACCAGTGACGTGGACGACCGTGACAAACCATTTCTGACTGGCGGGCGAACCCCCGAGGGGTTCTTTGAAACTCAACCAGGTATGGCCACCCCGATTGCTCGAGCTCTCGCTTACGCTCCATACAGCGACCTCATCTGGTGCGAAACCGGCACACCTGATCTCGACCAGGCCCAAGAGTTTGCTGATGCCGTGCACGCAGAGTTCCCTGGAAAAATGCTGGCTTACAACTGCTCACCATCTTTCAACTGGAAATCCGCACTAGATGACGCCACCATCGCCAAATTCCAGAAAGAACTCGGAAAGATGGGCTACAAGTTCCAGTTCATCACTCTGGCTGGTTGGCATGCGTTGAACGCCTCGGCGTTCGAACTAGCCAAGGGCTATACAGAGTCAGATATGTCTGCCTACGTGGCGCTGCAGCAAGCTGAGTTCGATATGGAAAGCGATGGCTATACAGCTACCCGCCATCAGCGAGAAGTAGGCGCCGGCTACTTCGACCATGTAGCCACAGTGATCTCCGGTGGCACCGCATCAACGCTGGCCCTAGAAGGGTCGACCGAGCAGGAGCAATTTTAGGAAACCACCAATTCCCTGAATAAGCAACCGTTCAATCAAGCAGATGTTCTCGACGCTGACCAACTCACTTCAGGGTGGGTGTCGCGTTCACCGCCCACTCCCCTAGCGTCAGCCTGTGCCCGTTCATTTTTTCATGCGGTCCCTTGTCGGCGTATTCCTCATAGTCGCGCTGGGGTTAAATGCCGTCCAGACAGCAACCGCTCTGAGCACCGAAAGCCCTTCCACAACAAACCTCTCTGCGAACGCGGCTTCTGTCGTCAGGGGTCCCAATGGGGTGCTGCTACCCGTGGTCGGCAGATTCGCCGGTTCGACGGTGGTCAGTTCCACCTGCGGCCGAGAAGTCGTCTACGAGGAAGGGCTCCCTCTGGAAGGAGTGGTCGACGTCGTACTCGATCCCGGCCATGGCGGCCCAGAATCAGGATCTGTGGGCGCTAACGGCCTCGTCGAAAGAGATCTGAACCTCGCCGTGGCCTTCCACACAAAGTCAGCCCTGGAGGAGATGGGGCACTCTGTTGTCTTGACAAGGCGGAGCGATCTTCACATGCCGATTCGGCAGCGCACCGCCATCGTGCGGGCACTTGAGCCTGATGCATTCGTGTCGATACACCACAACGGTGGTGCCGTGAAACGTTCTGACACCCCAGGCACTGAAACATTTCACCAGGTCGACACCCCCGATTCCCGTCGTCTTGCAGGTTTACTCTTCGAAGAGGTGCAGTCCGCCTTCGCCAATTATTGGGTGCCCTGGGTACGGACCTACCACCAGGGCGTGTCCGCCCGTCTCCGCGAGGTTCGTACCGACACTTACGGGATTCTCCGCATGACCCGAGGAGTTCCATCAGCCATCGTTGAGGGCCTCTACCTATCCAATCCACCGGAAGCCGAACTTTTAGCCCTCCCCGAAGTGCAGCAGATAGAAGGGCAGGCCATCGCCAGAGCTGTCGACCGGTTCCTGACTACCGAGGACGCTGGTTCAGGTTTCAAACCTGAGTTCTATGACCCCCACACCACTGGCACCGGCACGGCGCGCGGATGCAGGGACATCACCTACAGCACGCGGGTCGAAATCACTACCGGCTTCAGTGAAGAGGAATACGCCGCCTTGTTAGCCACCGCTGAGGGGATGGGTCAGTCCGTCGACTGGCTCATACGGTTTGGGGTGTACACATTGAAATTTCTCGCCGAGCTCCCCGACGCAATCCCCGTTGCCCCACTCGTGGGATCGGACCGACCTAATTCCTACGGGCCGGTGACCCAATCAGTCGCCTGGGATCAGGCCGAGCAGGTGGTCCTAGTGAAAATGGCTGAGGCCTACGGGTTGACTCGGACCGAAGTCCAGAAACTGGGTGCCACCCTGATGGTCTTCCTTGCCAACCTTCCACAAACCAACTAGAGGTCCTACGCAGAAAGCTCCATGTGGGCCGCTCTCGGACCGAGATCACAATGCCGGATACTCTCGGCAGATCAGGACCACTCGTTGCGACGCTCTGCCTTGCGGGCACCTCGCTGCCTCTTTGACTCCAAACGCCGTTCGACGGCACCTCGGCGTGGTCGAGTAGGTCGTCTTGCTACGGGCTCAACTAGAGCCTCCTGCAGACGCCGTTCCACCTCGTCTAGGGCTCGAACGCGATTACGGGCCTGCGATCGGTGTCGGTCGACGACCACCCGCATAGTGGTCCCAAGTTGTTGGACCAAGCGGGCGCGGACCTTGTCATCGATTCCTCGAGCTGCTTCAATATCTAACTCAGCCTCGACACGGGTGTGGGTGCGATTGGCATGCTGACCACCGGGACCCCCCGACGGCCCAAAACGCCAGCCCACCTCCGATACAGGCACCCGACATCCCGGCCCTGCTGACAGTGTCCGACGTCCGTCAACCATGCTCCGACGCTACGACCCGTTCCCCTGCTGTTGGTGGAGGGCCAAAAGAGCCAACTGATATCAGTGGGTTGGCATAACCAAACTAGGAATACCGGCCGGCCAAGGCACCCAGCGCTCCTGTGGCGACTCAAGTCCGCAACCTTCTGATCCGGGGGTTGGAATTCCACTACCTAGTTGCGCCCCCGGCAGGATTTGAACCTGCGACAAGTGGATTAGAAGGCCACTGCTCTATCCGGGCTGAGCTACGGGGGCTTGTAC
>JAQWTI010000017.1 GCA_029242745.1 Acidimicrobiales bacterium | reverse complement strand
AGCCACTCCCTTAACCGGTTGCCTGGTGAGAATTGACCGAATGATTCTCGCTTGATTGGGTGGCTTCCAGGTGCCCTGCGATGACAAACCGCTATCACGGTTGTCAAAACGAATAACTTTAAATCCCTTCTCCACGAACAGGCCAACAAAGTCTTCGCGCCAGTCTGTTAATTGGCCTCCCAGACCCATGACTAACAGCAGTGGCTCGCCATCACCTTGGACGTCGTACTCGATAGTGATTCCGTTGACTTCAGCGGTGGGCATTCGATAACCGTAGTTGCGGTTGGGTTTTCTTGGCTAATAGTCACCATCTTCAAGCCATTTTCGTTCCTCTCCGGTGAGTTTCATTGCCACTGCCTCGAGGTTCGCTGCAACTTCCAGGCCGCCACGCGCCGCGCAGACAACATGGGTCCGAAATGGAGCGGTCACCACGTAAGTAATCGCAAGCTGCTCTGGGCTGCAATTTCGAGCGGAGGCGAGTTGCCTGCATCGTTCACGGCGGGCTCGATTTTCTGATGAGTCGTAACAGCGGGACGTCTCAGAATCGTGGACCGGCTCAGACTCCCGCGCCATGGTCAGGAAGCCCCCTGCCAGTGGTGACCAAGTAATTACCGAGATCTCCGCATCGGCAAGTTGGGCCCGATCTTCAACGTGTGCAGGTCCGGTGATAGTGCTTATCCCGGGCCAAGGTTTGGCGATTTGATCGACCAGTGAAAACTGTGGACTGGTGACGGCAGGTGGAGAAGTACTGGCGGCATCCCGGGCCTCCAAAAACCGTTCAGTTGACCAGTTAGATACTCCCCAAGCGTCAATGGCGCCTGAGGCAACCTGACGTTGGGCTGCATCGACTAACTCTCCAACTGGAATGGCGGAGTTGTCCCGATGGAATAGCCAAAGATCAAGCCTGTCGGTGCCCATCCGATCGAGGGTTACCGCTATGTCCTCGGCTACCAATTCAGGAGAAACCCTAGATGCCGTCCAGTCGGGTGGTCCCGGGTGGCATCCCTTCCCGATGAGGGTGACTGACTCTCGGAGGCCTCGATCGGCTACCCAGTCGCCGAGGCGTCCATCGCAGGTGCCTCCTTCGTCGGCGTAGACAAGGCCCGAGTCGAACGCGTCGACCCCGAATCCGTACACCTCATCAAGGAGCCGCTTCGGCTCAGCGACCAAAGTCGCTCCGAATAAAGGAGTTGCCCCTTGGATCAAGGTCGGGAGGCGGCGAGGTGAACCGGTCATAAGGGGGTCGCTTTGTCGCATGGATAGACGACACCAATCTGAGATCGGATCTCGTCCATCAACTCTGTCATAGCCAAGGACCAGGCCCAACGGACTACGGGACTTTCTGCCAATCCGGCCTTCAGGCACTGGGCCACCTCAATTATCTGGTATTCAAGTCCGTTGATCTGGTGAGGTTCGTAAACCTCATCGAGTTTCTTGCCGCTCAGAGAGCTGAGCGTCATCTGTTCGGCTCTCCAGAACTGTGGAATGTCGATCCTCCCCTCAGATCCGACGATTCGGCCGTCGAGTGCCAGATCACTATTGATTGCCGAAGCGAGCTTCGCAGACTGACCAGTGGAATAACTAGCAGATAGATACAGGGCAGCATCCACGCCATCGGGTGAGAGCTCTGCTTGGGCCTCGAAGGTCACGGGCTGTGCTTGGAAGACCCACTCAGCCAGGGTGAGGGGATAGATCCCAATATCAAGCAAGCTACCCCCAGCCAAATCTGGTGACCAGAGACGACTGGCCGGGTCGTATGGGGTGTTGAACCCGAAGCTGGCTTCAACCATTTGAACCTCACCTATGGCCCCTTCGTTTATCCACCTCCTGCAAGCCGAGTAGACGGGGAGGTGTCGGGTCCACATGGCCTCCATTAGAAATGTCCCAGATAACTGTGCGGCCTCAATCATTTTTTGGACTTGCTGACTGTTAACGGCCATCGGCTTCTCACATAGAACAGGCAACCCGTCTCTCAAGAGATTTATTGCGACATCGCTATGGCTGCTATGTGGGGTGGCGACGTAAACAGCGTCTACCTCGCCTACAAGGTCGCCCAAGTCGCAACTCGACGCGCCAATATCGTGATCGTCTGCGAAAGCCGCGACCTTGGGGGCGTCACGGCCTACGACAGCGATGACCTCATGGCCGACTCCTCGGGCCGCTCGAAGGAACGTGGAGACAATGCCCCCATGCCCAACAATCCCCCACCGCATTAGATCAGCATCGCACCTTGACTCAGAGTTGGGTCTCCACTTCATCCAAGAGGATGCCGCTGACGAGATAGGAGCGGCGCTGGCTGACTGGTACGCGCACCTGTAGGCAGCAGGACCCGGTACCCCCGCTCCTGAACGGTGGTGCTGCGGTTCTCTCCGGACCGTTCATTCAGCGGTGACTTCCGGGGGTAGCTCGCTACCCGGATAGTGGTCCCCTTAGTTGCCATGATCTCCCCTGCCGGACGGGACTTGCCTCTCGTTGTGTCGGGTTCCATAAATTCTAGGCCTCGGGCTACGCCGTTGACGGCTCGTATACATGCATGGCAAAGGCCTTCCGGGCCGAGTATGTGATTGGCCGGTTCGAAGGCGTGATGATGCCCAACAATGACAAGGCGTTAGTCGCTGACTTGATCTAGGTGTCTGGCGAACAATCTGAGATGACGGCCCTTCGAGGCCGTTTTTGTCGTTTAGGGGTGACCCCTCAGGTGTGGGGGTCACGGACACACAGATGGTCTGGATACCGGAAAAGGCCTCGTCCGTACCTTCATATACATGAACAACACAACCACCCCAAACATACGTTTTCACCACTTGACCAGCGCTTTCGCTACGACCGCCAGACGGTTGGTAGCACCGATGCGCTCCCTGGTCACCAAGTTTCTCGCCGTGACGACGATTTTCGTCGTAGCAGGTACCACCGTGTTCGCACCTTCTGCTTTCGCATCGCCGATTTGTGACGCTTCCATATGGTCGAGCAGTGACGATGGATTTTTGCATGTTTGCAGCGTGTGGGGCCTCAACGAGTGGGAGGTACCACTTCTTCATGAT
>JAQWTI010000052.1 GCA_029242745.1 Acidimicrobiales bacterium | reverse complement strand
GCCTACAAGACCGTCCAGAAGATGAACTTCACTAATCTGGACATCGCCCAGTTGGCCATGTACGTCGATATCGACGGCATGGAGCCAGAAGACGCCGCCAGCAAGTGGCTCGCCGACAACTGCGCCCGCTGGACCGGATGGGCCAGCGCTGATGCCAGCGTCTGTCCTGAAGCCCCAGTTGCCGCTGCGGATTCGTCGGATCCAATCAAGTTGCCGATCCACAACTGGTCGTCACAGATCGCCGGCGTCTACGCCGTCGGCACGATCCTCGAGGCCACCGGCAACTCAGTCGAGTACATCTCGTCGGATTCCACACTGGTGTATACCGCTATGTGTGAGGGTGACATGGATCTGGTTCACGAGGTCTGGGAGGGCGCATTCGGTGTGGCCTTCATGGAGCAGGTGGACAAGGGCTGTGTAATCGACGCCGCCACGCATGACGCCAAGACCCGTGAGGACTGGTGGTATCCGAGTTACCTCGAGGACGTCTGCCCCGGTCTGCCCGACTGGGAGGCGCTCAACGCTTGCGCCGAGATGTTCGCCACACCCGACTCGGGCGGCAAAGGCCGCTTCCTCGGTGGTCCGGTGGACTGGTTGAAGGGTGACCAGGAACGTGTCGAGGGTCTCGAGATGGACTTCATCGTCGAGAATGCCGGCACCGCTGGTGCCCTGTGGGCAGCTCTGGAAGCCGCTTCGGTCAATCAGGAACCCGTCGTGATCTTCAACTGGACCCCGAACTTCGTCGAGGCTATGTACGACGGCAAGTTCGTCGAGTTCCCGGAGTTCGCCGACGAGTGTCGGACCGACCCCTCGTGGGGTATCAACCCCGAAACCACACACGATTGTGGTAACCCAGCAAACGGTTACCTCAAGCTCGGCGTGTGGGAGGGCTTCCCCACTAAGTGGCCGAACGCCTACAAGACCGTCCAGAAGATGAACTTCACTAATCTGGACATCGCCCAGTTGGCCATGTACGTCGATATCGACGGCATGGAGCCAGAAGACGCCGCCAGCAAGTGGCTCGCCGACAATGCCGACCGGGTAGCCGCTTGGGTCGGCTGACCTAAGCACACAGAACACCGCATCTGACGGTGTCGTAGTGTCGGGCCGGTTGCCGAGGCCTAATTACCCCTCGGCAACCGGCCCAACGCCGTCTTGGGCTTACCGCAATTTGGCTAGACGGTGATCTGGTTAGCGATAACAACGTAAACACATACTTCCGAGGGGGCACCACACCCCCACTTTGAGGCCCACCGATGAATCAGCCCAAGCTCGTCTGCAGAAACCTCTGGAAGTTGTACGGACCAGAACCAGAAAAGTTCTTGGCCGCCCACGGCGGGAACCCTTCCGCTGAAATCATCAAGGAAGAGGGGTACATTCCGGCAGTTCGCAACGCCTCTCTCGAAGTCCAGGAGGGCGAGATCCTTGTCCTCATGGGCCTCAGCGGATCCGGTAAATCCACTTTGGTCCGCTGCATGTCGCGTCTCATTGAACCCACTGCTGGAGAGATCGACTTTGATGGTCAAGATCTTCGAGCCGCCTCTGAGCGAGAACTGGTCGAACTCCGCCGCCACAAGATGGGCATGGTTTTCCAGCACTTTGCCCTATTTCCAAACCGCACGGTTCTCGAAAACGTGGCCTTCCCCCTCGAAGTGCAGGGTGTCGATCGAGAAACCCGCCAAACCAAGGCATTGGAAATTATCGACCTCGTCGGCCTCCATGGTCGTGGTGATTACTACCCCAGAGAACTCTCCGGCGGACAACAACAGCGAGTTGGTATCGGTCGGTCGCTGGCCGTAGAACCCGATATCTGGTTCCTCGACGAGCCGTTTTCCGCTCTTGACGCACTCATCCGACGCGATATGCAGGATGAGTTTCTCCGACTCCAATCAACGTTGCAGAAGACAATTATCTTCATCACGCACGACTTCGATGAGGCGATACGTCTCGCTGACAGAATCGCGATCATGCGTGACGGCGTGATCGACCAACTCGGCACAGCAGAAGAGTTGATTACCAACCCAAGTTCTGACTACGTAGCCGCCTTCACCAAGAACGTGCCCAAGGCCAAGTTGCTTCGGGTCCGAACCCTTATGGGGCCTCCTAGCAGTAGCGCCAAGGGAGAAGTCGAAGGGGACGTTTTTGTAGCTTCAGCCGCTAACCAGATTCTGCATGCCACAGCACCTGTGGGGGTAGTCCAAGATGGAGAGGTTGTCGGCTCAATCACTGCAGCACAGGTGACCGAAGCACTCTTCGAAGCCGGATGATGAGCAGGCCATGAGCGATCAGACTGCGTCGGAAACTATCGACACCTCAGATGCGGCGCCAGTTGACAGTCCCAAGAAACAACTTTCTGGCTTTCAGAAAACCGCAATAGCGCTAGGTCCCTTCCTTGTCCTGTGGTTTGCGTGGTGGCGGCTCGGATCACAAAAAATTTCTCGGACCGGTAAGTACGAAGGTGATTCTGGTGCCCTTGAATGGCTGTACCGGACTCCGAGGACCTGGACAGTTGACTGGTTTAACTTTGCAGGGAGAGACGGCTTCGCTAGCGTCAGTTATAAGGCCACAGGTTGGGTAAACACCTGGTTTGACCACCTCCGCTACGAAGAGCTTCTTCAGTTCACAGTGGCCTGGCACCTTCCCAAGGGACCATGGCTCTTCATCTTGGCAGCTTGCCTTATAGGCACCGGTTGGATGGCCTGGCGGACCCAGAGTTCGCGCTGGACCGCTGGCACAATCTCTCTGGCTTTGTTCGGTTGGTCAGCCAACCTCTTTGACTTCATGCAGATCCCCCCCACGCCGTGGGTCTACGTCTTCTTGGTGATCACTGTTGCCGCCGCTATCCGAAGCCTGCAGAGCCGGGAGTTCAAGTGGATTGCCGCGACTGCATCCATCGGGACCATTGGTTGGGTTGCATTGCAGACAAATGAAGAGTCCTTCAACGTGAAAGCCTTCTTCCGTCTCGTGGCAGGCTGGCTCGAATTTCCCCTAGACGTCACCGAGGGACTCTTAATCAGCGGCTACGGACCTTGGCATCTTCCAAACATGCCGTGGATTTTTATCTTCGCCCTTCTCGTTGGTGGGGGAGGTTGGCTGGCCTGGCAGCGTCGCAGTGCCACCTGGACGATCTCCACTGTGCTCTTAAGCTGGATGGCCGCAGTAAGTCTCTACGAACCTTGGCATATTCCAGCCCTACCGTGGGTAGTGATCGCCGGCCTCTTCGGTGTCGTCGGATGGAAACTCGGAGGCTGGCGCCTCGCTCTTTTATCGACCGGATTCATTCTCTACGCGGCATTTGTTGGAGAACCCGCAGAACAGGTCGGAGCAGAGACACGCTGGGACAAAACTATGATCACGTTGTCGGCGGTACTCGTAGCAGTGCCGATTGCCGCCGTACTTGGAGGCTTCGTAGGCCTTGTGGCCGCCAAACGGCGGCGAGTGGAACAGTTCCTGATTCCGCTCATGAACTTGACCCAGGCCTTCCCACACTTCACTTTTCTGATACCAATCGGCGTATTCATCGGCATCTCGCATAAGGCAGGCGTCATTGCCACGATTGCCTATGCAATCCCTCCGATGGCACGGGTCACCATCCTTGGAATCCAAGGCATCTCAAAGGAAGTTATCGAAGCAGGAATCATGGGTGGCTGCACGCGCAGGCAGATGATTTGGAAGGTGGAGTTACCAGCTGCCCGGCAATCTCTCTTAGTCGGCGTCAACCAGGTAGTCATGGAGTGCTTAGCGATGGTCGTCATCGCTTCTTTCGTCGGTACCGCTGGCCTTGGTCAGGACCTTCTATTTCGGCTCACAGGGCTCCACATCGGTGCAGGAGTTGAAATCGGGATCGCCATCGTCGTCATGGCGATCACCTTGGATCGGCTTAGCCAAGCGCTAGGTCAACTCCAACCGTCACACCACAAAATCGACGCTCCTTTCTGGAAGCGCCACCCCTACTTGCTGGCTTCCGGAGCAGTAGTGCTTGGCGGCCTGCTCGCGGCGCAAACTTGGGAGGCAGCTCACCGCGTACCCAACTCATGGATGTGGGGCCACGAGGGCTTCTGGGAATGGCTCGTGGACAAGGGTAAGACCGACGTTGCCTGGTGGAGCCTGTCAGGAGGAAGGTGGCTGGTACCCCTCCTCGGTGTTATCGGATTTGCAGGATGGCGAGCTTGGGATTCAAGAAGCTACAGGTGGCTCATAACTACAGTTTCGCTGACTCTGTTGGGGTGGTCTGTCAAATTGTTCGACTTCCTCCACCTGTCAAGCAAACCTTGGACCTACGTATTCGTTGCCTGTGGTCTGACAGCAATCATTTATGGCTACTCGACACTCAAAAAATTAAACACGACGGACAACGAAGGTCGCACCACTTCTGGCCTGGCGAACAGTGAAATCTTGCAATCACTGCGATTTAAGGTAGCGACAGCGGTGACAACAATCGCCACACTCGGTTGGGTGGCCCTGCGGACGACTGGAGAATCCTTCACCGTCAACCTTCGGGACTACACCATCAGTTTCCGAGATGCTCTTGAGTCCTGGGTGCTGCTTCCCATGCGCGACGCATACCTCACTATTCCGTGGGTCGGTTTAGTCATTCTTTTCGGTGTGGTCGGATACCTCATCAACGGCCGCAGGCCCGCCCTGTTGGCTGCAGGCATGATCGCCTTCATCTCCCTTACTGGGTTCTGGTGGCAGGCCATGTGGAACCTCTACCAGTTGACCTTCGCCGTGGTGTTGGCCATCGTCTTCGGTGTTCCGTTCGGAATATGGGCTGCCACGAGGAAGCGACGTAATGCAGTCGTCCAGGTCCTGCTCGATTTCTTCCAGACGTTCCCATCATTTGTTTACCTCTTCCCTGCCATCATGTTCTTTGATGTCTCCGAAACAGCGATCATCGTGGCCATTGTGCTGTCCGCATCAGTGCCAGCAATTCGATACACCATTTTTGGAATCCAAAATGTGCCAGAGCCACTGGTCGAAGCGTCGACAATGGCCGGCTGCACTCCTCGGCAGACACTCTGGAAGGTAAAACTCCCCATGGCCGTGCCAGAGATCATGCTTGGCATCAATCAAACGATCATGTTTGGCCTCTTCATGGTGATGATCGCAGGTCTGATTAAAACGACCGGGCTAGCTCGAGAGCTCATTGAAGCCCAGCCAAACATCGATAGCGGTCGGGCCATCGTCGCCGGTATTGCTGTGGCCTGCATCGGGATGGCATCTGACGTTCTCATCTCGGAGTGGGCCGACAAACGGAAGCGTCAACTGGGCCTAATTTCCTAACCCCTTAAAAGATATTCATCTAAACAAGGATTAAAAGAGCGCTATGACCAAGGTTGCTGTCATTGGTGCAGGCCCCAGCGGCCTTGCCATGCTGCGGGCGTTTGCCTCCGCCAAAGAGAAAGATGCCGCGGTCCCCGAAGTCGTCTGCTATGAGAAACAGGACAACTGGGGTGGCCTCTGGAACTACACTTGGCGCACCGGTGTTGACCAGTACGGTGAGACCGTCCACGGCTCGATGTACCGCTACTTGTGGTCAAACGGACCCAAGGAATGCCTTGAGTTTGCTGACTACGGCTTCGAGGAGCACTTCGGCAAGCCCATTGCCTCATACCCGCCGCGTGAAGTCCTATGGGACTACATCAGAGGCCGCGTAGAGCAAAGTGGAGTACGTAACCAAATCCGTTTTCGTACCCCTGTCCGTGACGTGTTCTACAACGACACAACCAAGACGTTCACTGTTACCGCCCACGACCTAACAGCAGGTACCACAGACTCAAAGGACTTCGACCACGTGGTGGTGGCCACCGGGCACTTCTCGGTACCGAACGTCCCCCACTACCCCGGGTTTGAAACATTCCTAGGTCGGATCCTGCATGCCCATGACTTCCGCGACGCCGTGGAGTTTGCCGATAAGAACATCCTGATTGTCGGCGCCAGTTATTCGGCTGAGGACATCGGTTCGCAGTGCCACAAATACGGTGCCAACCGGATTTACTGCACTTCACGGGCCGGAACCATGGGCTATGACTGGCCCGACAACTGGGAGGAACTTCCGATCCTCACCCATGTGGACGGTAACACCGTCCACTTCTCCGATGGCCAGACCCGCGATGTGCATGCCATCATCCTGTGCACCGGGTACCAGCATCACTTCCCCTACCTTCCTGACGACCTTCGGCTCGAGACGACCAACCGGCTGTGGGTGTCCGGCCTCTACAAGGGCGTGGTGTGGGAGCGGAACCCGAAGCTCTTCTACCTCGGGATGCAGGACCAGTACTACACATTCAATATGTTCGATGCGCAGGCCTGGTACGCACGCGATGTCATGATGGGACGCATCAATCTGCCGTCTACCCAGGAGATGGCTGCCGACGGGGCTGCCTGGCTGGCCCGCGAGGAAGCACTCGAGACGGCCTACGAAGAAATCGACTTCCAGGGCGACTACACCCAGGATCTGGTCGACGAGACCGACTACCCGGACTTCGACATTCCAGCAGTGAACCAGATGTTTAAGGACTGGAAGGGCCACAAGAAGGCTGACATCATGGGTTACCGAAATCTCGGCTTCCCGTCAATGCTGACCGGGACCGTGGCGCCGCCCCACCACACGCTGTGGCTGGATGCGCTGGACGATTCGATGGCCACCTACCTGCTAGGCGAGGCCCCGGACGGCGGCGGCTGAGACCGACCCTCTTAGAGATCGGTTCACCGCTCAGTCCCCATCAGGTTCAGAAGGCGCCCTTTCTTGCCTTTCTATATCTGCCACTTTCACTGGCACTCTTGGTAGCGGAAATCTTGCGGCTCCTGCCACCCTCATCTTTGCTAGCCACGGTGAAACCTCGAACTTTCTTTTGGCCTCCTGACCCCACCCGGCCTTAGGCCCCTAGCCCGGTGGTCGAACTCAAAACGACCACTGCCTCAGAGAGAATGAAGCGCTGGCTCTAACTCCAGGGATAGGGCGAGTTGCTCTCCGGGTGGAGCTTGCCTAGGGCGTACCGGCTGTATCGGAACGGCTCCAACAGGGCCTGGGTGTCGCCGCAGAGTTCTCTAGCCACCAAGGCGCCTACGCCCACCATCTTAAACCCGTGGTTCGAGTCGGCGATCACGTAGACGTTCTCGCAAAAGGTATCAAATACCGGGAAGCTGTCCGGGGTGAACGCCCCGATCCCACCAGATGGCACTTGGCTCATCAGGTGGGCCTGGCCCTCGAAGCGCTCTTGGCAGTGCGACAGCGCAGCGGCCCACACGGCCCGGAAGTCTTCGCCGACCACGAAGTCCGGACTGGCTGGGCCGTAAGGATCAATGGCCACCTCGCGCCACGGCTTGTCGACCGGGTAGGGCATATAGCCGCCCTGCACCCCACCGAAGTTGAAGTCGGGCTTGTAATACACACCCCACTTGCCATCGACCAGCAGGTTCCCATCCTCGTCATGCAGGGGTGCGTCGGCATCTACGTGGACGACCGGCGGCATAGTGCCGTCGTTGTTCATCAGGTAGCCGGGATCGACGTCCAGCGTCCCCTCCTGGAGGGCCCAGAACTTCCAGGTCGGCACGGTGTGGGTGGAATCGCCGGACACGATGTCGGTGGTGTCAGGCAGGTCCAGCATTTCCCACAACTTCGGCACCCACGGCCCCGCAGCGGCGATCACATGGTCGACGGCGACCATGCCCCGGCTGGTCACCACGTGGGTCACGGCACCGCCGTTGACGGCTAGTTCGGTGACCACGGTGTCGGACACGACATTGACGCCTTCGGCCTCCACTTTGGCCAGGAGTCCGTTAACGGTGGCCATGTTGTGGGCGTAGCCGCCCTTCTTCTCGTGCAGCACGCTGCTGACGCCGGTAGCACGCCAGTCGTCGAAGATGCCCAGCATGTGCTGGCGGGTGGCGTCGACACCGTCGATGAACTCCGACTCGTACCCAATGGCCCTTTGCTGCTCGTGGATTGTGGCCACGTCCTCACTCATCTCGTCATATGAAATCTGGAGGTAGCCCACCGGGTGATACTCGAAGGCCTCAGCGTTTGCGTCCCAAACCTCGACCGAATGAGCCATTAGCTCGCGCATGGCGGGCTGGAAATAGTTGTTTCGAACCACGCCGCAGGCGATACCCGACGGACCCGCGCCCGCCGCACGCTTCTCAATGATGAGGATGTCGTCACCACTGCCGGTGCCGCGCGCCTTCAACTCACGAGCCAGGTGCCACGCAGTAGACAGACCGTGAATACCGGCACCGATGATGCAGTACCGGACCGACTCGGGAAGCTTGCCGGCAGCGCTCATGGGGTACTCCTGTTTTCCTGGGTGCCAATGAGTTAGCGGCACAGATCTATGACGGTTTGGACATGACTGGACCCTCCGACAGGTGTCGACGGGTCCGAATCAGAGATTTTCTTCGGTGGTCGTCTCGCCGGTGAGTTAGTGCGCCGGGGGCTCCCAGCCTTCGAGCACCGGCGCCTTGTAGTTATCGCCCACCGACGTTGAATCGGCAACCCACGGGCCGAGCTCCACCTGGTGGAACTTGCAGTGCTTCTCCTTGAGCTGGATGCCGTAAGAGTTCCCCGAGATGAGGTGTCTCATGAGGACCTTGCGGGCCAACTCATCCCCCCGACCTTCCGGTATGTCG
>JAQWTI010000039.1 GCA_029242745.1 Acidimicrobiales bacterium | reverse complement strand
GCTCTGAAAGACCGCACCGGCTCGCCGTAATTCTTTCTCTGGGTGGTGCGGGGTGGATAGGATGCCGAGTTCTCTCACCTGCTTGTCGGTGACTGCGGAAATCCGACGGCCCTTGACCAGCGGTCCCCCGACAGCATCCTTTGCGTTCAGGAGTCCCAGCGGTCCGTGGCACACGCCACCGATGATCTTCCCTTGTGCGTTCGCCTCAGTGATCTTGGCTGCTAGGTCGTCCGAGAATCCAAAGTCAAACGCTGCACCCCAACCGCCGGAGAGGAACACCACGTCATACTCGGCCATGTCCAACCAACCGATTGTCAGCGAGTTTGTGACCTGGTTTCGGAAGTCGTCGTCAGCGAGGAACCGGTCGTCGTCACCACTTCGGATGACCGACTTAAGCGACTGTGGATCGACTGGGATCACACCGCCCAGGGGGCTTGCCACGTCCACTTTCATGCCCGCGTCGAGGAACGCATAGTAGGGAACGGTCATTTCGCTGGCAAAGACGCCAGTGGGCTTGCCGATATCCATTACCGCAGTGTTAGTTGCGACCACCAGGGCACACTTTCCGCCAAGATCAAAATCAACTGCGTCAACATCTGCGGGGTGCATGCCAATCTTCTGCACAAGCTTACGAAAGATTCTCGCTGGTGGAGGTGGACGCTTCGTCACCGGTCCCCTGGTTGGCTGACGTGACGCATAGGGCCACGGGTTGTTCCGCTCAGGCACGGCTCGGAGGCGCTCTTCTTTGAGGAGGGCACGCATGTGGATGAACACGTCCCGGGCTGAATTGTCGTTCCATCGGTTGACGGCTTCGGTCGGATCGGCGTCGAGGTCGTAGAGCTCCCACTGTTCGGGGAGTGGGATGGTCCGGGTCGTCTCACCATGCAGTCCGCTTGAGGCAAGGTGGCGGACTCCCGGATTGGTCCACGTCGCTGGGTCGTCGAAGGTGCGAACCACTTTCCACAGGTGGCCTTCACCACAATTAATCGAGTCGTCAACCCGTGCAACGAGCCCTTCGAAGTTTGAGCCCACATGTTCCGGAACTCGCACTCTTAACACTGCAGGCGGTTTTGCGGCACGGCCGTTAGCGCGGGCTACGGCGGAGGCGCCGGAATCACCCTCGAGCATGTTGTCGCGCGTCATTAAGTACACGGTGCGATCAAGATCTGGAACTACGGCACCATCAACGACCGGCATGAGGTTCGTACCAGGCAGCGGATGGACCTCAGTGAATGATTCTTGGAGCACGCTGGTAGTCATCACTTCGTCGATACCTGCCGCTGCCAACAGGGTAGGCACGATGTCGATGTGGGAGGTCGGGGCGTCGTGGATCAATATCCCGGTGGTGGATTTGGCGCCGATCCGGGCAATAGAAAATGGGACGCGGGTAGCTTCGTCGTAGAGGTTGAACCATTTCTGGTGCAGGCCACCATGGGCGCCGAGCAACTCGCCATGGTCAGAAGTACGCACGATCACCGCGTGTTCAGATCCTCCATCGGTTACAGCTCGACGCACCCGATCGATTGGGCCATCTACTTCTGCGTGTAGCCGGTAGTAGAGGTCCCGGTATTTCTGGGCGTTCTTGTCGTAGGTCCGCGAAATCGCTGCTGCTGGGCCATACCCCGTCGGATAGGTCACCCGGTACGCGATTTGGGCTGCTGGCTTGGTGGACAGGTCCTCGTCATCGGTGGGTGATGCGGGTATCGCTGGTGGATCTAGTTCTGGTTGGTCATTGAGCGGGACTCCGCGTCGCACCCAAGCTGGGAACAAGACAATGTCGTGGGGGTTGACGAAGCTGGCGACAAGCAGGAAGGGACGCAAGGCGCTTAGGTCTCCTGCTGCTCGCCGGCTGTAACGGTCCTGCAGCCAGGCGACTACTCGGTCTGCGATGAGTGGATCGCGTCGGAAGCCGCTGTCGGCGAGTGCACCGCCATGGGGTTCGGGACCTACCCATCCGGAAAAGCCGAAGGGGCTGAGTGGATCGGCTGCGCTGTATACATCGACGGCTTTCTGGTCAACCTCGCCGTCGGCGTTGTTGGTTGCAAGAACCTGGCCGGTGTTCTCATCGATTAGGTCGGCGTGAGAGATATGCCACTTACCGTCGTAATGGGTGTCGTAGCCACCGGCTCTAAACCAATGACCGAGCGTGGGTACCTCTCCGGCACGCAACCAACGCAGGCGTGAATCGTCAGCCGTCTTTCCCAGGCCGTCTGTCTGGGTCACACCATGAACATCGGGGTAGTGACCGGTGAAGATCGTCGGACGACTGGTAACGCAGGCCAGCGAGCCCGTGTAGTGGCGCCCAAAGTTGAGTGCGTGTTTGTCGAACCAGGCCCGCCCGGTCAGCGTTTCTGCACGCCACCGCCCGATCTCTGAATTTTCGTACGGTGGGGCGGCCCGTTCCTCGTCGGTCATGATGACGACGACGTCGGGTCGAACGGTCATAGCTGCTGCCCTCTCCGACCCAAACGGTCAACAAGCCCGCAGAGCATCTCGTCAGATGCTGCCCCGAGCCTGCGTCCGATAATCCGTGCAATCAACTTCTGCGGGGGTCGCCGACCGGCATCGATTTCGGTGATCAGTCTCACCTTCGTTCCATCCTCGGTTGGTTCGACCTGCCAGGTGTTGGTAACCGAGCGGATCACTGGTGGGACCCCTTCGACGGAGTACGACAGGGTGTGCGGTTCCTCCCACTCGACAACCGTCTCTACGAGGGCTGATCGACCAACCTGTACACGACGTGCCGTTCCGACTCCGGAAGTGCTTTCAGTGAGGAAGCAAGAGTGTTCGACGTTGGGCGCCCACGAGTTAATGGCCTCGAACTCGGATAGCACCTTCCAGACCTCGGTCGGTGCAGCGTCCACTAGGCGGAACCGCTCAAGCGTGGTCATTGGGATATGTGGTCGATGAGGAGTGCAGCCAATACCGGACCCTGGTCCTCTTGGAGGAAGTGACCCGCACCTTTAATTGTTGTGTGCGGTTGGCCCCGGGTGCCGGGAACCCTCGCCAAGAAGGGAGCATCTCCACCCTTGGTCACTGGATCAAGATCACTAAACGTGAGCAGAAACGGCTTCTCGAACTGTTCAAGCACTTTCCATGCGGCTTTGTTCGCAGGGGTTTCTGGGTTGTCGGTAGTGGTGGGCACCAGAGATGGGAAGATTCTGGCTCCGGCCTTATAGGAGTCATCTGGGAAAGGGGCATCGTAGGCAGCGATGATTTCAGCCGGCAGGTCGGCGACACACGCTCTGTTGACGATATTGCCAATAGGGAACACTGGTGATTCCTGGGAGAACTTCTGCCAGGCCATGAAGGCTTCGGTCCAGCCTTCACCAGTTGGTAGCCCTGTATTGCCAATGGCCACCCTTGCATATCGGTCGGGTTCGTTAGCCACCAACCGCAGGCCAATGAGTCCGCCCCAATCTTGGCCGAAGAAGGTGATATCCGTTAGATCAAGGTGGTCGAAGATCAGCAACGAGGCCCAGACGACGTGACGGGCGTAGCTGTAGTCGGTCATCTCCGTCGGCTTGTCGCTGCGGCCGAAGCCGACGAGGTCAGGAGCGATCACCCGGTGTCCAGCGTTGACCAGCGGAGGAATCATGTCGCGATAGAGGTAACTCCAAGATGGCTCTCCGTGCATCAAAAGCACCACAGAATTTTTAGATTGCCCCTCATCTAGGTAGTGAACCCGGAGTGTGCCCCCGTCGCCATCAGGTATTTCGGCGTAGTGCGGTTCGAACGGGTACCCGGGTAGATCAGTAAATCGTTCATCGGGCGTTCGAACAGTTTCCATGTCTCTAGTTTTCCTTTGGGTCTGATCGATTTAGCTCGGGTGGACTTCGACCCTGTGAAGGTCGTCGCCCAACTCGATCGTGCCGGCGAAGTGGGTGGCGGCGAGTTTACGCCAATCCTCACCACCGCCGGATGGGAATGCTGGCACGTAGTGTGTGAACACCAGGGTCTCCATGTCGGCTCGCGCCGCTGTTTTCGCAGCCTCCTCGGGAGAGTAGTGGTAGTCGAGCGTGTCTTGCAGTCTTGGCACTGGGACGTTCGCGATGACGTCCTTGCGGATGACTGTGTGCACCAAAGCCTGCGCACCGACACACAGCCTGTCGAGGCCTTCGCATGGCACCGTGTCCCCAGCAACGACAACCGAAGCACCGTCATAGTCGAAGCGGAATCCGATACTGGGCTCGACCGGCTTATGGTCTGTTGTCTCGCAGGAGATACCTACCCGTCCACCCAAGTCGATCTTGCCTTCGGTCACCTCGATGACCTCAACAAGCGGTCCATAGTCGAGGTCGTCGTGGTGGGCGATGCGGTAGCCAATGTCGGGTTCTAACGAGGCGAGGATGTGGTCTACAACTGCCTGAGTCCCAACTGGACCAACGATGGTAAGCGGTAATGGTTCGAAGCTCATGACCCATCTGGTGGTGATCACGTCGTTCAGGTCGGTGATGTGGTCGCTGTGGAGATGGGTCAGCAGCACAGCACTCAGTTGACCCGCGCTGATGGCTGCGCCCCCTAGACGCATCAGCACGCCCCGACCGGCGTCGATAAGAAACTGTTCGGTGCCACATGTAATGAGGGTGGCTGGCCCGGCCCGGTCCGGATCGGGTATGGGACTGCCGGTCCCAAGGAGTGTGATGGAAAGCATGTGGTTGACTCCTTCTCTTTCTGAACGGTGGAGCTCAACGATGGGCCGGAGCCATATAGAACCAGAACGGAAATGGGGCTTCCTGGTCCTTGAGTGCCGTCCGGGCGGCCATGATGGTCCGGCCCGCTTCGGTCTCTTCAAAGAACCAGGCTTCAGCGGCTCGTCCAGCGGGGGTTGAACCGATCACGAGTTCCATCGCCGCTTCTTCGTAGTAGGTGCGGATGTCATGGCTGACGGCAACGGTGTTCTTTCCCGGTAAGTCGATTTTCTCCCATGATGCACCTTCAGCCCACTGGTGGAGAACCTCAAGCGCTGCCGGCACGGAGTCTGCGTCAATCGCCCGCCCGACGGATGTCACCCCACGTCTCGCAAGCGCTCGGTCGTATGCCGCACGCAGGCCCTGCGCTTCGTCAACCGGCGGTGGGATCTTCGGGTCATAGGTAGGCGGAATTGAACAGACCATGGGAGCTGCGTCAGACTCCACAACCTCCGGATAGGTCGCCAGAACCGGCTCAGATGCGCCGAGCAGGTCGAGCCCTCGCTCGATAACCCTGCGTTGGAATGCCGGGTCCAACGGCTTGCCGAGAGGGCGGCCGAGTGGGAACTCGCAATAAAGAGCCCTGGGCGGGGACATCCGCTCAACGACCTCGATCATCGACGCTAATACGACCGTCGAGAGGCCGGCAGACTCAAGAACGTGGGCGAGCGTACTCACGGTGCGCGTGCAGAGGGGTCAAACCGGAGTAAGCAGCACGATGTCAATAGCGTCACTCACCAGCTCAGCGGCACATGCAGGCCCGGTGTCGAGCCGGATCTCGCTGACCGTGTCAGGTTGGTTCCCGGCGAACGCAAAGTGGCGAGGTCCGACGTCTCCTATGACACCATCGTCAGCAAGTTCTTCGAGTCGGTCGATCGGGTAGACGACGTTCAGATCGAGTTGGAAACCGGTGTGGTCGAAGTTCGGGCTCCAGTGTCCCATCACGAGTTCTCGATCAGCCCGATCAAGCGACCGGAAGCTGGTGTCGTCCTGGCTGAAGGGGTCCTCGCCGGGGTGGTGCAAGGCCGCTGAGGTCACGATCGCAACGCTCGCCTGCGAAATTGGCTTACCAAGCATCGTGAACGCTGTCGTCTCAAATTCAGGTACGGGCAGGTTTGCGGCATAAGCACGAAGAGATGCGTCAGCAGACATCAGTTGCGGTCTCCTTGGTTAGGTGGAAGCGCTCGACACAGCGCCAATCTTCTCCTGGGCGAACGTCATTGCCGGGCCATCTTTGCCCTGGCAGACGTATCTTCGACTTGCGTCGATGCCCGTGACAGGAATTGGATCCTGACTCCATGGAGTGTCCCAGAGAACGGGAAGGGTGCGTCGTAGCCACAGGAAACTGCAGAGCCGTGGTCATACACCAGATGATCACCGATACCACCTCCCACCTTGGTGGTACTCGCCCCGGTTGGAAATGACTGTTCACATGCCTAATCCAAGCGCAATAAGTGTCTGAGGTGTGGTCGAGCCAACGCAAACACACGGAGTCGCGGATGCAGCCAGATGATACCGACTAATCCAACTGTGGCCATAAGACCTCCGCCAACTACGTCAAGTGGCCAGTGTTCTAACCGGCTGACCCTCGACCACAAGGTCAATGCAATTAGCAGTTTCATCGAAGCGACAATCACTTTCGAGGCTCGAGGCGTCGAATACCGGCGAGATAGTACAGCAATCGTTCCTAATACAAGCACCGCAAACACGGCATGACCACTGGGATAGCCACCGCTTCCAACCGAGTAACTGCTCCACTCGACTGCTGCCGTTGGTCGAGGTCGATGGACAAGGTCACCAACCCTGGTGAGACCAGTAAAGGCACCAGCCAAACCCAGCAGAAGGACAGGGTAACGACCCCAGCGCCACCACACCATGAAGGCAATTGCAATAAATACCAGTGGGGCAGCCATATCCGTGAGGGCTGGATCTATAAGACCAGCAATGAGATCCACGACCCCTGGTGTGTTGTCTCGGATCCAGTGAGTTACACCTACCTCTCCGTACAACGGGCCGTTGGTTTGAACGAAGAAGGTAAGTACAACTGACATGATTCCAAGAGAGCCCATTAAAAACAGTTGGTGAACGGACCTGTCGCTCGAAGAGACTCCGCCTGCACTGTCTTCTCTCATTGCCTTCATACGGGCTCTTTGCCCACCATGGGCCACGTCCTACTAATGATTCCTCCCATCGGGTGGGTCACAACGCGATTGTGTCAGAGGTCGCCGCATTATCCTCCTACATCTGGGTCGCTAGCTCATCGGGTAGAGCAGGGGACTTTTAATCCCAAGGTGCCGGGTTCGAGCCCCGGGCGACCCACAATCAAACAGCCGTTCACCTCACGAATCGACACTGTCCTAATTCCACAGTTCTGAGGGGCCAACAATCGATTCGGATATGGGCGGATACCTGAGGATCTCCCAGAGCCGACAGCCGCCATGACGGGGTCGTCAAGTACAGTTGCTTTTTAATTTTCTGGGTTATACCCGGCTAGCAACTAGTCGTACTCGGAAAAGTCAAGGACAGCCCTCTGGCCCTCTATCAGGTTCCCGAACCAACGAGAACACACGGATCCACGCCGCGCATAGCCAGGACCCGCTCCACCGCTTCGTCGAGCCATCGTTCGTCAAGCGATCCATCGTCTAGGGCCCCGACCAGGCTCCAGGCCGCTGGAACAACATTCTTGTGCGATCCCACCATCAACAGGTCAGCACCTGCGATCAGTGCCAGCAGTGCAGCCGATGGCACATCGACCAATTGAGCGACAGAAGCCATAGAGAGATCATCGGTGATTACTACCCCTTGGAAGCCAAGGTCGTTCCGGAGTAGGCCAGTAATGGCAGCTGGTGCCAAGGTCGCCGGCCCCCCGTCCGTTAAACCAGGTACCACGAGATGTCCAACCATTACAGCAGCCCCCTGAGGCGCAAGGACAAACGGTAGGAGGTCGACATCCCACAGATCATCTAGAGGTGGTGTTGTAGCTAGTTCTCGATGGCTATCAGCATTGGCTCGTCCGTGCCCTGGGAAGTGCTTGACCACCGGAATGAGACCCCCAGCCAGCAGACCCTCAGCAAAGGCGATCCCATGGCTAGAAACCACCTCTGGGTCCGATGAGAACGAACGGTCACCGATGCCCGGTGATGCACCAACGTCGAGCACCGGTGCGAGGTTCATCGTGACACCGCGGGCGGCCAACGACTCAGCTCTGGCCATTGCAAGCGACCGAACCTCATCAACTGATAGGGCTGCCATCTCAGCGGCCGCAGGCATCGACCCCAGAACTGACTCGAATCGTTGAACCCTTCCGCCCTCCTCGTCAACTGCCACGATCACCGGGCCTGTTGCTGATCCGGCCTGTACGGCGCTTATTGCCGAAGCGAACCCATCTCCCACAGCACCCACCACAACCACCCCAGCCACCAATCCACGGACGACAAGGTCGGCCACCAATGGCAACTCAGCCTGGGTCGCTAGGGGCAAGATGACCTGGCCGACCCGAAGGCCCACAGGAAGTTTTGCAATACATTCGGCCGCACTTGGAAGCGACGGGAGGGTCGTTGTCGTGCTGGTTGGCGGTGCTGTAGTCGTGGGCACTTCTGTAGTCGTGGGCACTGCGGTAGTTGGCACTGCGGTAGTTGGCACTGCGACCGGCGTAGCTGCCGTCACCATCATGGCTGTGGTGCTGGTCGATAGCACCGGGGGCACCTGTAAAGAGTCGCCACAGCCACCAGTCACCAGCCACAAGGCCACAACGACCTTCAGGACTTTGGATGCCTTGAAATCCCGCATTGGTCTAGTGCACCACAGATCACCGACGATTGTGTCGCGCCGTGAACTGGTGCATACCCACACGCTCGTTCAGGATTTGAACCGTCGCCTAGCCTGTACATATGCGGCCGGTGCTTCTGATGCTCCTTGCCGTGGTTACCGTCGCCGGAGTGCTCTTTTTCGGCCTCGGTGGCCGATCAAGCGAACTGGACCCCACCCTCCCACTTGCACCAACCACACTGGTAACCATTGGCACCTCTACCGGGGTGCCAACCACAACTTCAACCTCGACGACCGGCAATACCGAGTCCGATAGTGTCACGCTGGTCGCTGTTACCACCATTGTCGAAACAACACTCGATGACCAGCCCGCCGAAACACTAGGTACGTTGCCCCCAGTAGACGGCCTAGGTGTACCTACGTTGGACGCCGCATCGTCGGTGAGCACCGTAGGTATTGACCGGATCATGTTTGGCATGACGGTCCACGACGCTCAGATAGCAGCCGGGAGTCGGTTTACTCCCATTACGCCTACTGGCCAGTGCTTCCTTGTCGTTCCGGAGGCTGGACAAGCTGGGCTTACCTTCTGGGTGGTAGCTGGAACTGTCGAACGGGTCGACGTCGATACCCGCACCATTACCACACGGTCCGGTGCCGGGATAGGCGACACTGAAGATCGGATACTTGAAATGTTCGGTGAACGTATTCGTACAACACCGCTTCCCGATGGTTCAGGAAACCTGCTGGCCTACATTCCAAAAGATGTACAGGACGCCACCTACCGAGTGATGTTCCTGTCCAACGGTCTTCAAATCACCCGGATGTGGGCTGGTCGCCTACCTTGGGCCGAGGAACTAGGCGGTTGCCCCGGCTGATCCGGTTCTGTCCTTAAGCACAACTCAGTAGTCCTCAGGCAGATCGCGGACGTACTCACTGCAACTTACAAATACCGCGCCATAACCGATCCGCTCACCGACCCCCGAATCTAGATCTAGGCCACGGACCCATTCGATGGCTCCCGCGCTGATCGTGCCGTCATGGACAAATACCTCCAACGGGCTATCCAGTGATGCTTCGTAACGTACTGACTCACCGATAGTCAGACCCACGTAGGGCTGGCCCAAGAACCCCTGGATCAAGGCCTCAACCCATTGACCATTGTCCGGGTGTTCACCAATTCCGATAGCGGTCACGTCACCAGCCCCCGGTGAGTAACAGGTGAACTCGAGATCGAATGAGAGATCACCAAGTTGTATCCAACCATTGGTCACCAGCTCAGGCACAACGGTCGTGGTCGACGTTGGAATCACCTGTGGCTCTCCCTGCACCCACTCACTCTTTGTTTCGTCACCACCACACGATGCCCCGACTAGGAGGACCGCAATGAATAGGGGCAGAGTTCGGTACTTCACTCGGTCGTCTCCAGTAAAGGCATCAGCAACTCAATCATTCTGTCGTCATGGCACCAAACATCGATTCCAACAGGCACCATCCGTTCAAGCACTACACCTCCCACGTCCTGCACCACGAGAGCCATCTCTTTCGTCCTACGAAACGCCACCACCTCAGCTGTCTGCCAACAGGCATCTACCCCGGAGAGGGCCCCTACTAAAGGCCCAAAGATCGTCACATCAGGTAGAGCGGGCCGGACACCTGGTGAAGACCACCGGCCAACCTCTTCCCACGTACCCGGTCTATCTACGGCAGCAAGCCGAAGCCCGGCGGCTCGTAATCGTCGAACTAGGTCACGACCACGGACTCCATCAGCACCGAGGATCAAAGCTTGTTCCCGTTGCTCCTCGGTGACGTCATAGTGATCACCCTGGAACGCCATACGTCGAAGCCGTAGTCGCCGGGCGAACGCGTGTAACTCGGCGACGCTCTCGTCGCTCACCAGGTGGGCCCATCGGGCACCCCGCCAGGGCCATACAGCCTCATCGACCAGCACGGTCACACCAACGATGTTGCCCGACCACTGTCTCGTATGCCAATGAATCCTTAACTGTCGATACCGACACCACACCTGGGTCAACAAGGTGGGAGACTCGTCAGGTGGTGCAGATCCCCCGACGAGACGATCCCAAAGCGGTCACACTGCATCTCCCCGCGTCCCAACCAATCGGTGACCTACCCCGGGTTGGATTGGCATCCCTTCTGCGTATCCACCGCATCAAGCCATCCGAAATCGGGAACCTCGCGTCTTCAATGCAAGAGAAAGTCACGCAGATGGCAAAAGCTGGCTCTGACGTGATCATTGACTACCGGGTATCCGATAACGAGGTCTCCATTGATCTCACTGGCGACGGTCGTACTCTGCGGCTCAGCGCTCCACTCACGCGACCGCCCGGCGCACAACAGCCCAAGTTGCCTCGCCAACCGTTGAAGTAACGGCCCGCCAACCAATTCCAGTTGCAACCTCTAGGGCCGTCACCACGGCATCACAGGACAGGTGAATCGGCGTCTCTGGACCTCGGCTGTTCACCCAGACGACACAGCCGCCGACAGCGAGGCACCGATCCACCTCAGCAGCAAATAAAAACATGTTCTGCAGAATCAAAACATCAAGAGTTCCATCGGCTAGCGGCAACGCCGAACCGTCCGCGCAGATAAGTGGCGGTGCTCCAGCTACAGCATGGCTGAGCATTCCCCAAGAAAGATCAGCAGCCAGGAGTCGGTCATATCGGGCCACTAGATCCCGCGCCGATATGCATGTCCCAGCTCCCAACTCGAGCACAATATGGCCCTCAACAGCACCCCTTTCAAGGGCGTCCAATAGCGGCGCGTTACGCATTGGATGATCACGGGTAGCCGTCCACTCTGGGGCAAGCGAGTCAAACAGCGTGCGAACCTCAACGGCCAGCGATTCATCCCAGGTCCCGTCTTCGGCCACAAGTTCTGTGACCTCGCGCATCCGGTGGTTGACCACCGTCCCACGAGTTCCCTCATCAACACCACCGATGCCCGACAGGTACTCGATTACACCCACGTTTCAGCCGTCTGACTCAGTAACCGGTCGATCCAAATCCACCCTCACCACGTTCAGACGGTGGTAGTTCGTCTACCAGATTGAACCGACAATTCTCAACACGCTGGATCACCAGTTGAGCAATGCGTTCACCACGCACAACCTCAAAACTCTCAGTTGGATCGGTGTTGATGAGAAGGACCTTCAACTCACCCCGATATCCCGAATCAATGAGGCCAGGGGTATTCAGGCAAGTCACGCCGTGCTTGAGCGCTAGGCCACTCCTCGGTTGAACGAATCCGGCATATCCAAACGGAATAGCGATAGCTGCACCGGTCGGCACCAGGGCCCTACCACCCCCAGCCGCAAGAGTGATGTTTTCAGCGGCCACGAGGTCGGCACCGGCATCTCCCTCCCGCGCATAAGTCGGAAGGCACAGATCGTCAACCAGCCGGAGCAGAGGGATTTCAAGCACAATGGCGACCTTAGCCTCCACCCCTCGGTTCACCGACCAGTCGGAAGCCCTAGTATCAACATCGTGTTGGCTTGGATGGACCTCGAGATGACCGGACTGGACCCAGACTCCGATGTGATTGTGGAAATCGCCACGCTGGTTACTGATGACGACCTCACCATCGTCGCCGAAGGGCCAAACATGGTCATCCACCAACCACCCGATGCGTTGGAACGCATGGGCGACTTCGTACGAACCATGCACACCAAAAGCGGCCTGCTGCAAGCCATCAACACTTCAACCAACACACTGGCCGAAGCCGGTGACGCCACCATGGTCTTCCTACGAGAACACATTGCTGAAGCGCGTACCGTGCCGCTTTGCGGGAACTCCATTGGGACTGACCGGCGCTTCCTGCTCCGCTGGTTGCCCGAGATTGAAGAATTCCTTCACTACAGGTCGGTTGACGTCTCAACCATCAAGGAACTGGCACGGCGATGGCATCCCACCGTTGTTTCATCGGCCCCCGAGAAGACGGGCGGACACCGGGCCATGGACGACATCCGAGAATCGGTGGCAGAACTCCGCCACTACCGAGAAGCACTCTTTCCCAGTACCTGAAGGCCAGCCGACCCCAGCCGCTTAGGCCCTGTCGGCTGTCCCCTTCTAGTGTGACAACGTGGCCGACTCTTCTTGTTCTCATGGCTCTGAGCCACACGCCAAGGCAATCCGACAAGAACAGGAGGACCCCTCAAGCGAGGTGGATGAACTGGCCGCTGGGTTGTTCCGTTTTCAACTCCCCATCACAATGCCGGGCCTAGGCCATGTCAACTGCTACGCACTTGAGGACTCAAACGGTTTCACTTTGGTTGATCCGGGCCTACCCAGTTTGGAGTCCTGGATCGCCCTTGGCGATCGGTTAGCCAAGGTCGGTGCCGGTTACGAAAAGGTCCACACAGCCGTAGTTACCCACAGCCACCCTGATCATTTCGGTGGAGTGCACCGACTCCGTGACGACCACGGGACCAAGGTCCTCACTCATGCAGACTTCCGGTCAGTTTGGAAGGACACAACACTTGATGAAGAAATGGACTCTGGTGAGTTGGACTTAGCAGACGACGAGGACCTCGAGCGAATCCGAGCCATGATGAGTCGCCCGACCCCATGGGGTAGTCGACGGACACCGCCACCGGTCGCCGAACTCCGGAGGTGGTCCGAGATGGACGTGACTGGAGGGTCGAGGTCATGGCGGGTCCCAGAGCCCTCTGGGACCGTGGTTGACGGAGAGGAGATCAAACTCGGGGGGCGGAGTTGGCTGGCCCTCCACACACCAGGCCACACCCATGACCACCTATGCCTGTACGACCCAGTTGACGGAATTTTACTTTCTGGCGATCACGTACTACCCACAATCACTCCTCATATCAACGGGGTCGGTCCCATGGATGACCCTCTGGCCACGTTCTTCCGATCACTTGAGCGGATGAAAGAACTCCCCGAGGTGCATCAGGTACTCCCAGCCCATGGTCATCCCTTCAGCGACGTGACTAGCCGGGTAGACCACATCATTGGCCACCATGAAGAACGCCTGGAGACTATCCGCGAAGCAGGCGACGATATCGGTTCGGGAACCGTGGAAGTCTTCATGCGGCGGTTGTTTAAAGAGCGCTCGTGGGGCGACATGGCAGCCAGCGAGACCTACGCCCACCTTGAACACCTGCGGATCCTGGGCCAAGCAGATCGAAATGAAATTGCTGGTCAGGCCGTGTATTCCACGCATTGATTTAATCATTTGACTTGGGTGGTAGCCATCGGCTCGGATGGAGATCGCTTAACTGGCCCTATCATGGATGCCGGAATGGGTGGCCTTCGCCGCTCAACCACTAAAGACAAGGTCCAGAGGACTACCGGACAGAACAAATGAACGACCACTACTCCCACCTTCACGGCCATGCAGCCGGCGTACATCTGTCCTCGCCGCGCCTGCATCTCGGTCATGCACCTACCAAGCCAGGTGCTACGTGGCAAGTCGAATCCTCGACATTTAAGAACACCTATCGGACCAACGGTTTCACCAAGACCGACCAGCGGACCCGGGGAGCGTTTAGCTAGATAGCTAGACACAGATCCAACCCCCGAGGCCGCCGGAGAAATCCGGCGGCCTTTACCGTTTTTCAGACCCAATCCTTCAGACCAAAACTAATCACCATCCCTAAGCAACCCAGAGAGCAACCAGACCATGGAACCACTACTGACCTACGAACGAGAGATATGGCGGCAGCAAGCTGCCTGTGAGCGCCTCGGTGTCCCCACAGGTGTCTTCTTCAGCGATGACATCGGGGACATCACAAAGGCCAAGAACATCTGCGGCGAGTGTCCAGTGCTTGAATCGTGCCTGGAAGGTGCTATCCGGAGGCGTGAGCCATGGGGCGTGTGGGGCGGCCAATTGTTCCGCAACGGTCACATTCTGGCCACCAAGCGTCGTCGCGGCCGACCCTCCAAGGTGCCACGTCCCGACGAGCAGATACCCATAGTGCCCATCCCAGTGCGTATCCAGCAGGAACTGCTATCTGCTTGACCTGCCCAACAGAACGCCTAACCACGGGCCGGGGTGACGCACCGGCGAGCCCCGGCCCGTGTGGCAACCGACATGTCTCGACCCCAGCACTAAGCCCAGCGGCCGGTACCGTCGAGGGTCTTGCAACGACTACCCGACAGTGCCGTGTCCACCCATCAACCTGCCCGGATAGGAGCAGCGGCCATCATCGTCGCGGTCGTAACAATCGGCACACTCTTCGGTTGCGCCACCAAAGCGCCCATCGACGTGACCTCCATGCCCTTCGAGTTGTGGGCCGGTGGTAAAACCACGCTCGATGACCTTATCGATGAGAACCAGCGGCCAATTGTGGTGAACCTATGGGCCACTTGGTGTACACCGTGCCTTGAGGAGATGCCGGTGCTTCAAGCTGCTCACAAGGCCATATCCGACCAAGTTCAGTTCGTTGGAATCAACATCAGCGACTCACCCACTCGAGCCGGCCAGCGAGTCAATGAACTTGGGATCACGTACCTCCAGGGGCGCGACCCGACTGGCGAATTCTCGGCTGCCCTCAGCACCGTTGGCTTACCGGTTACTGCATTCGTGAATGCAGGCGGTGACCTGGTCGCCACCCACCACGGCTCGCTGGACGCTGAAGAGCTGAACACTGCCATCCTCAAGCATCTGGAGCCGATCCGGTGATTGACGTCTCCTTAACCCTGCCGTTCACTCTGGGTATCGTCACAGCCATTAACCCTTGCGGCTTCGCCATGCTCCCGACATGGCTTGGCTACTTCCTCGGCCGTGACTCTGCTGACAGTCAAGCCCGACCCGAACAGGTCCTACGCGGCCTTTCAGTCAGTCTTGTGCTGACCGCAGCGTTCGTAATGGTATTTGGTGCCCTCGGTTTGGCCGTCAACACCGTGGTCTCTGAGGAGGCTGTGGCCACAAGGACTCCTTGGGTCACCGTCGTTCTTGGAGTGGTGTTCGTTCCCTACGGACTACTCCAACTAACCGGTCGCCAAGTACGCATCCCATATTTCAAACCGAGCCGTGGGCCATCGAGCCGAGAAATTTTTTCCGTTCTGGGTTTTGGTGCCTCATACGCCGTGGTGTCCATCGGCTGTTCAGCCCCCATCTTTCTTCTTCACGTGGCCGACAGTTTCAGTCGCGATGGGATCGTCGACGGGATCGCCATCTACCTCGCATTTGCTGCCGGTATGGCCGCCGTGGTGACATCGCTCACGCTCTCGCTGGCCATAGCCAGAGGCGGCCTAGTCCGGCGCCTACGCCGACTACTCCCCTATTTTGAACGCATCACAGCCTTGGCTTTAACGCTGGGTGGCGCCTATCTCATCGTGTACGGGGTCTACGAGATCCGCATTCTGCGTAACCCGAGAGCACCGTCCAACCCCATCGTCGACGCGGTAGGTGACCTCCAATCACACCTCACTAACTGGGCGGCCCACGTGGGTGGCCTGCGACTGGGCTTGGCTCTGTGGTTGGTAGTGGTGACCCTGGTTGCGTGGGGCCTTGGGCCCGCCCTGGTCGGTAAAGCACGAAAATGGATGTACATGGTGGTGGCTGGGGTGTGGGTAGTCACTGAAGGACTGATCCACCGCGGAGACCTACTGGTGCTGCCCGTTGGTCGCCTGATCAGCAATTGGCCGGGCCGTGTGGGCGGCTGGTTTGACAACCCAGGACGTTGGGCCACCCCACTTGAAGCACTACTCACGATTACTTTTCTACTAGTCGCTTTCGCCTTGATCTACGGGACGATCAGCGACCGGCGACGATGAAACGGACTACTGCACCATCAGGAGTCGAGGATCGAACTCCGGGCCGAGTCGAACCGATCGAGGACCTAGCCAGCCTCCTAGCCCTAGCGGGGGTAACAGAAGAGATCGAACTGCGATCGGGTACCGGAGTATGCGCCCTGCACGGTGGCGGACTGGAACGAGCCACCGAAGTAGTGGCCCGTGAAGTTGCTGCAAGAATCGGTGGCTCGTACTACGCCTTGGTGCAGCCCGACGGGTGTAGACGCCACCTTCCTTCGACCCGGTTCCGGTCCGGCGTGTCCGCGAACCTAGATGCCTTCTTGGATCGGGTGGAAACCGTGCTCTCAATACACGGCTACGGACGGCACGACGACTTCTGGGCCATTCTGATCGGTGGGGCGGATCGCGCCGCCGCCCATCATTTGGCTGGACACCTGAGAGGGGTACTTCCTGAGGAGTACCGCGTGGTTGATGACGTGGAGACCATGCCGCGAACCCTCCGGGGCCTACACCCCGACAATCCAGTCAACCGGGTACCTGGCAGGGGCGTACAGATTGAACTACCTCCCAGCATTCGGTGGAACGGCGACCATCGAGACTGGTCCGACCATGGTGACACACCCCGTGCCGAACACCTCGATCTGCTGATAGACGGTCTCGTAGCTGCGCTGGAAGACCCGGCTAGGCCAAAAACTGTCTTCTAGGGTGAACGGCGCTCTACCGACCAGGCCCCATCATCAAGGTAGTAGCACAGACGGTCGTGGAGGCGATCTGGACGACCCTGCCAAAATTCCACTCGGTGAGGGCAAATCCGGTAGCCACCCCAGTGGTCAGGACGATCCACGTCACGACCCGTCCACCGCTTCTCTGCATTGGTAAAGGCAGTCTCAAGGGTGGCCCGATCAGGAACCACGGTGCTCTGATCCGAAGCCCATGCCCCCAACTGGCTGCCCCTCGGTCTCGTGGCCCAGTACCCATCCGATTCCTCATCAGAAAGCCGCTCGGCGACACCCACCACCCGCACCTGCCGACGTAGTTCAGCCCAACTAAAGGTAAGAGATGCCCGACCAGAGGTGTCGAGCTCGACAGCCTTGTCGCTGGTGTAGTTGGTGAACAGCACGAACCCATCCGCATTGATGCGCTTGAGGAGCACGTTGCGGGCGGAAGGCCATCCGTCGGCTCCAACCGTGCTAAGGACCATTGCATTGGGCTCCCAGTAGCCGGCCGCTTCGACCTCGCTGAACCACCATTGGAACTGAGTGAATGGATCTTCCGCCAAGTCACCGAAGTCCAAGCCAGCGGTCTCATAGGCCTCTCGTACCATGCTCAGATCCATACCAACAGTCAACCAGCCACCAACCCGAACCATGTTCACCTGATATGAAGTTGACCACCAATAGTCTCGGGCTTGTGACCACCAACCCAATATCCACCAGAGATCTGGCTCGCGTGGCAGTTGGTGGGGCAGTCGGCGCAGCGGTCCGGTGGGGCCTGCTAGAGACCACTGCTGGCACCAACGACGGGCTAGCCGGACCAGTCCTGTTGGCCAACCTTGTGGGTTGCGGGCTTCTGGGTCTGATTCTGGGTCGGGGAGTTGGCAGATCAGCACGCCTACTGGTTGGCGCCGGTTTGTGTGCAGGTCTAACAACTTTCTCTACGTTTGCCGTTGAAGTCGCCCATCTGCTGAGAGACAGCGATCCGTCTGGGGCCGCCAGCTACACGGCGCTCTCGGTCATAGGGGGCCTAGTGATGTTCCTCCTCGGTCGAAAAATCGGTGGTACTACGGCTAAAGAAGCAACGGCTCACGGAGCCTCATGCTGACGTGCCTGGGATTTCTGGTCGCCGCTGGGCTTGGTGCTGCGCTGCGGCTAGTGGCTACCGAGTGGTGGCCCAAAGGACACATTGGGACCCTGATGGTAAACGTCGTCGGATCCTTCGCTCTTGGACTTTTGGCTGGAACCGGCACAACCACACTTACTGTGATCGGCACGGGCGGGCTAGGTGCCTTCACTACCCTCTCGACGTTCGTTTCTGAAACGGTGCAACTGTCTGATACCCGGCTTGGATCCCGTCGGGGCCATTCGGTGGGCCACGTAGTCAACACTCTGGTCCTAGGCATCGGTGCCGCTGCACTCGGCCTGACAATCAGCCTCTGAGCGTTAACCGATGGTCGTGGCCCCACGCATGTACGGCTGGAGTACCTCAGGAATGGAGATGGTGCCGTCGGACTGGCGATGGGTTTCGACCACGCCAGCCCACACGCGAGGCACCGCTAAGCCGGATCCATTGAGAGTGTCAACAATCCGCGTGCCCTTCTCGTCAGTTGGTCGGTACCGAACGTTGGCCCGTCGGGCCTGATAGTCACTAAACCATGAGACCGAAGACACTTCGAGCCACTGGTCAGTCCCTGGGGCATAGACCTCAAGGTCAAAGGTACGGGCCGATGAACCTCCTAGGTCTCCTGCGCACAGATCGAGAACCCGGTAGGAAAGTCCAAGGTCCGTAATGGCAGCCTCGGCTCGAGCCAAAATGTCGGCATGCACTTCAGGTGCCTGATCGCGGGTGGCATACGAAAGCAACTCAACTTTGTCAAACTCGTGGACCCGCAGCAGCCCCCGGGTATCACGCCCCGCCGAGCCAGCCTCACGTCGAAAACACGAAGTATGGGCCATGAGTTTCATTGGAAGGTCGGCTTCGTCAAGCACCTCGTCACGACAAAATGAGGTGAGTGGAACTTCGGCAGTTGGAATCGCCCACAAGTCATCACGTTCAAGGTGGTAGGCGTCCTCCTCGAATTTAGGAAGGTGTCCGGTGGAAACCATGGTCGCCGTCTTAACCAAAGTTGGTGGTCGCATCTCACGGTAAGCATCGGCGTTCCGATCAAGCCCGTACTGGATCAAGGCCCTGCACAATGTTGCGCCCATCCCTGAGTACATGACGAACATCGAACCAGAAAGCTTGGTCCCCCGCTCTGCATCCAGGATCCCTAACTGCTCACCAATTTCCCAGTGGGGAACGCGCTGGTGATCACTATAGGCGTCCGGGTCCCAGTGCTCGTGGCGGATCACCACGTTGTCACTCTCAGTTAAGCCCTCTGGAGCATCATCCGATGGGAGGTTGGGCACCCGGAGGAGGATCTCGTGGATCTCACTGGCTAACTCATCAACTTCAGCAGCCAGAACGTCCTCTTGAGCGCCCAACTCACGACTTTGGGCTTGGAGTTCAGTTGCCTCATCAGGTTTACCGTCGCGATGCAGACCTCCCACCTGCCTTGAGACATTTTTGATCTCGTTACGTACGTCGTCGCGCTTACTCGCAAGAGCACGTTGGCGAGCGTCCAGTCCGATTATCTGATCAAGACCCGAGGTGTCCTCGCCTCGACGGGTTAAGGCGGCCTTTACCGAATCAGGATCAGAACGCAGCAGGCGGATATCGATCACAATGCTGAACCTAGCGGGAGGGCCATGGGCCTACTCGACTAGTTCCCGGTCGGCCTTCAACTGAAGGTGACGACCCTCGGCGGGGCGCATCTGTTGGTTCTCCCGGTGATGTATCCGGGAATAACCAATGAAACGAACCACGATGATTGCCCAAAGATAAAAACCCCCAATTAATTTCATAATGAGCCCAGCTGCTTGCTGATCTGACGTGACAGTTACGCCGAAGGCCTCGAAACCATCGTCATAGTGCTTGTAGACCGTTCCCTCAGCAAAGGTCAGCCAGGCTGCTGGAATCGTTGGGATGACAGACATAAGAAACAGGTAGATCATCTGGCTCGGTACTGAGATTCGCAACTCGGGCAGTGGAGCGACTACCGGCACCCACATCAACAGTGCGGACACGAACAGTGCGAGGTGCACGGAGTAGTGGAACGCACCCGAGTCGAACGACCATTGGACCACACCGCTCCAGTGGGTGAGAGCTGTCAGTGCGTTGAACAGGACACCGGCCACCACAGGATGCGCCATTCGACGCAGGGCCTTTGACCCACGGCCACCTTCCAGGATTAACAGTCGCGCCAACCAAGCAGGCATAGCCAGTAAGAAAAGTGGCGGCACAATCAACGTGAGCATCAGATGCTGAACCATGTGCACGGCGTACAAGTGCGCCTCAGCGATGTCATGTACGGGCCAATCAGCCGACACCAGTAGCAAAACGATGGCCGCAAGGAAGCACCATCGCTGAAAGGAGGTGACTACCAGCTCACCAGATGGGACGACGCGCGGGCCGATTACACGAATAGCCCACCAACCCAGCACCACTAACGCAGCGACCAAGAACCACACTTCGGGGTGGGCCTGCCAGCGCCAAGGGTCGGGCACGGCAGCAAAAACTGTCATCAGTTCAACTCAGGGCCGGCTGAAGGCCAGAGGGATCCGTCGCCCACTTGGGACGACGCCATCACTCAACCCTTATGCCAAAACTCGAAGACGGTCAGCATCGTGGCGTAGACAATTGTTGCGAGCACCAAGCCCGTCACAAAAAATTTTGTGAACATCGGGCTATCAAACCGTAAGTGCATGAACCAGGCTGCCACGTAGAAAAACTTGAAGACCATCATCAACATGAGCATTGGTATAAGGACTGCGCCTGGCATTTCTACGAAGTAGGTAGCAACCTCGAGGGCCGTAACGATTCCTAGGACAATGGCCACCTCAACGTACTTACGATCTGTCGGATGGTCGTCATGCTCCCCCTCATGCTCCCCGGCAGGTGCCTCAATAACAGTGCTCATAGCGACGGCTCCAGATCAGGTGGTGGGCGAGGGAACCAAGTAGATGACAGTGAAGATGAAAATCCATACCACATCAACAAAGTGCCAGTAAAGACCGACGATTTCGACGGTCTCGGACCGCTCCTTGGTGAGAGTGCCCCGCAATGATGAAACAAGCAGTGACATCAACATCACTATGCCAAGACTGACATGCACGCCGTGGAATCCAGTAAGCGTGAAGAAAGCCGACGAGAACGGGCTAGTCGAATAGCCCAGGCCTTCCCGCATGAAAGTGGTGAACTCGTATACCTGTCCACCAATGAATAAAGAGCCCAGCATCGCCGTAGTAAGCAGCCACACTCGGTTATTGCGGATATCACCCCGCTGGAGAGCGGACAGCGCCAGCACCATGGTCAGCGAACTCATCAGGAGCACAAAGGAACTAACCGACGTAAACGGGATGTCGAAGATGTCGCCTGGGGCTGGTCCATCAGCGAACCGACTGCGGTAGATCAGGTAGGTAGATATAAGGCCGCCGAACAGCAGACATTCAGAACCCAGGAACACCCACATGAGGAGCTTGTTGTTGGACAGGCCGGTACCTGTCCCGTGGCCGTGTGACACGGCACTGGTGTCAGCCAACGGGAGCCTCCTCAACGGTCTCAGCAGTCGCCTCATCGACGCCACTTTCATCCTCACCATGGCCCTCATGGTGACCGTGCGGTCCGTCCGGATCGTCCACCGGTTCAAAGATCCAACCATAAATAGCCATGAATATTAATGTCCCGCCCAAAACACAGAACCAGAGCGTGTAGATCAGCCCGAAAGCGACAAAGGGCAGGCCAGCGGCCAGAATTATTGGCCAGTATGAGGGTGACGGTAGATGGGTATCGGTAGCCGAACCGTCTTGGCAGACCTCTTCAGCCGTAGCCACCCGCACGACTTTTCCATTCTCATCCTCGCCATACTTGCGGTGCCAGAACTCGTCAAGTGATGAAACCTCGATGTCCTCGTCGAAGTTGTGGGCCGGTGTCGGATTAGGTGTAAACCACTCGAGGCTTCGGGCATCCCAAGGATCGAGGCCCACCGGTGGTGCGGTACGTGCCTTTCGGGCGGAGGCGACGACGTTGATTACGAAAAGCAGCACACCCACAGCGATAACAAAGGCGCCAACAGAAGCAAACATGTTCCAAAAGTCAAAGCCAAAGCCTGGGCTGTAAGAGTTGATCCGACGTGACATGCCCTGTAGGCCCAAGATGTGCATCGGACCAAAGGTCATGTTGAAGCCGATAATCATCAACCAGAAGTTCCACTTCCCTAGCTTCTCACCAAGCAGGTGGCCGAAACACTTGGGCCACCAGAAGTAGAAGCCAGCAAAGATCCCAAGCAGGGCACCACCGAATATCACATAGTGAAAGTGGGCAACAATGTAATAGGTGTCGGTCTGCTGGGTGTCGGCCGGGGCTACAGAGTGTGTCACTCCTGACAGACCACCAATAGTAAACATGGACACCACGCCAAACGCGAACAGCATCGGAGTATTGAATCGAATTCGACCACCCCACATAGTGGCCAACCAGTTCAGGATCTTCACACCAGTAGGTACGGCGATGAACATCGTCGATACTGAGAAAGCAGCCACCGATATGGGGCCGATGCCTGACACAAACATGTGGTGGGCCCAGACACCCCAACCCATAAAGCCGATTGCTATTCCTGAGAAGACCATAAATGGGTAGCCGAACAGGGGTTTACGAGAGAACGTCGGAATCACTTCGCTGATAATCCCAAAACTGGGCAGGATCAGGATGTACACCTCAGGGTGCCCAAAGATCCAGAACAGGTGCTGCCATAGCAGAGGGTCAGCACCCATCTCCGGATTGAAGAAGTTAGCGCCGAAGTTTCTGTCAAACATGAGTAAGAACAGAGCCACGGTGATGACCGGCACGGCAAACAGCAGCAAGAACTGCACCACCAGAATCATCCAAGTAAAGACCGGCATCTTGAAAAGGGTCATCCCCGGTGCTCGCATATTGAGCACAGTCACGATGAGGTTCATAGCCGACACCAAGGAGGCAATACCCGTGATTTGCAGACCCAGGGCGTAGTAGTCCATGCCCTTTCCTGGAGAGAAGATCATCCCAGTGTTTGGGGCATATGCGAACCAACCACCGTCAGGGGCGTCGCCCACAATCCAAGCCATGTTCAAAAAGAGGCCGCCAGCTAAGAACACCCAGAATGAAAGAGCATTAAGACGAGGGAATGCAACATCTCGGGCCCCGATCTGCAATGGCAGCAGGTAATTCGCAAATGCCGCTGCAAGAGGCATGATCACCAAGAAAACCATTGTTACGCCGTGCATGGTGAATACCCGGTTATAGGTATCAGCACCCAGCACCGTGCCGTTTGGCGTAGCAAGTTGAAGGCGAATTAGCAGCGCCTCAAAACCGCCGATCACAAAGAAGACCATTGCCGTAACTCCGTAGAGAATCCCAATCTTCTTATGGTCGACCGTAGTCACCCAATCGCGCCATCCGGTATTGCCTTTCGGACGGGTATATACGCCAATTGGCCTAGTTGGGGCCTCGAGTTCCATCGTCTCACTCACTAGTCGACCTCCGTCGCCGCGATGACGTCCATAGCCGGAGATGCGCCCAAAGTCAGGAGATACGCCACCACGTCATCGATCTGGTCCTCACTGAGGCCTAAAGCCGGCATACCCCGGCGCCCTTCGGCATAAGCGGGCTTCTCTGCTGGTGCATTGCGCAGCCAGGCTTCGAGTTGGGGCCGGTTTAACGAACCGTCCGACTCATAGAGTTCGAAGATGCCACCGGCGTAAGTAGTCCGGCTCATCAAATGGGTCAAGTTGGGCGCAGCATTGGAAACCAAGTCAGCACCTCCACCGTCATTAATTCCGTTGACCACGTGGCAGCGGGCACATTGTCCCTCAAAGATGGCCTCACCGCGCATTGCAGCCGCGTCGGTCGGCTCAGCCGCTGGCTGCATCTGCTGGTCGACCCACACCTGGAAATCAACCGGATCCATGGCAATGGTCTGCATTCGCATGCGCGCATGGCTCAGTCCACAGAACTCTGAGCACTGGCCAAAATAGACCCCCGGTGTCTCTGCTTCGATTTTCCACGGAGCTACCCGACCAGGTACAGCGTCACGCTTGCCATTCAGCGCTGGTATCCAATAACTGTGGATGACATCACGGCTCATGATCTTCAAGCCAATTTCAGAACCAGTCGGGATGACCAACTGATTGGCTGCCACAATGTCAGCGGGCGGAAGGTTTCGGGCATCACTCAGGTCAACGCCATCCAGACCATCGAAGTAGTAGCGAAACTCCCACCACCACTGCTGGCCGACCACTACCACTTCGGGATCCCACGAGGTGCCCTCACCGTTGATATTGACTACCAGATCATTGCGATCTTCACTGTTTAGGTCAAAGTGGCTGATCAAAGTGAAGACGGCGATGACAGCCATGAGGACCGCAGGTCCGATTGTCCAACCGATCTCAGCCCGAAAGTGTCCATGCACTTGATGTGGGAACTCATCAGTGCTGTGGTCGTCGCGGAACTTCCACCAGATCATCGCTGAGGCAACAAAAATAATTACAAAGACGAGGCCGGCGATGAGAAAGATTGGATCAGCGAGCGAATCAATTGAACGTGAAATCGGTCCTTTGGGGTCCAAAGTGTCCAGGGGTGCATCAGCAGCACAGCCGGTGAGAACCAGCAACCCGCCAATGAAGGGAGCGATTACGCGCTCCAAACGAAGAGACTTCAGGATCAATGGTCCATCTCCGCTTCTGACCCGGCCGGGGTTTCATCATGATGGGCGTCGCCACCCTTGTGGTGGAACTCACGTTCTCCGCTCACGGCAGCAACAATTCCAAGCACAAGGACAAGGACAATGCCCACGAACAAGATGCTCCTGACGGCCACTCGCGGCAGCTGTGGACGCTGGCTTACAAAGACACCTAGTGCGAAGATCACCAGCCCAACGACGGTGGCCACCCAGACGGCACCGCTCACCGACGACGCCAGTAGCACCCGGGAAACAGCCAACACCAGAACACCTACACCCACGGTGCCCAAGATAGGTATCTCGATAGGCCGCATCAGATTCTCCCGCGCCGCAGCGTTAGCCACCGGGTCACCAGAAACCTTTTCGGACCAGTTGGTCATCGTCCACTCGATGCCGACAGCGGCCACGATGACTAAACCCAAAACAAAGATTGCGGAATGAACCACTAGGCCGACAGCTACCGCACCGACACCAAGGGCACCGAAGATAGGCCAAATTGAGTTGCCGACAGCAACCTGTCCGACAGGTGCCTCCTCTAGACCCAGCACCTCGGCCTGGGCCTCGGCGTCGCCATCTCGGAAAGCCACGGCGACCAGTCCAAAGGTAGCTAGCACTCCCGCACTGAAAATAATGATCGTGTAGGAGACATGGTTTCCTACCCCACCCTTCCAGCCCAGAGAGATCGGACCGGTCTCGGTAGCACCCGAGGTATAGCCGGCGAACACCGCGGCGAACACCGCGGCGACGGCAAAACCAAACCAAAATTTGAAACCAGTGGTGAGCATGTCGATCTCCTGCCGCTACTTGGCGATGTAGATGCCGATCCAGATGACCGAGTACACGGCCACTGAGGCATACCAGTAGAGGGCAGCCGCCGAGACAAGGTCACGATGACGTCTGGTGTCCTGTCCACCAAGGGTTCGCAGGAGCAACATTCCGAGCCACACCACGCCTGCAACCACCATAACGAGGTGAGAGCCAACGATTGTGAACATCAAGGTTGCAGCTTCGCTGGTATCAATCGGCAGGCCGATATCCATGAACGCGAAGACAGTCTGGTTGACCATGGCCACACCAAGGATTCCGGTGAGGGCCATCGCCAGCATGGCGTGGACCCGGTCATCATGCAGAACCGAATGGACGGCCCAGGCCATGGTGATAACCGACATGGCCATGGTGGCCATATTCATACCACCAGGAACCAACTGCACAGCACCCTCGGGGAACCAACCCGCCCCCCAGGCCATGGCGTCAGCCCGAACAGAAAAGTAGAGGGCAAATAGGCCACCGAAGTACATCACCACACTGCCCGTGCCGAACGCCGAGGCAACCACCAAGGTCCGAGGGCGTGTGGGAACAGCGGGAACGTTGGAAGCCATCAGGCGACACTCCCATTCTTGGCTGCGGTGATATGGAGAATTCCAGCCACCATCCAGATGCCGAGACCACCAACCAGCGCCAAGGATCCGACGACCGAAACGAAGTTCAGTGCTTCAACACCCGAACCGGGGTAGCCGGCAACGGCCAGGGAAGCGCCAGTGAAGTCAGTTTGACCAAGCAATCCACTAATGAGATCGGTAATACCGTTAAGGGCCACACCAAGTGCGACAGCCAACCCACCAAGCAGAACAAGACCCGGACGAGCACCCGGGCCGACGATCTCGTCACCCCAGTGATGGAAACCAGCACCCACCCCTAGGAGTGTGGCACCCACCACGAGCATGAACTGTGAACCGGTTACCGACGTGTCCAGCAGATCGAGCGGAGCGATCACGTGCAAGGCGCCAACGAGAGTGCCAGCGACGACGAGGAGCACAGCCAATATTGATAGAACTACTTCAGGTGGTGGCTTCGATCCAAGGTTCGAAGCACCTCGGCGCAGCGTGTCGACCACACCACCAAGGACGACCAAGCCGACTGGCACGATGGCGAAAGCAGCCAAGACCGAAAGTGCCTCCTCGCGAATTGGAGTCCCCGGCGTGTCAAAGAACGGCTGGGCGAACACGCCGAACGACAGAAATCCAAAAGCTGCAGTCGCCACCAGCAGGACGTCCCGGTTCCTCTGGTCGGTCTCTGTGGACCGAGAGAGTACGTCCAAGGCAATGCCCAGCACTGGCAATGCCAGCACATAGACCGCCGGGTGGGTAAACATCCATGAGAGTTGCTCCCATATGGCATCCTCGACACCAAACCGGACGGCAGTGCGGCCCCGCAAATCAACATAGGCAAGTACTGCGTTAGCAGCCAAAACGGGAAGCATCGCCGTCCAGACTGTGGCGGCTACCAACGTCGTCCAAGCAGCAAACGGCAGGTCCCGAAGGCCCAAGCCTGTGGAACGTCCCGAGACAATGGTCGTCATAACGCAAATGGAGACCAACAAAAGGCCACCAATCACAAGAAGCAAACCCACCAGGGTTAGAGCAGTGGCCTGTCTCTGGCCACCGCTACCCGGAGTGCCAAGCCCACCATCCACAAGAAAGCCGACAACTGTAATCCCGGCACCTATCACCCAAGTCCAACACGCCAGTGCTGCTGCCCTGGGAAACACCAGAGACCCACCGCACTGGCGGGGAACGACGGTCGTGATAATGCCCATCAAAGCCGGGAGTACACCCAGCAACACCATGACAACCCGGTGGGCTGACCAAAACTGGAAAACCTGATCGGCTGATGAAAACACGTTGGCCGATGAGAGGTCGAGGCGCTCGAGTCCGACTAGAAACCCAGCAATAGATCCGAGCGAGACCAACGCCATCCCACCGAACCCCCAGATTCGCGACATGACGAACGGGTCAGTGGAGGTCACGACCTCCTCAAAGGAGGAGGTCGTGGAGTCAGAGGCGGCGGTATCAGTCGTCGTCATCAAAACTTCTTCGGTCGGTGGGCTCTTGCGATGCCCTCGTGTAACGATCTGGGCGGAACCAGACCACACGAGGTTAGGCGTTTGGTTAGAGATTGTGGCGCCCTCACGCCACCCTCAATCTAGTCGGAAGGAGGCTGCTGGCCCGACTCGATCCGAGGGAAATTCGGCTGATTGAAACAGCCTCCTTCTGGACTCAGGATCAAACCAAGACATCGACCACCATCGCTCCAAAAAGCAGGGTCACGTAAGTGATCGAAAAGGAGAAGAGACGCATTGCTGCACGTTCTGTTGGATGACGTCGAACAGCCTCGACCATGGCTCCAAAAACTGCACCAAGGACCAAGGCTGACACTAGGTATACGGCACCCATATCCGCCACCGGCGCAAAGAGCACGGTGAAAGCAACAAGCACCAACGTATAAAGAGCCATCTTGCGGGCCGTCTCCTCGAGGCTCACCACAGATGGGAGCATGGGTACAGCCGCCGCTTGGTAGTCATCTCGATACCTAATCGCCAGTGCCCAGAAATGTGGTGGAGTCCAGAAGAAAATCATCAAAAACAGGATGACTGGAGGCCAGGCCAACGAATTGGTGACCGCCGCCCATCCGACGAGAGCCGGGACAGCGCCCGCCGCCCCACCAATCACTATGTTTTGAGTTGTCGTGCGCTTGAGCCACAGCGTGTAGACGAAAACGTAGAAGAAAGTGGCCGATATGGCTAGCACGGCACTGAGCAAGTTGACAGTGCAGAATAGCCAAGCAAAAGCTGCCACCTCAAGGAGGACGGCAAAGATGAGAGCCGATCTCGGCGACATGACGCCACGCACTAACGGGCGGTGCATCGTCCGCTCCATCAGTGCATCGATATCACGGTCGACCACCATATTCACCGCATTGGCACCACCGGCAGCAAGCGTGCCACCCGCCACAGTGGCTACCACTAGCCAGACTGAAGGTGCGCCACGCTCCGCTACGAACATGGTCGGTACTGTGATAACCAGAAGGAGTTCAATGATTCTCGGCTTGGTGAGCGCTACATAACCCGACACTTTTTCCAGCGTCGAAAAATTGGTCCCCACGGACGGAGAGAAGGATTCAGCGAACCGGGCGGGCACAGGGTCAGGCTAGGAGCCAGTCAGCCGGTGTAGGCCCTTCTTGGTAGAGACGTGACTGAAAACGTCTCATTCCACCCAACCAGCGATCGATGTCATCGCCCTTGCGACGGGCGTATTCGGCGACATCTGGATGGGGTAGCACATGGAACCGTTCGTCAGCTAAGGCCTCAACAACGGTGTCCAGTAACCCCGCTGCAGTGAGCACGCCATCCACGGCGGCTGCTCCCGACGGCCCATCACCCGGGATGAGGTCGGCCGTCGGGCTGTTGGTGACAATGTTGGTTGCCACAGCCTGCGGGCAAAGAACCGATACTCCGATGCCCCGGTCCCCGTAGGTCATGCTGATCCACTCGGCGAGGGACACGGCCGCATTCTTCGTAACCGAGTAATGGAGTGACCCAATCTGAGTCAATAGTCCAGCGGCTGACGATGTGTTGAGTAAGTAACCACCTCCGCTGGCCACCATGTGGGGGATTGCGTGGCGGGCTGCATAGAGATGAGCCATCACGTGGACGCCAAACATGCGATGGAGTTCTGCATCAGGTGCCTCGAGGCCACCAACAGTCACGTACCCGGCGTTAGAGGCCACGAGATCGACTCGTCCGTGGGATTCCACTGTGCCATCAACTAGAGCCTTCACAGCAGCTTCGTCGGCCACGTCGCAGGTGATCGCCTCACAAGGTGTGCCACCGTCCGACACCCGTTTTGCGAGGGCGCTCACTCCTGATGAATCAAGGTCCGCTGCGACGAGAGCCCCTGCCCCCTCTGAAGCGAAACGCTCCACCATCGCTTCACCGATGCCACTCGCCGCTCCGGTCACCACCACCACTGCATCTCGAATCTCCATGAGTACGGATCCTAGGGACATGACTCGCTCGTAACCTGCAAGTGGTGACAGCACAAACTCCGACCGACCGGGATGATCGAAGGGCGATTTCCCCTGAGACCTACCGCCGTATCTGTGGGTTAGCGCTCATTTTGCTGGCTGGGATCGTCGTAACCGGCGCAGCCGTCCGCCTCACCGGTTCAGGCCTCGGCTGCTCGGACTGGCCAACATGTGAACAAGACCGCTTCGTCCCCGAGGCGGACTTCCACGGCTGGGTGGAGTTTGGCAACCGGCTCATTACCGGCCTGGTGTCCGTCGCCGTGATCGCCGCCGTACTGGGATCATTAGCCCGCCAACCCCGCCGCTCCGACCTAGTCCGATGGTCGTGGGGGCTGGTGGCCGGCGTAATCGGCCAAGTGATTCTCGGTGGAATTGTCGTACTCAGTCACCTGAACCCTTGGCTGGTGCTCGGACACTTCGCACTATCAATGGTGCTTGTTTGGAACGCTGTGGTACTTCACCATCGAGCCGGTGACCACACCCGATCGATCTCGGTGATAGTGCCTAAGCCAGTGCGATACCTCACCACACTCTTGACAGGGGTAGTGATGGTGGTACTGGGGACTGGAACTCTGGTTACCGGGACCGGCCCACACGCCGGAAGCCGTGACGACCCCATCGCGCGGTTGCCTTTCACCATCCAAGCGGTTGCTCGAATCCATGGAACAACGGTCATCGTCGTCCTCTTAGTTGTCACCGCTCTCGTGGTTACCGTAAGGAAGAGTTTCCCAACCGACAACGAGACCGGCCTTCCACTCCACCGAGCAGTCTGGTGGCTGGTTGCCATAGTGGCGGCCCAAGCAGCAATCGGTTGGTCCCAATACTTCACCGGTGTCCCAGTTGTGCTGGTTGGACTGCATGTAGCTGGAGCTACGGCACTCTGGATAGTTGTCGTGAAACTCCGACTATTGGCTACCTGCCGTTCCCATGGAATTGACCAATGAGCCCGGTGCCTACCGAGGTCGAACAGCCCGATATCGACCAAAAACACAGCCAAGATCAAGACACCGACACGACAACCAACCGACCCTGGATCGTGCTCGTTTGGAACGACCCCATCAACCTGATGTCCTACGTTTCCTACGTTTTCCAGAAGCTCTTCGGATATTCCCAAGAAAAGTCTGACCGCCTAATGCTGGACGTTCACCAGAAAGGTCGAGCCGTCGTGTCGAGTGGCAACCGAGAGAAAGCCGAGATGGACGTTTTCCGCCTTCACGAACATGGCTTATGGGCCACCCTCCAGCAAGATGACTGACGCCATGGATGCGGATCAGTGTTCCTGAAGAAAAAAGGGCCACAAGCCCTGCGACGAGAAGGCAACCGGACCATGGTCCTGCTCGGTGAGGAGGAGCGGGCGCTGCTGGTCGACCTTGCTGAACAGTTCCGAACAGTGCTGACACTCGACGAGGACCCTGACCTCCGACGCCTGTACCCCGCTGCATATGCCAACGATGCTGAGCGCGACGCCGACTATGCGAACCTCGTCCATGATGACTTGGTTCGGACCCGTATAGATGCTGTAGAGGCACTCATTGCGTCCTCCGCTGCTGCGTACATAGACGATGAGCAGTTGATCGCCTGGATGCACGTGCTCAACGGACTACGTCTCCTCCTCGGTACTCGTCTTGACGTAAGTGAAGAAGATGGTTTCAACCCAGAAGCACCGGATGCCCCGTCTAGGGCTCTACTGGCATGGCTGGGTTTCGTGCTTGAAGAAGCCGTAGAGTCGGCGATGACTGGCCTATGACCTGCTAGTCGAGTCATGGAGTGGTGTGTGACGTATCCCGAAGGCCCGCTGGTATCGTTACCCCGCTCTCAACGAGGTCCAGCCCCCATCGTCCAGCGGCCTAGGACGCCTGCCTTTCACGCAGGTAACACGGGTTCGAATCCCGTTGGGGGTGCGAGGCGGTACGGCTACGGTCGGACCACCTGGTCCTGTGGTGCAGTCTGGAGTGCACGCCGGCCTGTCAAGCCGGAGGTCGCGGGTTCAAATCCCGTCAGGACCGCCATCATCGTCTACCTAACGGGTAGGCGGTGCGCGGTCGGGTAGCTCAGTAGGAAGAGCACTCGCCTGAAAAGCGAGGGGTCCCCGGATCGACGCCGGGCCCGACCACCGTCAGAGGCCCGCCCCCCGGGGCGGGCCTCTAGCGTTGTCCGATGGCGACCTAATCCACCTATGTTCAAGATATGAAAGCCAGCGCCAACCCCCGGGTACTCGTGAGGTCTGCAAACCTGCGCGATCTCGGAGGACTAACCACGCCTGATGGACGAACAGTCCGCTCCGGCCGACTGTTCCGCTCAGGGCACCTATGTGATCTGGACGTTAGAGATAGGGCCATCGTTACAGCGCTCGGACTGCGCACCATCGTCGACCTCAGACGGCCCACTGAGATAGCAAACCGACCACATCCTGACCTGCCAGACGTTGAGATAATTGCCGTCTCAGTCTCGACCGACGACAACGAATTCGCTGTGGTCGCAAACGCCATGATTGACCCCAATGCCGAACCGCTTGGCCCCGGCCATATCACCAACTACTTCCGCACACTGGTGACTGAGCGGATTGAGCGCTACCAAACAGTGTTAGAGCTTGCCACCGATCCTGATCGTCAGCCCCTCCTTTTCAACTGCACCGCAGGCAAGGATCGGACCGGCATGGTCGCCGCCCTGCTTCTCTCACTTCTTGGCCTCGACCGCTCAACGGTGATGGCTGACTATCTCCTATCCAACGAAGTTCGCCGTCCATGGCTTGAGAAGGCTGAAGTGGACCTAGGAAGACGCATTGCCGAATCGCTGGGGATTGGACTCAGTGAAATCCCCAACAGCCGAATAACAGCAGCACGGTCTCTACTCTGGTGCCGCGAAGAGTACCTACAGGCGGTCTTTGACGCCGCCGAAGAGCACTGGGGTACATGGGCCGCCTTCATGGATGATGGCCTAGGCCTAACCAATACCCGTATCGATGCGTTCAAAACCGACTTACTGAACTGACGGCCATAAAGTGACTAATACAGAAAGTTGAACGATTAGTAAGTCCGCCCATTTGGCAACTTGTCGGATCCCGCAGCATCATCAGGGTTGGAGCCGCCAATAGGACGGCAGTTCGGCTACGGGAACCGCAACCTGCGAAACCCACGATCAGGGGAGCCACCTCATGGACCAGCGAAACCAGATCTACATCGGCGGCGAATGGGTACCGTCCGATAGCACCGACACGATCAACGTCCACGACCCGTCTACCGGTGCAGTCATCGGCTCGGTACCTGATGGCACCGCAGCCGATGTTGAGGCAGCGGTGGTAGCAGCCCGATCCGCCTTCGCCGGTTGGGCGGCTACCCCGCTAGATAGCCGCCTCGCCCTCATCGATGGCCTAGCCGGCCAGTTGGGCGCCCGAATGGAGGAGATCGGAACACTGATCTCACAGGAGGTGGGTATGCCCAAAGGTATGTCCACCATGATTCAAGCCGGCATGCCTGCTGCCACCACGGGCAGCGTTTCGGCAACAGCTCGCGACTTCGCCTTCGAGGAGACGATCAGCCGCACGCTAGTCACCCGTGAGCCCATGGGCGTCGTCGGATGTATCACCCCATGGAACTATCCCCTCCACCAGATCATGGCAAAGGTGGCCCCGGCTATGGCGGTGGGCTGCACAGTGGTCCTCAAGCCAAGTGAGGTGGCACCACTTAATGCCTTCCTTTTAACCGAGATGATCGACGACCTAGGTTTCCCACCTGGGGTGTTCAACCTCGTATCTGGTGTCGGACCCGTAGTCGGCGAAGCCATCGCCGCCCACCCAGATGTGGACATGGTGTCATTTACAGGCTCAACTCGAGCCGGCACCAAGGTCGCCGAAGTGGCAGCTCCCAACGTGACGCGCGTCCATCAGGAACTGGGAGGCAAGTCGGCCAACATCATCCTCGACGATGCTGACTTCGACGCTGCCATACCCGCTGCCGTGGGTGCCTGCTACCTGAACTCCGGTCAGACCTGTTCGGCGCTTACCCGCTTGTTGGTTCCAGCTGAGCGGATGGAAGAGGCAGTGAAGTTGGCTATTACGGCAGCAGAGGGATACACGGTAGGTCCAGCCGACGCCGAGAACACCCGCCTCGGCCCACTCGTTTCGCAACCCCAGTGGGATCGAGTCCAAGGCTATATCCAGCAGGGCATTGACGAAGGTGCCACCCTGGTCACCGGTGGAACAGGCAAGCCAGACGTGCCTGCAGGCTACGAAAACGGCTACTACGTAAAGCCGACGGTGTTTGCCAACGTGTTGAACTCAATGGCCATCGCTCGCGAAGAAATCTTCGGACCGGTACTCTCAATTATCGGTTACGCCGACGAGAACGAAGCCGTGGCCATTGCCAACGACACCGATTACGGGTTATCGGGAGGTGTGTGGGGGACTGACACCGACCGTGCGCTCGCCGTAGCTAAGCAACTCCGCACCGGCCAGGTCGACATGAACGGGGCGTTCCTCAACCATGAGGCCCCGTTCGGTGGCTACAAAAAGTCAGGAAACGGGCGTGAACTCGGCCGCTACGGCTTGGCCGAGTTTGTGGAGTCCAAATCCATCAACTTGCCTCTGGGCTGACTTGCCGCTGCTCGGGTCCTGCCCGCTCCGTTTCAGATAGCCCGGTCGCTCCGCTCCCAGTAGACGTCGCGCAAACGACGCTTCTTTAACTTGCCGCTGGCCTCACGAGGCATGGCCAGGTGCACATCGACTGACCTCGGGCACTTAAACCCCGCCAGCCGATCCCGACACCATTTGATCAGTTCGTCCTCGCTGACGGACGTCCCCAATTCAAATTCAACAGCGGCCTTTACCTGCTCACCCCACTCATCGTCCGGAATACCGAATACCGCGCAGTCAGCCACTACTGGATGGGCACTGAGGACAGCCTCCACTTCTGCTGGATAGATGTTCGCGCCACCACTTATCACCATGTCGATCTTGCGATCTGAGAGGTACACATATCCGTCCTCATCAACATGACCGACATCTCCGACCGTGAACCAGCCGCCAGGCAGGCGGCTGGCGGAGGTCTTGATGGCTTCCCCCACATACTCGGTCTGGAAGTTCTCACGCAGGAAGTAGAGCGTTCCGGTCTCACCGTCTGGCAACCGGTTACCGTCCTCGGCGAACGCAGCCACCTCAAGAAATCCCGGTGTTTCACCGACACTGCCGGGTCGTTCCCGCCAGGTCTTCGGGGTGACGAGCAGTGGTCCAGTTCCCTCTGACGATCCAAAGAGTTCGTAGACGACCGGGCCCCACCAGTCCAGAACCACCTCCTTGGCCCATCGAGGGCAAGGCGCCCCGCCATGGACCACTGATACGAGTGACGACAGGTTGTGTCGACCAGCGAGTTCGTCGCTCCGCTTGGCCAGTCGGACGAGATGGGTAGGAACTACGACAGCGCTAGTGACCTCCCTTTCTTCAATCGTCTGGAGGAAGCGTTCAACGTCAAAGCGGTTCTCATAGAGAATGGACTGTCCAATTCCAAGAGCTGCGCTGTGAAAGGCAGCTGGCATCGAGTGATACATAGGACTAACCACAAGGTGTGGACCATGATCGGGCAACGAGAAGAAGCGGCCCATGACGTCGCTCACCCTCTTTATGACTTGATCGGCTGTCCCCCGCTCGTCTGACCGCCGAACGCCCTTAGGTTGTCCTGTCGTACCAGAGGTGTAGTTCCGAACAGAACCTGCCAACCCATCTTGTGGTTCAACATCACGATGGGCAGCCAACCAGTCCTCAAACTCCCCGACTCCCGGTACGGAGTCGAGCGTGATGACCCTTTCTAAGCCCACCACTGCAGCAGCCGCTTGGCCCACCTCAGCGTTAGCGCTGTCGACTACCAATAGACGGCTCTGCGAGTCGTTCAGAAGGTAGGCCACTTCCTCAACTGTGAGGTGCCAGTTGATCGGCACGTATCGAGTGCCAGCCCTAAGGTTTCCTAATACCAGCGGCGTCCACTCGATACGATTGTGGGCCATGACCGCCCACCGATCACCGGCCTCCAGCCCCTCCGCCGAAAGAGCCGCCGCAAATCTTCGGGCCCGTGACTCCACGCCATCCCAGGTGTAGAAACCTCCCCCTCCGACTGCAGCGACAGCCAATCCATCCGGTTCCACCCCGGTCTGTCTCAGGAGGTTGGAAGGCATGCTACAAATTTGCCTGCAACGGGTTCCGATAACCAACTAGGCGAATAAACCAGCAGTAGCGAAGGGTTTGGATCACTGGGTGACTGATTCGGCGTAGAGCATCCCGTTGGCTACTGCCGTCTGCGTGGCCTCATCCAACTCTTCTAGGATTTCAATGGTGACATTATGGATCATCGCCGTGCACGCGAACCCATGTGGATACGGCCCGACCGGTGAGCCGGTGTCTGTGCCCACATCAAAGGTCTCACCACCCATGGAAAATACCACCGGTACGGTCCGGTCCAGCCGGGCCTGACCCACCACTCGGCCGTCAACACCCAGCAGTCCTTTCCCTCCGGCCCCAAAGCCACCATCCGAATCAAATAAAAGAGTTAACTCTCGGCGACCGGGGGCCAACGGCTTATCAGCCGCCACAGTGGTCCGTTCATGGCCATAAAGGTTGTAGTGCCAAGCAGGGCACCCATTGTCGAGGTAGATCGACCATCCGTTAAAGCTCCCGCCCTGGGAAACCACGACTCCCTCAACCACTCCCTCGGGCACATCAAGTTGACAGGTGATCCGATACGAGTGGTTCTTGATGTTCAGCACGGCCTGCTCAGGCATCCGGACGTGCGCTGTGGTGTATGTCATCCGCCTCACGCCGGCCAGAGCTCTCGGCACCCGGACCGTCGGATCCCGGTTGGCGGCGGCGTCTCGCAGGGGATACACGCCGTTACGGAGGCACTCCGCATGGAACCGATCCTGCATATCGGCCAGCAGCTCGGGACGCTCGTCAGCGAGATCGTGACTTTGGGAGAAGTCGTCACGTACGTCGTAGAGCTCCCACGACTCCTGCGGACCATCGAACGGCGCTGAACCAAACCGCACCCAAGGTACCTTCCCGTGGAAACAGGAAGCCATGAAACCGTCGTGGTAGATGCCGCGGTTTCCCATCATCTCGAAGTACTGGGTGCGCCGGCCGTCCACCCCAGGATCAGTGAAGGAGGCCAGCATCGATTGTCCCTCTACAGGCATCTGATCAATCCCATTAACCCTCGACGGAGGAACTACCCCCGCAGCTTCAAGGATGGTCGGCGCTAAATCGACGACGTGGTGGAACTGGTCCCGTAGTCCACCGGCGTCGGTGATGTGCCTAGGCCAAGACACGGCTAAGCCGTTGCGGGTCCCCCCGAAGTGCGATGCCACCTGCTTCATCCACTGGAACGGTGCGTCTAGAGCCCACGCCCACCCAACGTTGTAGTGGCACTCACTTCGGACCGTGCCAAAGTCGTTGATGTGCTCGAGCAGGAACTCAGGGTCCTCCTCCTGCCCATTCTGAAGAGCGGGCAGGGACCAGGTACCGTGGATACGGCCCTCGGCCGACGCCCCGTTGTCACCGGTGACGTAGATAAAGAGGGTGTCGTCCCACTCTCCCATGGCCTCAATGGTGTCAATGAGGCGGGCCACCTGCGCGTCGGTATGAGCCAGGAAGGCTGCGAACACCTCCATCAGGCGACGGGCCACTGGCTTGTACCGGTCTGGGTAGTCATCCCAAGACGGGATCTCGCCGGGACGAGGAGTGTTCTCCGTGCCTGGCGGAATGACCCCCATCGCCAACTGCCGCTCAAAGATTGACTGGCGCAGTTCGTCCCAGCCGTCATCGAAGAAACCGCGAAAGCGGTCCAGCCAGGCATCGGGAACATGCAGCGGTGTGTGCACAGCACCAGGAGCGAAGTAGCACAGAAACGGCTTGTCAGGTCGGTGAGCCCTGATCCTCTGCATCCACTCGATGGCCTTGTCTGCCATGTCCTCGGTCAGGTGGTAATCATCCCGACCCTCATAAGGAGCAATCGGGGTGGTCTGGTCATAAAGATCTGGTTCGAACTGGGAGGTCTCGGCACCGGGAAACCCGTAGAACCGATCAAAGCCCAGACCTGTAGGCCAGCGGTCGAACGGACCAGCTGGACCGGTCTCCCAGGACGGGGTGAGATGGCCCTTGCCAAACATCCCGGTGGTGTAGCCGTTCTGGCGCAGCACCTCGGCCACGGTGGCCGCCTCCCGGGGGATAACCGAGTCAAAGGCTGGGTAGGAAGTCGCCATCTCGGTGATGTGACCCATGTGAACGGTGTGGTGGTTACGGCCCGTGAGCATCGCGGCCCGGGTGGGCGCGCAAATGGCCGTGGTGTGGAACCGGTTGAAGCGCAGCCCTTCAACCGCTACCCGCTCGAGGCCGGGCGCCGGTACGGGACCACCAAAAGCCTGAAACGAACCGAAGCCCACGTCGTCGAGCAGAACGATTACCACGTTGGGTGCCCCTTCGGGGGCTTGATCAAGCTGGATCGGGTCGGGGATGCAGTCCTCGGTAAGGCGCCCAATGGTCCCGGCATAAGGTGGGGTTGGTCGCGGGATTGTGGTCATTGGTGACAGAATTTCAACATAGTTAGGCCTGAGATCGCCCAATGCAGCTAGCTCTTAGCCAGGTGGCTAAAAATCTCCTTAGATGATTCACCCCAGTGACCATACGATGCGCGACCCGGAGCTGGCGGAATTCCGAGTTGAGGTTCGGGCATTTGCAGCCCAGCTCTCCGATCTTCTCGCTGACTCCGAGGAGGGAATCGACCGCAGCCGACGCATCCTCGCCGCTCGGTTCGACGCTGATCTAGGAGCATTGGATTATCCGATCGTCGATGGAGGACGCGACTTGGACAGCCGGTACGTCCAAATCTTCCAGGAAGAAATGGTGAACGCAGGCGCCGGCGACAGCACATCCAGTTTTGGTATTGGGATTGACATGTGCCTACCCACTATCCGTGATCACGGATCAGCTGAACTACGCGAGCGATTCCTCCGCCCGGGCCTTCGAGGTGATGAAATCTGGTGCCAACTTTACTCTGAACCAGGAGCTGGCTCTGATCTGGCAGGCCTGACAACCAGTGCCCACCGAGATGGCAACGAGTGGGTGGTGACAGGACAGAAAGTCTGGACGTCTGGGGCTTCAGTGGCCGACCTCGGCATCATCCTGGCGCGCACCAATTGGGACGTACCCAAGCATGCTGGCATCTCAATGCTTGTGGTGCCTATGAACCAGTCAGGAATTGAAGTTCGGCCGCTCCACCAGATGACCGGAGTGGCCCACTTCAACGAGGTATTTCTCGAGGAAGCACGCTTGCCCGCCGCATGGCTAGTGGGTACTGAGGGCGATGGTTGGCGGATGGCTGTGGCTCTTCTTTCCTACGAACGCTCTTCACTTGGTCGGGGCGGTGGGCGCCAGCCGGTGCCAGTTGATCGACTTCTCGATCTAAGTCGATTAACTAGCCGAACCCGGGACCCTTTGGTCCGACAAGACTTGGCCAGACTCCACTCTGGATCCCAGATCATCCAGTGGTTGAGCAAACGGCCCACCATCCATCCGTCAATCCTCAAACTCTGGCGAACCCGTCAGGGGCGTGACGCTGCTGAACTGGCTGCCCGGCTGGCCTTCCCGGGCAGCCCGGCATGGCTTGGTGACACAATGGGGACCACGGAACCTGGTCGCCTTATTGAGCCCACAGCCGACCACTGGTCCTACGCCATCTGCGATTCGCGGGCATTATCTCTGGGTGGTGGCACCGACGAGGTGCAGAAGAACATGCTTGGTGAACGAGCTCTGGGGTTTCCGCGCGAGCCATCTAGCGATCGTGATAGGCCGTTTCGATTCGTTCCTAGGAATCGCTAGGAAACCCCCGAGTACTAGGTGTTGCGCACACCGTTATCAGGGATTAGCAACACCGCATGGAGACTACGGAGAAGTTGTTCAGCCGACCCGGTGCCCAATCAAATCTGCCAACGAGCCGGTTCTCTTCAAAGACGAACAGCTGGTATTTGCAGATCTGATTATTTCTTGACAACACGTCAAGGTTGCAACTCAATTTGTGAGGAAAGCAGAACTGACGTCAACGCGCGGTTGAACCACTCCTGACCCGTCAGATCTTGAGCCGACTCTTGACCGTTAGCCAGATCATGAATCGCATTCTTGAGGTTCGCCACGTTTGGTGTTGGCCAGGTAGCTATGTCGCAAGCAAGTACTCGCGCTGCACCTAGGACCTCAGCATCCGGCACCACATCAAGTGCGATTCCCAATCGGTGAAGATCAGGGCCAGTAAAACGTCGCCCGGTAAGAACTATCTGTCTGGCCACCGAAGCCGGATAGCGAGCTAGTAGCCAGGCCAAATTCATGGGGGCGGCCATCCCGTGACGGATTTCTCCCACTTGGAGGAAAGCCGACTCACCAACAACCAGAAGATCACAAGCCAAGGCGAAGGCCGCCCCACCATTAATCGCGAACCCTTCGAGAGCACCGACAACTGGCACCGGGCAATCGAAGATCGCTGCATGCGCTGCAAGCAGTGACTCCGTGGAGGTAGCCATCCAATTCGGAGCTGGATCGGCGTTGTATTCAACGGTGTCGAGACCTGAGCAAAAGCCACCACCGGCTCCGGAAAACAGTACGACATGCACGTCATCACGACGGGACACGCTGTCGAAAGCATCAGCCAACGCATCAGACAACGGTCCAGTGATGGCGTTCTTCCGATGGGGACGATTCAAGGTGATTGATGCCACCCCAGCATCAACGACCAAAATAACCCCAGTGTCATCCACGAGATTTCCCCGTTACCTTTCGGATAGGTGTCAAGTGAGATAGCAAGTCAAGCAATTCAATGAGGTCGTCAATGACATGGTCGGCGTCCTCACCCGGTTCGTCATCGTCTATAGCGCCATTGAATCTCACTGTTCCCATGCCGAAGTTACGAGCACCGGCTACGTCGGTCCGCTTTAGATCACCTACATGGATCACTGACGCTGGATCATCCACTCCGAGGCCATATAGCGCGGCTTGGAAGATCAACGGACTGGGCTTGTAGACACCCACCTCGTCAGAGAATGCAGCAAAATGCACGTGTTCGAGGATGCCGTAGCGGTCAAGGTAGGTCCTGAGGTGCCGACCAATTGCAAGATTCGTATCCGACACAATGCCAACTAATAGACCTCTCCCTGCCACCGCAGACAGAACGTTCGCTGCATCAGGTACTGGTACCACCTGCAAATGGTAGGACGCAAGATCGAACGCGTCAGCAAGGGCCCGGCAGTCCTCAGCATCTACACGGTCACCAAAAGCAACGAAGCACTCCTCGAGAGCTCGCTCCGGACCGTAGTGGCGACCAGTCCGCCACTCAGTTTCGAAACGGTCAGGGAGGATCGACAGAACACCCTCCAAGAGAGTGGGCGGAATATCTAGTCTCCGCTCCTCTATCACTTCCTCCCAGTACCGGCGACGGACCTCTAGGCCACCCGGGACACTGGTCAGCAGCGTGTTCCATAGGTCGAAAGTAACAGCTCGAATCGGCCCGGTTGGTACTCCGTGTCGACTCCCCATACCGAGCCTGGTCAGGAGCGGCAGACGCCGTCGTGAACCGCTGCGATGGCAACGGCGGCGGCGACACGGTGTGGTACTGACTTGTCAAACACCGACGGGACCACGAACGAAGGCTTCAGGTCCCCAACCGGTACCGAGTCAGCTATCGCCTGGGCTGCAGCAAGTTTCATATTCTCGGTGATGTCAGTGGCCTTGGCGTCCAACGCCCCCCGAAAAATCCCTGGGAAAGCCAAGACGTTGTTGATCTGGTTCGGGTAGTCACTGCGACCCGTAGCCATCACGGCAGCGAGCCCATCAGCCTCCTCCGGGTGGATCTCTGGTTCGGGGTTTGCCATGGCGAACACGATCGGATCTGGATTCATAGTCCGGAGGTCGGCAGCGTCAATGAGGCCGGGTCCACTCACACCCACAAACACGTCAGTGCCGACCAGAACGTCCTGCAGGGTTCCCATCTTTCGCTCCGGGTTGGTGTGCTCAGCAAACCACTCCTTAGCGACGTTCAGATTGTCGCGGCCAGAATAAACAGCCCCACGCCGGTCCACGCCGACGATCTCTCCCACCCCAGCATCTAGAAGGATTTTCCCCACAGCCACCCCGGCCGCCCCCATGCCAGCGATTACCACCGAGAGCTCACCGATATCCCGGTCGGTAAGGCGACAAGAGTTCCACAAGGCTGCAAGAGTTACCACCGCAGTCCCGTGCTGATCATCGTGGAACACCGGTATATCGAGCGCCGCACGCAGGGCTTCCTCTACATAAAAAGCTGCCGGTGCAGCGATGTCCTCCAAATTGATGCCACCAAATGCCGGGGCAATACGGATAACGGTGTCGATGATTTCCTGCGGGTCAGTGACATCGAGGCAGATCGGGAAGGCGTCAACTCCAGCGAACTCCTTGAACAGCAGAGCCTTACCCTCCATGACAGGCATTGCGGCCGCCGGACCAATATCGCCAAGACCCAGAACTGCCGTGCCATCGGAAACAACGGCGACTGTGTTCTTCTTAATAGTCAGATCGTGGGCCCGAGCTGGTTCTTCATGGATGGCCATGCAAACCCTGGCGACACCAGGGGTGTAAGCCATTGACAGGTCGTGACGGTCGTTAACTGCGGCCAGAGATGAAACTTCGATCTTGCCCCCTTCGTGCATTGCAAAAGTGCGGTCGTACCAATGGAGAATTTCCACACCTGCTTGACTTCCAATAGCGGAAATCACTGATGAGGCATGGTCCTCATCTCGACAGTTGACCACCACATCATTGACCAGTAACTCACCACGAACATCGAAACCACCCATCGAAATGATGTTGGCCCCTGCCTCGCCTATGGCGGTAGCGAGACGTCCCAAAGTGTTGGGCACGTTGTCTAACGCCACCTGGATGTGGATGGAATAGGCCGCAGTGGGGAGGAAGGGCATCGTATAAGCCTAGAAAGTGCCTTAGCAGAACGCTCTTATCAGAAGTCAGGGGCCCTCGTATGGGAAGCCCAAATCGAGAGCGGTCACTAACGGGCGAAAGGAGATCCCCACCGCAGCAGCCGCTGCGCGACACGTCCCACCCCTGTCCACAATGGGTAACACAACCACTGGGTTGGCTCCCAGGGCCCGAACGATTTCTGCAGCCTCAAGCGGGGATGTCCCACGTGTAACCGTGTCTTCAGTGATCACCACCCGATCACCAGGTAGAAGGGCTCCCGCAAGACGGCCATCTACCCCATGGTCTTTGGCCTCCTTGCGGATACTGAAAGACCGAAGGAACCGACCCCGAGTCGCGGCAACTGCCGCAATACCAAACGCCACCGGGTCGGCTCCAGCCGCCAGACCACCAATAGCTGTAATCGGGCCTCCCTCTTGCCCCATTTCAGCATCCAGTGCGTCGATCTCGGCCAGCGCTGCATCTGCCACCAGCAGAATCCCTTCAGCACGGCACGCCGTCTGCTTAGCGTCGCAGAACCAGGTGCTTTTTCGCCCAGATTTCAGCGTGAAATCCCCAGTGCGGACGGAGTACTCCAAAAGATGGGCAATAAGTGCGTCACGGTCGTTCACACTCCAGCACCTCCCCCTCTTTGATCCAAAATCTGCACATCTCCCGTTCCAGCGACTAATTTTCCAACCACCTGAGCTTGGCGATCGTGAGACACCAGTGTGGCAACTACTTCATGGACATCGTGAGAGGGCACGGCAAGCACCATCCCGAGACCCATATTGAACACCCGATCCATCTCATCATCATCCACACTTCCCATGCTCTGTAGTTCCCGGAAAATACGTGGGACTTCCCATGTGGAACGGTCAACCACAGCGTCAACATTGTCCCCGAGGACCCGGGGGAGATTTCCAGGTAGTCCACCACCAGTCACGTGGGCAACAGCATGAACTTCATGAGCAGTCAGAGCTGCCAAGACTGCTGGGGCGTAGATCACGCTGGGGGCAAGCAGTTCATCAGCCAAGGTGGTCGACGCCCCCTCCCACGCCGGATCATCAAGAGCCCGACCAGCCACGTCGAAAGCCAGTCGACGTGCTAGAGAAAAACCGTTTGACCGCAGATTCGGCGATTCAATGCCGATCAGAACATCACCGACTACCGCCGCTGTACCGTCGAGTACGGCGTCGCGTTCGACAGCACCCACGGCAAATCCAACTATGTCGAACTGATCAACAGCCATCACACCAGGATGTTCAGCCATCTCACCACCAATAAGTGCGCAACCCGCTTCAGCGCAACCAGCCGCGATACCACCCACCAAACACTCCACAGCATCTGGGTCGAGGTGTCCGACAGCCAGATAATCCATGAAAAACAGTGGTTCAGCCCCTGTGCAAACCAGATCGTCCACACACATGGCCACTAAGTCACGCCCAATGGTGTCTAACCGGCCAGTCTGGCGAGCGATCTCGGCCTTGGTCCCCACCCCGTCGGTCGTAGACACAAGCAGCGGGTCACGAAAGCCCGCCCGAGCAATGTCGAAGAGGCCACCAAAGGCACCAATATCACCCATAACCTCGGGACGATAGGTACTACGTACTAATGGGCCAATACGGTGCACAGCTTCGGTACCAGCGTCGATGTCGACCCCCGCTCTCCGGTAACTTTCACTCTCGCCCTTCAAGAAATCACCGTCAGTCCCCTCCGAACAAGCGGCTCGCAACCTCAGCCGGGAGTCCATCATCATTTTGGCGGCTACCAACGGGCACAGCCCGCTCGGTCGCAGGCGCACCAGCAACCCCTTCCAAGACTGCCTTAGACAGGTTCACTGGTATATCAATGGGATAGTTTCCGGTCAGGCAGGCGTCGCAGAACCCGGCACCAACTGCGCCGGTGGACTCCAGGAGATTCTCAAGCTTCATATAGGTCAGACTGTCCACCTCGAGGTACTCCCGGATCTCGTCAACGGTGAGATTGGCGGCCAGCAGTTCACCCCTGGTTCCCGTATCCATTCCGTAAAAGCACGGCCACCGGTACGGCGGTGATGAAATCCGCATATGGATCTCGGCTGCACCAGCATCACGCAACATCCGTACCATCGCCCGAGTGGTGGTCCCCCGCACAATGGAATCGTCGACTACAACCAAACGTTGGCCCACAATATTGTCACGTAGCGGGTTGAGCTTCATACGCACTGCAGTGGAACGCAAAGCCTGGGTCGGAGCGATAAATGTACGACCGATGTAACGGTTCTTAACTAGACCTTGGCCATAAGGGATGCCACTGGCGCGTGCATAACCCTCAGCAGCCGGAATCCCCGACTCCGGTACCCCCATCACCAGGTCGGCATCCACTGGAGCCTGTTCAGCCAACATTTCACCCATACGTACCCGCGCTTGGTGAACGCTCTGGCCATACAGGACGCTGTCAGGCCGAGCAAAATACACGAATTCGAAAAGACACAGCCGGGGATCTACGGCATCATCGTCGAATGGGCGAAACGAACGGCAGCCGGTGCCATCGATAACCACCACTTCACCGGGATCCAGCTCGCGGACCATGTGAGCACCAATCACATCAAGCGCTGGTGATTCGGAGGCCAGCACCCAACCACCGTCTAGACGCCCAAGGCAGAGCGGCCGGAACCCGTTCGGATCGCGCACACCAATAATCCGCTCATGGTCGACAATGACCAGCGAAAACGCCCCGTGGAGTCGAGGTAGTACAACTGCCAAAGCGGCGTCCATGGCCTCAGCCTTCGAAATGCCACCGTAACTAGATAACTCAGCGGCCAACAGTTCAGCCATGAGATCAGTGTCGGACGTGACGGCACCTGGGAGCATTCCAGCCTCAGCTGCCAAGTCCTCGGTGTTAACCAGGTTGCCATTGTGGCCGAGGGCAAACTCCACAGCATCCACTCCGCGATAAACCGGTTGAGCATTGTGCCAAGTACTTGAACCAGTGGTCGAGTATCTGGTCTGACCAATAGCCAGATCGCCAGTCAGAGCGGCCAATGTCCGATCATCGAAGGCATTAGACACCAAACCCATATCTTTGACCACCGTCAGGGCCTCACCGTCGCTAACCGCCATCCCCGCCGACTCTTGACCACGGTGCTGGAGGGCATAAAGGCCGAGATAGGTCAGGTGAGCGACAGGCTGGCCAGGTGCGTAGACGCCGAAAACACCACATGCCTCGCGCGGGGTGTCATCTTCCGAACCAACCACCGGCAGGTTTCCTAGTTCATCTGCCTGTTCGGTCATCGGTTCTTACTTCCAGACCCCATGGCCTCGGGCAGTCGATCGCGATGGGCACGTTGTACCTCGTCAACGGTGACCTCTAGTAGACCCTTCACGATGAAGCGATCGCCAGTGGCCAAACCAATACGAGTTGAAGGGACACCCTCCGCCTCAGCAGCGGTCAACACCTCGGTGAGAAGCTCTGGGTTCACACAAAGCACCACCCGGCTGGGTCCTTCACCGAACAGAGCTCGATAGTCGGGCACCCGAGCTATGTGGGCTCCCACACCGGAGCGAGCAACCATCTCGGCTACCGCTACGCCTAGGCCACCAGCCGATACGTCATGGACGCCGTCGAGCATCTCCGAGACGACCAAATCACGAACCAGATCAGTCAACCGGACATGGAGGCCGGTGTCCAACGGCGCCAAGATGCCCCCGGGGGCTTCACGGACTGAGGCCCAGAGTGAGCCGCCGAGCGATACTTCCTCGGGCCCCAACAGGACCAGTCGGTGACCCTCAATCAGGGTGGCTCCAGGAGGTCGACGATTCAAGGCATCAACCACACCAAGCAGGCCGACAACTGGCGTGGGGTCGATATCAATACCAGCTGACTCGTTGTAGAGACTGACATTTCCACCAACGACTGGAACCCCAAAGGCCGTACAAGCCTCGGCCATTCCATCGACTGCCTCAGACAATTGCCACATGACCTCCTGGTGCTCCGGGTTACCAAAGTTGAGACAGTTCACGACTGCCAGAGGCCGGGCACCCACACACGCCAGGTTCATCACCGACTCAGCGACAACCTGGGCGGTGCCTTCACGGGGATCCACAGCGCACCAGCGATGATTTCCATCGGTGGTCATAGCCAATCCCCGTCCAGTCTCAATACCGGTCGAAGGGTGCCTGAGTTTGAGCACAGTCGCATCGTCACCCGGACCAACCACCGTGTTCAGGAACAGTTGATGGTCGTACTGGCTGTAAACCCACGCTGGGTCAACCAGCAAGTCGAGCAGATCAGCTCCCGGGTCATCTGGTGGGGCCAAGCCATCAGCAGCCAGACCCCGTGGCTCAGACGGTGCTGACCGAGGACGATCATATAGGGGCGCATCCTCGTGCAGTGAGACAGCAGGCACCTCGGCCAATACCTCCCCCTCGAAACCGTCCAGAATGCGTAGCGCACCACCTGCGGTGACCCGGCCGATAACCGTCGCAGCGACCTCCCAGTGTTTACTGATGGCAAGAACTCGATCGAGACTCTCGGGCTCCACTATCGCCAGCATCCGCTCCTGGGACTCACTGGTCATAACCTCGTGGGGCTCCATATCAGGTTCACGTCGTGGCACGGCTGACACGTCGACGTCCATACCCACCCGACCACGCGACGCCGTCTCACTGGTCGCACAAGTCAATCCGGCTCCACCAAGATCTTGGATTCCAACCACCAAGCCCTCGTCAAGCAGCTCGAGGCAGGCCTCAATCAGGCGCTTCTCCTCGTAGGGATCGCCCACCTGAACACTTGGGCGCTTATCACCATCATCTGCAGCAGAAAAGCCGGCTGAGGCCAGCACACTCACCCCACCGATACCGTCTCGACCAGTAGTGGAACCCAGCAAAATGGCGAGATTTCCCACACCTGAGGCCTGTCCAAGAACTAGACGTTCAGTGGGCAAAATACCCAAGCACAGCACGTTGACCAATGGGTTGCCCAGATAGGTGCGGTCAAAGACGACCTCACCACCGACGGTGGGCACCCCTACAGCGTTGCCATAGCCCGATATGCCAGAAACTACGCCTTCTGCTATCCACCGACTACGGGCATCATCGAGTGGACCGAATCGCAGCGGGTCCATTAAGGCAATTGGACGGGCGCCCATAGTGAAAATATCGCGGAGAATGCCACCCACTCCAGTGGCTGCGCCTTGGTAGGGCTCAATGGCCGACGGATGGTTGTGTGACTCAATTCGTATAGCTGCTGCGATGCCGTCACCTACATCGACCACGCCCGCATTCTCACCAGGTCCCACCAACACCCACGGCGCCTCGGTAGGGAGGCGTTTCAAGTGGACACGGCTGCTCTTATACGAACAGTGCTCAGACCACATGACTGAATACATGGCTAGTTCGAGACTGTTCGCAGGGCGGCCCAAGGTCCCATCAATCAACCTCGCCTCTTCGTCGGTGAGGCCGAGGGATCGGTGGAGGGGTTTAGATATGTCGGGCACATCAGGCACGTCGGGCACCGTACTCGGCACCGAACACCTAGTTGAGCAACAACCCAGAACACCCTTCAATAACATCTATATCAACACGATCAACAGTTTGATCATCTTATTAAATTAGTGATTTATTATAATTAATATGGTCTGACCAACAGACCATATTAATTTATCTCTGTAACAAAATCCTCATAAAAGTACTTTTCAATCACGACTCAACTTGGTAATACTTACGATCTTAAAAGATTCAACCTATTTCTTGCATCAAAATCTTTCCGTTATCAAACAAACGATCGGTAGAAATTAACCGATGAAAAGGCAGGGAAATTAAGTGGCACGTTCAAAAATGAGTGACAGTGAAAAAGCTGAAGTATCCGGGGTTCGCGAGTACCTAAAAGCCCTTGAGCAGAGCACTCCCCGCCGTGGGCGCAAAAAAACTCCAGAAAGCGTGGCCAAGCAACTAGCTGCTGTCGACGCGCAAATGGCTGAAGCCACTGTCACCAAGAGGTTGGATCTGATCCAGCAGCGAATGGACCTTAAGGCCGAGCAGGAGGCGCTCGCTGTCGCAAGCAACGTTGATATCGCAGCGCTGGAAGCAGGGTTCGTGAAACATGCCGCCTCATATGGTGGCCGTCGAGGTATCACTCACGGGGCGTGGCGAGAGATTGGCATATCATCAGCCACCCTTAAAGCAGCCGGCATCCGGCGCAGCAGCTGAACAACAGACTCCTGCCGCTCAAACAGCGTTGAGCAGAGACCTAACCAAGATAGCGCCGTCTGCGCTTCCCAGCAGTTCGTCACAAGCCCGTTCCGGATGCGGCATTAGTCCAACAACGTTGCGACCTTCGTTACACACGCCAGCAATATCGTCAACTGATCCGTTGGGGTTATCTACGTAGCGCAGAACGATTCGGTCCTCGTCACGAAGGCGGGTCAGCGTCTCAGAGTCGCACGTATAGTTGCCTTCAAAGTGGTTGATAGGCACTAATAGTTCGACCCCAACACTGGTCTGTGCAGTGATAACAGAATCAGTTGATTCAACTCTGAGTAACGTCGGTTTACAGAGAAATTTTAGACCCTGATTCTTCTGTAAAGCCCCAGGCAGCAAGCCTACTTCAGTCAGAATTTGGAATCCGTTACAGATACCGACCACAGGTCCACCGTCTGAGGCGAAGCTGACCACGGCAGCCATCATTGGTGAAAAGCGGGCAATTGCCCCAGGCCGCAGGTAGTCACCATGAGCAAAACCACCGGGGAGTATTACCGCGTCCACTCCAGCCAAATCATCATCGGCATGCCACAGCAAACGGCCAGTGCCGCCAATGTGTTCCACGGCGACTAAGGCATCCATCTCACAATTGGTGCCAGGAAACACCACGACTCCCACCGTGGTCGTCATTTAGGCGTCCAACCCAGAAACCCCGTCTACCGGAGTGACACTTAGTGTGGCGTCCTCGATAACAGGATTGGTAAGGAACGAGACGCACAGTTCCTCAGACCGGATCTTCGCATCTACCTCATCACGCGCCTCGATGGTGAAGCGCACCGTCTTTCCCACAGTCACAGCCGCCACACCGTCGTAACCCAGAGAAGGAAGTGCCCGCTCAATCGTGGCACCCGCCGGATCAGCTATACCCGCCCGCAGCCGAACCTCTACCAACACATCGTAAATCATGGCTCCCTCCTCGTCACTCCCCAGCCCCAGGCCATTGAGCAAAAGACCGACTGGTGATCCGTTCGTAAACTTCCACGTACCGCGACGAGGTGGCTGAAACCACGCCATCAGGTAATGACGGCGGTGGCTCCTGCTTATTCCAGTCCAGACCCTCGAGATGATCTCGAACCGGCTGCTTGTCAAACGACGGCGGAGTGGCCCCGGGGGCCCACGATGCAGCAGGCCAAAATCTTGAAGAATCTGGGGTCAAGACCTCATCGGCAAGCACCAGTTGCCCTTCGACCATGCCAAATTCAAATTTTGTGTCAGCAATGATGACTCCCCGCTCAGCGGCCCACTCGGCACCTCGCAGATAACAAGTGATTGACGCTTCTCGAACGGCTTCTGCCACCTCGGCACCCACCAAATCCTTAGCCTTGGAATAAGAGATGTTGATGTCGTGTCCCTCGTCAGCTTTAGTTGATGGGGTAAATACCGGTTCAGAAAATTTGCTAGCTTCTAGCAGCCCGTCGGGCATTGGAGTGCCGTGCATGGTCCCTGAGGTCCGGTACTCCTTCCATGCTGATCCGGTTATATAGCCTCGAACGATGCACTCGATAGGCAGCATCTCGGCTCTATGGCACAGCATGGTGCGTCCGGCTAGGTCAGCCATCAACTCCGGCGAAACCTCTCCCAATACACCCGGGAGGTCCGCAGGATCTGTCGACAGCAGATGGCCTTGCACTAGTTCACCAAAATGCTCAAACCAGAAGGCAGTCATTGCAGTTAGTACCCGGCCCTTATGGGCAATGGGCTCCGACATTACGACGTCAAACGCCGAAATACGGTCTGAGGTGACCATCAGCAGTCGGTTGTCGCCAGCGTCGTAGATGTCGCGCACTTTCCCGGAGTGCAGGTGTGGAAGGGAAATCTGAAGGGACATGTCGTTCCAGCCTCTCCGAGAATCTAAAGGATCGGTTCGGGATCATATGTGGCCGCTTGTGGGTGGGCGGCCACCACCTCGGCCACCCGCTCAACCACCGCAGTTATCTGAGCCGAGGTATTCCCACTGAAGGCTGACGGGTCACCTAAGAGGCCATCTAGCGTCAATCGGTCCAAGGGCAGGCGGTCGTCATCAGCCAGACGGTCCAACAGATCAGTTTCGGACATCCCCTCTTCTCGACGTGCGAGAGCTGCACTGACAGCGTGACTCTTAATGACTTCGTGCGCCTCCTCACGGCCCATGCCAGCCTGTACGGCGGCTACCAGCACCCTGGTGGTGGCCAAAAATGGCAGGTACTGACGAAGCTCACGCTCGATAACGGCCGGGTAAGCCCCAAACTCGTCGAGGACGGTAAGGAAAGTCTGGAATAGTCCGTCGACAGCAAAGAAGGCATCAGGTAGAGCAATTCGCCGAACCACCGAACAACTTACGTCACCCTCGTTCCATTGGTCACCAACCAGACCACCGACCATGGCCAGGTGTCCTCGCAAGACCAGTGCTAAGCCACCCACCCGCTCGCACGATCGAGCATTCATCTTGTGGGGCATAGCCGAAGACCCAACTTGTCCTGGAAGAAAGCCCTCGGTAGCCAGTTCGTTACCGGCCATAAGGCGGATCGTGCGAGCCAGATTGGCTGGACCACCCGAAGTCTGAACAAGGGCTGACACCACATCGAAGTCCAACGAACGCGGGTATACCTGCCCCACCGAATCCAGTACTTTCTCGAAGCCAAGGTGATCGGCGACCAGCGACTCAAGACGTGCCAATCGAGACGAGTCGCCGTCAAAAAGATCGAGTTGATCTTGCTGCGTACCAACTGGACCTTTGAGGCCCCGCAACGGATACGCGGCCTGAAGATCAGCCACCCGCTGATAGGCAACGAGTAGTTCCTCAGCTGCCGTCGCAAAACGCTTACCCAATGTGGTGACCTGGGCGGCCACGTTGTGACTGCGACCGACCATAACTAGTCCGTCGTGTTCAGCCGCCAGACGGGCTAAGCGGGCAAGAGCGGCCACCATGCGGTCGCGGACCACATCAAGGCTGCGGCGAACCTGAAGTTGCTCCACATTTTCAGTTAAGTCGCGCGACGTCATGCCCTTATGCGCATGCTCATGGCCAGCCAATACACAGAACTCCTCAATACGGGCCTTCACGTCGTGACGGGTAACACGCTCGCGTTGACGAATTGAATCGAGATTGACCTGATCGACAACAGCCCGGTAATCATCAATTACCCCACTAGGAATGGAAACACCTAACTGCTGCTGGGCCTCCATCACGGCGATCCAGAGTTCGCGTTCCATGACCACTTTGGCTTCCGGCTTCCATAAGTCGATCATTGATTGACTGGCATAACGGGAAGCAAGAACGTTTTCCATGGGTCTGATCTCAGGTTTCTAAGTTCGAGGTATCGGATGCAAATTGCTGGCTTCAGCCCTGAAACTACTTCGGGACCATTTCGGCACGGTGTTCCTCAAGTTGGAGCACCAAGTTGGAATCAAACACGGCCAGCATCTGGACGACCAGCAGAGCAGCGTTCATCGATCCATCCACCGCCACGGTGGCCACCGGGATCCCCTTAGGCATCTGAACGGTAGCCAACAGAGAATCCCACCCGTTGATAGCGCTACCTGACAGGGGTACGCCAACTACCGGGAGGGTGGTGTGAGCCGCAGCGGCACCGGCTAGATGCGCGGCCATCCCAGCTCCGCAGATAATGGCCTGATAGCCGGCAGCACGAGCGCCTGACACAAACTCGGACACCAGATCTGGGCTTCGATGAGCCGACATGATTCGAACATCGGCCTCAATGCCATAACGCTCAAGGGTCGTCGCGGCAGGCGCCATCTTGTCGCTATCAGTCGGTGAGCCCATGAGTACTGCAACTCTGTAATCCATCTTCATACTCCTATTCTCGGAAGCCTTATTCCCTCAGTCCGGTGACGCCGGACTCTTTCACTGATCCATTTCCAACTCTGGCTGGGATACACCAGACGGGGTAGCAGCAATATCTGATCGGTAATGAATTCCCGACCATGAAAGCTGAGATGCTGCCTCATAGGCCCGGCTGCGAGCCTCATTCACAGTCTCCCCCTGGCCAGTGACGGTCAACACCCGGCCACCAGCCGTGACTAGTCGCCCATCGCGTTCTCCAACCCCAGCGGCGAAAACCGTCACCCCATTGACGGCTGATGCTTCTTCTAGACCCTTAATCAGGTCACCAGCCCGGGGGCGCGTCGGATAGCCCTCAGTCGCACAGACCACGGCCACAGCCGCTCCATCGTCAACCGACGGTGCACCGGCAGCCAGACCAGCCAGATTACCGGCAGAGGCGGCAGCCAGTAAATCGCCTAAGTCGCTAGTAAGACGGGGTACCACCACCTGAGTCTCGGGATCACCAAACCGCACGTTGTACTCGAGTACCCGAGGACCAGCCGGGGTAAACATCAGGCCACAATAGAGGACACCCCGGTAGTCGATGCCCCGTGTTCGCAGAGTGGCCAGAGTCGGACGAATCGCAACGTCCATAAGGTTGTCCACAGTCTCATCGGTGACCAACGAGACCGGTGAGTACGCACCCATTCCCCCAGTGTTAGGGCCAACATCACCATCACCAACTCGCTTGAAGTCTTGGGCAGGAGCAAGGGCAACTGCATCGTGCCCGTCGCATACAGCCAATACCGACAATTCGGACCCAGTTAGACCCTCTTCGATTACCAACGTTCTACCAGCGTCGCCAAAAGCTGCACCAGACAGGTAAGAGCGCACGGTGTCAACGGCCTCCGCTCGATCGGTGGTGACCACCACCCCCTTGCCAGCCGCTAAGCCATCAGTCTTCACAACGAACAATTCGCCCATCGTGTCCAGAAATGCAAGCGCTGCGGCCTCGTCGGTGAACGTACCGTGTGCGGCAGTTGAAACACCAGCCTCGACAAGAACCCCTTTCATCCAAGCCTTGGAGCCCTCTAGGCGTGCACCGTCAGCGCCAGGTCCAAAAACCAGTCGTCCGGCACCCCGGAGTTGGTCTGCTATTCCGTTAACCAGTGGAGCCTCAGGGCCTATCACGTAGAGGTCTGCATCGATTTCAACCGGCGGCGTACCCACAGATCCGGGGATACCTGGGTTCCCAGGGGTGACCACCACGTCGTGGTGGCGGTTCAAGACGTGGGCTAGCGCATGTTCTCGCCCGCCGGAACCTACGACACAGACCCGCATTCAGCTCTCCTGTTTTTTACGTTTGGCTAACTCAGGTAGCGAAGCGGAGGACCTGGTGACGACCCGGCCCAACACCCACCATGTCGACAGGGACGCCGACCTGGTTCTCAACGAAGGACAGATAGTCCTCAGCCTGGCTGGGAAGCTGCGACCGCTCGGTGACCTCCGACAGGTCAACCCCCCACCCGGGGAGCTCCTCGTAGATCGGGGTAGCCCGGTGCAGGACCGACTGGTGGTAGGGCAGCTGGTCGTGGCGCTCTCCATCGGCCTCATAGGCCACACAGACCCGGATGGTCTCAAGTTGATCGAGTACGTCGAGCTTAGTGATGGCCAACTCAGAAAGCGAGTTGACGCGGGCCGCGTACCTCAGCATGACGGCGTCCAGCCAGCCTGGGCGGCGACGGCGACCCGTGTTGGTGCCGTACTCGTGGCCTACGTCCACAAAGTGGTCGCCGATCTCGTCGAACAGTTCGGTAGGGAACGGGCCAGCACCCACACGGGTGACATAGGCCTTAGCGATACCAATGACCCGGTCGATGTCACGTGGTCCGATGCCAGCGCCGGTGCAGGCTCCACCGGCTATTGGATTAGACGAGGTCACGAAGGGGTACGTCCCATGATCGACATCTAGGAAAGTAGCCTGCGCACCCTCCATGAGGACCCGACCGCCCCCTTCCAACTCATCATGGACGAGCCCAACAGCATCACAGATGTAAGGGATGAGGCGAGGGGCGCATCGACCCAAATACTCCTCAATTACCTCATCGGCGTCGACGGGCAGACGGTTGAAGACCCGAGTCAGCACCATGTTGGTGTGCTCCAGAGCGGCCCGCAACTTCTCGCAGAAGATCTTCTCGTCGAGAAGGTCTTGCACGCGGATGCCGACACGCATGGACCGGTCGGCATAGGCCGGCCCGATCCCGCGCTTGGTGGTACCCAACTTGTTCTTACCAAGGCGGCGCTCATGAAGAGCGTCAAGTTCTTGGTGATAAGGGAGGATCAGATGGGCGTTACCGCTAAGGCGCAGGTTGGACGTAGACACGCCGCGCGATTCGAGCATGTCCATCTCGGCTAACAGAACACGAGGGTCGACCACCACGCCATTACCGATGACTGGTGTGACGTGGGGATAGAGGACTCCACTGGGAACAAGCTGCAGGGCGAAGGACTCTCCGTCAACCACCAGCGTATGGCCAGCGTTGTGACCACCCTGGTAACGGACGACCATCGACATGTCACCAGCAACGAGATCGGTGAACTTACCCTTGCCCTCGTCGCCCCACTGCGTCCCAACGACAACGGTCGCGGGCACGGCACCTCTCCTAGATCGGGTCCCTTACAAACAAATCCTAGCGTCCACAGACTCCAGAGACCCGGTGGTTTCAGTTGTCAACACAAACAAGCCTGCTTGATGAGCCTGCACGCAAAACACATAGGCCCACCAATTTCCCCAGCTACCTGTGGATAACCTCTGGTAGGCAGTGGGGATAAGGGCTCCGCTGTGGACTGGACAGCCCCCTAGATGGCTCTGAGCAAGAGGTATGCACCTCTATCTAGGCCCAGTTTAATTTTGGGAACTTGTAAGAAAGCGCAGGTCAGCGGGTCCGAGGACCTCGGTAGATGGTGACACTCTGCTTAACCGGAACCAGATCGCGACGATACTGACGGTGCACGTCAGCCACCGCCTGGTCCCCTTCGGACCGAGTGGCAGCTAGGTCAGCCTCAAGACGGGTCACCTCAGCTTCAAGAGACAACACCCGCTTTACTCCGGCGAGGTTCAGTCCCTCCTCGGTGAGTTGAGCGATCCTCATTAGTAGAGCGATATCAGCCTCGCTATAGCGACGATTGCCTCCGGTCGTGCGGGCTGGATCCACAAGACCGCGTCGTTCATAGATGCGCAGAGTCTGCGGATGCATACCGGCCAACTCGGCGGCTACCGAGATGACGTATACAGCCTGATTGGGTCTAGGTCGGGGCAGGGAACTCATGGGGTCTCTTCGACAAGTCTGTCAGGTGAAGAATCAAGTGTCATCACTTGGGCTAGTGCTTCGACTGCCTCGAGTTCAGGTTCTGTCAAATTGATGGGTACCTGAATCTCCATACTGGCCAGAAGGTCGCCGCTTCCACTACGTATCGGCACACCTCGTTTCTTGACCCGAAAGGTTTGTCCACTTCGGGTGCCTGCTGGAACCTTTACCGTCACTGTTCCACCGTCTAGCAATGGCACCTCAATCTCAGCACCCAGCACAACTTGGGGGTAGCTCACTGGAACAGACACCGTGAGATTCCGACCACTTCGCCCGAACCGTGTATGAGGCTCAACAACCACCACGACGAACAGGTCACCATCAGGCCCACCGCGGCCCGGTTCACCACGACCCTTCAAGCGAATACGTTGGCCATCTTCAACACCCGCCGGGATACGAACCTTGACCTCCCGAGGGCGACGCTCGATGCCCCCCCCTTGGCACGATTCACACGGATCATCGATGCGTTGGCCCCGTCCAGCGCATGAACTACATGGTCGGCTGAAAGAAAATGGCCCCTGGTCTTCTGCCTGGACACCACGCCCAGCGCACGCCTCACATGGCATTGGTCGGGTTCCTGTTCGGGCACCGCTGCCCGAACAGGTGGTGCAACCAGCATCGCTGACTAGGTGAACCGAAGTGGTCACACCGTTCACAGCGTCGATGAACGAGAGAGTAAGCCGGGTTTCCAAGTCGGTACCGCGCCGGCTGCGGCCCTGACCACCACCAAACATCCCTCCAAATAGATCACCGAGATCAAAGCCACTACCCGGGAAACCACCACTCGCGTGACCAGCACCGGGGCCCGTCATCGGACCCATCTGGCGAACCTGGTCGTAATCAGCACGCTTGGACTCATCACCCAAGACGTCATAGGCCGCTGAGACCTCCTTGAATCGGGTTTCAGCGGCATCGTCACCGGGGTTGGCATCCGGGTGTAGCCGGCGGGCCAACTTTCGATAGGACTTCGTGATCTCCCTAGCCGAGGCCTTCTTTGGAACGCCAAGCGCGGCGTAGTAGTCCTTCTCAAACCATTCGCGCTGTGAGGTCATAACGGACGCCTCGTCTTGATCGAGTTGGGTTCAGCCCCGAACCCGGACCATGGCCGGGCGGAGCACGCGACCACCCCAGGCATAGCCACGCCGAAGAACCTCGATGACCACCTGCCCAGTGTCATCATCATCATCAGCAGGCTCATGGAGAACAGCTTCGTGTCGATTGGGATCAAACGGTTCGTTGACCGGATCAAGAACTTCAAGACCATCGGACTGCAACACCTGAACTAGTGAAGCCCGAATAGGGGCTACGTCGTGTGCGCTGTGTTCGAGGGCAAGATCGCAGGCGTCGAACACTGGTAGCAGTTTCTCCACCAAGTCGCCACGGACCCGGCCACCGATTTCGATGGTCCGACGATCAGCCTGCTTTCGATAGTTAGCAAACTCAGCTGTCACCCGCTGGAGGTCCAACAAGTAGCCGTCTCGCTCGGCTTCCAACACCGCCATCACATCCAAGATGGGATCCTCAGCACCACCGTTCTCTATGGGATCCTCAGCGAGTTCCGGATCGAGAACCCCAGAAATTAATTCAGTGGCGTCATCACCGACCGTCGACGGTGCACTGTCGAGCAGCGCTCCGGAGACATCAGTAGAAGAGTCAATGGTTGAAGGATCAGTGGGTATATCGACGGACGGCTCCTCGGGGGTCGAATTGCTCACGACTCGTCGACGATCTCCGCGTCGACCACGTCGTCATCGGACTCACCGGCTTCGCCTCCGGTGGCCGCCGACTCAGCTTGTGCAGCCTCGTAAAGCCGCTGACCAAACTCCTGGCTAGCCGCCATAAGAGCCTCTGTGGCCGAGCCAATGGCCTCAATGTCCTCATCACCCAGAGCCTTTTTTAACTCCTCAAGTTTCTCGGTGACATTGGTGGTCTCTTCTTCTGTTAACTGGTCGCCCTGATCAGCCAGTAACTTTTCAGTCTGGTAAACGAGGTTGTCCGCTGTGTTACGAACTTCAGCTTCTTCTCTGCGTTGCTTGTCCTCATCGGCGTGCGCCTCAGCGTCATGCACCATCTGGTCTATGACATCCTTATCGAGTGAAGACTGGCCAGTGATGGTCATCGACTGCTCATTGTCAGTCGCCCGGTCCTTCGCCGATACGTGAACGATGCCGTTGGCATCAATATCGAACGTAACTTCGATCTGGGGAGTACCCCGAGGTGCTGGCGGCAGGTCGACTAGCTGAAACTTGCCCAGAGTCTTGTTGAACTGCGACATCTCGCGCTCACCCTGCAAGACATGGATCTCAACAGATGGTTGGCCGTCCTCAGCGGTAGTGAACACCTCGGACCGCTGGATCGGAATAGTGGTATTCCGTTCGATAAGACGGGTCATAACACCACCCTTGGTCTCAATACCAAGCGATAGCGGGGTGACGTCTAGCAGGAGTACGTCCTTCACTTCACCGATTAGCACGCCGGCCTGAACAGCAGCACCAACAGCCACCACCTCATCTGGGTTGACGTTTTTGGATGGCTCGCGTCCAGCGATTTCTTTGGCGAGTTCGACTACGGCAGGCATCCGAGTAGAGCCACCAACAAGGATCACGTGGTCGACCTCGCCCTTGGAGAGGCCGGCGTCCTTGACAGCCTGTTCAAACGGCGCCCGGCATCGTGCTAACAGGTCAGCCGTGAGCTCTTGGAACTTCGCCCTGGTGAGTGTGTAATCAAGGTGCAACGGCCCCGAGTCAGTCGCCGTAACAAACGGCAAGTTAATCTGGGTTTGCTGGACCTGTGAAAGCTCGATCTTGTCCTTCTCAGCGGACTCTTTCAGGCGCTGGGTGGCCATGGCATCGGCACCTAAGTCGACGCCATGGTCGTTGCGAAACGAAGTGACGAGCCATTCAATGACTGCCTCGTCCCAGTCATCCCCACCAAGTTTGGTATCACCGTGGGTGGCCTTCACCTCAAAGACCCCGTCGCCAATCTCAAGGACCGATACGTCGAACGTTCCACCACCGAGGTCAAAGACAAGAATGGTCTGATCTGAGTCGTCCTTATCGAGACCGTAAGCCAGGGCCGCAGCTGTGGGTTCGTTGATAATTCGTAGAACCTCGAGACCAGCAATCTGGCCTGCCTCCTTAGTGGCCGTGCGCTGAGCGTCATCGAAGTAGGCGGGCACGGTGATAACAGCTTGGTCAACACTGGTTCCTAGGTAGGCCTCGGCATCACGCTTGAGTTTCTGGAGGGTGCGCGCCGATATCTCTTGAGCTGTGTAGTCCTTGTCATCAACGTCTTGAGTCCAACTGGTACCCATGTGCCGCTTAACGGATCGGATAGTGCGGCCCGGGTTGGTGATGGCCTGTCGCTTAGCAACCTCACCAACAAGAACCTCACCGTCTTTGGCGAATGCCACAACCGACGGGGTGGTACGCGAGCCCTCAGCATTGGCAATGACAACGGGGTCACCACCTTCGAGGACACTGACGACCGAGTTGGTGGTTCCAAGATCGATACCCACAGCCTTACCCATGATTAATGCTCCTGTTTTTTTCCTGTTGCGTACTACCAGAGGGTTCTCTGGAGAAGATCAAGGCGGACGGGCCCCGTCGGATCGGGTTCGGGGGAAAATTTCCTGAACCGACGGTGCAGGCTATAGAATGCCTGCTGCAGCACCATCCTTTATTATACGGAGACACTCTATAAAGTTGAGTCCCTATATAGCAACTTCTGATCGACAATTTCTCAAATAGCTTAAAACTCATCCGATACGGTGACCCACATGCCTACCTTGATCCTGCTTCGCCATGGCCAGAGCACATGGAACGCCAGCAATCAGTTCACCGGTTGGTATGACTGTGAATTGACTCCAAAGGGGGAGGCCGAAGCTTTGAACGGCGCCCAGTTACTGGCCAGCTCAGGAATTTTCCCCGATGTTGCACACACTTCACTGCAGGTCCGTGCTATCCGCACTGCTGAACTAACTCTGGCCGAACTTGGCCGGTCCTGGATTCCAGTTCGCCGCGATTGGCGCCTGAATGAACGTCACTACGGTGACCTTACGGGTCTTGATAAGGCTGAGACCCGGGAACGCCATGGAGCCAAACAACTCCAAGCCTGGCGCCGTGGCTACGCCACCCCACCACCCCCTATTACTGCGGACAACCCGTTCAATCCCAACAACGACATCCGCTACGCCCACATCGAGCCACCACTAACTGAATGTCTCGCTGACGTGGTGATCCGAATGCGCTCCTACTGGGAAGATTCCATCGCTACTGACCTGATGGCCAAGCAAACGGTGCTGGTAACCGCCCACGGCAACAGCCTCCGGGCCCTCTGTAAGGAATTGGACGAAATCTCCGACGAGGACATCGCCGACCTAAATATCCCGACAGGAACGCCACTGTGCTACGAGCTAAACGATGATCTCCGTCCACGGGAAACGATGGCCGTTCTGGAGCGTTCACTAGATCCCGCGGCAGCCAAAGCCGCTGCCGAAACCGTGGCCCGGCAAGCCGGCTGACTGGGGACAGGACCAGGGCCAAGTCCCTAGCGCCACTGGGCTCAACGGAATGGTCGGCTGGAAGCAACTAGGGGAACTACCGACCGGTAGTCTCGGATCCAAGTGAACGAAACCTCCACCCCCGCGAACAACCAGACCACCCGAGGATTCCGCCCTAACCATGCGGTAATCGGGCTAGGCGTCATAGTCGCTCTCTTCACAGCGGCGTCGGGCGTCGCTTCGGTGGTGAACGGTTTTCACGACGACTCGCCCATCACGCGCGAAGTCTTCGCCAATGTCCCCGGCCCGCTGAAACTTGCCTTCTACTCGGTGATACCTCTTCTCATTGTCTACGGGGCCGTCCTCTTCTCCTACCGCGTTCAGAACTGGCAACGTGGCGCCCCCGACGACCGCTCCACGAAGCCAGCTAACGCCAAGCGAAGGTTCAGTGACTTCCGTTCTGGCGTCTACATGCAGACCCTGCTACGCGAACCAGCAGCTGGCATCATGCACGCCCTCATCTACTTCCCATTCCTGATCTTGCTGGCCGTAACCACGGTTCTGGAAATCAATCATCAAGTCCCAGAAGGAATGAAATTCCTGCATGGGGATGTCTACCGGGCCTACACCGCGGTAGGCGACATCGCCGGTGTGCTCTATCTGGTTGGCGTGGTCTGGGCGCTACTGCGGCGCTACGGGCCCCGGCGATTCCGGCCTTACCGCATTCGAATAAAGTCCAAGCCTGAGCACGCTGCAGTTCTCCTCGTGTTCCTGGCAATCGGCATCACCGGCTTCAGCGCAGAGGCGTTTCGTATCGCCCTGCAAGATGCAACGACCGGTGGATATGGGACAGCGCCTGAGACCTGGTCAGTGGTTGGCTATCCACTGGCAATGGCGATCGGTGAAGCCGACTGGCTGGTCGAAGATGTGGCCGGCTGGCACCAAGGTTGGTGGATCGCCCACGTGGCTTCTTTCATTGCCTTCCTAGCCCTACTGCCTATAACCATGATCCGGCATATGTTTACCTCCCCACTGAACATGTACCTGAAGGATCGGTCCCGCCCAAAGGGGGCCATGAAGCCGATGCCCAACCTCATGGAAACGGAGTTGGAGAGTTTCGGTGCGTCCACTATCGAGGACTTCACCTGGAAGCAGTTGCTTGATACGGACTCATGCACCATGTGCGGCCGTTGCACCAGCGTCTGCCCCGCACACGCCACCGGTAAACCGCTAGACCCACGCGAAATCGTGCTCAAGACCGGGGAGGTCATGGCAGCCACGGGACAGCCAGTGGTTTCGCCACCTATAGGGACCGATTTCGATATCACCGTTCCTGCTAACTGGATGTTTGACCGCGTCACCAACGATGAACTCTGGGCATGCACATCGTGCCGGGCCTGCGACGAAATCTGTCCGGTCAACATCGAGATCCTTGACAAGATTTTGGACATGCGGCGTTACCTGTCGCTGATGGAGTCCGACTTTCCCAGCGAGTTAGGGAGCGCCTATAGGTCGATGGAGAACTCGGGCAACCCTTGGGGCCTATCTCAGAGCGAACGGGCTGACTGGGTAGGCGACATAGAAGGAATTGAGGTACTCGACGGTGGTGACCCGTTCGAAGCCGAGTACCTCTACTGGGTGGGTTGCGCCGGGTCGTTCGACGACAAGAACAAAAAAGTCTCTCGCGCTATGGCCAAACTGATGCAGCGGGCCGGTGTGTCATTCTCAATTCTGGGCCCATCAGAGATGTGTACCGGTGACCCAGCACGTCGTTCGGGCAACGAATACATCTTCCAGATGCTGGCAACACAGAATATCGAAACGCTAGATGGCATGGGAGTCAAAAAGATCGTGACCCAGTGTCCACACTGCTTTAACACGCTGGCCAACGAGTACCCCCAGATGGGTGGGCACTATGAGGTGGTCCACCACAGCCAACTCTTGGAGTGGTTGATCGCAGAAGGAAAACTCGATATGAGCAATGCCCGACTCGATGAGCGGGTCGTGTACCACGATTCTTGCTACCTGGGTCGTCACAATGACGTTTACTCGGCGCCCCGTAACGTCATCGGCAGCCTGGCCGGAATCGACTTGGTGGAAGCCGAACGGCAGGGGACCAACGGCATGTGCTGCGGTGCAGGCGGCGGGCGGATGTGGATGGAAGAAAACATCGGCAAGAACATCAACGTCGAACGCTCTCAGGAATTGTTAGCTACCGGAGCGGGACGCATCGCCACAGCCTGCCCATTCTGCTACATCATGATCGACGACGGGGTCAAAGGCGAAGGTGTTGATGAGTCCGAGGTGAAGGTAGGCGACATTGCCCTCCACCTGCTTGAAGCGCTCGAAGCCGGCACCTGATCGCTGGCCCACTCAACGTCAAAGGCAACAACTGGGGTCAGGGAATAACGCTTTGCACACCAGATCACTTGTCGAAGTTCTCCCAGTAGCGACTCGGCCTTGGCCCCTGCTGGCCCCGGTACTTTGATCCGAGTTCTCTCGAACCGTAAGGTCGGTCAGCTGCCGTGGTCATCTGGACAAATGAAATCTGACCGATCTTCATCCCCGGGTAAAGGGTGATGGGCAAACTAGCCACGTTGGACAACTCAAGAGTAAGTTGTCCATCCCACCCAGCGTCGACATAGCCGGCCGTCGAGTGAATAAGCAGGCCCAGTCTGCCAAGGCTGGACTTCCCCTCGAGGCGCGCAACTAGGTCATCGGGAACCGCCACCCGCTCCGATGTCGAACCAAGCACGAATTCACCGGGGTGGAGAATAAAAGGATTTTCCTCGCCGGCTTCTACCTGTTCGGTGAGTTCGGTGAGATCCTTTTTAACATCGATATGACCCATGGTGTGATTGCGGAATACAAGAAACCGGTAGTCCAGATGGAGGTCAATCGAGGACGGCTGCACGCAGGTGTCGTCGAACGGCTCGACAACGATGCGGCCTGCTGCGATCTCGGCGCGGAGGGTGCGGTCAGAGAGGATCATGCGGCGCTGATGCTAGCCATCCTTCGGACCCAGGTGTCAGGCCCTCGTTGAATGCAGGCCACAGAAGCTCTCCAACACTCATCGACCCGGTGGATCTTGAAGAGTTTCAGCGCCAGGGATTCGTGCCGAAGACCTCACGAATCAGTGGTAGGTAATGCTCAAACGGGTTTGAGTCGTAACCGGGGTCGAATGCCGGTGCGTCGTACTCGGAGCAGAACGTTGCGCAGTGGTCATAGTGCTCATGGCCTGCGAAGCGCTCCCTCACATCACGGTCCATTCCCAGGTGATGCCAGAAGTAGTAACCCTGGAAGATCCCATGATGTTCGACCATCCAGCGATTGGCCTCAGACACAAACGGTTTGAGGATCGCTGCTGCCACATCAGGATGGTTGTAGGGGGTTAGTGGATCACCAATGTCGTGGAGCAGAGCACATAGGACGTACTCATCGTCCCGACCCTCTCGTTCAGCTCGAGTGGCAGTCTGCACACTGTGATCAAGGCGGTCGACTGGGAATCCGCCGTAGTCGTTCCGAAGATGATCAAACTGTTCGATAACCCGATCGGGAAGGCTCTGCTCCAACTCGATGCGTTGGCCCATGATGATCGCCCAGTCATCGCTAGTGGACTCGGCCATATCGGTAAACGAAGCCCGTGGGGCGGTCACGTCGGTCATTAGTTCTCTCCCTCTGGCGTTGCTCGCACGGCTTCGCTGTCAGGGATCCTTTCATGGCCTTGGCCTGGGCGGCCAGATCAGCTTTTTTGTTGGGCCCCGTTTGGGCATAGTCCTAGGAGATAGGACTATCTCCAGCAGGAGCGCCGTAGTCCGGAGGCCAAGATCGTGGTTTGCCTGTATCCGACAATGAGCCACCAGATGGCGGACCCCAAGCATTTGCCTCAGTATCACCAGAGCGGCAGGCCCAGAAGAGGAGCACGATGGCTCCAACGCCGGTTAAAGCGATCAGTAACCACCATCCACTATGGCCAATGTCGTGTAAACGCCTGATCCCAAGGGCGATGCCGGGGCATAGCCAAGCAAGCGTGTAGATCGACTCCAGGGGACCTGTCTCATCTGTTGCAGTTCCAAACACACTGGCAGAAATACCACCGAGGATGATCAAGACGATCGGGGTTACAAAAAAGGGCCACCAGTAGGCAGAGCGCGATGACCGTCCCTTGAAGTCCGCGTAGCGCTTCCAAGCCTCTATGTAGTGCCTCACGGACGACTCCCTGTCTTAGCTAATCAGGAGTCCAGTCTAAGAGAAGGTCATGAGTCGGGCCGAGTACCCGGTTGGCCGGTCCAAAGGCGTGTTGATCCCCAACAACGACAAGCTGACGGCGGTGGGGCCGCCTCCCGACGTTTAGGGGCAACCCCTCATGTGTGGGGGTCACGGACACACAAACGGTCTGAATACCGGAAAGGGCCTCGTTCGTACCTTCATAGACATGAAAGGCACCGAGAGCCAGACCAACACATCAAACGGGCGTTTTCAAAGCCTGACCAGTATTTTCGCTGCTGCGACTGGACGATTGTCAGCACCGATGCGCTCACTGACCACCAAGATGATCGCCGTGACAGCGATCATCGTCGTGGCAGGAACCACAGCGTTGGCGCCTGCCGCCCAGGCGTGGTCCAACGAAGACGACGCTGTGCGATCGTTCTCCGCGGCGGTTCGTGGGGCAACGTGTATGACGTCGACGTTGACGGTGACGGCAGCATCTACTCCTGCGGCCATTTCCGTGGTGCTACCGACCTCGACCCGCACCACACCCTCGAGACCCCGGTCAACCCGGGTGGCAATAACCAGCCCGGCGTGGTCGTCAAGTTGGATTCGGACGGCAACCACGTGTGGCACGCCACCGTTGACACGCCCAACGGTTCGATCCTCAGCTGCGTCGCCGCCGCCGACGGCAGCGTGTACGCCACCGGCTTCTTCCGCCAGAGCGTGCAGGTTTCCGGCACCGACCCTCTCTACGCCGTGACCTCCACCGTGAACGCCAACAACCTGAACAACGCCTTCGTGGTCAAGTTCAGCGCTGACGGTTCCGGCGAGTGGCTTCGGACGGTCAACGCCACCTCCGCCGGCGCTTCCAGCGACGGCTACAGCATCGACGTCGACGCTGACGGCAGCGCCTACGTAACCGGAGTACTCCGCAAGAACGGCGTGGACCTGGACCTAGACCTGGACGCCGAGGCCGCTGAGGTCGCCGCCGGCCTAGACGATCAGGTCGATATCCACAGCGCCAACCAGCATGGAAAAACCTTCTTCGTCAAGCTCAACGCGAACGGCACGACCGAGTGGTCCCACTCGTGGGGTGGAGACGCCGGCACGCAGGGCCTGGCCGTGGTCGTCGACAACGTCGGCGACATCGTCGTCGGTGGTTGGACCAACCCGACCATCATGGACCTCGACCCCGCAGACGACGGCGACGACACCACCGACACCGACGAGCTGATCGTCTTGGTCACGAAAACACAGGCTCCAGATCAACCCGGAACCTGAGAGGCGTAGTAGTGGCCTCACCATGTACGCAAAGGAGTGTTAACGGTTCCCGATGAGGCCCAGCAATTAGGTGCATACGACATTGTGTTGAAACACGCGACCGAGCAGTGCAAGCTGATCACTGCTTCAACGGGATTACGAATGGTTTGTACCCTTTGACTCCCACAGGGTTGGCACTTCAAAGCAGGACAGAACCCTCATTACCCGCTCAGAATCACCCTCAAGCGTCGCTGAACCATCGGCAAGTGCTTCGTGGACGCTGCGGCGACCGGACAGCACGTCAGCCAAAACCGCGCGCCCGAGGGAAAGTTCAATTTCAGCCCCAGATCCGTCGGTGGGTACCGCCACCTGGTTACGGATCTGGAGCCCACAGACAACTTCCTCGTCTCCTCCAGTGATACGCCATCTGAGGTGCTCGTCAAGGCTCTTGGCACGTTCCGGTTCAACCAGGACCCGGAGTCCAGCAATAGTGTCGGCCGGGTCCAACGCCAGGACCTGCCCCCGACCAAAACGGTGGGTACGGTACCGATCCACATCGGCTAGACCCTCTAACTCTCGAGCACGAGTCAGGCACCAGCCACGCACGTTGGCTGACGTGGTGCGCTGACCAATGGACCGTAAAATCGAAGCGAGGAGTTCGCGTTCGACATCGGTCCCTCCGTCAGAGCGGACAGGCCAGGTGGCCAACTCAAGCGCCCAGCGAAGATCGTCACTGTCCCGAGCCTCTAACGCATGCGAAGCCACCACATCCCTGCCCCCAAAACCTTCGATGAGGCGGCGGCAACGCTCCGCAGTTGGCAAGGGAAATAACGAGGCCTCAAACCCGTCAAACCACCCCACCAAACCGTTATGGATCTGACGGACATGGTGCTCAACTAGGCCATAGTTCTGCTGGGTGAAGTAGGAGTCCTCGAAACTCTCCGGCAACTGGACAAACTCGACTAGCTCACCGTGTGTTAGACCCCGATTGACGCCGCGAACCGTCTGATCCCACAAAAACTGAATAGCATCGCGTGCAGTCGTGACTGCCTTCACCACTGCGGCACGACCACTCAGTGGTGGTCCGTGAGCACAAACTAGGTGCTCCGGTGACACTTCAAGAATCCCATCCAAGCCAGCCAGTAGCACTTGGGGGTCCCGGTAAGGCTCACCTCTAATAGGGAAGATATTGAAAAGTGCCGGCCAAGCAAGATTATTGATGCATAGATCCAGGTCTGGGAAGAACACGTTCAAGTTGTCGTCAGCGTCTGACGGCGCTGGCACCAACTCCACCTTCAGCCCGGCCAAAGTAGTGGTCATCGGCACTGACACCTTCTCAGATGGGGGAACGAAGCCATGAGTGAACGGAGCATGCTCAGCTCGGCGATACTCAAGGCCTAACCCAACCTGGGTCCGCCCATCAGGACCATCGTCAGGCAGCAACATCGAGAACTGTTGGATAAGACCCCGACCAGCCGTCGGCGCCAACTCGGTCGAGCGGGAGCGCAGGTTGGCTTCGACCCTCTCATGCGACCAGACAGGCACCGGCCCACCTGCTTCATCAAAAACGGCTTGAGTTCCGTTGCAGTAGTGAAAGTGGGTATAGACCACTGCAACCGTTGGTGCTGAGGTGTAAGCCCGAACCTCTCTCAAGGCAGCCGTCATCTCCTCGACCGACTCACCTGTATCCACAACAACTAGACCCGAAGGACCCTCTACAAAGGTCTGGTTGGAAAGACCGTTGCCAACCAGACACCACACACCATCAGTCACTACGTGGAGGCGGCGCTCAAGTCGGTCTAGGTGTTCAAATTGCCGACGATGCGCCCTCTGGCCATGGAGACCGGTAGCCACAACCGCCTCGTCGGCACCAAAACTGGCTGGAACAGGATGGTTTGCCACCGGTGGTCTCCCTTGGGTCGTGAGGTTGTACGGCAGGTGAACTACTTCGTTCCTAGCATTTAGACCACACATGTGGCACGCCGTGCAGCAGGCCTAGCTTGCATGCTCCATGGCTACGACGGGCTGTGGGACACCAAACACATTTTGCGGTGATTGACTGGACACATACTTAGATCGTGTCAACTAGATACCTAGGAGAAACACCATGGCTACCTACGCCTGCACATCATGCGGTATGTCCGTCAACGCCACCTGTGGCGCCTGCGACAAGCCTCTCGTCGACGCTGCCTTGATAAAGGATGACGGGTCAACTGTCCAGATCTCCGAGTGCCCAACCGGGCACGGGAAGATCAAGTCCCCACTTTGCTGCGGTGCCGACATGTCCTGCGCCGTCTGACAAGACCTCCACTCCCAAACTCGACCTCGAAACCACGGCCGATGGACATCTCTGACCTCGATATTGCTGATTCTGTCCTTGACCTGATCGGCGGAACTCCAATGGTCCGCCTTGCGCGGCTCGGAGTTGACCTCCCCTGTCCGGTCGTCATCAAACTCGAAACCACCAATCCAGGTGGAAGCATCAAGGACCGCCCGGCTCTAGCCATGATCGACGCCGCCGAGCGAGACGGCCTACTCGAACCTGGCGGGACGATCATTGAACCGACGTCTGGAAATACCGGAGTGGGGCTTGCCATCGTTGCCAACCAACGGGGCTACCGGTGCGTGTTCGTGATGACCGACAAAGTCAGTCCCGAGAAGGTCTCCTTACTTCGTGCGTACGGGGCCGAGGTGGTGGTTTGCCCCGGAGCTGTCCTTCCAGATGATCCACTCTCCTACTACTCCACAGCCAAACGGCTCATGGAGGAGACGCCCGGTGCCTTTCAGCCAAACCAGTACCACAATCCGACCAACCCCCAGTCTCACTACGAGACAACTGGGCCAGAAATCTGGGCGCAAACAGACGGTCGCATCACTCACTTTGTCGCCGGTGCCGGCACTGGGGGAACAGTGAGTGGAGTTGGCCGATACCTCAAGGAACAGAACCCAAACGTGACCATCGTGGTCGGTGATCCAGAAGGATCGGTCTACTCAGGTGGGTCAGGGCGCCCCTACCTAGTCGAAGGAGTTGGGGAAGATTTTTGGCCCGGCACGTACCATCCTGACATGGTGGATATGACTATCCCGGTGAGTGATGCCGAGTCATTTGCTATGGCCCACCAAGTGACCCAAAAAGAGGGCCTGCTAATCGGCGGGTCCGGGGGAACAGCTATCGCCGCCGCCCTTCAGGTAGCTCAGGGACTAACTTCCGAGAACTTAGTGGTTGCACTGGTTCCGGACTCAGGACGCGGCTACCTGAGCAAGGTGTTTGACGAAGGCTGGATGGCCACCATGGGTTTCCACCATGCAAAAGGAACAGTCATCGCAGACCTCCTGGCTAGCCGCAGCGACGACATACCCGAGTTGATCTACGTAAACCCCGAGAACACTGTGCGCGAAGCCGCCCGAATCATGCGTAAGTACGGTGTTTCACAGATTGCGGTGGCAACAGGAGAAATGCCGTTATCCGCTGCCGAGGTAACTGGCTCAGTTTCTGAACTGTGGCTAATGACGCAGACCTACCAATCCGACCAGGTCTTGGACACACCAATCGACGACGTGGTCCAAGAACCTCTACCAACTATCGGTGTCGGTGAACCCATCGACCGAGCCGCAGAGCTTTTGGAACACGCACCAGCACTACTCGTTATCGACGGTGGTCGCCCTTGCACGATCTTGTCCCGGACAGACCTTCTGAGTTTCCTGTCGCCGGGTGCCGGTGAAAGGAACTGAGTTGTCTGGACACGCCATGGGTGGTGACCCCTTACTATCGGGCTTCGAAAACCTGGACGACTACGGCTTCGAAACGCGGGCCATCCGCGCTGGCCAACCGCATGACCCCCGAACCGGTGGAGTGGTGACTCCAATAGCTCTTTCAACCACCTTTGCTCAAGACGCCGTTGGGCAACCAAAGTTCGGCTACGAATACGCCCGAACTGGAAACCCGACCCGACATGCTTACGAAGAATGTCTAGCCAGCCTTGAGGGCGCGCAGAGTGGCTTCGCCTTCGCTAGTGGCCTCGCGGCTGAAGATGCTCTCCTGCGTCTTCTGGGTCCTGGAGAGAGAATTCTCCTTGGTGACGATGCCTACGGTGGGACATTCCGCCTTATCTCCCAAATCCATGGGGCAGCCGGTGTCCATCACACAGCTATCGACCTGACTGAGCCTGAAACCATTCGGACAGCATGGACGCCAGAAACACGCATGGTCTGGTTGGAAACTCCCACCAACCCACTACTTACGGTTCTCGATATCGAACGCATTGTCGCAATCACCCATGATCTCGGGGGCACAGTGGTAGTTGATAACACCTTCGCAACTCCTTACCTCCAACAGCCAATTTCCCTTGGGGCTAACGCCGTCGTTCATTCAGCCACCAAATACCTTGGTGGACATAGCGATGTGGTCGGTGGTTTTGTGGCGACATCCGACGACCGAATTGCTGAGCACCTTGGTTTTGTCCAAAACGCGGTAGGGGCTGTTCCTGGACCGTTTGACTGCTATCTGGTCCTGCGAGGTCTAAAAACCCTTGCCGTGAGGATGGACCGTCACTGTGCCAATACCGCCGCCGTAGTGGAAGCCTTGGTAAACCACCCCCGGGTTGACCGAGTCCTCTATCCCGGGTTGGAGGACCACCCTGGACACGAGGTAGCAGTTCGACAGATGCGCAATTTTGGGGGGATGGTGTCGTTCCAACTGACCGGAGGTCGAGAGGCTGCCGAGAAAGTTGCTGTCAGCACTGAGGTGTTCACCCTCGCAGAGTCGTTGGGGGCCGTCGAATCACTTATCGAACATCCAGGGGTAATGACCCATGCATCTGTGGCCGGTTCGGCTCTTGAGGTACCTGACGACCTGATCCGGATCTCCGTAGGAATCGAATCCATTGAAGACCTCCTGGCTGATCTAGATCGAGCACTGGCTACCGCTTGACCGATCCTGTCGGCCCTCGACTCAATCAGTCAAGAAACTCGTGCTTAGACGGAATACAACTACCGGAGACCGCTGTTCCACGTTAGGACCCGCTCCATAAGTGGGAACCCGGTTAATGGTCGGTTTTGTGATCTTTCCTGCGGCGACATCTTTGTCAAACCGTTCTGCAAAACCGTGGGCGATGAAATGGTCGGGGTTAATCCCAACAGCGAATAGCGCCCCGGGGCGGGCAATGCGGTACAGCTCATCGAGAGCATCAGGCCCGACGTGTCCATGGGTGAACGTTCCACAACTGGTGATACCTCCATAGACATTGTCCGCAATTGGAAGCAAGCCGGTCAGGTCAGCGAGGTAGATGTCGGAGTAGACAGCTTCCCCGCCAGGTGTGCGCTTGGACCGCGCCTTTTCGATCATCTCCGGCGACAAATCAAGGCCGCTAAGCAATTCTGGGCAACGGGTATCAGCTCGAAGCGCCTCCCCCACTAAGCCGGTGCCACAACCCACATCCATCACGGGGCCGTCGTCCACTGTCGCCGCAGCGAGGAACGCGCCGGCTACCCCAATGTGGTACCTGTAGGCATTATCTGTGATGAAACCCGACTCGTAGGTCTTGGCCCAGCGGGCGTAAAGGTCCCGATTGTCGTCGGGGGTCTCGACGGCGTAGGCGTCTACCAGGTCGATGTCGCCATTGTCCATCAGCCCATTCTCCGATCCAATCTGCAATTAGGCCCAGAAACCCAAGGTATCTCACTGGCCTCCGAGCAGCACAAGGCCTCTCACCACTTTGGGACACGAGGAAACCAATCGGTGATACTGGTTTGAGTCTGCACCTCAGCGTGCCCGATATGGCGTTTGGTCAACCGCCAAGGACGATCATCCCACCGGGCACAGCGAGGTGATCTGAGAGGTCCTGCTCATCGGTAGCCATACGCCAGTCCAGTAGGGCTGCTGCGTACCTAGACATCTGCAGGTGGTCGGTGTAGAGATCCTGCTCATTCGGATCGTTGACTAAATCGAAGAACAGATTCGGCAACCCAGCGAAATGGACGTACTTTCCTTGGTGATCGCGATGCACCGCAAGATTGCAAAGGTGGCCGGGCACCCCTCTCAACGATTCGGAACCAGCCCACGCCCGAAAGTCAAACTCCCAGTGCACCGCTGCACGCCAGTTATCCGGGACAGCGCCCTCGCCAACCGAACCATCAAGAAAAGGCCTCAACGACTGTCCTTGACACTGCCGGGGCACCTGGGACCCGATCAGGTCCAACAACGTAGGCATCACATCAACGTTTTCAGTAAAACCATCTACTACCCGTCCGGCGACCTTCTCACCGAGGAAACCAGGAGCCCGGATAATCAGAGGAATGTGAAACGCCTCATCGTAGAAACCCAATTTAGACATAAGGCTGTGGTCCCCAAGCATCTCACCGTGGTCTGAGGTAACCAGCACCACCGTGTCGTCAGTGGCCCCAAAGTCGTCCAAGGCTCCAAGTAACCGACCGACCTGAGCATCAACCTCGCCCATCATTCCGTAATAGGTGGCACGTACCTGCCGAACATCCAATTCAGCGACAGGTGGTCGATATACCCCCATCGATCGAGCAGCATCCAGAAACGCGTGCCTACCGGCGTCATCCACAATTGGTTGAGGGACTGTGGCCGGATCTACCAGATCGTGCCAAGGCGCCGGCACGGTGAACGGGGGGTGGGGACGGTAAATGGAGGCGTGGATAAACCATGGATCCCCTGAAACTTCTAGGCGGCCAATCTCATCGATTACCTCACCGACTAGAAAAGCTGTTTCGGTCTCGTCAGCGTCAAAGGGTGCTGGTGGCCACGATGCCCCCCTGCCATCGGGAACTGGTACGTCATCACGCGGTCGAAGAAACCGTTTGCGGTCGGACACATCGTGCCCCCGTGACTCCAACCACCGATACCACGACTCACGATGCTCTGGGAGATGGAGCCCGACCCGAAACCCAGGTAGGGCTCCTTCATAAGTCTCAAGCCGTGGATCGGCTGCAGGCACAGTCCGAGGGTCGACCGTAGTGTCGGTATGGCCGAATAGGACCGGATCGTAGCCAGCGCTCCGTGCTTCAAGGGCCACGTTGGTGAAACGATTATCTAGTGGGGTTCCATTCAGGACAGACCGGTGCACATGCTGATATGTACCGGTGAGGAGGCTGGCCCTACTAGGCCCGCAGGGTGCAGTTTGGGCAAAGTGAGACGCAAATCGGACACCATCAGCAGCCAGGCGATCTAGATTTGGGGTGGATACTGACGGATGGCGTGCCACTGATAAGCAGTCGCCGCGCCACTGGTCAAGTGTTACCAGCAGAACGTTTGGTTGTCGCATTGACTCTTATTCTGCCATCTAAAAAGTCCAACGCTGAGAACCGGAGTTGAGAACCGGTGCTGAGAAAATCGGACCAGCACTAGGCCGCCGCTAGCGTCCAGTAATGGCCCTGAACCTCGCCGCTCGGATCCCGCAATCTGGGCGACGTCTAGGTCTGCTCCTGGCCTTCACCGGGATGCTTGTGGTCTCAACCGATTCTCTGCTGATTCGGGTAGCCGAAGAAGACTCCGACATAGACGGCTGGACAATCGCCTTCATGGTCGGACTCTTTTCCTCGCCTGTGACTTGGAGTGTGGCTGTCCGGTCTCTTGGACGAGAAATTGGCCCACAGATAGTCCGCTGGCGCCAACCCCTAATGATTACTGGCATTCTGGGCGCAATTGGCACTACATCGTTTCTAACTGCGGTAACTCTCACTGCAGCCTCCAACGTGGTGGCCATCATCGCTTCCGGCCCTATCTTCGCTGCCGTGCTAGCAAGGTTCGCCCTCCATGAGCACACCTCGGCTCGGACCTGGCGAGCCATCGGTCTGACAGTTATCGGCATAGTGATAATTGTCGGAGGCTCCATGGCTGGCAGCCAGGTCGCTGGTGACCTGGTGGCCCTGCTGGCAATCATGGTGTTTGCCACAAATCTGGTGATCTGGCGTAGGTACCGAGACCTGCCTCGCACCCTGATTGTTGCAATCACTGCCACCTGCACTTGCTTGATGACTGCCATACCTGCCGATATATCCCTAGTGACCAATCAAGCCCTGTTGGCCACTCTGGCCATGGGGGGGCTGTTCGGACCTATTGCGCGATTATGCATGTCGACTGCGACCCGCTATGCCCCTCCAGCAGAGGTGAGCCTATTTACACCGGTGGAGACGGTCGCAGCGTCACTCGGGGTATGGCTGTGGTTTGACGAAGTGCCAGCCACGTTGACATTTATCGGTGGTGCTGTTGTAGTGGCGTCAGTTTTCTACGGCTTAACTGGCCCGGCTCGTGAGGTCGATCCTGAGCCACCAAGGCAGTTATGACCGACTCTTTCCTCGAACAATTGCTGACCCTCGACATTGAGTACGAGGTAATGGCATGTGACCCGGCCTTGGCTGATACCGCCGCCTTTTGTGCCGCCTATGACATTGATCTCTCTGACTCAGCCAACGCCATCCTCGTTGCTGGAAAGGCACGCGACGGTGAAGTAGCCCCTGTTGCCCTATGCCTGGTTCTGGCAACCCAACGGCTCGACGTCAATGGAACAGTCCGCCGTCGGCTAGGCACCCGCAAGGCTTCGTTCGCTAGTGCTGACGAGACAACGAGAATTACCGGTATGCAGATCGGTGGCGTTACGCCGTTCGGTCTGCCCGCCGGCTGCAATATTCCCATCTGGATTGATACCGCTGTGATGGCTCGTAGCCGAGTAGTAGTCGGTGGTGGGTCACGTGACCGAAAGTTGCTGTTGCCACCTGCCGGGTTACTCGCTCTTCCCTACGCCGAATCGGTAGAAGGGTTGGCCCGACCTATCCCACCGATTGTGACCTGAATACTTGAAGTCAGGAACCTGACAGGTGCTCAGCCAACGCGTCGCGCGCTCCACCTGGAGGTGCCTCACCAACAAGACGTTGCAACATTTCACCTCGGCCGAACACGCCCAGAACGTCGACAGCCATTGTGTCAACTAGGCACAACAGATCTAGACGAGTCCCCTCAGTCAGTGGGTCAGCGATTAGTCCGTCGAGCGCTGGCCCAGCCGCCAACTCAGCTCGTACCAACTTGACGGCTGCTGCCTCCAACTCGTCGAGAGCGTCCAGTGCCCGGAGGACCTGTGTGGCCTGAAAATCAGAGATCAGACCATTATCGGCTGGGCCGTCAGGAAGCGAACTGTTTGAGAACACACAGTGAGTGTGGATCGAACACACGCGCGATGGGTGGATGCCTCCAGACCTAAACGGTGACCGATACCGTCCACCTCATGGAACTTGCTGAAGTGCAGTCACTCATGGAAGACCTCTACGGAGATGTTGACCGTGCCCGAGGGATTCCAGCCACTGTGGCCTGGTTGTGCGAGGAGCTTGGTGAGCTGGCCCAGGCCACCCGTAAGGGCACGTCGGACCAGCAACTCCACGAACTAGGCGACGTCTTGGCCTGGTTAGCAAGTTTGGCCAATCAACTGGGCCTATCTCTCGAAGAGGCGGTAGCCCGCTACACAACTAACCCGCCCTGACCACATAACCACTGGCTGTAGGACTTCACCCCGCGATCAAGATCACCGTCGTCGGAGCAGTTCCTCAGCAATCTGAATCGTGTTGAGCGCTGCGCCCTTGCGGAGATTGTCACCCGACAGAAAAAGCGACAGACCATTACTTCGCGTCTCGTCCGCACGGATACGACCAACGATGGTCGGATCGGTTCCAGCAGCATCCAGCGGGGTTGGGACATTGGCCAGCACCACGCCCGGCGCCGCAGCCAATAGCTCGGTAGCCCGTTCAGGAGAAATAGGCCGATCAAACTCGGCGTGAATTGCCATGGAATGCCCGGTGAAAACTGGCACCCGCACGCACGTCCCGGAGACCGCTAGGTCTGGGATGTCTAGGATCTTTCGACTCTCGTTGCGAAGCTTCTGCTCCTCGTCGGTCTCGCTACGACCATCGTCAACAAAGGACCCAGCGTGAGCAAGCACGTTAAAAGCAATAGTCCGAGCGAACGAAGAGGGTTCCGGAAACTTGACCGACGCACCGTTGTGAACCAGGTCCGACGCACTGTCGATGACTGCGGCTACTTGCGAAGCCAACTCGTCAACACCTGCCAGCCCTGCACCTGAGACCGCCTGATATGTGGCGATCGTCAACGAGAGGAGTCCGGCCTCAGTGTGCAAAGGACCCAAAACTGGCATGGCGGCCATTGTCGTGCAGTTTGGGTTGGCCACAATCCCCTTTGGAATGTCATCTAAGGCGTACGCATTGACCTCCGGTACCACTAGGGGAACTTTGGGATCCATCCGCCAGCCCGAAGAGTTATCGATAACTGTCACACCGGATGCGGCCATGTTGGGCGAATGTTCAAGCGACGCCGTCTTACCAGCGCTCACCAACGCCACATCGATACCCGACCAGTCGGCAGTAGCCGTATCCTCGACGACTACCTCTCGATCTTGCCAAGGGATAACAGAGCCTGCCGAGCGAGCTGAAGAAAAAAATCGAAGGTTTCCGACAGGAAAGTCACGCTCATCAAGCAGGGCGCGCATCACCCCTCCGACCTGACCGGTAGCGCCAACGACCGCAATGTCCATTCTCTCTAGGCTACCGATGGTAAAGCCCTGCTTGCCGGTGATTTCCAGACAAGTACCACGCGCTCTTAGGGAATTCAGTCGTCTGGCAGGGTCGCAGCAATTGGAGTGGGTTCAGGACTGAATAAGTCATTCATAGCCTCCATGATTGGGAAGCCGTGACCGCACGACTGGTCCACGAAGGCCCCGAGTCGCCGGGCCGAAAGGTCCAACTCTTGTGGATCGACAACTGGTGAGTCCAACACGTAAGTAAAGACGAGAGCCTGAAGCCTGGGCATGGTCACCATCTCAGAATCCAAGCGATCAAGTTCGATACCTAAATCAGCGTAGACCCGGTTCAAAAGCCCGACGTCGGCGCTGAGCTCACTGGGGATTCGATTGTTGGTCCAAGCCAACAGGTTCCTGGTAGCCAACAGAAGGGCACGCTGACTTAACGGGTCTAGTACGCCATCAGCCGGAAGTACCCGCTCAACTTCAAGAATTAAGGCACCAGATTCAACTGCCAAATCAGCACAGAAACCTGCTTCTGCCTCAGGGATCGGTCCACCAGCCAGCGTTGTGGTCGGTGCAGCCACTGCGCTAGCTGTCGGTGCAGTCAACACAACGGTGGTCGGCACAAACAGAGTTGTTGTCGTCAACACAATGGTCGAAGTAGTCGACGGAACCCTCGAAGCCTCCTTGATGGTTACCTCTGTTGGAACCGGGGCGAGGTAGGCCGTAGTTAGCTTCTCGCCACAGGCCGTAAGGGCCAAAACTGGAACTACGACCACAACAATGCTCAGGAATTTCCATCGATTCCCAACTAGGCGATTTTCTGGCATCAGGCCCCCACCCCGGCGAGCAAATCAAAAAGCATCGACGATGACTCACCGCACTGAGTGACCGTCCAGTCCTCCAGACGCGCCGATGCAGCCACCACCTCATCGATGTCGGCTTCCAACTCAACAGTGATCTGCGCCATTACGCCAAGAAAAGCCACCATCAGACCGTCGTTGCTGGCGTTCTGCTCTCGGTCGCCTGGGGTGTGATCTACGTTGTCTGAGAAATTGACAAGGGCCTCAACCATCAGAGAATTGATCCGGCCTGTCGTGTCTCGCACCAACACGGCGTCATCTCGCAACCCAGCAGGGACCTGATCGGTCAACCAGGAAAATATCTGGTTGGTGATCTGAAATACACCCTCCATCGCGAATAGGTCAGGCTCGCCGCCAGCGGTGATCTCCATTTTCATTAGGAACGCGGTCAGATCGCCGAGGCGATCAGCCAACCCAGCGCACAGAGCGGGAGCATCGTCGTACACATAGAGCTCTGCCTCGGTCGAACATCGGATGGCGTTAGCCAACATTGGTGTTTCCATCAACAGATCCATTGCTTCGTCGTCGTCCAAGTCCACAGCACCGGTCTCGAAACGTGCGCGTAGATAGGGGACCAAATCATCGTCAGTCAGACCCTCAAGTAGACATACGGGGTCAACAGGCAACGCTTCTGGATGGTCGGTGAGGGCCGCACCAATACCTAGGGCCACCACGTAGAGCACCAGATCACAATCGCGGAGGGCGAAGACAGCCGACTCCGCCTGGTCTGGTCGGGGGCCGTTACGTGTCAAGGCCACGACTTCGGCTGGATCCATGTCGTCCAACAGGTGGTCGGCTACGCAACCCAGATCATCCTCATTCAAACCATCGAGAAGCGGGTTTGCGGTCACTACATCAGACACAAAGCCGCTCCGGGCATTGTCAGGCGTAACGGTGGTGACCGTCACTTCAAATATCGTGGTCTCAACAGGGTCGGTATCTGCTGCCGTAGCGAGTTCTGCTCCAGTACTCACAGAACCACAGGCTGCTAGAACCAGTAACGCTCCTAGGAATAGACCGAGTAGCAGCGGTCTTGGAAATGTCATTATTGGAACACCTTCAGAATCCTCTGTATACCGGGAGAGGTGGCCGCCTACAGGGCAACGTGGGTAGGAAAGCAGGTCTCAGTCCTCAGCTAGGCCAAACACATCGTGCAAAGCCCTCACTGCGTTCTCCACCTCGTCCCCGTCGACAACGCAGCTCACCCGGATGGCTGAAGTTGAAATCATCTGGATATTCACCCCACAGTTCGCAAGAGTTTCGAACATGGTGGCGGCCACTCCCGGATTGGACCGCATTCCAGCACCGATCACACTTACTCGAGCGATCGAGTCGTCGGCGGTCACTCCACCAGCACCTAGCTCATCAGCCAGAAGCTGTGTGTGCTCCATTGCCCGGGGCAGATCGTTATGCGGCACGGTAAAAGAGATGTCGGTAACACCTTGAGTTGAAACATTCTGAACAATCATGTCCACGTTGACCTCTAGGTCAGCCAGTGCGCGAAACACCTTTGCGGCTACCCCAGGCCGATCAGGCACACCCGCCAACGTCATCTTGGCCTCAGCCATATCGTGGGTGACCGCCGAAACGATGGCCTGTTCCATATTAGATACCTCCTCATCGACCCAAGTTCCCTCCTGCCAAGTGAAGGCAGAACGGACGTGGAGACGCACTCCGTGGGTGCGCGCATATTCAACTGATCGCATCGCCGGCTTCGGACATCCGGTAGCCGTCATCTCCAGCAATTCATCAAACGAGACATTGTGCATACGCCGGGCCGTCGGCACTACCCGAGGATCAGTGGTGAACACCCCAGTCACATCGGTATACAACTCACACGTGTCAGCACTTAGAGCGTGGGCAATGGCCACTGCCGTGGTGTCAGAACCACCCCGACCCAAAAAGGTCACGTCATTATCAATAGATACTCCCTGAGATCCACCGATCACCGGGACTCGTCCCGCATCCAGGGACGCCTGGACCCGACTGGGTCGGACGTCGAGGATTTTGGCGTTCTGATGATTGTTGTCGGTAAGAAAGCCGGCTTGACTCCCAGTGAACGATTCCGAGTCGATGCCAATGTGATGCAACGCCATACAAACCAGGGCCATGGCCTTGCGCTCACCTGCTGTGATCAACATGTCCATCTCGCGGCCAGGGTGAACCACCGAGACCTCGCCGGCCAATCGAAGCAGTTCGTCGGTCTCCTTGCCCATCGCAGAGACCACGAGCACCACCTGATCGCCGCGCCGCACGGTACGCGATACGTGATGGGCTACCTCGCGCATGCGTTCCGCATCAGCGACTGAGGTACCTCCGAACTTTTGGACTACTAGTGCCACAGAGGTCCACGCTAGCGGCGGCCCACACAGTGACTGATGCAGGATTACACGAGACCCAAGTTGTGGGATCGGTGCACAACGTCATTCGGTAAGGTGCCGACCCATGGCCTACAAGTCTCAACGCCCCAAACAGCAACGACCAGTCAGGAGTAGATCTGCCAATCAGGGCAGTCGCCGAACCATCGTCCGGGTGGTCGCAGGCTTGATAGCCCTGATGATGGTGGGGAGTTTGGCCTTCGTCGTGGTGGGAACTGCCGGCTCAAATTCCAACCAAGCAGCCACGCCGACCCTGCCAAGCCCCGAAAAATGTCCGGCACCCGACAAGTCCGATGCCCCACGGCTGGCCTTCAACAGCCGTCCCACCTGGTGCTTGGAACCTGGCGTCAACTACACAGCGGTTTTCGACACCACGGAAGGCAAGATCCGCGTCGCCCTGGACAAAGCCCGTACCCCTGAGACGGTAAACAACTTTGTGGTGCTGTCCCGGTACGGCTACTACGACACCACCATGCTGTTTCGGTTCGACCCTTCGATTGACATCATCCAGGGTGGTGCGCCAAACACCAACGACTGGTCGGATCAGGGCCCCGGCTACAACATCCCTGACGAGGGTGGACAGTTTTTATCCACCGCGTCAGGTCAAATCCTTGGCCCATTTGCCTACCAACAGGGTGACTTGGTTATGGCACGTTCATCGGGGCCGGATAGCTCTGGCGCTCAATTCTTCTTCGCTGCTGGTCCTCAGACCGCGCTGCTGGACGCCAACGGCTCCTACATCGTTTTCGGTCGTGCAGACGAAGACGGCATTGAAGTTCTGCAGTCAATGATGGGGCTCTACGTGGTGGATGAGAGTTCACAGTACGGCGGCGGCCCTAGTCGGGACGTTTTCGTCCGGTCCGTGACCATCGAAGTCGACTAACCAGCGCAAAAACATGTACACCAACCATGCTTAGGGCGCATCGACCAGTCGAACCTCCACCTAGTAGTTGGGTGTTCCCTCAAGCCGAAACGGCCAACGCTCACGGGATCGTCGGTGTGGGTGCAGATATAAACCCGGGCACGCTGCTGGCCGCCTACAGGTCTGGACTATTCCCGATGCCTGTCGAATCGGGTGGACCGATGGCCTGGTGGTCACCCAACCCGCGTGGAGTTCTTGAGATTGACAACCTGAGGTTGTCACGGTCGCTTAAGCGCTCGTTACACCGGTATGAGATCAGGATTAATACCGCCTTCACCGATGTGATGGTCGCTTGCGCTGATCCCTCCCGTAAACACGGCTGGATTGACGAAAGCATGACCAGCGCTTACAGGGAGTTACACCAACTTGGTTGGGCCCACTCATTCGAAGCGTGGGATGAGGACGGCTTGGCTGGCGGCCTCTACGGAGTAGCCATCGGTGGCTTATTCGCTGGAGAATCGATGTTCCACCACCGGACTGATGCCTCGAAAGTAGCTCTGCACGCTCTCGTTGGATTTATGGCCAATTGGACAGACGGCTGTACAGAAACCCAATGCCTAGTCGATGTTCAGTGGTGCACACCGCACCTGACCCGTCTGGGGGCCTCCGAGATCTCGCGCAAGGAATATCTCAACAGGCTCAGAGATCTGGTAACTATGGCTGGCCCTGACTGGCTGAGTGAGCCAAGCTGAAACTGGTTATACAAGCCCGTCCTACCAGCGCCGAATCGGCAGGTCGCCAGCGGACCACCACCGACCCGAGAACCGCCAGGCGCCTGGACTAGCAGGTGTACGCGCTTCGCTTCCAGGCTTCGGCCACAGGGCCTCAACCGCCGCAAGGATGGCCGCCAGTTCCTGCGCCGTTGCACCCTCTGCGGTGACACTGATACCCGACTTTTCAGACTTCATGGCCCGATTCCTTTTGCCCGAGGCCCTAGAGGGGAACGTTTCCGTGCTTGCGGCGAGGGAGATCTTCCTTCTTTGTCGCCAGCATCCGGAGGCCCGCCACCAACTTGACCCGGGTATCGGCCGGGTCAATCACATCATCGACATAGCCCCGCTCAGCCGCCACATACGGGTTGGCAAACTTCTCTGTGTACTCGTTGACCAATTCGGCTCGTCGAGAGTCTGGATCGGTGGCATCTTGGAGTTCTCGACGGTGGACAACTTCGACTGCACCCTGTGGGCCCATTACAGCCAACTCGGCAGTCGGCCAGGCCAGCGACAGATCGGAACCAACTGACTTGGAATCCATCACCACATAAGCCCCACCGTAGGCCTTACGGGTAATTACCTGTATTCGCGGGACGGTGGCCTCACAGTAGGCGTATAGCAACTTGGCCCCGTGGCGAATGATCCCACCGTATTCCTGGTCGACACCGGGCAGGAAGCCAGGTACGTCTACGAAGGTAATAATCGGGATGTTAAAGGCATCGCACGTCCGGACGAACCGGGCTGCCTTCTCTGATGCCTCAATGTCGAGCACCCCAGCGAAGTGCATGGGCTGGTTAGCGACCACACCGACGCTGCAACCGTCAAGTCTCCCGAAGCCACAAACAATATTCCCTGCCCAGGCGGCGTGGTACTCGAGGAAGTCATTGTCATCGAGCACAGTCTCGATGACAATCCGCATGTCGTAGGGAATATTTGAACTATCTGGCATGAGATTGTTCAGTTCGACGCAGCGACGGTCAGCGGGGTCATCACTCTCGGCGACTGGGGCATTTTCCAGGTTGTTTGACGGGAGCTGAGCAAGCAACACCTTGACTTCGTCGAGAACCTCTTGCTCGTTCTCACACACAAAGGTGGCTACACCTGACTTGGTTGAATGGCTTCCAGCACCTCCAAGTTCTTCAAGTGTCACCTCCTCACCGGTCACTGTCTTGACAACGTCCGGGCCGGTGATGAACATGTGCGACTTCTCCCGGACCATGAAAATGAAGTCGGTCATAGCGGGACTGTAAACAGCACCCCCGGCACAGGGTCCAAGAATGACACTTATCTGCGGAATCACCCCAGAGGCCTGAACATTTCTCCAGAAGATTCCGCCGTAGCCATCGAGGCCAACCACACCTTCTTGGATGCGAGCTCCGGCTCCATCGTTTAGCCCAATCATCGGAGCACCAACGCTGAGTGCCAAATCCATCACCTTGTGAATCTTCTCAGCGAACACCTCACCAAGGGCCCCACCGAACACGGTGAAGTCTTGGGAGAAAAGAAAGACCTTCCGCCCATCAATAGTGCCCCACCCTGTTACCACACCATCGGTGTAGGGGCGCTCCTCAACACCACTTTCATGAGCCCGATGCCGAGCCAGCATGTCAAGTTCGTGGAAGGACCCCGGATCGAGCAGGTAATCAATCCGTTCACGGGCCAGCATCTTTCCCTTCTCATGCTGACGTTTGACAGCCCGGTCGGAACCGGCGTGTGTCGCCGCCTCGCGACGCTCGTTTAGGTCATCGAGACGTTCGGTCATCTTACGATCGGCCATGATGGGCCACAGGCTATCTAATGCAACCGCTTCAACTCATGGCAACCGGTACGGTCCTGTAATGCTCGAACACGAGGGGTCCTTGGAGCCCAGCACAAAGAGCCTTGGTGTCTTTTGCGGATCTCGAGCTGGCAATGACAGTTCAGTTCTTCTACTTGCTAACGAATTGGGCGAAGCCCTAGCCGATGCCGGGGTCAACTTGGTCTACGGCGGAGCAGGGATAGGAGTAATGGGTGCAGTGGCTGACGCGGTATTAGCTGCTGGAGGCCACGTGATCGGTGTCATCCCGTCTCGGCTATTCAGCCACGAGGTGCCCCACCAAAACCTCAGCGAACATATCGAAGTGACCGACATGCACGCCCGAAAGCGCATCATGTACAACCGTTCTGACGCGTTCTGTGCCCTCCCGGGTGGTTATGGCACTCTCGATGAGTTGTTCGAAGCAGCTACTTGGACCCAACTGGACCTGCATAGCAAACCTAAGCCGGTAGCCCTTCTTGATGGCGGTGCACCCGGGTCGCCCGGCTTCTGGTCTCACCTTGAGATGTTCTTAGATACGACAGTGGCCCAAGGGTTCGTAAAATCTGACAACCGATCAATTGTCAGCCGGGTGGAAACGGTGGCTGAGGTGATCGCCCTACTCGACCGCACTTGACTTGCTTAAAACCGACCTAGGGAGTTAGGCCCGATCTTCAGCCAAGCGACGAGCCCGATCCGCAACCTGTGGAGCGTCTATATGAGCGCAAACTGCTTCCAAGTGATCTGCCGGTCCAGTCCATCGAAGATCTTCCACATCGGCCATGACCGGTGCATCTAAGTCCAGGGTCGCAAGGTTTCGGTACAGCTCAACGTCTTGTCGACGCTCGGCCAACGTGCCAGCGAGTTTGGCAGCGCTACGCACAGCAACATCCCAGTCGGTTGCGTCAGATGGAATCGCCTCAAGGTGCCCGTACCGAGCCAGCACAATGGCCGAGGACTTGGCACCCCAACCGGGCAAACCTGGGATGCCATCGGCAGCATCGCCCACTAGAGCCAGCCAATCAGGGATTGACTCCGGTTCGACCCCAAACTTGTCGACCACGCCCGCTCGGTCGTAAACAATCTCCCGACGCCGATCTACTTGGGCGATACCAGACACGTCATCGACAACTTGTGCTAGATCCTTATCAGGAGTACACACATGGACGGCATCAACTCGGGGATCAGCAGCAGCACGTACTGCCGCTGCTCCCATGGCGTCATCCGCCTCATGAGCAACCATGGCGAACACTGTGAAGCCGGCCGCCTCCAATACTGCCTCGAGTAGAGGAAACTGAGCGAACAACTCGGGAGGGGTACCTTCACCGGTCTTGTAACCATCGAATAAATCATTTCGAAACGACTCAACCACTCGGTCGGTTGCCACGCCTACGTGCGTGGCGCCGTCAGCCAGCAATCTGAGCATTGAACTGAGCACGCCACGGGTGGCCGCTACCTCAATACCCTCGGCTGTTAGGTGCGATGGAACCGCAAAGTGATGACGGAACAGTTCATAGGTTCCATCGACGAGGTGTACAACCGGAATACGGCCGGAAATGGTCATTCCCGTTCCTGTTCTGGCAGTCGTTCTTGGACCAACTCAATGAGAGTGCCAAACGAACCCTTGGGATGGACGAAAGCTACCGTCGTGCCGCGAGAACCAGGACGCGGTTCAGTGTCAATGGCTCGACCACCGGCGGCCACAATGGAAGCCAGGGCTGTAGCGCAATCATCTACCCGATAACCCACGTGATGGATTCCTTCGCCCCGCCTCTCGAGAAAGGTGGTGATAGCTGAATCGGCGCGGGTTCCAGTGGTCAACTGCAGATACGACTCTCCGATCTTCAAAAGAGCCTCGTCCACACCGTCGCGCTCGACTACTTCCCGGTGGTGTACTTCAGCTCCAAAGGCGCGCCGGTAGTAGTCGATAGCCGCTTCAAGGTCGTGAACAGCGATGGCAATGTGATCAATCTGCGTCAGCAGCATCGGAGGCCTCCTAGACAGTTTGTCTAGCTCGTTTGGACAGTCCACAGCAGTTTGTCCACAACCAAAATAACAATGCTGTGGATATACCTGTGGATAAATATCTAGTTTGCCGTAACACTAAAGCACGTCTAATCCGTGATATTTGTGACAAATTAAGGGAAATCTCCACATAACTTGTAACGATCTCGTCAATGTTGTAATATAAATGCAATAGTTGGGGACCACCCCTCCTCCCAACTCGGAAACGACCCCTCGGTTCGGCGAAAGCCCCGGGGGGCGTTTCCACTATGAAACCCCAGACCTCGACCGGTCATCCACCAAGTGTCCACAGGGCATCGGATTAGCCTCCATCTAACTGACGGCGACCCTCTAACGCCCGCCCGAGCGTAAGTTCATCGGCGTACTCTAAATCTCCCCCAACCGGCAAGCCACTCGCAATCTTTGTCACGGTCAGACCCAGCGGACCCAACAGCCTGGCCAGGTACATGGCCGTGGCTTCCCCTTCAATATTGGGGTTGGTAGCCAAAATCACCTCGTCCACCCCTTCAGGTTCTAGGCGAGCCAAAAGTTCTCGTATACGCAGTTGGTCAGGTCCAATTCCCTCAATGGGACTGATGGCGCCCCCCAAAACGTGGTAGCGCCCACCGAACTCGCCAGTGCGTTCCACCGCCACGATGTCCCGAGGATCCTCAACCACACAGAGGATCGATCCGTCCCGGCGATCATCGAAACACACTGAACACCACTCAGCCTCAGCGAGATTAAAACAACGGTCGCAGAACCGAACCCGGGCTTTCATCTCGTTAATCGCTTCTGTCAGCCTGCTTGTGTCCTCAACCGACAGTTTCATCAAGTGGAAGGCAAGGCGTTGTGCCGACTTAGGCCCGACGCCCGGCAAGCGACCCAACTCATCTATCACCACTTGGACAGCATCTGCGTACACCTTTTTCTCGCCTCCGCCCAGTCAGTCCGGGTCGACTAGAGCCGCACCAGGAAAAGCCTGTGTGAGCTGGTCTACGGCAGAACCCTCGGTGGCATCGGCGTCCACAAGGTTCGAGAGATCAACCTCGTCTTCAGACTCAGGTTTACGGGTCTCAGCAACCTCAAGCGCTCCGTCCGGAGGTCTCGATTTACTAGAACCATCGTCAACTACTAGGCGGACCGGAACCTCCTCCTGAAAACGAGACGCCAACAGCACCTCCAACTCGTCACGCAGATCTTCACAGCGTTGGCGATGCGGTTCGTTAGGCAACGCCATTACTGCAGTGCCATCCTCAACCGAGATGAACCGACCCGCCGAAAAGCGAGCCCGGCCCTTACGGCTCATCTCCTCCAACAGACCACCAGCCCATGCCTCAACGAGTACATCGATCGTGGGAGTCTGACCACCACCCAGATGAGCCGAAGCAGGGCTTGAAGCAGGTACCGCCTCAACCTCAGTCACCGAAGATTTTATTTCAGTCGACTCGGTGACGGATTCCTGTCCTGGCATACCAGAAGGACTATCGCCAGAACCCACACAACTCTCTTTGGCCGACTCCTTGTCAGACGGCTGAGTCGAAGCTACTGGTGGCGGTGGCGGTGGCGGTGGCGGTGGCGGTGGTGGCGGCGGTGGTGTGGCAGGTCCATCCATGACTGATTTTGGAGATGGTGTCACCGCTGGGTTGCTTGACGAATCCAACAATGCCTCGAGTCGTTCGATCCGGCGAGTCAGAGCGGCAATAGTTGCTGCTCCACCACTAACAGTTGAACTCGTTTGCGAACTGACACTGGAAACGACAACCGAGTCAGCCGGGATCACACCTGCAGTAAGTCGAACTAGAGCAACCTCCAAATCGACCCGAGGATCAGGGGAGCGGCGCATCCCCACTAGTGCCGACCCAAGAGCTTCAAGCGCCCTGGTAATTACCACTGGCGTGACTTTTTCGGCAAACGATTCAGCACGCACTCGATCGGCTTCAGCCAACTGAGCAGCTGGAACGCCCATCGATACGAGAAAGGCCTCCCGGAGCGCCGCCAGAAGTTCCTCGCCAATAACTCGAGGCTCACGACCGCGAGCCATCCCAGCGGCTAGGGCACCCAGCGCAGCTCCAGTATCACCGTCAACCAACGATGCAAGGAGGGCCTCAATGCTGGTGTCGTCAGCAGTGAACCCTCCAGCGACCACGCGATCCAGAGCCGACAGGGTGTCACGCGCCGATCCACGTCCAGAACGCACCGCGTGAGCAATCCCGATCTCATCTACATCAAGGCCTGCATCAGCCACCACGTAACGAGTCAGGTCCTCAAGTTGCTCGACCGGCAAGAGATTCAGTTCAAGATGCTGCGACCGACTCCGGATTGTCTCCACCACCTTGTGGGGCTCCGTAGTGGCCAGCACAAAAACCACGTGGTCAGGAGGTTCCTCAAGTGTTTTGAGTAACGCGTTCTCAGCTCCTGGAGTGAGCATGTGGACCTCATCCAGTAGGTACACCTTGGTACGTCCCGGTGTGCCGAGGGCTACTTTTGCCAGCAGGTCACGCATGTCGTCGACCTTGTTGTTTGACGCAGCGTCCAACTCGTGGAGATCAAAGGACGTCCCGGCGTCAACGGCTTCACAAGACGGACAGGCGCAACATGGTTCACCGGCCTCCAACTGGGTGCAATTCAGTGACTTGGCCAGGATCCGGGCAGCCGTCGTCTTACCGGTACCGCGGGGTCCGCTTAATAGGTAGGCATGCAGTACCCGGTTCTCAAGCACAGCGTTGCGCAAGGCGGCCACCACATGTTCTTGGCCTCGCATTTCGGCAAACCGTCGGGGTCGGTACCGACGGTAGAGGGAGGTGTAGGCCACACGGCGACCTTACATCCGAGGGCGGACAACGACCTCAGGTAGATGGCCTTGTCCGAAAATCAAACAATTGGCGGAGGGAGTGGGATTCGAACCCACGGTGACCGTGAAGCCACACACGCGTTCCAGGCGTGCCGAATCGTCCGCTCTCGCATCCCTCCGGGACCCGGCCGTGGCCAGAACCCGGGCGCTAAGGGTATCGTTCCCAGAGACCCGTTCTGGAGTGTGGCGGTCGGGTCCTGTGCGATTAGGACCCGTGAATCGAGTCAGGGCCGGAAGGCAGCAGCTCTCAGCGGAAATCTTAAAGTGCCGCAGATCACCTGGCCGCCACGCTCGAGAACGGCGCAACTCGAAATGGGGCCTGTCTTCAAGCCATGATCAGCGAAGTAGCCGACACTGACAACCGGTTGCACGAGTGGATGGGCCTTGCGCTACTTGAAGCCGAGACTGCATCTATCGATGGTGAGGTGCCAGTAGGTGCTGTCGTGGTAGTGGAGGGTCTAGTAGTAGCCAGACGCCACAATGAACGTGAGGCCACCGGGGATCCAACGGCCCATGCCGAGGTGCTGGCGATTCGAGACGCTGCAGCCGTTGTTGGTTCATGGCGTCTCTCTGATGCCACGTTATTGGTGACCCTCGAACCGTGTCCGATGTGCGCTGGAGCGGCTTGGGCGGCCCGGATGGGCCACGTTGTGTGGGGCACGGCCAATAATGACGCCGGTGCCCTAGGCAGTCTCTACAACCTCTCCGCCGACCCTCGTCTCAACCACGAGTACCCAATCACTACCGGTGTGCGAGCCGAAGAATGTTCGGCACTCCTAGTCAACTTCTTTGCCAACCGGCGCTAGGCCGCTTCTTCCACTATCGAGTGTGCGTCACCGGTTGGTCGGTTGAGAGCACCTCAGTACCCTCGTCGATGGAAGGTTGCCAGAGCGGACGAATGGGGCGGCCTCGAAAGCCGTTGTGGCCTCCGGGTCACCGTGGGTTCGAATCCCACACCTTCCGCCATTTACAAGTTGTCCAAATCTCCCGATTATCTGTGAAACGCTCTCACGAGAACGTTCAAGATCTAGTGTTTAACGCTCAAATCAGCGGATGTTGATCGGGTCAGAAAGCGCAATCCAGACTGCATTTTCACGGTCCCACTCAGCTAGGGCGAGAGCATCACGAGCGTCAGCCTTGTCGGGACCAATTGAATTAAACGGCTGGCCGGTGATCGAAAATGTTCCAATGGCTTCAGCCGCTGCCCGGAACGAATCGTTCGTGAGGTCAACGCCAGCTGCCGTGGCGACATAACGGAAAAGCTCGAACGACTGGCATACATCCATGGAGCCAGCCCAATAGTTCGTAGAACCTGGCTCGAGGAGATTTGGGGAAAGAACCTCAACACCTAGGGCTGGCTCAACAATCGACATGCACTCAGCTGTATTTGGATCCTCAGATGATTCAAAGGACAGGTTGGTTAGCACCTGACCAGCACTCTCGATCCCTTGAGGTGGGCTATCCATCCAACTGTTAGTGGAGTCCCCGTTCAAGATCAGGACAGTGAACTCGTTCCCCAAGCCGAACAAGTAAGTCATTGCATATTCAGCTTCACCAATAATAAAAACTGTGGATACAGACTCTGATCGCGCTCGCTCTAGAAGGACCTCGAGGAAAGCAACGGTGGCCATTTCGTCACCCGTATTTGGGTTTGCGATACTGAGTGGTACCTCAAGACCCGACTCAAGCAACGCAGCCTTAGTATCGGCCATGACCGGTTCGTACTCAACGTTGGCGCCATAGAGCATGACGGGTCCAAGGTCATCGAGGCGCCCGGTCTCTCGGAGAAGGTTCACAAAAGCTCGACCCCGCCTGCCGAGGCTGATGTCATAGGAAATCCAAGGTGCCGAGGATTGTGCAAGTTGCTCAGGTGTCGGCTTTCCACCGATCAGGATTGTGTCGTAGGTGCCTGGAAAACAAAGGTTCACACTTTCAGCCCCCGGGCCGGCAAAGCCGTTCAGAACGGCAAACACCTGGTGGTCCTCAGCCAACTCGACGCAGCTTGCCTCCGCTGTGAGGGGGCCAACCGGCTGGAAATGGCTATGGACTAGTTCAATCATCCGCCCATAGATGCCCCCCGTCCCATTGATATGCGCTACATAGGCATCAACTATGTCGTCATAGTTCGCATACGGCAGGGAGATTCCGTAGGTCTCTGTGAACTTCTGGAAGTCAATCGAGGTAAACCCCAACTTGATTGTTTCAGCAGTTACCCCCCGGAAAGAGTCAGTGAGTACGACTGGTGGCTCGGTCGTGGTGGGAGCCATGCTGGTAGTCGTCTCGGCCGGAACATCGTCGGACTGCTGATCTGTGGGTGTGGCCGTGGTGGTCGGCGCAGCCGTGGTGGTCGGTGCAGCCGTGGTGGTTGGCGCAGCCAATGGTTTGTCTGGGGTCGACGTGGTTGTCGGACCAGTTGTTGAGATGGGAGCAGTCGTGGCCGACGCTGGCTGCTCTGTTGATGTAGCTGCTGGTTCTTTCCCACCACAGGCTGCTGCCACAACGAGCACAACCAAGAAGACACCAAGCCCCCTGAACCAGGACCGCAGTGTCATATTCCAAAATCGCCAGGTTCCTGAATCCACGTCATTTCCTCCCTTAGGCAAACGTTAGGCGCAGCAGGGGATCACCGTCATGGCCCGGCGAAGATCTGCCCACTGATCTTGCTAACGGACCAAACTGCTCTGACAGCGGGAGTACCAAGTCTTTGTGAGCTATGAACAACGCTCCAGTCGGTCCAGAAGCGTGGCAACCACATGATCCACGGTGGTTAGGGGATCCGGCGCAAGGGTGAGTCGACCATTCTGGACGAGAGCGGTAAAGCCAACAATCAGAGACAATTGCAATCGGATCCAGTGAATTCGTTGTTCAGCATCCAAGCCGAGAGAGGTGAGCACGCTTTGGAGAGGCTGCCCTGCCCGCTCTACTGCAATGGCGAGTTCGAGATCATTTCCTGGTGGATGGAGTGAGGCTTCAAACCGTCCAGGGTGTTTGATAGCAAACGCCAGGTTGGCCCTCAGGATCGCCTCAACAGCATCGCGCCCCGAGCGACCAACGGCCGCGCCCATGACAACCTGAGTCAACTCTTCGAGAGTCCAAAGAGCCAGCAATCGACGTAATCCTGCAACACCTTCAACGTGGGCGTATAACGACTGGCTGCGAATACCCAGCCGCTTGGCCACAGCTCCGAGCTTGACGGCTTCTATCCGGTTCTCAGCATCGAGAACTGCAAGAGCGGCGTCCGCCAACTGCTTCCTCGTCACCCCTCGTCTTGCTGCCATGACCAGTGATTCAAGCTGGCCTTGCTGTCTCAGTCAACATGAGTCAGACTGGAGTCTGATGACTGTAGACACACATTCAGATGGCCCTCTCATCGAATTCCCTGCTAACGGTGACCTCGTGGCCGAGATGGCTGATCGCGGCTGGGGTGACGGACTCCCACTGGTGGCACCCACTCCGGAAAGGGTTAAGGCGATGCTGTCGGGCCTGAATGAACCCGACGGTCCAAGCCTGGACCCCGATGAAATCATCAGCATCCTTCCTCCCCGCTTCGGTGAAGTCAGCCGGCAAATCCTGGCAGTTAATGCTGTGATGGCAGGCTGCCTCCCCGTTCATTTCCCGGTTCTAGTTGCTGCCGTTCGAGCTCTAGCCAGGCCAGAAGTGAACTTGCGAGGAATTAATGCCACTACCCACTGCGTGGCTCCCCTTTTGATTGTCCACGGTGAAATCGCCCGCACAGGTGGCTACAACGGAGGCCTCGGTGCCTTCGGTCCTGGCAACAGGGCCAATGCCACTACAGGCCGGGCCCTCAGGTTGGTCCTGCTCCATGTGGCTGGCGCCACGATTGGTGCCGGTGACGCTTCAACCCAAGGCGGCCCAGCCAAATACGGATTCTGCATAGCCGAGAACATGGATGCCTCCCCGTGGCCCACCTACCCGACCACAGTTGGCGTAAACGCTCCATCTTCGGTGACTATCTACTGCGGTGAGGCCCCCCACAACGTTCACGACATGGAGTCGGACAATCCGTCCCAGATTCTCAACAAGGTTGCCTCAGCCATGGCTACCACGGCTCAGAACAATGCCTGTATCAGCCAGGGCGAATACCTCGTGGCCCTGTGCCCAGAGCACGCTGCAACATGTGCCGAGGCCGGCTGGTCACGCCACGACGTAGCCTCTTACCTCTTTCAGAAGGCTCGTCTTCCAGCCGCTGAGTTAAAGGAGGCATTCTCCCTGCGAGCCTGGCCTCCGTGGATGAACTGCCTACGTGATGACGAACTGGCACCCATGACTGGGGACCAAAAAAATATTCGGGTCCTCGTGGTGGGTGGACCCGGTAAGCACAGCTCAGTAATCCCAAGTTGGGGCATGACCCGGAGCGTGACCGTTGCAGTGGACCAGCAGGTTTCATGCTGATCTACCGCCCTGACGGAGCCGTCGCCCAAGACCCTGACCGATCAGCCCCTGAACTAGCCCCCGCGCTACCCGTTCTGGCAGGTTCTCGTATCGGGATCCTCGATAATCGCAAGCCCAATGCTGATGTGTTGCTGCACCGATTAGCCAATCGGCTCGTTGAACGCACGGGCGCCATCGTGGTGCGTACTGATACCAAAAACGCTGCCCTCCCATGCGAAGACCAGGTCTTGGGTCTATTGGCCGAACAGGTTGACTTGATTCTTACTGGCACCGCTGATTGAGGTAGCTGTACATCGTGGAGTGTCCACGACTCTGTAAAACTTGAGATAGCCGGCCGGCCAACGGTGTTGGTGGCCACCGAAGCTATGTCCACGTTGGCAAATCAGACAGCGCGCGATCTCAGGCTTGCAGATCTCCGGATCGTCAGGGTCTCTCACCCGATTGGGGGTGTCGACCCTGACGAGATCCGAGTTCGAGCCGACGAGGTCGTCGATCAGGTACTGGCTCTCCTTACCGGTACCGCTACTAGGGGGCATTAAGTAATGGCAATCCAGATCGACCACACGGGTCGCCGAGCGCTGGTCACCGGTGCCGGTGCCGGGATTGGCCGAAAGATTGCCCACTGGCTTGCCCAAGCTGGTGCGTCTGTAGTCGTCAATGACCTGATCTTGGAGCGGGCTGAAGCCATTGCATCCGAGATCAACACCAATCCGGATCGATGTGGCCGTGCCGTGGCTGTGGCCGCTGACTGCCGAGATGACGAAGCTATCGATGCGCTAGTTGCTACTACCGTCGAACACCTAGGTGGCCTCGACTTGGCCGTCAACAACGTCGGGATGCTTCCACCAGGTCGTCGCCCTCAGCCTTTCGTAGCCAACCGGGGAGATGACTGGCGCGACATTATCGACCAGAACTTGGTGCTGGCCGCTCTCTGCGCCCGGGCTGAAGCTGAATCCATGCAAGCTTCAGGCATCGGTGGTTCGATTCTGTTCGTAACGTCTGGTGAAACCACGAGACCAGCGCCGTATAACGCCGTCTACGCCGCGGCCAAGGCAGCCATCAACCATCTGGTGTCCACCATGGCCGTCGAATTAGGGCCCGACGGAATCCGGGTTAATGCCATGGCTCCCGGTACCACACTGACTGAGACTGTCGCCGCTGCATTCACCGAGGACCGGATAGCTGCTCTGGTGGCCTCCACTCCGTTGCGCACAATGGTCGAGGATGACGAATTGGCTCGTCTAGCCGTGTTCTTGACTAGTGACCTAGCCCGATGCATCACAGGACAGTTCATCTTGGCTGACGGTGGGGCGTTCCTGTCACGAAACCGACCGGCAAACGACGAGGGTCTGACATCTCCTCTCAAAGGTTCCAATGCCAGTTAGGAAACCCGCCTAGCTCGAGCCCACACCGTAGACCCGGTCTATAAACCCATCTGGTGGTGGGGAGGAAGTTCCAGCCGATCAATAGCGTCAGCCCTCCGATGTAGCAAATCAATGGTGTCGTCCAGATCACGACCTATGACGTACTGCCGGTGAGCTGCACGATCTACCACCCATCGACCCATCTCGTTTAGATCGGCGACCTTCACGTTACGACCCGACTTCTCCAGCAGAGCTTTCATCTGCTCGAAGGTCATAGATCTCCGACCTGTACCACCTCGGACTCGTTCCAATTCTGCTGGGCGATTGCGGTACGAGGTGAACAAACCAGTGTCCATCAATCCGCCTGACGGGTAGAAGACCGAGGCACCTACCAAATCAGAATCCTCAGCCAACTGATGGGCCAGGCCCTCAGTCAGACAGCTGACAGCCGCCTTGGACGAGGCATACACCGCTGCATTCGGAACGGGCGCAAAGCCACCATCTCCTGAAGAGGTGTTCACTACTTGGCCTGGCTGACCAGACTCGAGCATCCGTCCCACAAAGGACATGACACCATTGGCGACACCAAAGACGTTCACGGAGTAGCACCACCGCCAGTCGTTGGGCTCGTGCGTCCACATGCGACCGCCACCACCGGAACCCACACCAGCGTTGTTGAACAGCAGGTTGCAGCAGCCATAGGTCGCATAGACATAGTCAGCCAAAGCGTCGGTAGACGCATCGTCAGTCACATCGGTGAGCACCCCATCAATACGTCCCGGGTGGCTCGACGCCAGCGTGGCCAGTGTGGTGTCCAGCACAGCCTGCTCGACGTCAGCCACCACAACGGTGGCGTCAGCCTCTAGCAGCGCCTGAACAATGCCACGGCCAATACCACTGGCTCCCCCGGTAACCACAGCAACTGATCCGGCAACCTCCAACGGTGCGAGCAGTGGAGTCTCAGACATCAGGCAGCCCCAGCCGGGACCGACTGAATCTGGTTCTGAGGCGCCATACCCGGACAGCCTTTGGCTGTCTCTGGAATATCGGCGTAGTCGATCCCCGAAGCCACGCGTGCCTTAGTCGGGCAGTGCTGGTCCGCCAACTCCTGTAACGCCGCCAGATCAAACTTGTAGATCTTTGCAGTGTTGGTGGTCAGTATCTTCGTGGCCTCGTCTTCTGTCATCTCACCAAAAGTCAGCCGCAGATGCTCGTCCGTGTGAGGATGTGAGCCCTCAATATGTGGGTAGTCCGACCCCCACATAACCTTGTCAGTCCCAATTTGGTGCACCACCTCCGCCTCTATTGGACGTAAGAAACTGGCGCCCACATGACACTGGCGCTGCCAGTATTCCGAAGGAGTGAGCGACATACCGGCAACTGCTGCACCGCCAAATATGGCCTCTGAGCCGTACTTTGAATACTTCATTCGGTCATAGAAAGAATCCAACTTCTGTAGGGTCTCAGGCACCCAAGCCGTCCCAGTCTCGGTGTTAACCCACTGCAAATCGGGGTGCCGTTCGAATACGCCAGAGAACATCAGATGCCACAAAGCCCTCTGACTCCACCAGGTAACTTCCAACATGAACATGGCCAGTGAGGCTGGAAAGTGGTTTCCGAAGCTGGGTGTTGCCCCACCAGAGTGGTGGTTGAGTGGCATGTCACAGGCCTCGGCCGCCGCCCATATCGGCTCATAGGCTGCGGCATACAAGGGTTCAAACGGAGAATCTGGAGGGGTCCCGGGCACCAGTACCCCTCCTCGCAGGCCATTGGCAGCCGCCCACTCAATCTCAGCAACTGACCCCTCAATATCGCCCAGGAATATCTGGGCTATACCTGCTCGACGTTCCGGTGCCTCGGACACGAAATCCAGAAGCCACCGATTATGAGCGCGTAGTCCCGCCCAACGGTGACCCACATCGTCGTCATAAGCAGGAGCTTCAAACTGGCTGGCGGCCGTCGGTGCAAACGGAGGTTGAGTATTAGGAAACAAAACAGCAGCCACCACACCATCGGCCTCTTGTTCACGCAACCGGCGATCGGAGTCATAGTTACGGTTACCGTCGATGGCGGGATCCCCGTCGACGCCGACATTCAATGGTGAGCGCTCAGCTCCCTTAAACGCCTCAGCAGTCCGCCGCTCACCTTCCTCGATGCCACGTGCCCACACGTCAAAGTCATCGTGATACTTCGTTTCCAAATAATCCTTGTAATCCCAGAGGCCAGCACCGCAATGGGTGTCCGCTGAAATAACGATGTGATGCTCACTCATGATCTGCTCTCCCTCTCGCAGCGTCAAACTAATTCAGGCGTACTGCATCTGACAGCCGTACTCATCGAGCCACCACCGGGCCTTCCGCACCGCATCAGCCGACGTCCGCAGGTCACGCGACTGGCCAAGTTGTTGGGGCGTGGGGCCAATCCGGTCAGCGACGGATCTCAGACCCACCTCATCTAGGCCATAGCAATCCACCGCGTTGAGGCCAAGCAGCCGACGGGTGTCCTCAATGGAGGCATCTTGAAAGTCGTTCTCAAGGCGTTCCCGGGTATGGGGCCAAGAACCTTCTGGGTGGGGATAGTCCGTTCCCCACATGAGGGCATCAAGGCCATTGACATGCCGACGACGGATCTCTTCCTTGGACATGGTCGAGGCCCCAATAAAAACGTTGGTCCCGAAGTACTCCGATGGAAGCCGGGAAATTAGGCCCTTCATGCGCGACCCCATCTTTTTGACCTTGAAGCTGGCACCAAAGTTCACATCGGCCTTCCAAAGCAGGTCACCAATCCAAAACGATCCACACTCCACCACGGCATAACGAAGATCCGGAAACTTGTCGAACTTGCCTGAAAAAAGCAACTGCCAGAGAATGCGATGAGTCCAGAATGGGACCTCAGCTATGTACATGGCCACGTTGTCGTTGTAAGCCTCGAAGTCGGCCTCACCTGAATGCGTATGAACAACGAGCCCAGCGTCGGCACATGCGGCCCAAAAACGGTCGTAGTGGTCTGATCCGTAAGGTGGGTGACCGTGCCACATCGTGGGCACCATCACACCTTTGATCCCGGGCTTACCAGCCAGCGACTCGACTTCTTTGACAGCCTCATCAACATCGTGAACAACGGGGATGAGAGCCACACCAGCCCGACGGACCGGGTTGGTGGCGCAGAACTCCTCCAACCAACGGTTATGCGCTCTAGCACCTCCAAAGGCCTGCCGGGCGTCGGTTATCTGCCCAGCAGCTAGTCCGGCACCAAAAGGTGGAGACTCCTGCCCTGTGACCGCATCTCCATCAGCAAAAATAATTTCCCCAGCTACACCGTCGGCGTCCAACACCGGATCACGCACATCAGGGTCGTAAGCACCCCGAAGGCCCCACTCATTCTCACCTTCCCATTCCGCAATGAAATCTGCATTGAGTTCCTCAGCGATCTGCCGGTGCTGGTGGCGCTCAGCAACATAAGCATCAAACTCCTCATGCAGTGATGACTCGAGATAAGGCCGGTATTCCTCACACTGCAAGCCGGCATGGGTATCCGAAGAGACGACGATATAAGGCTCGTCTCCGGTGCTTACTTCCCGTTCCATCGTGTTCCCCCTCGGGTTCCAACTACGCAATCAGACGGTATCCGTCTTGGACAGCGTTACATGAATTCTTGTACACTGTTGCAGAAGAGTCGCCTGGTAGCAACCCGGACTAAGCGGGGATCGCATGAGGACAAGCCAAGAATTAGCATCTGCAGAAGTGGTGGTCAGTCATGGTCCGGGCCGTCGGGCAGGCCTAGATGCCGATGAGATCCTCGACCAAGCGATCGCCCTAGTGGAGTCCAAAGGTTCTGATGCCCTCACCATGCGCAGCCTGGCTGCTGAGCTTGGAGTGGCCACTACGTCGATTTACTGGCATGTCGGCAACCGAAGCGACCTAATTACCGCACTAGTAACCCGCCACGGAGAACGTCTAGCCCAAATGCCGATAGAGGGAACTACAGCTCGTGAACGAATCCTGGCGGTCGCTCGGATGATCTGGAGCAGTGCTATCGACCACCGCGAAGTCACTCGCCTGGCAGCCGCCCACGGTGCCTCATCGCTACATGCTCGCCAGTTGGAACTGGCGATGGCCAGAGAACTTCAGGAAGCGGCGGTAGTCGGTACGGCAGCCCGTGATGCTATGCGTGCCATCACTGCCTGTGTCGGTGGATTCATCGTGGCCGTCCTTATCGACGACCTGGCACCATCTTCACTTCGCCGAACATCTGTCCTAGGTGGCGCCGAGGCCAACGATCTCGACCCTTCCACCCTCACGGCTCTATCCGAGTCGGCTGACCTACCCACCCTGTTCGATGCCACGCTGAGGGCTGTAGTTGCCTCAGTTGTTCCCGCCGACCTCTCAGCTAACGCTTACCTCTAGGTCCGACTCTTCTCGCCGTCACTAGTCGTCGTAGTGATATGCGGTGGCTTGAGGCTTGACTGGGCGAGCCATCCACAACGGACGCCGAAGATTTTCAGGCCCAGGGCCAGGTCGGGTCTTGGATAGCCACTCCTGGAATATGCGGTGGGAAGCAGTCGTGTCGACCACCACGTCGCCATAAGAATCCCCTGATTCTGCGGGACCAACTGTTACCCGTTGCAACCAGCAGTGCATACCGCTAACCGGATCAGGCTGCACTGGAAAAGTCAGATTCTGGTGCACGCCCGTGTCGGTCCACCAGATCAGACCAGTATCGGGCTCATCGCTCTCGTAAGCTTCTGCCCCCTGCTCTCGGCGTAGTCGCCATCGGTCGTCTTGATCACGTTCGATGGACGCCTTACCCGTCCCCCAGGATCGGGCGGCATTGTCCTCTAGGCGCCAACGTCCCATGTGGTGACTGGCCGCTACCACTCCGGGGCGTATGCCCTCAGTTCGCCATGCCTGGATCACGAAATGACCGATCTGTGTAGTGATTCGGACTAGGCCGTTCTCATCGATACCAAGTTGCTCGGCATCTGATGGGTGCAGCCACAGTGGGTGCCGGTGGCTGATTTCATTTAGCCACTGACTATTTGCCGACCGAGTGTGAATAAGTGTTGGGATTCGGAATGTCGGCACGAGAATACGCTCGCCAGCCGTCATGTCCAGATCTTCCCAATGGACCTGACTCCGAATGAACGTCGGCATTGAATACTCAGGCCAACCCCAATCTCGAATCGTCTCCGAGAAAAACTCCAACTTCTTGGACGGTGTCGGAAACCCGAACCTCGCCTTCCCTTCGATGTCGACGGCCGGCGACCCGTCACCGATAAATGGCATGTGGCCAGAGATTTCTTTAAGCGAGTCGTGCATACCAGCAGTCCCGGGGCGACGCCACACCCCATCAGTGTCACGCACTGCGCCAACCAGATCTTCTTCAGGCACCTCCCGTTCATAGACCTGGGCCTGATCGCCCGGGAGGGTAAATGAACCTTTCCGACGCATGTACTCCAAAGGAGTCACCCCCTCGGCGGCCGCTGCCTCAGGTAGACCAGGAACCGAACCCTCGAACAACATCGTGTAGTACTCGTCGAGACTGAGGGGGGTGCCCGGCTTTTCTAGACTCTCAAACTGCTGACGAATACCAAGCGACCCGTCAGGGTCAATGCGCCACGACAAATCAATCCAGAACTCCTGCTCTTCCCAGACTTCCCCCGGATTTGTCTCGTAGGTACGCTCAAAGGTCTCGCCATCGAGTTCTCGATGGCGGCGAGCAACTGGTTGGCGAAAGCCGATCCACCGGCTGTTGTGGGTCTCATAGCTCGCAACGTCGTGGCGCTCAGACGCAACACCCATGGGCAGGACAAAGTCGGCGAACCACGCTGACTCGTTCCAAGTCGGGGTCAGCGCCACGTGGCAGCCGATCAACTCAGGATCGCGTAGCACTTCCATCCACGTGAACCCATCGGGATTGGTCCACAGAGGGTTGTAGACGCGAGTGAAATAGGTGTCAATACGTCCCCGCCCAGCTTTAAGGAAGTGGGGTAAGAGGATAGATAGTTCATGGTGGCTAAGCGGGTACTCAATCGGCCACTGCATTTCATTCCACCGAGCTTGGGGCTCTGGGTGAATAGGTGTAACCGGGATGAACTTATTCCACCCGTTGGCGTTGGTTCCTCCCTTGGTACCCACGGAACCGGTCAGCACGTTCAAGAACTGCAGGCACCGAGCGACCATCCACCCTCCCTCATTACCTGCTGACGCAGCCCGCCAGGTGTGCGAAGCAAACTTTCCTAAACCACTACCCACCAAACGGGCCACTTCAAGGATCTGCGCCTCGTCTAGGTCACACACCCGGGCTGCCTCGGCCAGGGTGTATTCCCCATAGTGGTCCAGGAGCGCATTACGCACGTTGGCGAAAGTGGTCTCGAGGTCGGGACGAGTTTCACGCAAGAAGGTTTCCCAGTTCACCCAGCGTTCGAAGAAAGCAGCGTCCCAGGTCTCCTCCACCAGCAACTGACGGGCAATAGCCAACAACAGAAACGCCTCAGTACCCGGCCATGGGGACAGCCAATGGTCAGCTTTAGCCGCAGTGTTGGATAGCCGGGGGTCAATACACACAACCTTGGCGCCGTTCTTCTGCCCTTCCATGATCCGCTGGGCGTGTGGATTGAAATAGTGCCCTGCTTCGAGGTGCGACGAGATAAGAAAGATGACCTCGGCGTTGGCGAAGTCTGCTGAAGGTCTATCGAACCCCATCCACGAGGCGTAGCCCACCCGCGCGCCACTAGAGCAGATGTTCGTGTGACTGTTGTGGCCGTCGATGCCCCAACTATGAAGTACCCGCTCCATGTAGCTGTCGTCGCCCATACGACCCACGTGATACATCACCTCGTGGTGACGCTCTTCGAGGAAGGCTGTCCTGATTCTGGTGCCGATCTCATCGAGCGCCTGTTCCCAGGGAATGGCTTCCCAGAGTCCTTCTCCCCGGTCACCCACGCGTTTCATGGGGTGGAGGATCCGCTCGGGGTCATCGACCTGGTTGATAGTGGCTGGACCCTTAGCGCAGTTCCGGCCGCGGCTAGCCGGGTGCACCGGATTGCCTTCGAATTTGGTGATCTTCCCAGTGTCCTTGTCGACCCAGGCCAAGAGACCGCAGTTCGCCTCACAGTTGAAACAGGTGGTGGGTACTAAGCGATGTGCACGCCGTACCTTCGTCGGCCAGGCTGCCGGATCGAGCGACTCGACATGGTCCCAAGTCTCCTCGGGTGGGTAGGCAGAAAGTTGGTCGGTCATCATGGTCTCCGGATTATGTCTCTGAGACGGCACCTACGAAAGGGGAACCGACTGGCCGGCTCGTACATAGGCATCCTCGTAGGCGAATAGTCCGTAGAGAGCGGCTAAGGGGACAATCGGCTGGACAGGGCCGGTCCAGTCGAACACAAGTTCACCGAACACAATGTCAAGCCCTAAGAACAGCAGAGAGAAGGCTGTACAGAAAAGCCATTCACGCCAACGCTTTTTCTGGGAGCCATAGCGCATGTCGGCAATCGCCATGGTTACATGCCGGGTGTGTCTGCCCCGCACCTCGAGGCCAACCAGCACAGCATTGGCTAGTAGACCAAAAAGGAAAACCCATTTAACCGAACCATGCGACGGAACCTCGAGAAACTGATCAAGCAACGACCAGGTTGCCCCCCCAGCCATCAAAGCCTGAGCCAGCAGCAGGGGCAACAGCAGTGACTCTTGCCATAGATCTCGACCCTCACACTGGCCGAACAGAAAGGCCGTGTAACCAGCAGTGCCAAGTGCCAGCACGGCCGTTGGTCCAACAAGTAACAACAGCGCGTTACCGGCACCAGCCAGACCAATCACCCACCAAGCAACCAGGCAGGCAGCGAAGGCGCCCAGCACCCACGCCCCCTTGACCAGCCATGACTTCGAGTTACCCCTACTTAGCAGATACCAAAATCGCTTCGGCTGCTTGAGGTCTGCGACCAGAAGGACTCCAGTAACCATTAGGAAGATCCCAGCCACCACCGGTGGGGCCACACCAACCACTGAGCGGAGATCGCCATGGCCGAGCACCACTAGCAACGACGCCACCAACATCACGCCGGCTGCAATGGCCTTGGTAACTAGATAGCCCGACACCATCGATCCCCATACCGGCTCGTGCTGGGTTGTGTAGGTGGTGCGGGCCATAGCCAGGCCGTCCTCCCGGTCAGGTGCCACAGCAAGAGCAGCCTGAGAAGGTGTCGAATGGCTTGACGTTGTGTCGGCCCAAATCAATCCATCGTTAGAGATGGCCGATGCCAGTGGGTCGAGCGACGACGCCGTGGCACCCGTATAGAAGACCTTGGGTCGGGTGTTCTGCTCAGGTGAGCGCACTAAGCCTCCCTCAGACTCGAGACGGCTGATCTCGCTGTTCGGATCATCGAGGTCACCTACCCGAATGGCCTGAGTTGGACATACCACTACGCAAGAGGGCTCAAGGCCGTCCTCAATGCGGTGGTTGCAAAAGTTGCACTTGTGCGCAGTATTTGTCTCTGGATTGAGATAGATCGCGTCGTACGGACAGGCATTCATGCATGCCTTGCAGCCAATACAGTCGTCATCCTGAAAGTCCACAACACCGTTGTCGGCCCTATAAAGGGCGGATGTTGGGCAGATGGTCATACAAGGGGCGTCATCGCAGTGGTTGCATCGCATGACCGAGAAGAGCCGGTCCGTATCGGGATGAGTCCCCGTCTCTACATACTTGAGCCAAGTTCGATTGACCCCTAGGGGTACGTCGTGCTCACTCTTACAGGCAACGGTGCAGGCATGGCAACCGATACAACTGCCGGAGTCCAGAACGAATCCGAGTCGGGTCACAGTTAATTATTCCTTGGGCAGTCTCAGTTGGTGGGCGTGGCGTGTAACGGCCGAGGTCAGGCGTCAGCCTGAACCATTTGATGGATACCGGCACAGAGCAGATCGACTAATCGGTCGAAACTATCGTCAAGATCTACAGGGTGGGGGTGGCCGTCTCCCGACTCGAGGTGGGCGAACCCGTGAAAGGCACTGCGCATTGACCGGGCGGCGTGCACCCGGTCATCGTCGTCCAGCCCATAGGCCGATAACGCCTGACTCAAAACTTGAACTACCCGCTCGACAGCTTCTTCCAACTCGCTATCACCAGCGCACGGGTAACGATCAGTGGCTGCGTAGAGGCCGGGATGGTCCTGAACCATTTTCCTCCAGGCCCGACCCATCGCCCGAACTGCGTCGTGTCCAGCCAGTCCGACGGCGGTATCGCTAAGGCGGTTTGCCAAGATTTCCCGGCCCCGAAGTCCAAGTGCCCGAATAAGGGCGTCGTAGCTCTCAACGTGCCGGTACAGCGCAGGTTGACGGACCCCAAGCCGCTCCGCCACTCGTGTCAGGGTGACAGCGGCCAAACCTTCGGCATCAGCCAACGCAGCGGCTGACTCCACAACCTGGTTGGTGTCCAACGTTCGGCGACTCATGCCTTGATACTACTGTTATAGACTCTCACGTCTTTGTTATAGATAACCCCCGGGTGCCAGCTCACCAAATGACCAATCCCGCACCCACTGTGACCAGCACGGCGCCCCACAGTGCCCTTGGGCCTAGCGACTCGCGAGCTATCAGCACGCCGAGGACTACCGATACCTGACGCAGGCCGGCGACTTGGCCAGCCTGAGCTTGCTGAAACGCCAACAGAACGAGGCCGTAAGCCCCACCCTGGCCCAGCCCGACTAATGCGGCATGGCCCAACATCGGTCGGATTCGGATTAGGCCCGGGCGCCGCACTACCAGCACGCCAAGTGAGCTGAACACCATGATTACCGACAGATAACCCATGGCTCCCGTCAGATCGACCGAGCGGGCGTCGATCAAGGAATACGTCACTGTGCACAGTCCAGTCACTGCAGCTAGCACCACGGCACGCAACTCTTGACGTTGCGCCCCCAAGCCTGCCAAAGAAAGAAGGCCCACGACTAGAACAGCTAGACCAACAGCAGTGGCCAAAGACGGAGTCTCATCAAGTAGCAGCCAACCACCAAGACCAACCAGTAGCGGAGCGGTTCCCCTAGCGATCGGGTACGCGACTCCAAGGCTGCCTACCCGATAGGCCGATCCAAGCAGACCCATATACAAGCCCTGGGCCAGTGAAGAGGCCAGTAGCCAGCCCAGCACCTCACCTGGCGGATCAACTATCGCCGCAGGCAGCAGTGCGATACCTACATAGAAATAGGCCAGAACGATGACCACCTCGGGATCACCGCACCGATGTAGGCGGGCGTTCCAAGCGGCATGGAGGACCGCTGAAACCAGGACCAAGAGGACAGCTGACAGCGGCATCGTCAACTCCTCAACTCTCGTCGATCACGGGCGGGCGCGCGCCTGAAGTCCAGCGATTACAGCCACATCGACAATGTCGGCTGCCGAACAGCCCCGAGATAGGTCATGTAGAATCCCATTGAGGCCCTGAAGAAGCGGTCCGTAGGCCCGAGCACCCCCAAGGCGCTCGGTCACCTTGTAGGCAATGTTGCCGCTATCAAGGTCAGGAAATATGAATACGTCAGCCGCACCAGCCACGCCTGATCCCGGCGCTTTTGCCGCTGCCACTGCTGGCACAAGCGCCGCATCAAACTGAAGTTCACCATCGACCAATAGGTCCGGACGACTCTCAGACAGCCGGGCGGTGGCCGACCGAACCTTGTCCACCCGAGGATGCTCACTGCTGCCCTTGGTTGAGAACGAAAGCATGGCCACGCGCGGGGACACCCCTACGAGGAACGCATATGTATCGGCAGTCGCTGCGGCGATAGATGCCAACTGGGCTACATCAGGATCGGGTACCACCGCGCAGTCGCCGTAGGCCACCGGCCGGCCATCAGCCAGCAACATCAAGAAGCAACTGGAGACCACGTTCGCAGTGGGTGCTACACCAAGCACACGGAGACCAATCCTGAGCACATCGGCTGAGGCACGCGTAGCGCCGGCCACTGCGGCATCAGCGGCACCCGAGCGGACAAGAATTGTTGCTGCCACGACCGGGTCGTTCACGTTCAACCCAGCACCTTCGGCAAAGACGATCGTCTCGGCCTGCTGGGAGTCATCACGATCTACGACCGGATGGACCGGCTGGACAAGGCCTTCATCTACTAACTGAATCGCCGCGAAATCAGCTCTTGGATCACCCAGATCCGCCAAGACGACACGGGCTGGATCTGCTGCTGCCCGCTCATACCAACTGGCGACGACTATTGGAACATCGGCGCTCACGAGGCTCGAATCATGAGACAGGCCTAACTGTTGCCGCGCCAAGGAATAAGACACCACTCCGGAAATCCCACAAGACCCTGGACCGAACACGCGCGGGTAGATCACCAACTACGCCCAAGCCCGCAACTGACAGATTCCTCATGTACCTCATCCCCTTTGGTGCCGACTTGGTCACTTAACAACTTTTCTAGATGAGGCCGGTGCTGGTCTAGCCATTATCACCTAGCCAGGTGTCGACCCGAGTAGCGACCCGGTCAACTCGTGCCACCAAGTCATCAATGATCGTCCGGTCGGCGATCAATGGTGGTGAGATGGCCAGACCGGTGTAACCCCGGTCGTCGGGTCGCACCGTCATTCGCTCCTCACGGACAAAACCTCCAAGTGAACCGCCCTGCAGACCAGCGATCTGGGTCGGGCTGAGATCTCGATCATCATTTGAGTCAGCACAAAATTCTACGGCGTAGAAGTAACCGGAACCCCGGGCCCCACGAACCGACCGGTGTACGTCACCCATGGCGCGTAGTTGCTCGATGAAGTAGCCCTCGTTGTCCAGCACCTGCTGCATGATGCCCTCGTCACGCATAGCCGACATGTTGGCTACAGCCACCGCGGTAGCCACAGGATGCCCACCGAAAGTCGAACCGTGCATGAAAGATCCCATAGGCGAGTTGAACACCTCATCCACGAGCGGACTACGGATGACCAAACCTCCAAGAGGCTGGTACGCCGACGTCACACCCTTGGCGAAGGTAATCATGTCCGGTACCACGCCCATGCGCTCACTGGCGAACCAATAGCCGAAGCGGCCAAACGAACAGATCACCTCATCTGCTACTAGCAGAACGCCATGCCGGTCACAGATCTGACGGAGTTCTCGCCAGTAACCATCAGGTGGCACCAAAGCACCACCACCGTTTTGGATGGGCTCGGCAATGACCATGCTGACCGTCTCGGGTCCCTCGATCAGGATCATGTCCTCAATGGCCTTCACACAATTCAGTTCAGCAGCTGGAGTTCCCAACGGTGAGGTGCACTGGCGCGTATTAGGCACGTGGCGCGTGCCGTCCCAAAGGGCTGGAAGGTATGGCTCGCGGAACTTAGGGATGCCAGTGACTGAAAGCGCTCCCAAGGTCGTGCCGTGGTAGGACCAGTTACGGGAGATCACCTTGTAGCGACCCTCGTCACCACGGGCCAAATGGTAGTTACGAGCGAACTTGATGGCTGACTCCACAGCCTCGGATCCAGAACTCACGAAAAACGTCTCATTCAAGTCACCAGGAGCAAAGCCGGCAATCATCGCTGCAGCCTCAATGGCCGGTGGATGCGCAAAGCCCCAGTTGGGCGAGAAAGCTAGCTTGTCCATCTGTTTGGCCGCTGCCGCAGAAAGGTCAGGGCGACCGTGACCGATATTCACGCAGAACAGCCCAGCGAGCCCGTCAAGATACTCAACGCCTTCGGTGTCGTAGAGATAGCAGCCCTCGCCACGTTCGATCACGGGTAGAGCACCGTTCTTCCACGCCGTCTTAGAGGTGAAGTGGGGGACCAGGTGCTTCTGGGCCAGTTCACGGTAGGTACTCATGGATCCTCCCCACGGGGGTCCTGTCATACACTGCACAGGCCGGTCTAAAGGTGACTAGTGTCACTCTCGTTAGAGTCCGTAACTTAATCACTAAGTCCTATAACAGCAAGACTTCGACCAAATAACCGACCTGCAGGGCTGGCCCACTGTCACGCCTAACAATTTCGGAGCACCCCACATGGCCAATCAAATACCTGAACGGGCCCAGGTAGTGATTATCGGCGGCGGCATCGTTGGCGCCAGTATCGCCTACCACCTCACCGAGCTGGGCTGGGATGACGTGGTCCTGCTTGAGCGCCACACACTGACCAGCGGGACTACTTGGCATGCCGCTGGCCTAGTCGGCTGCCTCCGGGCGACCCAAAATATGACCCGGCTGGCCGCCTACTCGGCTGAGTTGTACGAGTCGCTTGAGCGAGATCTGGGATATGCGACCGGCTTCAAGAAGGTCGGCTCACTGAGCGTGGCCGACAACGAGGACCGCATGGAGGAACTAGTGCGAGGTGCGGGCATGGCCAACGCCTTTAACGTAGATGTCAACGTAATTGGGGCCGACGAACTCTGCGCCCGGTACCCCCTGCTAAATCCTGAAGGCCTCGTGGGCGGAGTCTGGCTACCTGGCGACGGCCAGGCCTCACCAGTTGATACCACCATGGCTATGGCCAACGTGGCCAAGAAGCGGGGTGCCCGGATCATTGAAGGCGTGTCGGTCGAGCGAATCCGAAACTCTGAAGGCAGAGCGACTGGCGTTGACACCGACCAGGGCCCCATCGACGCTGAGCATGTAGTTACCGCCGCCGGCATGTGGTCGCACCAGCTGGGGCGCGATGTTGGGGTCAACATCCCCCTTCATGCGTGCGAACACTTCTACCTGGTGACTGAACCCATCCCCGACTTACCCTCAGGACTGCCGGTGCTGCGTGATACCGACAACTGCATCTACGTCAAGGAGGAAGCCGGCCGCCTAATGGTCGGCGCCTTCGAACCGGTAGCTAAACCATTCGGCATGGAAGGCATCCCCACTGATCGTCCTTTCATGCAGCTAGACGAGGACTGGGAACATCTGGCTCCGGTGTGGGCTGCGGCTTGTAACCGCCTTCCCGTCTTGGACGATGTGGGAATTCGCCTGTTCTTCAACGGCCCCGAGTCCTTTACCCCCGACGACCGCTATCTCCTCGGCGAGACACCGGAGCTGCGTAACCACTGGGTCGCCACTGGGTTTAACTCGATCGGCATGCAATCAGCTGGAGGCGCCGGCAAGGTGCTAGCCGAATGGATGGTCCACGGCCGTCCCCCCATGGACCTATGGGACGTTGACGTGCGACGCATGCAACCATTCCAAACAAACCGTCGCTATCTCCATGACCGTTCCATTGAGGCGCTTGGCCTGCTGTATGCCCCACACTGGCCGTTCCGCCAGGTTGAGACAGCCCGAGGGGTGCGCCACTCACCGTTCCATGATCGCTTGACCGCTCTCGGGGCTTGTCACGGCGAAAACAGCGGCTGGGAACGGCCTAACTGGTACGCACCTGCGGATGCTGAACCGGTCTACGAGTACAGTTACCGCCGCCAAAACTGGTTTCAGTACTCGGCCGCCGAGCACAGGGCATGTCGCGAAGGTACGGCGTTGTTCGACCAAACCTCTCTGGCCAAACTCCTCGTCCAAGGAACCGACGCCTGCACCGTGCTCAATCGAATCTCATCGGCTGAGATAAACGTTGAACCTGGTACGTCGGTTTACACCACGTGGCTGAACGACCGTGGCGGCATCGAAGCAGACCTGACCGTCAATCGTCTCGACGAGCACCGTTTCCTGGTCGTTACCGCATTTTCCACTCAGGTGAAGGATGCGGACTGGATCGCCCGCCATACCCCCGATGGAGCCCGCGTGACGGTCACGGACGTGACCTCAGGATGGGCAGTGCTGGGGGTGTTTGGGCCAGGGGCACGCGACATCGTGTCGCCGCTGACCGACGCCGATCTCTCCAACGAGGCGTTCCCGTTTGGCACCCTTCAAGAAATCGACTTGGGTTACGCCCGTTCAATTGCTGTCCGTCGAACCTACATGGGCGAACTTGGATGGGAACTTTACGTGCCAACCGAATTCGCTCTCGGGGCCTTTGACGCGCTGTGGGAATCTGGTAGCCCACGTGGCTTGACGCCGGCGGGCTACCACGCCATGAATTCGCTACGAATGGAAAAGGCGTACCGCCATTGGGGCGATGACATCGCAGAGGAAGACACCCCCCTCCACGCCGGGCTTTCGTGGGGGGTGGCCTTCGATAAACCCGGTGGCTTCATCGGCTGCGAAGCACTGGTAGCCCAGCGCGCTGCCGGGGTGAACCGTCGACTCGTGCAATTTTTCCTCAACGACCCAGAACCACTGCTGTACCACGATGAACCCGTGTACCGCGACGGCGTACTCGTATCTCGGATCACTTCGGGCATGTATGGCCATACCGTGGGCGGGGCTCTCGGCATGGGGTACGTTCCGTGTGAGCCTGACACCCCTCGGGCTCAAGTCATCGAAGGAACCTTCGAGGTCGAGGTGAACGGCACACGGGTCCCTGCAAGTGCATCATTCCGACCGTTCTACGACCCGGACAGCGAGCGGGTCCGTCTCTAGTTGACAATTCTGGAACTTCGGCCATCCAACAGGATGTCCAACCCCAGATCTCAGCCACGATGTATCACTAGCAAACATCGGAGTCCTTCCCCCCGCATGACAACGCGACCGGATATCAAAGTCTGTGGTCTCGGCGGCCTCTGCAAATTGCTCTACTGCTTCTGCAACAACCGGTGAACGGCAATTCTGACGCTTTGGAATGTCACAGGACCTGCAATTAGGGATCTCTAACGGCGCTGGCACCACCCGAACAACTCGGGGCTAGGTTCAGCATGTGACCGGCCCAACCGACCGCTTAGCAGCGGACGACCTCATAGAAGATGAACGACAGATTCTGAGCGTCGGCGATCTAGCCACACTGGTGAAAGAAGGGTTGAACAAAACCTTTCCGGAAGATCTGTGGGTTGAGGGCCAAGTCTCCGGCTTCCATGATGCGCAGTCTGGACACGCCTACTTCGACCTCGTTGAGCCATCGGATCTACCCGGCCGGGCCGTCGGAGCAAAGTTCAGCGTGGCTCTCTTCAAGGGATCGCGGGCCAGTGTGGAACGCACGCTGGCCAGTGCTGGCGGCTTGAAACTGGCAAACGACCTGCTGCTTCGTATCCGGGCCCGCCTTGAGTTCTACACTCCTAATGGCAGGCTCCAGCTGATCATGAACGGTGCCGACCCGTCGTTCACGCTTGGCCAGCTTGCTGCCGAGCGTGAACGTTTACTTCAAGCACTTTTAGACGAAGGGCTTCTCCGGGCCAACCGGGCACTCCTGGTTCCGGTCCCACCGCTATCTATCGGCTTGGTAACCAGCGTCGGCTCGGCCGCCCACGCCGACTTCACTGATGAACTACTGCGTAGTCAGATGCCTTTTGTGGTGCTGGAACGCGACTCACGCGTGCAAGGCGACGGCGCTGCCATCGACCTCGCTGAATCCATACTGATGGTGGCGTCTCACAAACCCGACGTCGTGGCCGTAGTGCGCGGCGGTGGTTCAGCCGTTGATCTTGCCGCTTTCGATGCTGAAGTCCTGGCCCGAACTATCGCCACGCTGGGGACCCCTGTAGTAACTGGCATTGGACACGAGATCGACCGGTCCGTGGCCGACGAAGTGGCTCACACTTCCTTTAAAACGCCAACCGCTTGCGCCGCCGCTCTCGTAGATCAGGTTCGTTCATATTCCGACAACGTCGACGCCCTGGGGGTTGCAATAACAACCCGGGCCAGGACCGCTATGGAACGAGCCGGTGATCTGCTCCGGGACCTCACCGCCCGAACTACGCGATCAGCTGCCGCCCGCTTTACCCAACAAGACGACCGACTCGACGCCCTGGCGGCTCGCCTTCGTGCCCTCGATCCGGCAGAGATTCTGGCGCGCGGCTGGTCTATCACCCGACAAGAGGACGGTACTCTCATCCGGTCTGCAGCCGACGTGGCAGTTGGTGCCAAGCTCATCACAACGCTTGCCGGCGGCGAAGTGGCGAGTACCGTCGAATCTGTGTCCGCCCATGACATGGTTATCAATGGATCCGATGGAAATGGAGGTCTCCAATGAGTAACGACGCAACTTCAGCAAAGGATGAGGACCTTCCCAGTTACGCACTGGCCCTAGATGAGATCCAAGAGATCTTGGCTGCGTTGGAGTCTGATGCCACTGACGTAGACGTACTGGCTGAAAGAGTCCGTCGGGCCAACGTCTTGATCCACCACTGCCGATCGCGCCTCGATGACGCCCGCTTTCGTGTCACTCAGATAGTGGCGTCACTTGAAACCGAACCCAAGACTGACAAGAGTTGAACCGATGCATATACGTAAGTTGAGCTCCACCAATGCCTTCGTGGCCATCGACCTGGCCGATGCCCCCGGCCACGGTGTAGTGCGATGTGCACCGAAGATTCTCCAAGGTGGAGCAAAAGAACTGGCCCGCTCGAGTACCTACGCTCTGGCTCTTCTGGAGCGCCGTGAAACGGGTATCTCGGCTGGCATCAGCGCAACCGTCGACGACCGTGACACGGCCGTATCGGCGTTCGCCTCTGAGGTCGCCGATTGGGATGGTGGCTACCGACTAATCGCCGCTAAAGGAGTTGACGCAGGCTCGCTGGGTGCTATCGAGCAAATCCACAATCCAGCGCTGCTGGCCGCTGGCGCAGTCGCCGCTGGGCTCGCCGCCTGCCCAGACGCCAAGACCGCAGTAGTGGACAGTTCAGGTGGACCAGAACTACTCGAAGAACTCGCCGCACGAGGCCTAACCGTCACCGTTACGGAACAGCCACTGACAACCGAGGCCGACCTGTTATTCATTGGATTTAAGGTAGGTGCCATTGACCACGGAGCCGCTGACATGCTGCGGGTTCGGGCTGTTGTGCCCATTGGACCCCTACCGCTGACTACAAAGGCTGTCGCCCACTGTCACCGCAACGGGGTGTTAGCCCTACCCGACTTTGTGACAACCGCTGGAACCCTGCTGGACAACGCCACCGATGCCCGCGACGCAATAGCAACCATCGTCACCGCAGTGGTAGACCATGACGACGGCCCAGTCCTTGGAGCCTGTGAACGGGCAGAAGCGTTTCTCGCTAGTTGGCAGTCCGAGCTCCCCTTTGGTCGACCTATGGCAGCCTGACAATCAGACTGAGCCACCCACGGCAGCGGTCATACGACTTATACGTGCGCCGTCACCTGCCAGCACCACATATTCCCGGTTCCGGGTATGTGATACATCACCAACACGGGTCCCATCCGGTCCGTGAATACCAATGCGGGCACCCACGTAACGATCCTGCTCAAAGACCATTACCTGAACTTCGCCCCGCACCCGACAGAGGGATTCCAGCTCATCGCGGTTTAGCCAGGACTCGTCGTTGTAGGAAAGCACCACTACATCAGCATCGACCCCGGCTACTACCTCGGCTAAGGCGCCAGGCATCGTTGCCTTCCGATTGAACACGTTGACAGGACCGTCGCGCACCTCAGTCCGCTTGCAGGCCACCCCGTAATACTCAGGAGTGTCCCAGGCCACGAGGGTCTCCCACACGTGATAGTTGGCCGTATACCTATGTCGGTTGTACGGCGGATCTATATAGGCAAGATCAAATGACCCCAACGATCCCTCGCGGACCAGGGCCAGCGCATCACCACGAATCGCCCGACCCGTGCCACTTAGCAGTTCTGGTCGCCTCAACTCTAGGTCTCGCTGGGCTCGCGGTGCCCACTGCTTGAGATAGGCCATCTGTTGGCCAGTAGTTGAGTCCACCCGGTCAGCAGCCTCTATGAGGCTGGTTAGCAGAACCGGGAACAGTGGTGAACTGGCAAAATCCGCATCCAATGACTTTCGAATGGCATCAATCCGACAGCCGTTTTCCGGCCGAAAGAACCGTGCCTGCCGACAAAAGACCTCAGTGACGTAGCCCTCCTCACCTGGGAGGGCATCAAGATAAGCCAGTGCCGTGGCCAACTCATCAGGGTCGATTTCTTGAGCATCGATGGTTACGTAGCACAGGGCGAACAGCTCCGCATAGCGAGCCGAATCAACTGCCGTAACCTTCAACCCGCGGTGCTTGAAGGTCTGGGCTACCCGCGTCGTCCCCGTAAACAAGTCGAGAGCAGTGGCAGCGCCTGACGCGGAACAAAGGGCGTCCAACACCGGGACAAGACGCCGCTTTGAACCCAAATACTTAATCATCCGATGAATCCGAAAGTCATAGAGACCGTCCGTTGGACTGACCCGTCAGGGTCGTCATCGGATGTGGACTGCCGGCAAGCATGCCCACATCAGAGCACCTTCACTTCCAGTGAGACCTATCGGAAAATGGTTCACCACCGACAAGCAACCCAGACCTTCACCGTTGCTAATCTGGCTGACCCCTCCGACTACGGTGTATCTGGATATCCTGCGGTGTACCGACTGTCGGTCCGCACACATTTTGCTGCGGTTCGTACCGTCTCCGGGGCTGTAGCTCAGTTGGCTAGAGCACCTGCTTTGCAAGCAGGGGGTCGTGGGTTCGATTCCCATCAGCTCCACCATGGATCGTCGTGTGTTGGCAACCCAATGACCTCAGAACGCGAAACGCTGGACCAATCGCTACTGGATGGACTACGGGCCGCTTGCTTGGCTCTGCCCGGTGTGGAGGAGCGGATCAACCATGGCATGCCTACCTTTGCAGTGGTGAAGCGCACAGCCTTTTGCAACCTGCACCACCGCCAGGACGATGACCGCCCCACCCTGTGGTTCAAGGCAGCAGCTGGGGTGCAGACCGAACTCGTCGACCAAGAACCGGACCGGTTCTTCATCCCACCCTACGTGGGAGCCAAGGGATGGGTTGGCCTAAACCTCGATGTCGACCTCGACTGGGACGAGGTGGGAGCAATGGTCGAGGACGCATGGAAACTGGTCGCCACCAAAGGCCAACTCGCCGAACGGAATGGCCCCTGAGAGAGGAATACCGGCCTGACAACCCAATGTCAGATCAGAAGTCAGCAATTATGCCCAGTGAGAACGTTGACAGTGTTGGTACCGATTTCGGCTACCGCATAGCCACCCTCCATCACGTACGCCGTCGGAATCTCCAGCGCCCCAATTCGGCGGCCAACTTTCGTGAAGTCGTCACTGGTCAGACTAAAGAAACTAATGGGATCGTTCTCGAAGGCATCCACCCCGAGCGATACCACCAGGGCATCGGGTCGATGATCGGCGATCTGCCCACACGCGTTGTCGAGTGCCGCGCACCACTCGTCAAACGCCGTACCGGGACGCATCGGATAGTTGTGGGTAAAACCTTCACCCGGGCCAGTCCCCACCTCATCGGCGTATCCAAGGAAATAAGGAAAAGCATTCTCGGGGTGCCCGTGGAGCGAGGCGAATAATACATCAGACCGTTCCCAGAAGATCGACTGGGTCCCATTGCCGTGGTGGAAGTCCACGTCCAGTACGGCTACCCGCTCAGCACCGTCCGCTAAAAAGCCATCGGCCGCAATGGCCGCGTTATTCAAAAAGCAATAGCCCCCGAATTGGTCGGTTGAGGCGTGATGACCGGGTGGACGACACAACCCGAAAGCCACCGGTTCGCCACCAGCCACCAGGCGCTGAGTCGTCTGGGCGATGGCAGCTGAGACCGACGCCGCCCGCCAAGTGCCGGCGGTGATGGCCGTCTCGGCTGCCAGAGCAAAGTACCCAAGCCTTCCCTTAAGGTCGGTAGGGATCCGGTCTTGGCGCAAACCGCGCAGTGGGAACATGCTTGCAATGGCGTCGCCAGTCCGTCCACTGGCCGTCCACTCTTCCCAGAAGTCGGCCAGAAACTCCACATAGGCCGGGTTGTGGACCCGCTGGACTCGGTCGAGGTCGACCAGATCGGGCGCTGTCCGGTCGTCTAAACCGGCAGCATCCAACGCTGCGACCACGTGGTCCCAACGCTCGGGGCATTCGAAGGGCCGCACGAGTGTCCCGTCGAACAGCTCTCCGTCAGGGAACTGGGCCCGATGGTCCTCACTCAACACCACCCGCACAGCAGAGGCGTCTCAATCGCCCGGCGCCACCGAAGAGGGGCGATAGAAGGTCACCATCTGACCGATGCCTCCACCCACGCCTCCCAGCAGAGCAATCCAGAAGCCAACCATCCCATCAAGGTCAGTTGCAATACCCAGTCCCGCGTCCACTGACCAGTCACCGGGGCCCAAAGTGGCCGACACCAGAGCGACCACAGACAGGACGAAGACGTACTCCCAGCCCTCCTTGATAATGAAGAACCCGTTGGTGCGGTGAGACGTCCATGCAGCCACCGTCATTACACCAATCACCCCCGCTGCAGCCAGCGAATGAAGCAGCCCGATAGCCATCAACACTCCCGCCCCCAGCTCGGTCGACGCCGCCAGATAGGCATTGACTCGCCCTGAGCGCATCCCGATACTGTCAAACCACCGTCCGGTACCCGGGATCTTCCCGCCGCCAGTGAACTTGTTCAAGCCGTGCGCAGCAAGAGTCAGGCCTAGCACCACCCGCAAGATCAGTAGTGCCAAGTTGACGTCTGTACTTATCTCCATGGAATTTCTCCAGTCCGATAATCGCTTCTCGATCGGCGCTGACACTACCGGGGAACAGCACCCCACTCAGTTTCCAGACTTCTTCTAGGCTGGCTGCATGCTCCTGTTCAAAATCATCGTGGCTGTAGCGATAGCCATGGTGATGCTCCGCTTGGGTCTCGCCGTACTCCGGATGCTGGCCACCCCGATTCCCGAGCCACCACCAGCCGGCGAGTTACGAAAAGTAAAACTCCAATATCGGTGCAGCCTCTGCGGCACCGAAGTTCGGATGACAGCGGCTACCACAGAGGCCCCTGAACCACCCCGTCACTGCATGGACGAAATGGAACTACAGATTGTCGAGGAATGACGCTTCCATTTCTTAAATTCGCGCGTCTTGCCTGCTCATAAATGGTTTTCCACAACATGGGGAAATAACTGTGGGTAAATTACAAACACGTAATTCAAACTGCCACCTGGACGAGGTGGATGCAGATCGTTAGTGATACTGGGTGGCCGTAACGATCCCACCAAGAATCGAGCCGAGACCCAGAAGCAGAAATCCATTGCTGGTTCCGCCAGGCATCCAACCTACGTAATTGAAAAAGATAATCAGGATACCCAGACCCAGCAGTCCGAACAGCAGCACTGTCATCCACATTGGCGATGGCCCGTGCCCAGCCGACATAGATCGGTCTGCTGGTGCACCACCCTGTGTGCCTTTTGGCGTAACCCGTCCACCCTGAACACGCTTCTTGACGGGACGAGGACGAGACGGGGCGGGATCACCCTCCGTGGAGTCATCTAGTGGATGATCGACGTTCTCACTTCTCGACATGTCTGAGAGGATACGACTTACAGCGGTGGTGCCGCACCAAAGGGGCTTGAGAATCGTTGAGCTAGCGTTACAACGGTGAACGCACGCGTGCTAGTTATCGATAATTATGACTCGTTCGTCTACAACCTCGTCCAATATCTAGGAGAGCTGGGGGCCGATCCCATGGTCTACCGCCACGATGCCCTATCGGTTGCTGAAGTGGAGGCCCTTGCTCCTGACGCCGTACTAATCAGCCCTGGCCCTGGGCGACCGGAGGACGCTGGCATATCTACTGCTGTCATCCGCTGGGCTGCTGGCCGGATTCCCCTGCTTGGAGTTTGTCTGGGGCACCAAACCATTGGTGCTGCCTGGGGTGGATCGGTAGTCCGGGCACCGGCCGTTATGCACGGTAAAACGTCAATGGTGCACCATGAGGGAGTCGGCGTATTTGCTGGGCTACCCAATCCACTAGAGGCCACTCGCTACCACTCGCTGATCGTCGACCGAGACTCCCTACCCGACGAGCTGGAGATCACTGCAACCAGCGAAGATGGTCTCATCATGGGTCTACGTCACCAAGATTTTGATGTAGAAGGCGTGCAGTTCCACCCTGAATCAATTCTGACAACTAACGGGCACGACCTGATAGCCAATTTCCTTCGCCGGGTTGTCTGACCCGCTGATTAGCCGCTCGGATCCTCGGCTTGGCCTATCACAATCGTCACTTGAGTTCCTAGGTCGACCTCACCACCGGGTGGTGGACTCTGGCTAATCACCCGGCCGTCGTTAGGGCTGTAGGCGGGTAGGGACTCACGACGCACATTGACTACTAGGTCTGCCTCAGTCAGTGCGGCCTCTGCTTCAACCTGGCGCATAGATCCAACATCCGGGACAGGTGCTGATGGTAGACCTGACGAAACCACTATGACCACCGTGCCCCCGGGTGCCATCTCACTACGGGCAGGCGGCTCGGTACGGACTACCTGTCCTTCGGGCACCGTCCGGCTCTTCTCCTCAAAGGTGCTGGTTTGCCAACCGAGGCGGGACACAATGTTCATGGCATCCAGAACTGGTCGGTTCGATAGATCAGGCACCTCTTCAAGGGCCGGACCGGTCGAAACAAATAGGATCACACGAGCATTCGATGTGATTTCCGTGCCCGGATCAGGCGACTGGTCGACTACCTGACCGGACGGCACCACGGGGTGTTCCTGACCCACCGTCTCCACCTTGAGACCCATTGCCTCAAGATCACGAACGGCATCAACTGTCTGGTCTCCTTTGACGTCGAGGAGCCTCATCGGCCCGGTGCCCTTGCTCACCCATACACGCACTGTCTCGGCCGGTTCAACCTTTGTCCCAGCCGGCGGTTCTTGGTTGAAAACCGTGTTCTCCTGAAAATCTGAGTTGGCCTCATAATCTGTCTGGAGGCTGAGACGGGCGTCGCGCAGAGTGGAACGGGCCTCGTCTAAAGGTCGACCAATCAGCGTGGGGACCTCGACCATCTCGATGCCTACTTGGGTTGGCTCGTCGCCACCACCCATCCCAAGGGTGTCAAAAAACTCCAACACCAAAAAGCCAAAGGCCACCAGCAATCCAACCAGCACCACAGTGAACATTGCGGTCCGTCGTATTCCGTCATCACGTCGGTGACGGGTGGCCGACCCAAAGCCTCCTGATGGCGATGGCGCCGGCGCGATTGGGCTGGCCGGTGACGGTACGGCATTTGACGAGGTAGCTCGAAGGTCGTGAGCCCCATCTCTGTAACGCTTGAGGTCACTTCGCAGATCCTCGGCAGTGGGGTAACGGTTTACCGGGTTCTTGGCCAGCAACTTCAGTGTTATGGCCTCCAGTGACTCAGCCACCGCAGCGCCAGCCGACCGCAACGAGAGTGGGCTGTCTTCAATGTGTCGGTAGGCAATTGCCATAGGTGTTTCACCAGTGAATGGTGGCCTCCCTAGGATCATCTCGTAGAGCACGACACCAAGCGAATAGAGATCACTTCGCGGATCGACCGGTCGCCCCTGAGCCTGCTCCGGCGAAAAGTACGTGGCTGTGCCCATAACCGAACCGGACTGAGTGAGGTCATTTCGGGCTCCCACCAGCGCCGTGGCGATGCCAAAGTCAGCCACCTTTACGTGGCCGGTGGGGCTTACCAGCACGTTGCCGGGCTTTACGTCACGGTGTACCAGGCCATTGCGATGGGCGAAAGCCAACGCTGCGGCGATATCAGCGGCCACCTCAGCAGCCCGGTCGGCGGGCATCGGTCCGTCAGCCCGAAGAATCTCAGCAAGGCTGCGTCCATCGACGTACTCCATGACTATGAAGTACGTGCCCTGCTCCTCTCCCCAGTCGAACACGCTCACCACGTTGGGGTGGTTCAGGTTTGCTGCTGCCTGAGCCTCTCGACGAAACCGCTCAACGAAGTCAGGGTCCCGTGAGAACTCATCAAACAACACCTTGACGGCCACTGGCCTATCCAAGAGCAGGTCACGCGCCAAATAGACGTCGGCCATACCTCCCCGGGCTATCTGCCGGTGGAGTTCGTACCGCCCGTTGAAGACAGTGGGTCCCTGTGCTGACACGACGCCTGATTCTACAGGAGGCCGGTTTGTGCGGGCTGTCGCCCGTGGATAGTCATCGATCTCTCAAGTGCGCCCGGAATCCCTCGATCAGACGTCGGGCTTCGTCGAGGGTGCCCACCGGGATCGTCTCCAGGACAGCCGCCCGGGTTGAATCATCAAGAAGTGCAACTCGGAGGTCGCCGCCTTCCACAAACACTGGATCAAACCAAAGAATCCCAGATGGACGGCCGCGAAATACGGCTACATCACCCTGGTCATGGCCGATGAACAATCCTTGGCGGGCGTACAAAGAAAACACCAGCACTGCGGCCAAAACGATGGCGCTCACCACACCGACAGAGGTGCGCAGAGTAGTTCTTTCATCAAGGTCCACCGCTTGGGACCTCACTGGTCCCGTAGCTCGCTCCGATCGAACCACCGAGATAGGTGGTCGTCCTCCAGACGGCAACTCAGGACCATTGACTACCTCAACAACCAAAACGCTGACGTTGTCGTGCCCTCCTTCGTCCAGTGCCTCGGCCACCAGTCGGCTGGCTGCCTCGTGAACCGAACCATCGCCCAACAACTCGGCTATGCGCATATCTCCCAGTTCGTTGAACAGCCCATCGCTGCAAAGGAGAAAACGGTCTCCCCGGGCCGGAGAGACCTCCCAACTATCGATGGTTGGATCAACCTCAATACCAAGCGCTCGGGTGAGGATGTTTCGTTGTGGATGAACGGCAGCCTCCTCAGCAGACAATTCGCCGGCCCGCACAAGATCAGCCACCAGGCTGTGATCGTCGCTTACCTGAATTAGACCTCCTGCATCAAGCCGATATACCCGGCTGTCGCCAATATTGACCACCGCTAAAGCCTCAGGCCCACCTTGACCACCTGGGCCATCGACCACAGCCAGGGCGCAGAGGGTGGTACCCATCCCCGATAAATCCGTATCAGCAGCTGCCCGTTCAAGAACCGCCCGGTTCGCCTGGCGGACCGCATGGACCAACGCTGCCCGGTCGGTGCCATCAAAGTCCTCAACCACGACCGAGGTGGCCAACGTCGAGGCCACCTCACCACCACGATGGCCACCCATCCCGTCAGCTACCACAAACAAATGATCAGTTACAGCTAGATCATCTTGGTTGACATCACGGAGGTGACCAACGTGGGTGGCCGAACTGGCCTCCAGTTCGGTCGAGCGGCGTCGGGAACGGCGGGCCATCATCACCTATCAAACACCACCTGCGAGACTCCTTACGCTTAAGACATGCAATGGTACTGATGGTTGATGCCTCGGTTGAGCACAGCGAGGTCATCATTGCTCCCGTTAGCCTTCCAGACACGACTCGCGCGAGTGGCGGAATTGGCAGACGCGCAGGATTCAGGTTCCTGTGTCCGAAAGGATGTGAGGGTTCAAGTCCCTCCTCGCGCACCACTGTTTGGGACACCTGCGGTTGTGTCCGGCCCACACGTAGTTCCGTCCTGATCAGAACGCCGGACCCGGTGGAACCTCCACATCAGGTCGTGGCTCACAGCCCGCCAGCTCGACCACCAGCTCCATCTCCTCGATCGAGGTTGGCCGCACCGTGAGACCAGTCGCCAGAGTCGATCGCCACTGCTCAAACCTCTCAGTTATGCGTTGCCGGGAACCGACCAAGGCCCCGTCGTCGAGGTAGTCATCCGGTACTGCGGCAGCGGCCTCGTCTCGACGGCCTGCAGCGAACAGTTCGGTTATCCGGTCGGCCGCCTCACCGAATCCCCGCCGTGACATGGCGTCCCGATGGAAGTTGTGTGAGGACGGCCCGTAGCCACCGACCCTTATCGCTACACCCGGGCGGGCCGCGTCGAACACCGCGCCCACGTCATCAGTGAGCCTGACGGTCACCGCCACCTGTACCTCCAGGTCCGCCATCGAGCGACCACCTCGGTGCAGGCCCTCAGCCAGGTCGGCCGCGTAGAGGTGGGCACTTCCCGGGGTGTACCCCAGCGGCAGCCATCCATCGGCCACCTCAGCGGTCAGCCGTACGTTGGCTGGCCCACCGGTGGCCAGGAATATGGGTAGGTCGGGGTTCATGTGCAGGATCGACTTCAACGGCCGACCAGCCCCGACCGATCCCGGCCCGGTGTAGGGAAGTACCAACTCTGATCCGTCGTGGGCGACCGGCCCCTCCCTTCGGAACACCTGCCGGACGATCGCCACGTAGTCCCGAAGCCGCTGGTTGGGTTGCCCCCACGGCTGGCCATACCAACCCTCAGCCACCTGCGGGCCAGACAGGCCAAGGCCGCACACCACCCGTCCGGGGGCCAGCCCCTCCAGCGTCCCGAACTGCATTGCCGCCATCGTCGGGGGGCGGGCCGGAACCTGAGCTACAGCTGATCCGAGACGTAAATACCGGGTGTGGGCTGCCAAGAATGCGAGCGGGGTAACAGCATCGGCCCCATAGATCTCAGCGGTCCACACTGAGTCAAAGCCCAACTGCTCAGCCAACAAGATCCGCCTCAAAGGCAACTGAACTCTGGACGATCCCCAGACATCGATTCCCAAGCCAAGGCGCACCGTCAGTCGTCTTCCTATCTGGAGCTGGCTAGGTCAGGCGTGTACGTCGACGACACACCGTCCGCGGACCTGTCCAGCTAGCACCTCATCGGCAATGACTGGCACTTGATCCAAGCCAACCTTGGTTGTCATCGATGCGAGGAGGCGGCGATCAAGATCCTTATCGAGCCGGCGCCAAGCCTCAAGTCTCCGGGCTTGTGGCACAAAGACCGAGTGCACACCCCGCAGAGTCACACCTCGAAGGATGAAGGGTGCCACAGTCGTCATGAGGTCCATACCTTGGGCTAACCCACAGGCGGCCACGCAACCCTCAGGTTGCACCTGGGCCAGCACATTGGCCAGTGTGTGGCTGCCCACTGCATCGACCGCCCCAGCCCAACGGGTCCGAGCCAGAGGCCGACTCCCCGGCTCGTCCAGTTCAGACCGCTCAACGATCGAGGTGGCACCCAAAGCAGTCAAATAATCAGACTCTTCCATGCGGCCCGTCGAGGCATGTACCTCATAACCAAGACCAGCCAGAAGAGCCACTGCCACACTGCCCACACCACCTGCTGCCCCAGTAACCAGTACTGGCCCGCTGTCCGGAGTCACCTGGTGGTCCTCAAGGGCCAAAACACAGAGGATTGACGTGTACCCGGCGGTGCCAACAGCCATGGCCTCGGCCGTCGACATACCATCGGGCAGTGGCACGGTCCATGCACCACGGACCCGGGCGCGCTGAGCCAAGCCCCCCCAGGAATCCTCACCAACCCCCCAGCCGTTAACCACCACACGCTGACCCACCGGCACATTGGGATCGCTACTAGAAGCAACCGTGCCGGCCAGATCAATGCCCGGGACCATCGGCCAGGACCGAATGATGGGAGACGAATCCGTAATTGCAAGAGCATCTTTGTAATTGACAGTTGAATACTCGACATCGACAACCACCTCAGGGTTATCGGCATCACCAACTGGTGGTAGTTCGCCGTCCTCGAGTTCCACAAAATCCAAGTGGAACTCTCCGTCAGGCTTGTCCATCCGTAATGCACGGAACACGGGTGTCTCGTTTCTGGTTGTGTACCTAGTTGAAGAACAATTCAACTCAACGGCTGAACATGGTCAACCACTGCTCCTCTGAGCGAGGCGTAAATACAAAGTTGTCACGCCGAGTATCGCCCATGGGCGCAGAAGACTGAGGTGAATAAAGGTGACCCGGGTACAAGACGGCCTCATCAGGCACCTTGGCCAAGCGGTTGTGGAGACTGTCGTACAGCGCTGCGGAGTCACCCCCGGGCAAGTCAGTCCGACCGCAACCCTCAAGAAATAACGTGTCGCCCGCTACCAGTCTTCCATCCACTAAAAAGCACTGACTACCCGGGGTGTGACCAGGTGTGTGGATTAGTTCGATGTCAACGGCTCCGACTGCGACCACGTCGCCACTGTTATGTCCAACTATCTCACCGTCGCCCAAGCCGGTTACTTCAGAGATGAACTTGGCTTCCTCGTGCTGGGCGTGGACCGGTACCGAGGTGCGTTCAAGCAAATCGGCAGCGCCGATGATGTCATAGCCCATCATTGAGCCACCCACATGATCCGGGTGGTAGTGGGTGGCCAGCGCACCGGTGCATCGCATGCCGTCAGCCTCCAAAACATCGAGGATGCCGTCCACGTCGTAGGCCGGATCGACAATCACCGCCTCACCGGTGACCCGGTCACCGATGAGGTAGACGAAATTAGCCATCTGTTGGGCCATCTGGTCGTCAGTGGCGAAGTCTCTTCCAGAAAGTAGCTGTCGGAAATAAAGGCGGTCGTCGGTCATGACAGTCAAGGGTACGAGAAGTGTTAACCACGACTCGCTTCGGCGGCCCGCCAAGCCGCCTCAGCACGCGCTAGCACCTCGCGCAGAGGCAGCCCAGTGGCCGCAGCCACCCGCGCCACGTCGTCATATTCAGCCTTAGCGCGACCCTCTGTCACCTTGACAGCGACTGAATGCCCATCGACCAGCACTTCATCCGTGGTCCGTTCTGCGGCCCATCGCTCAACTGGGTGGGCCCGTACCCCAAAGGACCCCGTCTCGGCTGTCAGCACGGCAGCGACAGCGCCTAGGTCAGACGAGTTGCAGAGAGCACTCACTGCATGGGCCGGCCGTCCCTTCTTCATCACGATGGGAGTGACCCATGCGTCACGTGCACCGGCATTTAGACACTGGGCCAAGGCGTAGGCGAGAACTTCGCCGGTTACATCATCGACGTTGGCCTCGAGCACCAGCATCGGCTCACCAGTACCTAGATCGAATCCCTGACCAGCGCTGCCACCCACGGACGTTTCACAGAGCGTTCCCACCACCACCTGGGTGACGTTGGGTCTTCCATCGAGGTCACGATCACCTGCCCCGTATCCGGTGCCCTCGACAACCAATGCAGGCATCGGCCCCCAGTTACCAACCATGCTGGCTAGGAGCGCTGCGCCGGTTGGGGTGGTGAGTTCAAAGGGCGTATCGGTCCCGTGTGTGGGAGCGCCAGTCAGCAAAGCAATGGTTGCTGGGGCAGGAACAGGAAGGGTTCCGTGAGCTGATTCCACGGTGCCACTTCCAATGGCAACACTGGAGGACCGCACCTCGTCAACATCGAGCACTTCAAGGGCTGCACAAGTACCAACAACATCGACAATGCTGTCAATCCCCCCTACCTCGTGGAAGTGGACATCGGCCGGTGGGATTCCATGGATATGGCCTTCAACTCGGGCCAGTGCCTCGAAGGTGCTACGGGCTCTCCGGGCCATTCGATCAGGGAAGCACGCAGTATCCACCATGGCCAGAATGTCTTCTGCCCTACGGTGGCTATGCGTGTCTGCCACCGATTCCTGCGCAACTACCCGGACGTCAATCGCAGCAATCCCTCCTCGCATTGTTGGGTCAGCGGTCAGGTGCCAGCCCGATGCTGGTAAACGGCCAAGAAGAGTTCGGACCTCGTCCACGTTGGCGCCTGCGTCCAACAACGCGCCTAGGGCCATATCACCGGCGATCCCCGAAAACGGTTGAAACCAGGCCACTCTGGTCATGAGCGATCTCCCTTCATGGAGGTATCAAGTCTCAGTCGTTGCGCAACGGGCCTTAGGGAACGAAGCACAGCACACCCAGCTCCAAATCCGTTGTCGATTCCGACCACCGTTAGCCCGGAGGCACACGAAGCCAGCATCCCGAGCAGCGCTGTGACACCTTCAAGCGACGACCCATAGCCCACGCTGGTCGGTACCGCCACTACTGGGGCGTCGGTGAGGCCACCGACCACACTGGCTAACGCTCCCTCCATCCCAGCCACCACAACTACGGCATCTGCCTCGTGGATGCGATCTACGTCAGCTAGCAAACGGTGAATTCCTGATACACCGACATCAGAGAGTCGTCCTGCATCTAGACCATGTGCCCATAGCACCGCTGCACACTCGTCGGCTACTGGAGCATCAGCCGTCCCTGCGGTTACCACGAGCACTCTTTCGTCACGGTCGTCAGCCCGCCGCCATACCACGGTATGTCCCAGCACCATCCCGGAGGAGTCCACTTCAAGAGCAGCACTCACCTGTTGGCTATCAGCCCGGGACAACACCACTGGCCCGGTTCCATAGTCCAACAGCTCAGTGAGCACTGTGACCACATCACCAACAGACTTGCCGGGGGCGTAAACCGCCTCAGGTAGGCCCTGACGCAGGGAACGGTGGTGATCGATACGGGCAACGCCGATATCAGCGAACGGAAGACGACTTAGATGGCGTACTGCATCGTCCGGCGACAACGCCCCTGACGCCACTTCGTCTAACAACTCATGCAAGGCATTGGCGTCCATGTCACTATCCTCCCTTCCTGTGGCCAATCTCACACCCTCGGAGCCGTCAACACTCGCCTACCTCGGCCCGACGGGAACTTTCACCGAGCAGGCGTTGTATACCCAGAACGATCTTCTGGAACTCGACCTGCGTCTAGCTCCATCTATCCCCGACGTTTTCCGACAGGTGGTTGCTGCCGAGGCTGATCTTGGATTTGCAGCAATCGAAAACTCCATTGAGGGCAGTGTCAACATTACCCAGGACACTCTGGCCTTCGAGGTGGACCTACTGATCCAGCGCGAGGTCGTGATCTCCATCCAACTGAACCTTATGGTGGCCCCTGGTACGGAACTGGCCAATGTGAAACGAGTTTGTTCGTACCCGCATGCCATTGCGCAGTGCCGCAGTTGGCTTGCCCAGCATCTCCCCAATGCTGAAGTACAGACCACTAACTCGACGGCAGATGCTGCCCGCCTGTTGGCAGCATCTCCAGACATTCATTCAGCGGCCATAGCCCCGGCCCGGGCTGCCGAGGCCTACGGGCTTGAGATACTGGCTGACCATATTGAGGACCACCCTGAGAACCAGACACGCTTCGTTCTGGTGGCTGCTGAAGGCATCCCAGAACCCACCGGTCATGACAAAACCTCAGTGGTTGTGTTCCAGCGAGCTGATCGTCCAGGATCGCTACTGGGAATCCTCCAGGAGTTTGCTGCTCGGTCAATTAATCTGACGCGCCTCGAGTCGCGCCCTACTAAGCAAGGTCTCGGCGACTACTGCTTTTTAATCGACTTCGAAGGCCATCTAGCTGACGAGTTGGTAGTTGACTGTCTCCGCAATCTCCACATGAAGCACGGCAACGTGAAATTTCTAGGTTCATACCCAGCAGTTGGGCAGAACGTCGACAAAGTTCGAACTGAAGCCTCTGCGGCATCACGGTCAGCCGACGAGTGGTTGAGCGACTTACGTGGACGAATCCGTTCCTGAGAAAAAACCGGTGTGTCCTTGATGAGGTTGAGTGGCGGAGGGAGGGGGA